>CAZYQW010000138.1:0-118858 GCA_964649825.1 uncultured Phycisphaeraceae bacterium | reverse complement strand
TGGATTATCCGGAGGTCATCGTCGTCGCTGGCAAGGCGCGACGACGACCGCGTATTCGAGATACGTCGAGGAGGAGCAACGCAGCAAGCGATGACGAGGGCCCCGGAGAAACGTCAACAACTCTGAATCACACCACTAGGCGCTTTGGGTCTCGGGCTGCGGTGCGAGAGTCTCGGTCAACACCTCGGCGACCGAGAGCAGGTCGCGTGTCTCGCGGGGCGAGTACGTGTACTCCCGGCGCGTGCCGATGCCGAGCGTGCCGACGACGCGGTCGCCACGCTTCATCGGCACGCAGAGCGAGCCGCCCATCCCGGTCTTCTTCGCGGCCGGCTTCGCGATGCCGCTCGCGTCCGTCTGCAGGTTGCACATCGTGACGGGCTCGCCGGTCCGCGCCGCCTCGCCGGCGATCCCCTTTCCGATCGGGATCTCGCGCGTCAGCTTCTCGATCTCCGGAGGAAGGCCCTTCTGCGCCTTCAGCACGAGGACGCCGCGTCCGGCGTCGAGCCGGTGGATCGTCCCGGTGTCGGCGTGGAACTTCGTCAGGATCTCGATCAGCGCGGTGTCGAGCGCGACCTGCGAGTCGGGCTCGAACTGGAGGATGCTGCGGATCAGATTGTTGAAGTTCGTCATGGTCCGGTCCTCTGATTCCTCGAAAACGTCGGGTCCTGGAAACGGGCCGGACATTCTGCCAGCCATCCCCGCGGGGCGAGAGACTTTCCGGTCGCCGTTCGCCCCGAGCCTGTTTTCACCGGGTGGAATTGGTACGAAGAAGCGATGAGTCAGGTCAGCACCAAACCTCCGAGCGGGATGCGCGACTTCCTCCCCGACGACGTCGCGCGGCGGCGCCACGTCGTCGAGATCGTTCGCGGCGTGTACGAGTCGTACGGGTTCCAACCGCTGGAGACCCCATCGATCGAGAACCTGTCGGTCCTGCTCGGCAAGTATGGTGACGAGGGCGATCAGCTTCTCTACCGCCTGCTGCACCGACGCGAGGCGCTGTCGCGGGTGACGGATGCCGCGGCCCGCGAAGGCCGACCGGTCCGCGAAGAGGAGCTCGCCGACCAAGGGCTCCGGTACGACTTGACGGTCCCGCTCGCTCGAGTGGTCGCGCAGTACGGCGACCTGCCGCGGTTCTTCAAGCGCTATCAGATCCAGCCGGTGTGGCGCGCCGACCGTCCCGGGCGGGGGCGATTTCGCGAGTTCTACCAGTGCGACGTCGACGTGACGGGTACGACCTCGCTCCTCGCCGAGGTCGAGGTCTGCGGCGCCGTCGCGGACGTGCTGGCGCGGCTCGGCTTCGAGGATTTCGTCCTCCACGTCAACCACCGCGAGCTCCGGCGCGCGGTGATCCGCGCGGCGGGGATCGACCTCGCCCTCGAGGCGACGGCGCTCGTCGCGTTGGACAAGCTCGACAAGATCGGCGAGGACGGCGTGGCACAGGAGCTCGAAGCCCGCGGCATCGGCGCGTCATCCGGGCGACGCATGCTCGAGCTGACGCGACGCGGCGACGCCGACACGAACGAGTCGACGATCGCGCGCCTGCGCGACGCGGTGGACGACTCCGGTCGCGCCGCCCTCGCGCAGCTCGAGGAGCTCGTGTCGATCGCGCGGCCGAACGCGGCGGGAACGCACCTCGCGATCCACGCGTCGCTCGCGCGCGGCCTGTCGTACTACACCGGTCCGATCTTCGAGGCGACCGTGTCCGACCTCGCGGGCAGCCTGGGCGGCGGCGGCCGCTACGACGGCCTCGTCGGAATGTTCGGCAAGCGACAGATCCCCGCCGTCGGGTTCTCGCTCGGTCTCGAGCGCATCATCCTCGTGATGACCGAGCGCGGCATGTACCCCGACCTTCGCACGGGGCCGGACGTGATGGTCGCGTGGATGGACGTCGAGCCGAGCACCATCGTCGAGGTCGCGACGCGGCTGCGCCAAGACGCCGTCGTCGTCGAGATCTACCCCGAGCCGGCGAAGCTCGGCAAGCAGTTGCAGTACGCCAACACCGTGAACGCACGCTACGCCGTGATCGTCGGGGCGGACGAGTGGAAGAACCGTGAGGTCACGTTGAAGGACCTCACCAGCGGCGAACAAGAGCGGGTCGCACTCGGCGCGCTGGGGACTCGCGTCCGCGGCTGAAGGTCTCGGCCGGAGTCGACGGCACTCCGGCGTTGGTCGCGCGTCGGATCGGACGGAGCCCGTCAGGCTCGCGGTCGCGCTTCGACCGCGACCTTCAGGCGTTCGAGCTGATCGCCGTCCATGTTCTCCATCGCGCGGGCCACCATTCCAACGAGGAATCGACCGAAGAAGCCGAGTGCGCGTACGGATGCGGCGAGGTCGACACGCGTGCCGTCCCGCTCGGGGTTGAACGTGTACCGATACGTTGCCTCGACGCCGGCCACGCGGCTGGTCCCGGCATGCCGCAACGGCGGTCCGTGCGGCTGATGCTCGGTCACTTCGATGATCGCGGAGTGTTCTCGTCCCTTCACCCTGCGCGTCTCGCGGAATCGCGATCCCGGGCGGATCGGGCCTTCGGTCACGAGTTCGACCTTGGTTAATTCAGGGATCCAATCGGTCGCGTTCCGCAGGTCCGTCGCGTAGGCAAAGACCTCGGCCGGAGGCCGCGCAATCCACGTGCTCGAATCGAAGCCGGCCATCGAAGCTCCTTTGTCCTCGCGAGAGAATCGGCGATTGTCGGCGTTTCCCATCCCGACCCGTAAACGGTTGCGAGAGATTCTACCAGGGACGGCGGGCAAGGCCCGTGAGGACCTTTGCGTCGCCGGGCGGAGCGACGCCCCGGACTCCTTGTCGTTGTCGGGCCGGCGAGCTAGATTCGGGCTCTCCTGACATGTTGGTGGGAGGCCGAGCACACCGAACCGCGTGACGAATGGCGTTGATCAAGGCTAAAGGCAAGTTCGGGAAGGGGAAGAAGTTGCGCACCGTTCTCGACATGATGGTGGTTGTTCACACCCCTCATCACGAGCGAGCCCGATGCGCGCGACCACTCTACTCCGCTTCGTCCTGCCGTACCGCCGTCTCTCTGTCCTGCGCTGCCGATTCGAAGGCGCCGACGTGATCATCGAAGTCTCGGTCCGGGGCAACGCGCGGTGCCCTGGCTGCGATGGGCAGCCTTCTCTCCCCTATTTCAGCTCGCGGCTGGCCAGGCTGGCCGATCCAGTCCCGGGTGACGTTGTGTTGTGCAGACTCGACAACGACCTGCTCACGATAAAGCGAGTGATTGCGGGGCCGGGGGCGGACGTCACCTTGTGTGGGCAACGAGTGACAGTTGATGGCGTCATGCTTGAGTACCTCAACGTAAAGCCGCAAGACGAAACACAGATCCGACGCGGGCGCCTTGGTCCGATGATCCAGATCGAACGAGGCAGCGGTCCCGATGTGTACGTTTCATTCGATCCCGCCAACTCTAGGCTTGATGACGAGATGGAGTTCACGGTACCGGGAAACTCGTACTTCGTCCTTGGGTCAAACCGTGACGTAGCCGTGGATTCCCGGCACTTCGGGTCGTTGTCGAGAGATCGGATTCTCGGAAGGGTAGTCGCGCGCCTGTGACTCGCGGGCGAACAACAGCATGCGGCGGACGGCGCTGCGCGGCTCGTTGCTGAACCGGAGCGTTCGACAGCCCCCTATGACAACGCAGCCATCACGAGCGAGAACGGAGGGCGAACTCAGTGAAACACAACGAGATCGTCAGCTTCCGCGCGGGCGTCGCGGACCTCATCCGTGACAGTCTCGAGCGTGGGAAGTACCAGGACGTCATCCTGCCGCTGACCGTCCTGCGCCGTCTCGACTGCGTGCTCGCCGGTACGAAGGCGAAGGTGCTCGGCAAGCAGTCCGAGCTGTGGGGCAAGAAGCTCGAGAACCTCGACCCGCAACTACGGAAGATCGCCCATCTCGAAGTCCGACCTGTTCATGAAGGACCCGACCGGCCGCGATGCGGACAACATCTTCTACGGAAGCACGCTCTCCAACGACCGCCACGCCGGCACGACGTTCGACTACGTGATCGCCAACCCGCCCTACGGGAAGGACTGGAAGCGCGACGAGGACGCCGCGGGTGCCGAGCACGAGCGTGGCGCGGCGGGCCGTTTCGCACCGGGCCTGCCGCGCATCAGCGACGGCCAGCTCCTGTTCCTGCTGCACATGCTGGCACCCGCGAAGGAGCCGAAGGACGGCGGCTCGCGCATCGCCATCATCATGAACGGCTCGCCGCTCGCCGGCGATGCCGGGAGCGGCGAGAGCGAGATCCGCCGCTTCATCCTGGAGCACGACCTGCTGGAAGCGCTGATCGCGCTCCCCGAGCAGCGCTTCTACAACATGGGCATCGCGACCTACGTGTGGGTCGTGACCAACCGCAAGGCTCCGGCACGGAGGGGCAAGGTCCAGCTCGCCACCTCGTTCTGGGTCCAGCTCGAGGAGATGGAGGGCGAGATCTGGGGGATCGAGCAGGACATCCTGCGGATGCTGGCCGAGGTCACGGGCGGCCGGCCTGAACGCCGATGTCGGCACCTCGACGCGGGTGCCGACATTTCGGGGTTCGACGGCGTGCTGCAAAACGTCGGGGGTTGTGCATAACGCCCGACGTTTCGTATCATCCTCGGCAATGCGAACCTCCAGCAAGGACCGAGCGATTCGGCTGATCGAGAAGATGGGCCTCGCGCGCCCACGGGAGCTCGAGGCGCAGGGCATCTCTCGCGCCCAACTGGCTCGCCTCGTGAACGAGGGACTCGTGATTCGGCAGGCGCGGGGGATCTACGTCGCAGCCCGCCATGCGCCCACGGAGATACACACGCTTGCGCAGGTCGCCAAGCGCGTGCCCGACGCCGTGTTCTGCCTGTTCACCGCCCTGCGGTTCCACGACCTGACGACGCAATCGGCGGCCGAGGTCTGGATCGCGCTCGCGGAGAAGGCACGCCGCCCACGGCTCGACTATCCGCGACTGCGGGTCGCGCGTTTTTCCGGTCCCGCGCTGACCGAGGGCATCGAAGAGCACCGCGCTGAGGGCGTGGTCATCCGCGTGTACTCCGCGGCGAAGACCGTCGCCGACTGCTTCAAGTATCGGAACAAGGTGGGCATCGACGTCGCGGTCGAAGCGCTGCGCGACTTCAGCCGCAAGCACCGCGGCGGCGCCAACGACCTGGCTCGTTTCGCCCGCATCTGCCGGGTCTCCCGCGTCATGCAGCCCTATCTGGACGCGATCGCATGACCGGACAGGCGAACCTCGCTGCTTCCGTTCTCGCGCGCCTGCTCAACCGCGCGAAGGAAACCGGCGATGATCATCAGACCCTGTTGACAGCCTATTGCCTGGAGCGGTTCCTCTACCGCCTTGGCGTGTCGGACCTGCACGAACGTTTTGTACTGAAGGGCGCGATGCTCCTGCGTCTCTGGTCGGATCGGCCCTACCGGGCCACGCGTGACCTCGATCTGCTGCGGCGCGGGGATGGGGCGTTCGACGCGATCCGCGAGGACCTCGGTGCGATCGTCACGACGCCGGTACCGCCGGATGCGGTCACCTTCGACGGCGACCGCATCGAGATCGAGGCGGTCCGAGCCGAGGACGAGTACGCCGGCACGCGCGCCACGCTGCTTGCCCGGTGCGGCAAGGCCCGCCTGTCGCTTCAGATCGACATGGGGCTTGGCGACGCGGTCTAGCCGGCGCCTCAGCCCTGCGCCTTTCCGACGATCCTCGACTTCCCCGCGTACGCGAGCCGGCGCTCCGATTCATCGCGGGAAGTAGAAGCACTCGCCAGAGATCGCCGCGCCCGCGTCGCGGCCCCAACCCGATCTGCGTGTTAGACTTCATCCAGAAGTTGGAGCGAAGTCTGGAGGTGCGCGCTGGTGCGTCAGTTAATCTTCCTATTGGCAGTGCTTTGCGTCGCTGTCATGGGTAGAGCCGACGCGGTCGAAGAGCGCCGCCAGGTTCGGGTGTACCTTCGCGGTCCAGCCGAGCTCGACACGATCTCCCGCCTCTCGCTGGACGTGGTTTGCGTCCATTTCTCGGATCCAGAGGGGGGCGAGGGCGAGGGCCCTTCCGTGGACATCGTGGCCGGTGCCGCGGAGCTTCGACTCCTCGATCGGCTCGGTTTTCGAGTGCGGCAGAGAGAGCGGACCGGCTCGCCGGGCCCGCGGTCGAGCCCGGCCGCCTCGACCGCGTCGCTCCCGCCGGGTTTCGGCCAGGGGCAGATGGGCGGGTACTACACGTTGGCCGAGATCGAGGGGCTGCTCGATCAGTACGCGATGACCTTTCCGCACGTGGTGTCGCCGAGGCTCGCGATCGGGACGACGCACCAGGGGCGCACGATCTGGGCGGTCAAGGTCTCCGATCAACCGAACCAGAGCGAGGCCGAGCCGCGCGTCCTCATCGACGCGCTGCACCACGCGCGCGAGCCCGTGTCGGCGCAGTGTGCGCTCCTGCTGCTCCACCGGCTGGTGACGTCGTACGGCGTCGATCCCGAGCTCACCGAGCTCGTCGACGGGCGCGAGATCTGGTTCGTGCCGGTCGTCAACCCGGACGGGTACGTCCACAACGAGGTGCTCGCGCCGTCGGGCGGCGGGCTCTGGCGCAAGAACCGGCGGCCGGTCGGGTCGAGCTGCTTCGGCGTCGACCTGAACCGCAACTACCCCTATCAGTGGGGAGTCGACGACCTGGGCTCGAGCGCGGATCCGTGCTCCGACGCGTACCGTGGGCCGGCCGCGGGCTCCGAGAGCGAGGTCGCCGCGATCGACCAGCTCGCCGCTGCGCAGGGATTCTCCCTCTACGTGAGCCTGCACGCGCACGGCGGCCTCATGCTCTACCCGTTCGGCTACTCGACCGCCGCCCATCCCGCGCGCGCGCAGTACGAAATGCACGGGGCCGAGCTCCACGCGCAGAACGGCTATCAGTACGGGCCGGTCTCCGACCTGCTCGCGCTCGCGAACGGCAACGCGATCGATCATCTGTCCCACGTGCGCGGCGCCGAGGCGTGGGCATTCGAGGTCGGTTCGTCGTTCTGGCCGCCGGTCGGCGAAATGCTCGCCGTCGCCGAGGAGAACGTGCCACCGCTGCTCTACTTGATTCGCATCGCGGGTTCCGACGTGATCGTGCGCGGCCTCGACGTGGTCGATGGAGCGAACGGCTACGCCGATCCCGGCGAAACGGTCGAGCTCCGGTTCACGCTCGAGAATCGCGGGCTGTTCGGCACTGCGGACGCGATCGCGATCGGAATCGCGACGGCCGATCCGGACGTCACCGTGCTCGCGCCCACCGGCGTGGCGGCCGCGCTGCCGGCGCTTTCTTCGGGTGTGACCACCGGCGGGCCGTGGCTTCGCATCGAACCGACGGCGGCGCCGGGCGATCGGGTGCCGTTCACCCTCACGCTCACGTTCGACGGGCGCACCGCGGCCAGCACCTGCTTCGTCGACGTCGGCACTCCGCGCCGCATCGCCGTCGACGAGTTCGAGACCGAGCGCGGCTGGCAGGCCGGCGTGCCGGGCGACGACGCGTTCACCGGCAAGTGGACCCGCGCTGACCCGATCGGGATCCAGCAGGGCCTGAACGAGGCGCAGCCCGAGAACGACACGACGCCGGCGCCGGGCAAGCGTTGCTTCGTGACCGGGAACGACGGAACGGCGGCGGGCCAGGACGACGTCGACGACGGCAAGACGACGCTCCTGTCGCCGCGCTTCGACCTGAGCGCGGCGGTCGAGCCGCGCGTCCGGTATGAACGCTTCTATTGGTGCAGCAAGGTCGACGACCCGTTCGTGATCGAGGTGTCGAACGACGACGGGCAGAACTGGTCGGTCGTCGAGACGGTCATCGGGCGTCCGAACGTCTGGACGCCGATCGAGCAGCGTCTCGGCGAGATCCTGCCGATCACGAGCCAGATGCGGTTCCGGTTCGTCGCCGCCGATCCGGTCAACACCTCGGTCACCGAGGCGCTCGTCGACGACTTCGAGCTGATCGACTTCGGGAAGGAGCCTCACCTCACGGTGCTCGGCCGCACCGCGCTCGACGACACCTTCGAGCTGCAGCTCGCGAGCGAGGGCGGCACCCGATTCCTGCTGCTCGTCTCGCTGAACACGGGGATGGCGACGGTCCCGGGGCTGTCCGGCGTCTTCCTCCTCGATCCGTCCGCGTTCCTGATCGTGGCCGACGTTCCGGCGGCCGCGAGCGGATTCACGCGGATCCCGGTCCATGTCAAGAACCAGCCGAACCTCGTCGGTGTCCAGGCGTGGTTCCAGGCCCTCTCGCTGGGAACGACACCCGCGTTCTCGAACGCCGCGCAGGTGAAGGTCGAAAGCCCGTAGCGACGGCGGTACGAGATGGAGGCGCAAGTCCTAATATGTCTGCCTCGCTCGTGACCGACGTCCATCGCCGCCGATGATTCCACGTTCGCTGTACGACATGCTCCCCTTCACCGGCTACGGCGGCGCGTACTCTCCGACGCTGTTTCCGGTCGTTCTCGCCTTGTCGACGCTGTTCGACCTCTGGATCGCGCACCATCTCCTCTTCTCCCGTCGGACCTTCGGCAACCCCGAGGGCGGGCTCGATCCGCTCCGGCTCACGCACGTCGTCATCTTGCTGATCGTCTGCGGCGTCCTGTTCGTCTCGAAGGCGGTCCTGTTCCGCGTGATCGGAATCGGAGCGTTCGGGATGATCAACGTCGCGTGGCACGGCCTCGTCTACGTCGCGCCGATCTGCGGCGTGCGCGCGCTCCTTGCCCTTCGCCGGCGCGAGGTGTCGCGCCCCGTGGTCGTCGTCGCGCTCCTCGCCGTCTCGTTCGTTCCCGTCGCCGCGTACGCGCGGTTCGTCGAGCCGGTCTCGCTCCGCGTCGAACGGACGGAGGTCGGGGTCGACGCCGCACGGGCGGGGCGCGCGAACGTACGGATCCTCGTGCTCTCCGACCTCCAGACGGATCAGGTGACCGAGTACGAGCGCGACGTGTTCGACCGCATCGAGGCCGAGAAGCCCGACGTCATCCTGATCCCCGGCGACCTATTCCATGGAACGTCCGCCCGCTTTCGAACCGTGCGGGAGCCGTTGAACGCGCTCCTCCGACGGTTGGACGCCCCGGGCGGCGTCTTCCTCGTCCGCGGTGACGTGGACCCTCCGCACCATCTCGACCCGCTGCTCGAGGGGACGAAGATCCGCTTTCTCGAGAACGAGACGGTCACGACCGAGATCGGGGATCGAACGTTCACGATCTGCGGGTTGGCTCGCCACGAGCGGACGCCCGCGGCGCGCGCGGCCGTCGCCGAACTGGAGGCGCGGGGGGGCGAGACCGACGTTCGGATCGTGATGGCGCACCATCCGGACGCCGTCGACCTGCTCGGGCCTCGCTCGCGCGTCGATCTCGTCGTGGCGGGCCACACCCACGGCGGGCAGGTCGTCATTCCTGGATTCGGGCCGCCGATCACGCTCTCCTCGCTGCCGCGCCGCATCGCGGCCGGCGGGCTTCACGAACGGAACGGGAACTCGGTCTACGTGAGCCGGGGCGTCGGACACGAGCGCGGTCAGGCGCCGCGGATCCGCTTTCTCGCGCCGCCGGAGCTGACGGTGCTCACGGTCACGGGGACCGGCGAGGCCGAATGAGCGCGGGACGAGCCGCCGTCTCGTCCCTCCTTGCGCTTTTCTCGGATCAGGGGTACACGAGACGTCGGCCCTGCCCTCTCGATCGGAGCGGTCATGCGGATCCGTGTCCTCTTTGCCTTGGTCGCCGGCTCGACGCTCGCCACGTCTGCGTTCGCGTTGTTCCACCCGCATTTTCCGAAACGCGTCGAGATGTCGCTCGGTTTCGGCGACGACGCGCCGACGATCGCCGTGAGCCACATCACGGCGTCCTTCGACAAGGACGGGTTCGAGCAGATGCCGGCGGGAGGAGCGTGGCACCTCGCGAACGGACACCTCGAGACGACGGCCGACGTCAAGATCGGCGGCCACGAGATCGACGCGGGAACGTATCGCCTGCTCGCGCGCAAACGCTCGGACGAGAAGTGGGAGCTCGTGCTCGATCCGAAGGACGCGCAGTTCAGCCGCGAGATCTCGGAGGGCGCGATGGCGCTTGCGACCAAGTTCGAGAAGGAGGGGGCGCCGAAGGAGCACCTGCTCATCGACCTACGGCCGTCGGGGGAGAAGGAGGCGACGGTCCTGCACCTCGTCGTCCAGTTCGACCAGTGGTCGGCGACGTCGTTGATCGAGATCGAGTGAACGGTTGACCTGGGAGCAGCGCTGGCATCCGCTGCGCGAGGAGTGGGTGATCGTCGCCGCCCACCGGCAGAGTCGTCCGTGGGTCGGCGAGACGATCGCGCGGGCGGCGAAGCCGCTGCCGCGGCATGATCCAGACTGTACGTTCTGCCCGAGGAACCGCCGCGTCAGCGGGATCCTGAACCCGGACTACGCCGGCGTGTACGTGTTCGACAACGACCATCCGTGCGTCGGCGAGCGGGCGCCGACGGACCTCGAGACGCCGGCCGGCATCTACCGGAACCGGCCGGCATCGGGAGTGGCGCGCGTCGTTTGCTCCACGCCTCGGCACGACCTCTCGCTCGCCGAGCTGTCGGTCGAAGAGATCGACCGGTTCCTCGACGTCCTGGGGCGGCAATACGTCGAGCTCGGCGCGCGAGACGAGGTCGCCCACGTGTTGATGTTCGAGAACCGTGGCGAGGTCGTCGGGGTCTCGAACCCCCACCCTCACGCGCAGATCTACGCCACGAACTTCGTGTTCCAGACGATCGCGCGCGAGGTCGACGTCAGTCGGCGGCACCTCGACGAGACGGGCCGCGTGCTGTTCCAGGACGTCCTCGCCGCCGAGCGCGAGGACGGGCGCCGCATCGTCGTCGAACGCGGCCGTGCGATCGCGTTCCTGCCGTACTTCGCCCGCTACGCGTACGAGACGTACGTCACCCCGCGCGCCACCCACGCGAGCCTGAGCGACCTCGCGCCGGACGAGCGTCGGGATCTCGCGGACGTCCTGAAGGAGACGTTCGTGCGCTTCGACAACCTCTGGCGGGCGCCGTTCCCGTACGTGATGGCGCTGCATCAGGCGCCGACCGCCGGCGGCGACCACCGCGGGTTCCACTTCCACGTCGAGATCCATCCGCCGCTGCGCCAGAGGAACCTCCTGAAGTACCTCGCCGGCCCCGAGATCGGCGGCGGCAACTTCCTCGCCGACACGTGTCCGGAGGAGAAGGCGGCCGAGCTGCGCGCGGTCGCGGCGACGCACTACAAGGAGCCCGGTTGACGCCGCGCGCGGTGATCGAAGGCGACGTCGAAGCGGCGGCCGACGTGTCGGCGTTCCTCGAGCGGATCGCTTCGATCGATCGCGGCGATCTCGCGATCGCGCGGGGGCTGTTCGCGGCCGACCGCGAGATCGTCGTGGCGCGCGCGCCGGGGCGTCTCGACGTGATGGGCGGCATCGCTGATTACTGCGGGTCGCTCGTGCTCGAGATGCCGATTCGCGAGGCGACGTTCGCCGCGGTGCAGCGGACCGACGACGGGTGGGTGCGCGTGGTGAGCACGGACGACGACCCGAACCGCGACGCCGACGTGTCGTTCCCGTTCGGCGCGGTCGCGCGCGACGACTTCGACGCCGTCCGCGAGCGGCTGGGTCGGGATCCGCGCCGCGCGTGGTCGGCCTACGCGCTCGGGGCGTTCTCGGCCTTGTCGCGGGGAGGCCGGCTCCCCCTCCATGGAGGCGCGCGCATCTTCATCGACTCCGCCGTGCCGGTCGCCAAGGGCCTCAGCTCCTCGGCCGCGCTCGAGGTGGCCGTGCTGCTCGCGGTCGCGCGCGGGTTCGGCATCGAGCCGGATGCGGAGTCGATCGCCGTGTTCGCCCAGGACGTCGAGAACTACGTCGTCGGCGCGCCGTGCGGGATCATGGATCAGATCACCGTGACGTGCGGGCGCGCCGCCGAGCTGCTGGCGCTCGTGTGTCAACCGATGAGGATCGAGCCGGCGGTCGCCGTCCCGCCGGAGGTCGTGTTCGCCGGGATCGACTCTGGCATCCGGCACGCGGTTTCCGGGTCGGACTACCGAGCCGTCCGCATCGGCGCGTTCATGGGCTACCGCATCCTCGCCGATCGATGTGGATTCGACGTCGAGCGTACGGGACCGGGCCGCGTGCGGGTCCGGGACGATCGGTGGAACGGCTACCTCGCGAACGTCGACGCGGTCGAGTTCGAGTGCGACCTCGCCGCGGCGCTGCCGACCGCGATCAAGGGACGCGATTTCCTGGCGCGCTACGGGGGCATCACCGACGACGCCACCGAGGTCGATCCCGATCGCACCTACGCGGTGCGTGTGCCGGCCGCGCATCCGATCCACGAGAACGCGCGCGTCCATCGATTCCGCGAGCTGCTCCGCGCTCCGATGAGCGAGGCGACGCTCCTCGACCTCGGGTCATTGATGCATGCGTCACACGCGAGCTACTCCGCCTGCGGGCTCGGCTCGAACGGCACCGACACGCTGGTCGACCTCGCCAAGGCGGCCGGTCCCGCCCGCGGTCTCTTCGGCGCCAAGGTCACCGGCGGCGGCAGCGGCGGCACCGTATGCGTGCTCGCAAGGAGCGACGCGATCGACGACGTCGCTCGCGTCGCGGCCGACTACACGTCGCTCGGCGGGCGACCCGCCGTCATGCGGCACGGCTCGTCCCTCGGTGCCGCGGCCTTCGGAGTGCTTCGCCTGTCTCCCGCGACGTGACCAAGTTCGAAGCGAGCGGATCGAGCCGGAACGCGTCTGCTCCGAACCGCCGCGACGCGTCCCCGACGATGGAAAAGAAACGGACGGACTCCGGAGCCCTCCTTGGTCCGCCCGTTGAGGTTTGTCACCTCTTCACCGTCGAGGTGGGGAGGTGACCGGTCGCCCGCGCGACCGGCGTGCATGTCCTGGCAAGTGCCGTTCCAATCCGCGCGTTTCGCGCAACCGGCGCTTCCTCCGCTCGTTGTTGCGCAAACCGCGAACGGGCCGTCGTCACCGCGTGGGAACGATCGCGGATTCGGAAACGACGGGCAGCGGTCCACGCAACCGATCGAGAGCGGGAGGTGCGGGAGACGAAAAAAAGCGGACGGACCCCGGAGCCCCCCTAGGTCCGCCCGCACTGATTTCACCTCCTCGCCGAGAGAGGCGGGGAGATCACCGGTCGCCCGCGCGGCCGGCGAGAAGCTCCTCCACAAGCGCTGTGCCAATCGATCGTCTCTCACAGAGTGTGTCGACTCACCGAGTTAGATCGAAACAAAGCGAGTCGGTATCGTCACCCGCCGGCAACGCGATGCTCCCAGGGAAACGACGACAGGTGACGGGAGGGCGCCTTTGCGATTCGCGCCGCGCTCGGTACGGTGGGGTTGTTCCTGGATCGACTCCGCCGCGCTGTGATCGACCATGCTCAAGTTCGTCCTGACCGCCGCGGGAGGCTGGCTCTTCATCACGGTCCTGCTCCACCTTTTTCAGGGCCGGCTCATCTTCTTCCCCACCCGTGCCTATGACGGCACGCCGGCCGACGCGGGCCTCCGGTTCGATGAGGTGACGCTCTCGGTCGAGGGAGGAGAGCGCGTGGCCGCCTGGTTCGTGAAGGCGACGGACGCACACGGCGCCGCGCTCTTCTGCCACGGCAACGCCGGGAACATCTCGCATCGAGTCGATTCGATTCGACTGCTGGTCGATCTCGGGCTCGACGTGATGATCTTCGATTACGAGGGATACGGGAAGAGCACGGGATCGCCAAGCGAGACCGCGATGTATCGCGACGTCGAAGCCGCGTACGACTACCTCGTCGAGCAGAAGAAGGTGCCGGCGAGCCGCGTCATCGCGTTCGGCCGATCGCTGGGCGCCGCGGCGGCGACGTGGATCGCGGTGGAGCGCGAGGTGGCGGGGCTCATCATCGAGTCGACCTTCACGTCGCTGCCGGATCTCGGTCGCGATCTGTATCCATTGTTCGTCGTCCGGCCGCTCGTGCGCCATCGACTCGACAACGCGGAGCGCATCGCGCGGGTGAGGGTCCCGATCCTCGTCGTGCACAGCCGTGGCGACGAGATCGTTCCGTTCTCGCATGGCCAGCGCTTGTTCGAGCTCGCTCCCGAGCCGAAGACGTTCTTCGAGCTCACCGGCGATCACAACGGCGGTTACCAGAAGACGGGTCGCGCGTACGTCGACGCTCTCGACGTGTTCCTCCGCGCGGCGTTGTCGAGCGACGCTTCGTCACCTACCATCGAGTCCCGTTGACGGGCCTCAGGACCATCACGTATGGGAGGATCGCCATGGTCTCCTTCACGATCGTCGCCGCGGCCGCCACCTGGTTCCTTGCCGCGGGCGATGCGCCCGAGCTCGGACGAGTGGAATGGCGTCGCGACCTGGACGCCGCGCGACAGGAGTCGGCGAAGTCCGGGCGGCCGGTCCTCGTCCTGTTTCAGGAAGTGCCCGGATGCAGCACCTGCGTGGGATTCGGACAGGGGGTGCTGTCGCTGCCGCTGGTCGTCGAGGCGATGGAAGAGGCGTTCATTCCCGTGCTCGTCTACAACAACCGGCAGGGAAAGGACGCCGACCTTCTGAGTCGGTTCGGAGAGCCGGCGTGGAACAACCCCGTGATCCGATACCTCGACGCGAAGGGTGAAGACGTCATTGCGCGGCGGGACCGAGTGTGGTCGTTGTCGGGAACGGCGACGCGCATGGTCGAGGCGCTCGAGGCCGCGAAGCGCGAGGTTCCGCCGTACTTGCGTTCGATCGCGCGCGAGACCGACGCGAGCCGGCATCGGAGCGCGACGTTCGCGATGCACTGCTTCTGGGAGGGAGAGGCGCGCCTCGGCAATCTCGACGGTGTGGTGACCACGCGGGCGGCGTGGCTGGACGGCCGCGAAGTCGTCGACGTGACGTACGATCCGAGCGTCGTCGACGTGAAACAGCTCGTGGCGGCGGCGGACCGGCTCGCGTGCGCCGACCGCGTCTACGTCCCTGCGGCACAGCTCGACGCCGCGCGCGGCGTAACGGGCGAGCGAGCGCACGAGCTCGACGGCATGCCGACCGACGCGAAGGAGACGGACCGCAAGTTCGCGTTGCGCCGCGCTCCGCACCGATACCTCCCGCTGACGCCCGCTCAGGCCTCGAAGGTGAACGCCGCTCTCCGGCTCGGCGGCGACGTCGACACGTGGCTCAGTCCCCGGCAGCGCGCGTTGCTGGCGCGCATCGAGGCACGCCTTGCGAAGGATGCGAACGCGCTCTCGGCGTTGAACCCGCCACGGACGTTGGACGACCTGCCCGCGTACGAAGCGAAGCTGCGGGAAGCGCTCGACTCATGACCGATCGGAAGCGGGTCGCCGAGACGAACCGGCGAAGCTGGAACGCCGCGACCGCCGCGCACAACAGCCACAAGAAGGACCAGGCCGACTTCCTGCGCGGTGGCGGCACGACGCTGTTCCGCGAGGAGATCGAGCTGCTCGGCGACGTTCGCGCCAAGCGCCTCGTCCACCTCCAATGCAACTGTGGACAGGACACCCTCAGCCTGGCCGCGCTGGGCGCCGAGGTGACCGGCGTCGACATCTCCGACGAGGCGATCGCGTTCGCGCAAAGGCTCGCGGAGGACGTCGGAC
Source organism: uncultured Phycisphaeraceae bacterium (assembly GCA_964649825.1). Lineage (GTDB taxonomy): Bacteria > Planctomycetota > B15-G4 > B15-G4 > JADJEK01 > CAZYQW01. The sequence goes on along the minus strand of CAZYQW010000138.1, from coordinate 103,291 downwards.
GAACCGCGAAGTTCGTGCACAGCGACGTCTTCGATTGGTTCGACGCGTGCGAGCCAGCATCGTTCGACGTCGCGTTCGCGAGCTACGGCGCGTTGCCGTGGGTCTCCGATCTCACGCAATGGATGCGTGGAGTGGCGAAGGTGCTGCGACGGGGAGGCAGGTTCGTTTCGATCGAGTTCCACCCTTACGCGTGGAGCATCGACGGAGACGGCCGGCTCGTCGACTCCTACTTCCTTCCCGGAGCGAACGAGGAGCCGCGTGGCGTGGCGGACTACGTCGCACGGTCGGTCGACGGGCTCACGCCGATGGGGCGCGTCCGTGGCGTCGCGTCGTTCGAGAACCCGAACCCCGCCGTCTTCTTCCAATACACCGTCGCCGAATGCGTGCAGGCAGTCATCGACGCCGGCCTGACCCTCACGACCCTGCGGGAGTATCCGTACTCGAACGGATGCAGCATCGTCGACACGATGATGATGACCGACGGCCGGCGGTTCGTGCCGAAGGAGGGGATCCCGTCGTATCCCCTGATGTTCGCCATGGTCGCCCACCTCTGAGCGAGCCTCGTTGTTTCGGCCCCTAAGGGTCCGTCCGGGTCGACCCGAAGCCGACGTTCATGAGCGGCAGCCAGCGCAGGTACGGAGGGTTCGACCCCGCGTGGTTCAGGAGGCCGATCTGCACGCCGCGCAGGTCCTTCGCGGTGTTGAACGGTGCGATCGCGAGGCCGGTCATCGACTCGCGCGCCTCGTTCATCACGTAGCCGAGCGCGACGCCGGTCGTGCGTCGCGTCCAGTTGAACCCGGATCCGATCAGGCCGACCGCTTCCGGGTAATCGAGGACGAGGCCGGACAGCGCGATTCCATGGATCGACCCGGCCGGCGGTCCCTCGAGGTCGGAAAGCGGTTGGGGGCTCAGGTAGAGCAGGCTCGCGGTCACGCCGTCGACGTCGCCGCCGCCGGCGATCATGAACCCTGCGTTCAGGCCCAGAAGTCGCCGTCCCGCGTAGGCGCGGATCAACCCGAGGTTGATCCCGTTCGCCGTGCCGTCGACGGTGGTGGTGAGTAGCCCGAGCTGGAGCCCGCTCACGTCCTGGCCGCCCACGACGGGCGCCGCGGAGACCCCGACCATGTCGTTCGCGTACGTCCGGATCAGCCCGAACGCGAGCCCGCGCATCTGGAACGCGTCGTTCCGGCCGGGATACCAGATTGTCAGGTTCAACCCGTCGACCACCTCGACGTCCCGATCGATCGCGTTGAAGCGCAGTCCGTGGGTGACGCGCGAGTTGCCGACGCTGACCCCGAAGTCGCGGTAGGTCAGGTCGAGGCTCCGGTCGGCGGCGCAGCCGAGGGCGGAGGAGAGGAGGAAAAGGGAAAGGACCGTCTTTGGTTTCATCGTTGCGATGAGCATAGGGAACCGTCGGTCGGGCCGGGAAGGCGAGCCGCGATTGGTTCTCAAGAACGATATCCACATCGGTCGACAACGAGATCGGGTGGCCCCACCCGGGGAGTGAGTCTTGATGAGGCGCTCGATCTCGATTCTGGTCGGCCTGGGCCTCGCGACCATCGCGTTCGCGTTCAAACCGGACCGCCCGGCCGGCGCCATCGGCCTTGGAAGCCGGTTCGTTTCGGGTCGCCAGGCCACCGACGCCGGCGACGGACTCCACTACGACGCAACGGTCGATCTCTCGCCGGTCATGAACCTGGGCGGCGAGCGGGGCGACGTGCGCTTCGCGTCGGTCGCCGTCCATTTCGACTCGTGGCGGTACTTGCTTGGGTCGTTCAATTCCCTCGAGATCGTCGACGCGGACGGGAGCGGCGAGATCAGCGTCGGCGGCGACCTCTTCTCCGCGGCCGATCCCGGCCACCGTGAAATCCTCGATGCGATCGGGATCTCCCCCGGTACGCGCTACGTCGTCACCTTGAAGCCGAAAGCGCCGCGCACCTGGCGTACGGTCGTCGACGTCGCCACCGACCTGGAACGCGGATTGGAAACTCGCGACCGATAGAGCCTCCGACCTCTCCCCCTCTCCCGCGAATCGCGACCTTCTCTCGACTCGAGGCATTTTCCATAATGCGACTGCTTCGGCTTCGCCGCATTCAGCGTCGGGCAACGGCGAGTCCTCCACCAAGGCCATCGGGGAGGTGTGCTTGAGCTACGTGTTTCTTTCCTATTGCCGTGAAGACAGCGGGGAGGCGCGCCGGCTTCGTGAGGAACTGAGCCGTCGGAACGTCGAGGTTTGGTGGGACGACCACCTCCGCTCCGGGGATCAGTGGAGAACCAAGCTGCGGGACGTGATCCAGCGCGCCGACGCGATGATCGTGTGCCTCTCGCGAGCACTGGAGAAGCGAGAGGAGAGCGTCGTCTTCAGCGAGATCGCGGTCGCGGGAGAGAAGATCGAGCGGCGTGGAGCAGGAAACCCGTTCTTGTGGCCGGTCGCGCTCGACCCATGTGGGATCCCGTCGTTTCGTCTTCACCACGACGTGAAGCTCAGCGACATCCACGTCACAAAGCTTCATCCCGCGAGCGAGCGACGCGAACGCGTCGACGGTCTCGCGCGGGATCTCCTGGAAGCGTTCCCGGGCTTGAGATCGGGTGCATCGTCACGCGACGAGCTCGACCAAGCATCCGGTGTCGCGGGCGTCACCCTGCTCGTGGTCGCCGCACTTCTCGCGCTGGCGAGCCGATCGATCGGGGACCACTCCACTCGGTCGGCGCTCGATTTCCTGGCCGGGGTCACGGTTTCGATCGGGATCCTGCAAGTGGGAGACATGGTCCTTTCGACCCCGGCGCTCCGCGGCCAGGGTGCCACGTCCGGCGCCGCGCCGAGAGCAGGATTGCGCGTGATCGCGAGGGTGCTCTGTCTCGCGACGCCGCTTCTGCTTTGGTTTCACGCCGATCTGGGCCGGGTCTCTGCCACGTCGGTTCCCCTGGCGTTGACCGAGGGATGCCAGTTGGGCCGCCTCGCGATTTCCGCGAACATGAACGGAGCGCCGTCGGACAGGTTTCGGCAGGAGGCACACGACAAGGTCATCGAAGGCCTGCTGACCTGGATCGTGGCAGGCGGGCTCGGGAATCGCGATGACCGGACGGCCCTGCGTCGAGCCGTCCATGACTTCGTCGCACCGCTTGGATGGAGCGACACGAGAGTCGACCGGCTCCTGCGGCAGCTTGTGGAGCGAGCGCGCTGAGCGACACACGGATGGTTCGAAAACTCGAGCAACCAAGCGCACCGACTTGCGCTCCCGAGCGGATTTTCTCGAGACGGCTGAAGATCAATCGAACTCGATCCAGGCCATGCCCCAAGATCTCGGGGATCCATCACGACGTTCGATCCGAGCGCGCGTGTCCCGAATTACTCACGGTAAGCACACCTCCTGATCCCGCGTGAGCTTATCGTCTACGGATCGCAAAGCGGAGATGGCGCGTTGGCCTCCATCCGATCGTCGCGGCCGGCCACCGGAGCGGATGCCAAACGTTCGAGTTCCTCGCGAATAGGGAGGTTGCCAAATGCACTAGCGAACGTATTCCGTAGGGTTGACTCGCAGGCTTCGGTTGGTCTAATTCCGTCATCGGCCAGGGAGCTCTTCGAAGGGAGCGGTCCGAATGACGAAGGGAGACGGACAGTGAAGGGGTTGCTACTTCTGCTGATCACTGCGCTGGTCGCATTTCTCGCCGCACGGAGTGCGTTGGCGATCACGTGTACCAAGCTCTGCGGAGATCTCACCGTCACCGCGACGACGGATCCGGTCGCCGACGGCAACGAGATCCACGTGATGTTGACGGCCGCGTCGACGACGGGCTCTCGCAGCGCGACGGCCCGCCGAGGGGCGAACAGCTCGGAGCCGGTCGCCCTCGTTGCCGGGGGCGGGATCATTACGGCCGAGCCAAGCGGCGAGCAACCGTGGAGTGCTCCCGGCGCGACCGGCAACTGCGACGACATTTCGATCTCGTGTGGCGACTGAGCGAGGGGAGGAAGAGATGAAACGAGGAACGGCAATCATCGGAGGGTTGATCCTCGCCGCGGCAGCGTTCGCGCTCAAGCCGCCGGACGTCGTGTCCGCGACGAAGTCGCCGCCGGTGTCGGAACCCGATCCTGATTCGAGGTTCACGACAGGCGCGTCCTCGGGAACGCTACCGAGCGGCGTTCACTACCTCGCCCAGGTGGACCTCTCGTCGGTGATCACGACCGATGGTCAAGAGGACGAGCGTTTCGTGGCGGTGTTCGTCACCCTCGACTACTTCCGCTACTGGCTGGCGCTGTACAACGGTCTCGAGAGGGTCGCTGCCGATGGAACCCAAGAGATCTCGGTGGGGGGGAACTACTTCGCCGACGCCACCCCGATCGACCGGGAGATCATGGGCGTCACGGGTCTGTCGGAGAAGGTGATTTTCGTCCTGAGCGTCCGACCGGCGGCCGGCCTGACCTGGCGCATGGTCCGAGATCCGAAGGTCGACCTCGAGTTCGACGTCACCGAGAAGACTCTCGGGGGCTGACCGGCCGGCGGCAAGCTCCGCTCGCCGCACACGATCTCGATCCCAAAGGCATTGCTACACGCGGGCCGCGGCGGGCGAGTCCGCGGCGGTGGAGGACGACGGCGCCACGCGACGCTCGGGGCGCCCGGTGCTGGTTTGGTTGCGACGACGTCGTCGTGCCCAGGAGTATCGCACGTCATGGACTACGTCCTGGTCTTGCATCACACGAAGGACGAGAACGTCGCGAAGCGGCTTCTCCAGCACCTGAGGCGCCACGACTTGCACGTCTGGCTGGTCTCGGAGTCGATTCCAGGCCTCGGCGAAGGGGCGACGCAGCAAGACTCGCGTGACAAGGCCATCGAGAATGCGAGCGCATTCGTCGTGTGTCTCTCGAGCTCGTTCGCCACGAGTGAAGATCAAGTCTTCGCCGACCTGCGCGCGGCCGGCTCGCGACTCGCGCAACGTCGATCGGACAGCCCGTTCCTCTGGGTTGCGGAGGTCGAGGAGAGTGATGCCCCGTCGATCAAGCTCCACTCCCAGTACATGTTGGCGGACATGCCTCGGAGGACCCTCTTTCCGAGGACGGAGTACGCCGTTCAGTCAAGAAAGCTCGCGCAACAGATCCTCGATTCGTACCCGCGCTGCTGCACCCCCGAGTACGACCGAAACACCCGCGTGGGGACGGCGTTGGCCTTCTCGTTCATCGTTGCCGCCGTGTCGTCGAGCGTGGCGTGGAGGTTCCTCGAGGACGAGAGCCGGCTTCAGCAGCTGCTCTACGCGATCTCCGGATCGTTCTTCATCGTGGGCGTGGCGCAACTCGTCGATCTGCTGTCCTCGACACGCCGGGTGCAGGAACTGACTCGACGGTTGGGAAGGTTCTGGGGAACGGCGATCCCCGTCGTCTTCGGCCTCGCATGCGTCCTCAGTGTCGCGACGGCGTGGTTCTCCGGCACTTGGTCCTCCGACCCGCCGAGGATTCCCGCCCGTTTCGTCGAAGCCAAGCCGCTCGCGGACCTGGCGATCACCGCGCTCATGGACGGCAAGCCAGCCGAGGGCTTCCGCCTCGCGGCGCGCGACAAAGCGATCGAAGCCTTGATCCTGTGGGTCGCGGTGGAACGTTATCGTCCTCAGTCGTCGCCGGAGCTCGAGAACGCCATCCGGACGTTCTTGGCGGCGTTCCAGTGGCCGGACCGCGCGATCGAGCGGCTTTGGCAAGAGGTGGTCCATCTTGCCGGGGCGACCGAGGAGAAATGAGCTCTCCGGAGGATCATTCGCACACGCGGAAGATCCTTGTGCGCCATCAGACGCACTGAGTAGCCTCGGCATCCACGGATCTACGTCGTCGGGCGAACGACTGCGTGAGCATCCGGAGGATGCGAATGGCGGACAGACCCTGGGCGTTCGTGACCGCGACGAAACCGGAGGAACTGAAGAAGGGACTCCGGGCGATCCGTGACAACCTCACGCCGGCCGAGATTCGGTCGGTGCTGGAAAGTTCGGGCGAGCTCAAGCAGAACGAACCCGAGAAAACGACCTGGTACCGGCGCCTCGACAACCAGAGCACGATGCGCAAGGTCCTGGCCTGGTTGGACGCCCGCGCCGTGCGAGCCGGATACGTCCTTCAGGTTCTGTGGACGCGTCTCGAGGCGAAGCGATCCTACGAGGCTCTCGTCGAGACGATCCAAGTCACCGGCGCGTTCGACGACGGCTATCGCAAGGCGCTTGGGCTCGCGGATGAGGCGAACGCGGAACTCATCCTCGCCGCCTGGACCCTCTCCCGTCAGGTGAACGCCGACGGCTGGACGCTCTACGGCTGGGATCACGGGCGGAACCGTCCCGTCTTGATCAGTCACGAGAACCTCTACTATCCCGAGGCCGTCGAGGGCACGTGCTGGATCGACGGTCTCGTCCGCCGCTCGCTGCTGCAGGACGAGACCGACGCACCGGTTCTGCTCGTCGATGACGCGGAGGCTCGCGAAGGCGCATTTCGAGAGCGAGAAGGCGTCTCGCGCGCCTGGAAAGTCCATCTGCGCGCACCACGAACTCGTGGGCTTCTCCTTCTGAACTGGCGGCGCGAGGGCGATCGGCCGCCGGAGCCTTCGTCCCGCCGCTATCCCGGGTTTGTAGCTCCCATGCCACGGACTCTGCCGCGTCCCGAGCGCCTTCCGGCGGCGCGCGGGCTCGACGATCCGCGCGATCTCTTCCTTGCGGTGCGGTACGTCAATGGCTGGCTCGCGGAGCGGGACGTCGCGGTGACGGTCCCGCCTCACCGCAAGAACCGCGTACCGATCGACTTCGTGCTCGGTGTCATCGCGGCGTCCTTCGAGCCCTGGCTGCGTGAGGAGAAGACGAGCGAACACCCTGATCTGTCGCTCGAGCGGTTCGGGAACCTGAAAGTCGCGTTTCGCTCGATCCTCGAGCCGCAGGTCTTCGCCCTTCCCGAAATCGCGTCGTGCTCTCCGGACGGGGGCTCGCTCGCCCTTCCCGCGAAGTTCGTCGAGGAGTTCACGAATCGGGACGGAGAGCCGCTGCGGCACGCGAACGTGGCGTTGGGCGCTCTGGCGAACGGGACGCTCCCCGACGGCAGTTCGTTGCTCGCCCAAAGCGCCGCGTGGAAGACATCGATTCTCATTCGGGAGATCGGGTCTCGGAAGCGACGAGCGGAAGCGACCGTGCCGGCGGCCCGCCGCTCCCTCCTCGACATTCGCCTCTGGCCGAAGGAGGCGAAGCGTCGCGCGTCCGAACTGATCGTGCCGGTCATCGTCGGAGACAAGCCGATCGGAGCGTTCAGCGTCGAGCACTCCGGCCACGAATCGGTCGGCCTGGATCACCTCGCATGGGTCGAGATCGTGAGCTTCATCGTCAGTGGGCTCTTCGACATTTGCCGTAGGCGCGACGCGGTCGCGGAACGAAGCGTTCTCGTCGACTTCCTCTACCGAAGCGGCCGACCCCGCGATGGAGACGCCTTGCTCTATCGTTTCTCCGAGTGGGTGGCGACGCAAACCGGCGCGGATCTCGTGCACGTATTGACGTACGACGGCGAGAAGAGCGTCTTTCAGCCCCGCGGCGTCCATCCGTCGGAGCGTCTGCGCGAGCGCCTCCGGGATCGGCTCTTGCTGTCGGATGCGAACGATGCGCGTCTCATCGGCAAGGCGTTGGAGTCGCAACTCACGCCGAGGCGTCGCGGCCGTTCGTGGGACATCTTCCGAGAGAACAGAACGCGTGACATCGACGACTTGGATCGACAGCGCCGCAATGGCGCATACTTCACGGACTTCGTCGGGCAGTCTTTCGAGTCGATGTACGGTTTGCCGTTCAGTTGCCACGAGAACGCCGCCCCGGACGGAGTGATCTGGATCGGATTCGCGAAGGGAACGGCCCGTGATGACCTGGGGAAGTCGCGCCTCGAGGCGGCCGCCACGGCGGCGATCCAGAGGGTCTCCAGGATCGTCGCCAGCGCGTATGCCGCGTACCGCTACGATGCACAGGACCCGAACGTCGAACGGGCTTGACCCGCGCGTCGCCACGCGACGTCGCGCCGCTCAGACCGCGCGCGTCACCGCCCGGGAGATCGAGATCCGTGCTTCGACTTGGTGCACTCGTGTTCCTCTTTGCCGTGGGGGCCGTGGGGGCCGTGGGGGCCGTGGGTGCGGCCGCCTCCGTCCCCGCCGCCGGCGAGCCCCTCGAGATCCAGGTCAACCGGGCGATCGAGCTGGCCGCGGCGCATCTGCTTCGCGATCAGGCGGACGATGGGTCGTGGGGCGCGAACGACAAGGTCCATCCGCTTGGGCGGACGGCGCTCGCGTTGCTCGCGCTCCTCCACGCGGGGTTGCCGGAGAGCCATCCGGACGTGGCGCGGGGGATCACGTGTTGGATGAACGGGCTGCGCGAGCGGCGTGGTACGCGCGAAGGCGGGGCGTTCGCGACGCGATCCACGTACGAGACCGGGGTATCGTTGATGCTCCTCTACGCGCTGGGACGCAGTCCGCGCTACGTCGACGAGATGCCGCCGCTGGTCGACTTCTTGGCGAACGCGCTCGACGAGGGGCAAGGGCTTTGGGGTTATCCTCACGGCGAGCGCGATCTCTCGAACACGCAGTACGCGCTGCTCGGGCTGCGGGTCGCGTCGCTGCGCGACGTGAAGCCGGCGCGTGCGAAGGCGGTGTGGGCGACGGCACTGAAGGGGCTCCTCCGCTGCCACAAGCCGGACGGCGGCTTCGCCTACCAACCGCAGCGGATGCCGTCGTCGTCGATGACGGTGGCGGGCCTGACGATCCTCCACCTCTGCGAAGAGGAACTGAAGGGATTCGGCGCCGCGGCGAAGGACCTGCGTGCGGGGCGGAAGGCCGGCGAGGCGGCGCGCGACTGGCTGGCCCGGAACTTCACGGTCCGCGCGAACGTCGACGGGGCATCCTTCAGCCACTTCAACCTCTACTACTACCTCTATGGCCTCGAGCGGTACGCGATGCTGACCGAGCAACGCGAGATCGACGGCCACGATTGGTACCGCGAAGGCGCGGAGTTCCTGATCCGCAAGCAGGGCGACGACGGCGGCTTCGGCCCCCTCGAGGACACCGCGTTCGCGCTCCTCTTCCTTCGCAAGGCGGCGCTGACGATGCCGTCGTCCCGCATCGATCTCATGGGCGAGGCGCGCCGCGAGGACAACCCGCGCTTGGACGACGGCCCGACCGAGCCCGACCCCGCCGCGTCGTGCGTGCGCGAGTGGCTGATCGCGGGGTCGTTCCCGGTACCGAAGGAGAAGGACGAAGCGCTCGCGATCGACCACATCGGCGAGAAGCGCGCGATGCCGCGCGAGGGGAAGCGCGCGGGGAAGGAGCGCTGGGCGCGCTACGAATCGCCGTCGGACGACGTCGACCTGCAGGCGGCGGGCGCGGGCGATGTGCACGCCGCGACGTACGCGTTCACGTGGGTCGAATCGGACGTGGCGCGGGACGTCCTGCTTTGGCTCGATTCCGACGACGGCGTGCGCGTCTTCCTGGACGGCAAGATGATGTTCGAGGACCATCACCACGACGGCAAGAAGAACATCAAGGCGCGTCTCTCGATCCCCGCGGGGCGCGCGGGTTTGATGTTGAAAGTCGAGAACATCGGCTATTTCTGTCGTTTCAAGGCGCGGTTCTCCGACCTGGACGGTCGCGCGCTCGATCCCGAGCCTCGGACCACGGTGCGCGTAAATGACTGAAGTCGAGAAGATCATCGAGGACCCGACCCGCGTCGTCCATTTCGTGGGCGTGGCTGGCACCGGTATGAGCGCGCTCGCGCAGTACCGGGTGCTTCGCGGCGGGCGCGCGACGGGAAGCGACCGCGACTTCGACCGCGGCGAGCTCGTTGCAACGCGTGCGTGCCTCGAGGCGTCGGGCGTGCGGATCGTGCCGCAGGACGGAAGCGGCGTGGACGGGGCCGACGTCGTCGTCGCGTCTACCGCCGTCGAGAGCGCGATCCCCGACCTCGCCCGCGCCCGCGACCGCGGGGTCGCGACGCTGCATCGTGCCGAGCTCCTGGCGCTCCACGCACGCGGGTCCTCGATCGCCGTCGCCGGTTCGAGCGGGAAATCGACGGTGACCGCGATGTTGTTCCACATCCTGCTCGAGTTGGGACGCGACCCGAGCCTGATCACCGGCGGAGCCGTCCGCTCGCTGCGTTCGGCGACGTGCCTCGGCAACGCCCGCGCGGGGAACGGTCCGCTCGTGTTCGAGGCCGACGAGAGCGATGGGAGCCTCGTGAGGTATTGGCCCGAAACGGCAGTCCTGTTGAACCTCCATCGCGATCACATGGAGCTGGACCGCGTCCTGGAGCAGTATCGAACGCTTCGAGCGCAGACGAGCGGAGCGTTCGTCGTGAGCGACCAGCCCGAGCTTCGTGATCTCGCCCAGGGGGCGATCACGTTCGGGTTCTCGAGCGGCGTCGACGTCCGCGGCGAGATCCTGGAGCTGGAGCGCAACCGGTGCCGCCTGCGCGTCGGGGGCGCGCGCGTGACGCTTCCGGTCCCCGGCCGACACAACGCGTGGAACGCGCTCGCCGCGATTGCCACGGCCCGCGCGCTCGGCGTCCGCAACGAGGACGCGGGCGCCGCGCTCACGAGCTTCGCCGGCGTGCTCCGGCGCTTCGAGATCGTCGGGACGCGCCGCGGCGTCGAGGTGGTCGACGACTTCGCGCACAACCCGGAGAAGATCCTCGCGGTGATGACCCTCGCGCAGTCCCGCGCCCGTCGAGTGCTGGTGCTGTTCCAGCCGCACGGATTCGCGCCGACCCGCTTCGCGCGCAACGGGATCGTCGACGCGTTCCACCGCCTGCTGCGGCCGAACGATCGCCTGTGGCTCGCGCCGATCTACTTCGCGGGCGGCACGGTGGCGCGGGACATCGCGTCGGACGATCTGGTGGCTGACCTGAACGGCCGCGGGGTGCCGGCGGCGTTGGCGCCGGATCGTGGGACATGGGTGCGCGAGATCGCGAGCGTCGCGCGCGACGGCGACACGGTGCTGATCCTCGGGGCACGCGACCCGACGCTTCCCGCGCTGGGCCGCGACGTCCTGGGTGCTCTGTCATGAGCGCGCGACTTCCGCTCTATCAGGTCGACGCGTTCACGGATCGCCCGTTCTCCGGCAACCCCGCCGCGGTCTGCCTGATCGAGGGGGCGCGCACCGACGAGTGGATGCAGTCGGTCGCGGCCGAGATGAACCTCTCCGAGACCGCGTTCGTCCGCTGGGCCGACGGTCGCTATGGTCTGCGCTGGTTCACGCCGACCGTCGAGGTCGATCTCTGCGGGCACGCGACGCTGGCTACGGCCCACGTCCTGTTCGCGACGGGCCGCGTCGCGCCCGGCACGCACGTCGAGTTTCGAACGAGAAGCGGCATACTTAGCGCAACGAGCGACGCGGGCTGGATCACGCTCGACTTTCCGGCAACGCCGGCGATGGAAGCCGAACCGCCGACGGGCCTGCTCGAGGCGCTCGGCGTCACCGCGCGCTTCGTCGGTCGCTCACGGTTCGACGTGCTCGTCGAGGTCGAGACGGAAGAGGTCGTGCGGGCGGCGCGGCCGGACTTCGTGCGCCTGACCGGCGTCGACGCCCGCGGCGTCATGCTCACCGCCGCGGTGTCGCGCGGCGACGCCGATTTCGTGTCGCGGTTCTTCGCGCCGCGCGTCGGTGTGCCCGAGGATCCGGTGACCGGTTCGGCGCACTGCGCCCTCGGACCGTATTGGGCCGCGCGGCTCGGCAGGAACGAGGTCGTCGGCTACCAGGCGTCGAAGCGCGGTGGGACGATCCGAGTCCGAGTGCGCGGCGATCGCGTCGACCTTTGCGGGCGCGCGGTCACGGTGTTGGACGGCGTGCTCGCGAGCTGACGATCGCCGCGGTTCGTGTCGGCTCGGGGAACGCGGCGTCTACTCGAAGTGGATCCGCAGCGGCCTCGTGGCCGACGCTCCGAACGGCGCGGCCGGGTCGTCGATGAACGTGTGCAGGTAGGCGTCCGACGGCGTGGGCACCGTCCCCGGGACCGTCGTCCCGAGCGCCCATTGGCCGGCTGGACCGGTCGAGATGAGCACGACCTGCGGCAGCACCGGCGCGTTCTGCAGGGAGCAGACGGGGTTCACCGGCGCGGTTCCCTGGCCGAGCCCGAGCAGCGTGTACGACGGCCGGTTCGGCGCGGCGTTCTGCAGGCTGATGAAGATGCTGTCGCCCGGCGTCGCGCAGCCCGCCCCGGTCAAGGTCGGCGTCGAGCCCCCGGCTCCCACGCAGCCGGTTCCGTACGGCTGGAAGTACCCGAGGCAGCCGCCCGAGCAGGCCCACTGGACGACGTTCTTGAGCAGGATCGCGTGGTCGAAGTTGCCGACCTCGAGGTCGTCGAGGATCTCCGCGTCCCCGAAGACGAAGATCCGCCCGCCCGTCGTGAACCCCGTCGACGGATCGAGAACGGCCATGAAGTTGCCGCCGCTCGCGTCCTTGCCGAGGAGGAGCGCGTTCGCGCCGATCGAGAACGTGCAGTGTCCGTTGTGCGCGAACGCCGTGACGCCCGTGATCAGCGGGTGGGACGCGCCGGTCGTCACGCTGGTTCCGATGCCGTTCATGCCGACGTAGCCCGTCACCCCGTACGGAGCCGTGAACGAATCGTAGAAGCCGAGCGCGATCTGCAGCCCCGAGACGACGAGCGTCCCGCCCGACGCGAGCCAGCTCGACAGAGCCGCCTGTTCGGCGCTCGAGAGCGGCGGGCTCGCATCGTCGAGGATCGACGTGAAGAAGACGTCGCACTGCGCGAGGTACGCCCCCGTCAACGTCGGCGTCCCCGGCAGCACCGCTCCGCCGGTGACCGCGATCTCGTTGCGCAGCATCCCCCAGTAGACGCCGGTGTCGAGCAGAAAGCCCCCGGGCTTGTGGGTGCGCGAGGCGTCGAAGCTCCCCCAGTTGCACTGGGCGAGAGTGGGGGTCGAAGCGACGAGGAGGAGAACGGCGGCCCTCGCGCTGACCGACAGGAGCGGGCGAAGCATGGCGAGCGTTCCTTATCCGAGGTACGAGGCAGGTCCCGATTCTCTCCGCGGATCGCGGCGGGCACAAGGTGGAGGAGTCGCCCCCTTCGCGACGGCACCAGGCGGGGGCACGCCGAGCCGGGCCGTCGGTGGGCATCGTCCTCAAGGTTCATCCGCCTCGAGACTCATTGCCGCCGCTGATCCCATCGGCGACGGCCTCGCGCGGCGGCAACGCCACTGTCACGACCCCGCCGAGCACCGACAACCCGGCCATCGCCAGGAATGCGCCGTTCGGGCTCGCGTCGAACAGGGGGCCGGCGAGCGCGGTGGAGAGCGCGAGGGAGATCCCCGTCGCCGCGGCGAGGAGGCTCTGCGCGGTGGCCGACGCGGACGTGTCGACGCGGCGGGAGATCAGCTCGACGCCGGCGAGGTGGGTCGCGCCGAACGACAATGCGTGGCCGCACTGGAGCACGAGCAACGCCGGCAGCGCGTCGGTCGTCGCGGTTCCGATCCAACGTAGGGTCGCGGCGATCGCTCCGGTCAGGAGCAACCGTCTCGCGCCGAGCCGCCGGACGACGGACGCGGCGACCGCGAACAGCACCACCTCGCAGATCACGCCTTCGGCCCACAGCGCGCCGATCAAGTCGGCGCTGTGGCCGGCGCTTTTCCACTTCAGGGTGGAGAACGTGTAGTACGCGGCGTGGCTCCCTTGCACCAGGCCGCAGGCGATCAGCACGCCGAGCAGGTCGCGCCGCCGCAGCAGCGAGCGAAGCGACGCCCGCGGTCCCGTTCGGGCCGCGACGCGGTCCACGTTCGGAAGGAAGTGGGACGACAGCGCGCAGACCAACACGCAGCCGAGCGTGAGCCCGTACACGATCTCGGCCGAGCGGCCCTCGATGAGCGCGCCGGCCGCCGCCGAGAGGGAGAGGAAACCGATGGAGCCCCACAGGCGCGCGCGTCCGTAGTGGAGGCCGTTCCGCCGCGACTCGAGCATCGCGAGGTTGTCGAGGAGCGGCGTCACGGACGAGTACGTGACGCCGAACAGAAAGCTGATCGCGAGCAGGGGGAGGAACGAGTGCGCGAAGTGGAACGACGCGAACGAGACGACCGCGCACCACGCGAGCAGGTTGATCGCGCCCTTTTGCCGTCCGCTGCGGTCGACTTCGCGAGCGAGGAACGGCGTGAGCAGGCCGCGCGCCCAGATCGGCGCCGCGGCGAGCAGCGCGATCTCGTGCGGCTCGCAGCCGCGGCTCTGCAGCCAGAGCGGCCAGAACGGGACGAAGACGCCCAGCCCGGCGAGCAACGCGCCGAACACGATCGAGAACCTGAGCGCCGGGCTCAATAGTCGCGCCGGCGGAAGACGGCGGCGGCCGCGACCAACAGCGCGCTTCCCGTTCCCATGCAGAAGAGGAACTCGAACCACGGGAACGGCCCTTCGCTCACCACGCCGATGTACAGCTCCATCGACGAGAACCGGAAGAGCGTGAACGGTCGGGTCTGGTCGATGAAGTAGAGCATGAACGAGAGGACGCAGATCCCACCCGCGGCCACCGCGACGCGGCTCTGCTCGGAGAGCAGGACCGAGAAGAACAGAGAGATGGCGTAGACGAGGAAGACGAAGCTCGATCCGTGGATCGCGGCGAGCAGAAACGGCCGGTGCGGGATCTCCCGACCGAGCATCCCGTCGGCCAGCGCCGGAATCAACGCGGTCACGATCAGAAGCGGTACGATCAGCTCCACCAGGTGGACGACGACGAAACCTCCGAGGATGCGCACCCGCGACACGGGCCGCGACAAGAGGAGGCCGATCGTGCCGATCTCGACTTCACGGACGACGGTTCCGAGCGCGAGGATGATCGCGGCGGCCGACCCGATGATGTTCGCGCCCTTGAAGAAGTGGTTGATCGCGGCGAACACCTGGAACTTGTCCTCGATCCCCTGCTCCATCACGTTGCGCACGAAGCCGAGCGAGTTGGGGATCAGGTTGATCACCATCCGGTAGTTCGCCTCGAACGTCGGATAGGCGATCATCGTCATCACGAGGTTGAACGCGAGGATCCCGCCGTACGCGAGCACCTTCCACCAGTCGTCGCGCACCGTGCGCGCCGCGATCAAGGGGCGTTCCTTCCCACGTAGATCGAGCGGTAGATGTCTTGGAGGCTCGGCCGGTTGTACTCGATCGACTCCACGCCGAGCCGGGCGAGCGCCTCGAGCGTCGGTCCGGCGGGGCCGTTCAACGCGAGTTCGACGTGGTTCCGCTCCTGGCGGACCTCGGCAACGTTCGGCAGCCGGTCGAGCTTCAGCACGTCGCCCGCGAACGTGACGCGGATGATCTTTTTGAAGGTGTCGCGGACCTGGTCGATCGTCTCGGTGTCGAGGACGCGGCCGCGGTCGATGAAGACGATCCGGTGGCACAGCCGCTCGATCTCTTCGAGCAGGTGCGACGACAGCAGGATCGAGCGCCCCGCCGCCAGCTCGTCGTCGAGCATTTCCTGGAAGAGGAGCTGGGCGGTCGGGTCGAGGCCTCGCGTCGGCTCGTCGAGGATGAGGAGATCGGCGTTCACCGAGAAGGCCTGGATCAGTCCCAGCTTCTGGCGCATCCCGGTCGAATAGGCCTTGACTCGGCGCCGGAGCGGCAGCTCGAGACGCTCGGCGAGAACCCGCGCTCGGGCCCGGTCCGCGCTCGGGTAGAACGAGAGGCAGAACTCGAGGAAAGCGCCTCCGCGGAGGTTGCGATAGAACCCGAGGTCGCCCGGAAGGTAGCCGGTCCGCCGCCGGATCGCGACCGATCCGCGGGTCACGTCGAGATCGAAGACCTGCGCCGATCCTGCGGTGGGCCGCACGACCCCGAGCAGCATCTTCATGAAGGTCGACTTGCCGGCTCCATTCGGTCCCACGAAGCCCAGCACCTCTCCGTCCACGAGCGTGACCGACGCACGATCGACGGCCGGACGATCCCCGTAAATTTTTGTCAATCCGTTGGTTGTGACGACGTTTGGCTTCACGGGAATCGGAGGTGGACCATGATGACGGTCGCGTATACTAGCCCGGCTGCAATCCAGAGTGAAAAGTCCACATCCCGATTGTCCTCCTCGTTCCGGCGCAGGTCGAACCAGACGAGGCGTGCTTATCGTAAGGTATAGTTGACACCGGAGTTACAACAATGCTCGAAGTCACCGAGATCGACGTCCCTGGGTATGAACGCGTCGTGCGCGGCGTGGACGATGCCTCCGGACTTCACGCGATCGTGGCCGTTCACGACACCACGTTGGGACCGGCACTGGGTGGCCTCCGGATGTGGAAGTACGAGAACGAGGGTGAGGCACTGACGGACGTGAAGCGCCTGGCGCGGGGCATGACGTACAAGTCGGCGCTCGCCCAGACCGGACTCGGGGGAGGGAAGGCGGTCATCATCGGCGACTCGCAGGCCGACAAGAGCCGCGCGCTGTTCCATGCGGTCGGCGAGCTGATCAACACCCTGAACGGGCAGTACATCACGGCCGAGGACGTCGGGATCGCCGTCGCCGACCTGGACCAGATCGCCGAGGTCTGCCGCTGGGTGAGCGGTCGCAACCTCGAGAACGGCGGCAGCGGGAACCCGTCGCCCTACACCGCCCGCGGCGTCTTCGTCGGGCTCAAGGCGTGTCTCGAGGAACTCTTCGACAGCGACAGCTTCCAGGGGAAGCACTTCGCGGTCCAGGGGATCGGTGCCGTCGCCAAGCCGCTTTGCGAGGCCATCCGCGAGCGCCGGGGCCGGATCACCGCCTGCGACGTGAACGCGAAGAACATCGCGTGGGCGCAGAAGAACCTCGACGGGGTCGAGATCGTCGAACCGGACGCGATCTACGACGTCGAGTGCGACGTCTTCGTGCCGTGTGCGCTCGGTGCGATCGTGAACGATCGGACGCTGCCGCGTTTTCGGACGAAGGCCATCGCGGGCTGCGCGAACAACGTGCTCGCCGAGCCCGAGCACGCAAACGCGCTCCAGTCCCGTGGGATCCTCTACGCGCCGGACTACGTCATCAACGCGGGTGGCATCATCAACGTCTCGTGCGAGTTCGAGAAGGGTGGCTACGACGAAGCGGTCGCCATCCCGAAGATAGACAACATCTATCACGCGCTGAAGGAGATCTTCGCGACCGCGAGGAGCGAGGGGATCACGACGGCAGGAGCCGCCGATCACGTCGCGGAGCGGCGGCTCGCCGACGGACGGCGGTAGGCGACGTTCGAGCCTTCCACGAAAACGGGGCGCGGAGGTCCGAGCGAACCTCTGCGCCCCGCTCGCGTCTCGGAGTCGATGTCAGTTGCAGAAGGTGATCTTGATGCCGTCCGTGGTGGAGATGCCCCCGCTCGAGCCCGGATCCTGGAAGAGCGCCTGGGCGTAGGCGGAGAGTCCGACGAGGATCGGCAGGTTCGGGATCGGGGCGGGGAGAGTGGCGGAGCCGACGCACGGGGTCCCGGGAGCGCCGCCGACCGAGAAGAAGAGCTGCACGAACGGCGGCGTCGGGTCGATGAGCAGCGTTCCGAACGGCCCCGGAAGGTTCGCCGGGAGCGTGCTCGCGAAGAGGCCCGTCGTCGTGCCGCCGAGAGCGTTCGCGAGCTGGATCTGGAAGCTCGCGTTGCCGATCTGCGGCAGCCCGGCCGCGGCGATCGTCGGGGTGCATCCACCGGATCCGATGCTCGGCATTCCGTAGTGCGTCGGAGGCGGACACGGATCGACGATCTTGACCGCCGCACAACAGCCGTCGGTCCCCGTCGGCGTGAAGAACTTGATCGAGAACGAATAGGCACCGGCCGGCACCTGGACGCCGTTGTCGTCCTTCTGATCCCACGTCGTCGACTGCGAGCCGCCGGGGCCGATCGGGGTGATCACCTGGAGGCAGATCGGGCTGAAGACCGGCGAGCCGGAGCACATGTCTCCCATGAAGACGGAGCCGAACACGCACGAGTTCGGCAGTTGGATCGTCGTGTTCGTCGGGTTCTTCAGCGTGACCGTGATCAGGTCGCCGATCTGGGGTTGAGCCGGCGACACGTCGACGGTGATGCCGAGCGTGCCGCACGGAGTTTGAGCGGGTGCCGTGATGGCGAGCAGGGAAGTGCCGAGAGCGGCGAAGAAGAGTCGCTTCATGGTTCCTCCTTAGGTGAAGGCCTCGAGGGGTTTGAAACGTTGGATGCGCGGCGCATGCGCCGCAACCGGGGAAACGACGCCACGATCTTATCGGGGCCGCGGCACTTTCGGGGACCTTCCACCCGCAAACGTCCGTCGAAGTCGCCGGTCCTGCCTCAACCTCGGGAGTCAACGTATGTCGCACAGTCACGTCTGGACGGCGCTCGCCGTTGCCGTTTCGCTCCAGGTCGGAGCCGATCGAGCCATCGCTCACACCACGTTGCTGGCGCCGAACGGCGGCGAAACGCTCGAGTGCGGAACGGAGACGACGATCCAGTGGCACGTCGACGTCGAGCACAACACGATCGACTGGGACCTCGAGTACTCCGTCTCGGGGAGCGGAGGACCGTGGAAGTCGATCGCGCTGAACATCGTGAAGAGCAACAACGCGTCCGGCGTGGTGCACACCTACGCCTGGATCGTTCCAAACACTCCTTCGAACCAAGTCCGCGTTCGCGTGACGCAGGACAACGACGGAACCGACTACACCGACGAAAGCGACGGCAACCTCGGGATCCAGAACACGGTGGCGACCGACCTCGGCCACGGGAAGACCGGCGGGAACGGACTCGTGCCGCACCTCGATGCATGCGGCGACCTCGGGACCGGCGGCACGGGCGGCTCGTTCACGTTGGCCGACGGGCCTGCGAATCGCCCGGTCCTGCTCGTCGTGTCGCTCTCCTCGACTCCGACGCCGTTCTACGGCGACATCCTCGTACCGGTGCCGATCGCAGGCATCTTCACGCTCTCGACCAATTCGCTCGGCGAGCTCGTGCTCCCGCTCGCGGCCGGATTCGGCCCGCTCGACGTCTATACGCAAGCCGCGATCGACGACCCGGGGGCCACCTTCGGAGTGGGGCTTTCGAACGCGTTGAAGGTGACCTGGCCGTAGGCAGGCGCGGTCGGCGGTCGGGCGCCTACTCGTGGCGGAGCGCCACGATCGGGTCGAGGTTCGCGGCTCGAATCGCCGGATAGAGTCCGAACACGATCCCGATCCCGATGCTGATGTTGGCGGAGAGAAGGATCGAGAGCGGGGTGATGACCGTCGGCATTCCGAACCAGAGGGTGATCGAGTACGGGATCAGGATGCCGAGTCCGATCCCGACGATTCCCCCCGCCGTCGAGAGGACCGTCGTCTCGATCAGGAACTGGCGGATGATCTGCCTCTTCTTCGCCCCGATCGCGCGCCGAACGCCGATCTCGCGGGTGCGCTCGGTCACGGACGCGAGCATGATGTTCATGATCCCGATCCCCCCGACGAGCAGGCTGATGCCCGCGATCGAGCCGAGCACGATGTTGAACGTGCGCTTCGTCGCTTCCGTCTCGCGGAGCAGCGCGAGGGGGATGTTCACGCCGTAGTCCTTTGAGCGATGGAATCGGTCGAGCATCGACTGGATCCCCTTGGCGACGCGCTCGACCGCGTCCGTCGAGTTCACCTCGACGATGATCTGATGGAGCTCGACCATCTCCATCTCCTCCGATCCCGCCGTGTTGCGGCGAGAGACGTCGCCGAAGTGCTGCTTCGCGACGTCGAGGGTGACGTAGGCGTCGACCTGCTCGTCGGGCACCTGCACGGCGTCGGTGCTGGTCTCGCTCTTCACGATACCGATCACCTCGAAGTAGCTGCCGCCGATGCGAATCGCCTCGCCGATCGTATGGGAGGTCGCGAGGATGCGGCGCGCGCCGTGCTCGGTCAGGACGACGACGTTTGCGGCCGCACCGCTGGCGAAGTCGTACGGCTGGAGCACGCGTCCGGCCACGACGTCGCGCCGCACGAGCTCGAACCAGTCCGGCGTGGTGCCGACGACGCGCAGTTCCAGGCTGCGCTCGCCGAGTCGCCCCTCCTTGCGCACGAGCTTGACGGGGACCGTTCGCACCACCTCGTCGAAGCTCTGCGAGATGCGCGACTCATCGTCGTAGAGCAGGCCGTAGATGCTCATCCGTTTGCGTACCGTCGAGACCTGCTCGTCCTCGTTCGGCTTCTTCGCGCTCAGGATGATGTTCGTGCTGCCGAGCTTCCGGATCCGTTCGAGGGCGTCCTTGCTCGCGCCCTCCCCGACGGCGAGCATCGCTACGACGCTCCCCGTGCCGAACACGACCCCCAGCATCGTGAGCATCGAGCGAAGCTTGTGCAGCAGCAGCGTTTTCACGCCGAGACGCACGTCCCGGGTCAGCTCGGCAATCCTCACGCGGCGACCTCCTCCATGTGCTCGATCCTCCCGTCCTTCATCATGATCCGACGGGAGGCCCACGCGGCGACGTCCGTCTCGTGGGTGACCATCACGATCGTCTTCCCCTGTTCGTTCAGGTCGTTCAGCAGCTCCATGATCTGAACGCTCGTCGCGGAGTCGAGGTTGCCGGTCGGCTCGTCGGCGAGGAGCACTTCGGGGTCGTTGGCAAGCGAGCGTGCGATCGCCACGCGTTGCTGCTGCCCGCCCGAGAGCTGGGCCGGCCGATGCTCGAGACGATCGCCGAGGCCGACGCGCTCGGCCAGCGCGGCCGCGGCCTGGCGACTCTCGGCGGGCGCGACGCCCTGGTAGAAGAGGGGCAACTCGATGTTCTCGCGGACCGAGAGCTGTGGAATCAGGTTGAAGCTCTGGAATACGAAGCCCAACTTCTGGAGTCGACAGTCGCTCAGTTCGTCGTCGTCGAGGTTGGCGACGTCCCGGCCGTCGAGCACGTACCGCCCGGACGATGGGCGATCGAGGCAGCCGAGCAGGTTCAGCATCGTGCTCTTTCCCGAGCCGCTCTGCCCCATGATCGCCGTGAAGCTGCCGCGCAGGAACACGACGGAGACGCCGTCGAGCGCTCGCACTTCGGTCTCGCCCATTCGATAGACCTTGCGAACGTTCTCGAGTTCGATGACGGCGGAGGTTCGCGGTTGCGTCATTGACCCGTCGGCGGCGCGCCGGACTCTTCGCTCGATCGGTGCCCCGATCCGCCGCCGCGGCGGCCTTTGCCGCGCTCGCCGCCGCCGACCTGGCCGTTCGAGCCCCCGGGCGCGTCACCCCACTCGCCGCGCCCCGGCCGGCCGCCGGCTCGCCCTGGACGTTCGCGGTCTGTCGTCGTCGGGTCGAGCGGCCCGTCGTCCAGCGCGCCGGCGGCGGTCGACTCATCCGGCAGCGGCGCCGGCCCATCGTCGCCGCCCGGCGCCGGCGCCGGTTCGTCGGCGGGACGACGGTCACGCGACCGCGTCGAACCGGACTCGAGGGGCGGGGCAAGCAGAACGGCATCGCCTGCGTCGAGGCCCTTCATGACGTGGACCATGTGGTTGTTGTCGAGGCCGAGCTGGACGGTGCGCGGCTCGAAGCGTCCGTTGGCCCGGACGTAGAGAGTCGGGCGATCCTCGATGCGGACGACGCATTGGACCGGCACATAGATCACGTCCGTGAGCTCTTCGACGATGATCTCGGCCCGACAGGTCATGCCGGTGCGAATGTCGTTCGTCGTGCCCTCGAGGAGGATTTCGGTCGGGTAGATCTTGAGGTCCGGGTTCAGCCACGCGCTCTGCCCGTCCGGCAGCGGCGAGATGCGCGAGACCACGCCGTGGAAGAAGCGGCCGGGGAGGGCATCGATCGTGATCGTCACGGGCTGGCCCGAGCGCACTTTGTCGAGGCTCGACTCGTGGACGCGAACCTCGGCCATCATCGAGTTGCTGAGCGGGAGGTGGATGAGCTCCTGTCGCTCGCGAACCTCGATGCCCTCCTGGAGCGGCTCGTCGCGGCCTCGCCAGCTCGACTTGCCGGTCGTCGCGTAGACGACCATGCCGTCGCGAGGCGCGTAGATCTTGGCCTTCTGGATCTGCTCGTCGATGATCTCGAGGCGATCCCGCCGGCGTTCGAGCTCGGCCTGTTTTGCCGTCAGGTCGGCCTCGGCCTGGACGACGTCCGCCGCTGCCTTGCGCTTCACGCGGTCCAACGCCATTTTCGCCTGATCGATGGCGCTCCCGAGCTCGTCGACACGGCGCCGGTGCGTGTACTCCTCGAGCAGCTCGAGGGCGGAGACGGCGAGCTCGTGGTCGAGGCGCGCGCGGTTCTCGGCGAGGCGGTCGCGCTCGAGCTCGGTCTGGGAGATGTACTTCTCCTCGAACAGTCGTTCGGACCACCGGAGGGTCTCGCTGGCGTTCTCGAGCTCCTCGAGGGCGAGCGTGATCTTTGCCTGCGCCTCCTTCACGGAGCGCGGGTACTCCCCGTCGAGGTAACGCGTCAGGTCCTCGCTCGCGAAGCGGAAGTCGAGCTCGGCTTGCGCGACGTCGCTCTCGGCCTGGCTCTCCGTGACGGCGAGCTCCTCACGCGCCGTCACGAAGGCGGCATCGGCATTCTGCACCTCGATCACGCGATCGGTCCGATCGAGGACGAGGTCGCTGGCGTCGATCTCGACCAACAGCGTCCCTTTCTCGACCATCGTCCCTTCCTCGATCAGAAAGAGGATCGTCGCGCGCCCTTCGACCTCGTTCTTCAGCACTACCTGGTCCTTCGCCTGGATCGTTCCCGCCTCGTTCACGCTGATGCGGAGGGGGCCGCGGACCGCGATGAACGTCGGCTCTCCCTCGGTGGGGTCGCCGGGCCGGACGCGGTCGAGCGCGAAGACCGTCGCCACTCCGACGATGGCGATGATGCCGACCACCCACAGAATGGAGCGTCGACGTTCGCGAGCACGGGGAGCACTGCTCATGGGGCCACCTGCATCGGGTCGAACTCCATCCACTGCCCCTCGCTGTCGACTCGCAAGAGTCCCATGTCTCGCTGGAGCTCGAGCTCCGCGATGCGGTAGTCGATCAACGCCGCCGTCAAGTCGTTCTGTGCGGACACGAGGTCCTCCTGTGCCTCGAGGAGGTCGCGCGTTTGCGCGCGGCCTGCGTCGAGGAAGAGGCGGGCGCTGTCGACGCGTCGCTGCGCGAGCGTCACCGCCGCCGCCTGGATCCGCTGCCCCTCCCGCGCCTGCAGGAGCGTCCGCAGCCGATCGCGGATTTGGATCTTCACGGTGTCCTCGAGATCGGCGAGATCGCGCACCGCCTGCTCGAGCTGGATCCAACTGTTTCGATAGACGTTCCGCTCCCGCGTTCGCTCGAGCGGAAGGTCGATGGTCAGCATCGCGCGGTAGGCGGCGGCGTTGGTGCGCAGCTCGCTCACGTCGGGGAGCGTGGCCGACGCGCCCGATCGGCGCTCGCCGAACTCCCCGCTGCCGAACAACGTGACCTCGGCGTTCAGAGCGTCGGCCGCCACGACGACGGTGCGCTGCGCGTCATAGATCGCGCCCTCCGCGATGAACAGGTCGAGTCGGTTCGCGAGGGCGAGATCGATCGCGCGACCTTCGTCGATCTCGAACGGACCCGGCGTTCCGCGGCCCGGTGGCGTGAGCACGACCGGATCGTCCGCCGTCCCCACCGCCATCCCGGTGGTCACGCCGCCGTCGCTGCCGGGTGGATTCGAGGCGAGCGACCGACGCACCATGTCGCCGAGCCGCACGAGTTCCTCGCGGTCGAGAGTCACGTCGGAGTCGGGGGGAAGACCGAGCGTGACGCGGAAAGAGTCGATCTGCCCTTTGTATGCCTGGATCTCCCGGATCCAGCGGTCACGCGACTGCAGCTCGTTCTGCACGGCCTGGTCGACTTCCAGCTCGGGACGTCGTCCCGCGTCCGCGAGCCGCCGGAGCTGCCGGACCGACGCGAGGAGGCTCTTGTAGTTCTGCTCGGCGTTCTGGACGCGGTCGAGCTGTTGCAGGACGTTGACGAACTCCGTCGCGATCTGCACCGCGAACGTCCGCTTGAAGCGCTCGAATCGCAAGATCGCGTAGAGCGTGTCACGTTGGGACTGGATCAGCGGCTCAGCGACGATGTGGCGTCCGGCGCCACGCATGAGCGGGATCGAGATCGAGAGGTCGGCGAACACGCTGGACGATCGGGCGCGCGGCGGAGTGAGCAGCTTGGCGATGTCGACGCCGAGGCGTGAGGACAGGGTCACTCCGTTCTGGAAGACGCGGTCCGCGGAGATCGAAGGAGTCCCGACGAGGCTCGTCGTCCGGGACCGATCGGGTTCGGTGGCGAGGGTGCTGTCGAGGGTCGCCGCGAGCTGCGACATGAGCTGGGTGTGGAACGCGTGATCGGCCTCGCTGAGGGCCAGCGCCTGCCGGAACACGCCCTCCTTCTCGGTCTGATACTCACGGCTGTTATAGGCGGCGATCGAGAGCGCGTCGACCAGACGGAGGACCAGCGCCAGATCCGACCCGCGGATGTTCGGGTCCGGGTCCGCGCGGCCGCCGAGCCGGTCTTCCTCGGTGGGCCAGTGATCGATCTCGGCCAACTCCTCGGGGCCGAGCGATTCGTGGCTCCTCACGGGAAGTCCTTGCGAAATCAGCAGATAGCGTCGAAGTGTCTCGGACGGCCGTTCGATCGTGAATCGCTCGGCCCGACCGAACGCGGCTTCCTGGGTGCGCGCGATGATGTCCTCCGCCGCGTGGTCGGCCTCGCGGCTCCAATCCGCGGGGTTCTTGCAACCGACGGCGATCGCGAGCACCGCGAGAGTCATGAGAGTTCCAGACGTTCGCGGCTTCGAATGGTCGCGGCGCGGCGGCATCGGGGGCTTTCGAAGAGCGGCAACTACCCTAACACGAGGAGGACAGACTAATCTAATCGCGTTACTCACCGGTGGAAACAACTCGAACCTGTTCGGCGAGGTGAGCTCATGTGGTTCGCGATCGGCGCCTGCCTGTGGCTGTCGGCGGCGGCGGGAGAGAAGGAGTTCGAGGTCGGGAAGGTTCGTACGATCCAGGCCGACGACCTTCACTACGCCTTGCGCGTGCCCCGCGCCCACAAGCAGCAAGAGGACGACGGCCTCCCGACGATCCTCTTCATCCACGGGTCCAACATGCGGGGCGAGAACTACGTCGGGTCGCTCGAGTCCGCGAGCGAGCTGAAGGACTGGATGCTCATCGGCCCGACCGGGCCGAAGCAGGCGGGGGACGACGCGTTCAACCATGATCCCGGTGACGAGAGGTACATCGAGAAGATCATCGACGACGTCGAGAAGCGGCTGGCGCTGAAGATCGGCCGGCTCTACGTCGGCGGACACTCGCAGGGCGCGTTTTTGTCCCACGCGGTCGCGGCTCACCTGCCCGACCGCGTCGATGGAGTCCTCGCGGTCTCCGGCGGCTCGTGGACCACGCCGAAGGAGCTCGTGCGGAAGGGGAAGGGCCGCAAGGGCCTCATCCCGATCGCGCTCGTCCACGCACAGGACGATCCCGTCGTCGACTTCCTCGCCTCCGTCGAGGTCTACGACGCCTACGTGAAGGCGAAACACGCGGACGCACGCCTCTTCGCGCCGGCGGAGGGTGCGCACATGTTCATGCGCCTCCCGATCCTCGACGCGCTCCGGTGGTTGGACCTGATGAACGAGGATCGCCCGAGCGAGGTGAGGAAGGTGCTCTCCAGCACGAAAGCGAGCGACGACCCGCGGACCGCGTGGGACGCCGCGAACGTGGCGGATCGGCTGGCCGACAAGAAGGGCGGCAATGCGGCCGCGGCGCGCAAGCAGATCGAGGCCGACGCGCGGAAAAGGGCGAAGGACATCAAGAAGCGGATCGGGAAGGCCAAGAAGGGGATCGACGAGGATCTCGCGCGCGAGGCGTGGACGTTTCTCGCCGACTACGGCATGGTCGAGGGTCAAGGCGAGTGGCGTCAGGCGTTCGACAAGTCCCTCGGCCGGTAGGAGAGAATCAGTCGTCCGTGAGCACGCCGAGGCGGCCGACCACGCCGCGGTGGTCGAACTCGTCGCGGAGCCGATCGACGTCTTCGTTCGTCAGCGCGGCCAGCTCGATCAGGATCTTCTCGAGCGACCGTGAGGAGCTGCGCTGCAGCACGAGAAGCTCGGCGACCTGCGAATGGCTCAGCTCGCCCGACTCGATCGAGAGGTTGCCGAAGCTGCGGGGATTGAGCGTCTGGCGCTGCAGGATCGCGTAGACCTGTCGGGGCGTCAGGTAGCCGCGCTCGACCGCGAGGGTCCCGATGAACGTCCGACTGCGAAACTGCGCGTCGAGGGCGCGCAGGAGGGTCGCATCGTCGATGATTCCTCGCTCGATGAGGTACTCGCCAAACGACACGATTCGCTCCTGTGACGGGGAAGGGTGAGACGGGCCTCGAGTTCATCGTCCGTGCGCTCCTGTGACTTGAGCGGATCTTGCCGCTTGGCATCGTTCGACGCGTCGAATCGGGACGTTCCCCGGCCGGCGCCCGAGCGTCGGGAGCCGGCCAGCGGGTGGGATCAGGCGCACGCGTCCCGAGCCTCGCCCGCCGTCGCGAGCATGCCGAGCGCGATCGCCGCCGGCGCGACGTGGAGCAAGAGGCGACCGAGGGTGAGCGTCATCAACCGCGTCACCGGGTCCTCGCCGGCCGGCACGTGGGGGCTCGTCCAGCCCGTGATGACGAGAGCGAAGACGTAGCTCGCGAGCTGTCCGAGGACGATCAGGAGGAGCGCGCGTCTTCCGCCCCGGAGCGTGGCCTTGCCTGCGACGAGGAGCAACGCGAGAACCGTCGGCCAGGTGAAGTTCCAGTTGCGGATCGAGGTCATCTCTTGCGCGAAGCCGGCGAGCACGGCGGGGAGCCGGCCGATCCCGTCGTGGATTGCATGCACGTGGAGGCGCCCGGGGTAGTGCTCGTCGAGGGCGGGAAACGCCGATGCGTGGGCGCCCCAGAGCACGACGAACAGGAGCACGCCGATCGCGAACGGGACGATGGCGGTGCGGATCCGCGCCGTCTGCGCCGACACCAGCAACGCGAGCGGGACGATGGCGACGAGCGGGATCCCCTCGTTCTTCGTCAATGCCGCGAAGCCGAGGAAGAGCCCCGCCTCGAGGGCGGCGCGGGGACGGCGTCGATCGGCGGCGTCGGCGGCCGCGAGGGCGGCGCCGGCGAGGAACGCCGCGAACGGCGCGTCGGCGAGGGCGGAGAACGCACCGGCGCCCGGCGGCTCGTCCTCGATGTACTGGAGGAGCGGCAGCGTGGCAACCCATGCCGCGCCAATCGTTCCCGCAAGGACTCCCGCGCGCCGGCGGAGGAAGCCGTACACGATGAGGGTCGCACCGACCGCGTACCACGGGAAGACAGCCGACGCGATGCGATCGTCGAACGATCCGGCGACGAGCGACGGCAGGCTCGCGACGTGGGCGACCAAGGGTGGATAGCGCTGGTGCGTGAAGCCGAACGCGGGATCGGTCGAGATCGGCCCGAACAAGGTGCCGTCGATCGCGAGCACCTTCGCCTTGAACATCCAGCGCGTGAGCGCGTCGAACTGCAACGTTGGCCTCATCCATCCGGAGCGGACCATGAGGACGAGCGCGACGACGGCCACGGCTGCGAACAGGACGGCGAGGACGAGCGTCAGCGGGCGTGTGCGCTCCGGTGCGGTGGTCCCCGTCCTTCGAGCGCGTCGTCGCCACGCCCCGGCGAGCAGGACGAGCACCGCGATCGAGGCGGCGGCGGCGAGCGCGACGGCGCGCAACCTCAGGCCGAGCGCATCGGCCGCGAGCGACAGCGCCCCGACTCCGCCGATCCCGAGTAGAAGCGCGCGCCCGAAGCCCTCGATCGGATCGCGCCGCTCCATTGCGAGGACGCCGCGATCGAGCGCGGCCCCGAACGCCGTGCATACGAGGAGCACCAAGACGAGGGAGATCAACGGACCCTCTGCACGCGCAGGTCGCGATCGATCGTGACGATCCAGTTCACTTCGGCCTGAACGGGATCGTCCGGTGCCCCGCCGTTCTCACGCGGCGATCCGACCACGCTCATCGGATAGAGGTAATAGCAGAGCGGCCAGAGGACGTTGCGTGGTGCGCCGCGAACCTGGACCACGTCGTTCTCGCGACCGCGGCGGGAGATGGCGACGATGGCGCGCTGCATTGCCTCCGGAAGCGGACCACCCAGCCCGGTCCGTAGAGTCATCTCGTGCATCTCGCGATCTCGATCGAGCGCCGCCCAGGGAGCCCCGAACCCGAGCTCGGCCGGTCCTCCCCGCCACCACTTGAGCGTCGCCACGATCACTGCCGCCGCTGCCAACCCGAGCGCCAGACCTCGTCGTGCGGAATCGAAGTGACCCATGATCGATCTCGGAGGTTCTCTTGCGCCGCGTCGCAACCGCGGAGGAACCGGGACTCGGGTTCCACGTTCTAACCGGCCGGCTCGGTCGCATGGCCGCTCGTCGCGGTGTTTTCGCAAACTCGTCCGGCCCGGCGGGAGGTGCCGCGTATATACGCCACTTCACGGAGCGGGCCGGATGTCGTGCCGAGTCCGCGGCCCAACGGCTTGACGTGAATCGACACGGTTTCCGGTCGAGGCCAAGGGGAACGGAACTCTCACGCGAGTTTCATCGTCATGAGGTAGCGAGGTTCGCGTGACGCGCGAACTTCGATGCCACGACGGCCACCTGTGGCTGTGGCCGTCGTGGGTCGGGTTCAAGCATGAGTTCAACTCTTCTGATCGTGGACGAGGCGGCCTTCGCGGAGCCATTCTTGACGGAGTTGGCGTCCGACGGGTTCGACTGTGACGTCGCACCGGACGGGCAGAGCGCCCTATCGAGGCTCGAGGAGCACGAGTACCTCTTGGTCCTCGCGGACGTGCGAATGCCGAGCATGGGTGGCCGCGAGTTCTGCGAGCGGGCGATCGCGATTCGACCTCAGGTTCCGCTGGTCGCGATCAGCGAGTCTGAAGAGTCCGCGCAGGAAGCCATCGAGCTGGGCGCGACGGATTGTCTGGTGAAGCCGATCACGGCCCGCACCGCGGCGCGTCGTCTTCGGCGGGTCGAGCGGGAGTTCGCGAACCGACTCGACCTGCAGCGGCTGCGCCGCCTTCTCGACGAAGCGGGCTCGTTCTCCGGCCTGGTCGGACAGAGCGAGGCCATGCTCCGGCTGTTCGCGACGCTGCCGCGAGTCGCCCGAAGCGACGCGCCGGTCTTGCTCGTGGGCGCCCGCGGGACCGGAAAGCAGCGCGTCGCTCGGGCGCTCCATCGCGAAAGCACCCGCCGGTCCGGCCCATTCGTGTTCGTGCCTTGTTCGGATCTTCCGGCGGCGCTGTTGGAGGGGGACCTATTAGGGCCCGCCGCGCTGGACGGCCCGCTCGGTGAAGCGCGCGGCGGTACGCTCTTCCTGGCGGACGTCGACGCCCTCCCCTCCGAAGCGCAGACGCAGTTGGCGCGAACGAACGCGAACCACTCGAGGACCGCGCCTCAGGCCCGAATCATCGCCGCGACCCGACGAACGCGTGAGGGGTCCGCGGATGACGCTTCCATTCGCCCGGAGCTGATCGGTCCGGGCACCAGCGTCTCGCTCGAACTCCCTCCGCTTCGCGAGCGGGAGACGGACGTCCTCCTCTTGGCGAGGCACTTCCTCGACGAGTCTGCGGTCCGATCGGGTCGTCATCCACGCGGCATCGAGCCTGCTGCCGCCCGTCGCATCCTGGAATACGAGTGGCCCGGCAACGTTCGCGAGCTGCGAAGCGTGATCGAACGAGCCGTCGCGGTCACGTCCTCGGAATCGATCCGCGAGGTCGACCTGCCCGCCGCCCTCTGTCGCTCCCGAGCTTCGGAGCTCGTGTTGCCGGCCGAGCATTCCGACCCGCTACCGACCTTGGACGAGATCGAACGAAGCTACATCGCACGCGTCCTCGCGAAGGTCGATGGCAACAAGTCGGCGGCGGCCCGCATCCTGGGATTCGACCGGCGCACGTTGTATCGAAAGCTCGACCGCTATGACCGCCGGAGCGACGAGAGGAAGACTCTGGAATGCTTCGGTCCGAATACTGGATGACTCCAGATGCATCTTCGCCCCTCGATCGGCGTACAAACAGCCTCTTGCACGGCGTGCATTGCGGCGGCTGTGTACGTCGTTGCATTCACGTCGCGATCGTTCGGCCCCTGCGTCAGCCGCGTCGGAGGCCCGGGTGACGAATCGAGAGGCAAACCCGGAAGCTCCATTGAGATAGTAGGTTGGCGCAGATAGGCTTTCTCGTGGAATTCGAATTGCAGACGTCCGCCGGTGACCGTTCGGATCACCCTTTGCATCTCTGCGAGCGGGCGGCTCTTTCTTCGGCAACCGATACTGAACTCTGAGGTGAATTGAATGAAGCTTTTCAGCCAGTTGCGCGGCCTCCCCGTGTGGATGGGGCTCCTGGGGCTAGCGTCCCTGGCCGCATGCAAGTCTTCGTCGACCGACGTCGATCCGACGGATCGTCCACCTTCGATCTCGAAGGGGTCGTCTTCGAGCACGGCCAAGTCATCGTCCACCGCGCCCGGATCGATGGAATCGGGCGCCGACACCGCGATGACATCATCGGACACGCATTCGGACTCGATGG
This sequence comes from uncultured Phycisphaeraceae bacterium, assembly GCA_964649825.1. Lineage (GTDB taxonomy): Bacteria > Planctomycetota > B15-G4 > B15-G4 > JADJEK01 > CAZYQW01. The sequence continues at coordinate 72,832 of CAZYQW010000138.1, read as the reverse complement.
GGACGTCGAGCAGCGGCGCCTCCTCCTACATGGTGGGAAACAAGGTCGTCAGCTCCCGCGCGTTCCCGACGGGTGATCGTGCGACCAGCGCGGTTCTCCTCGAGAAGACTGCCCCGGCCGAAGTGATGCTGGGCGAGGAATACGCGTATGAGATCAAGGTCACGAACCTGACGAACGACAAGCTCGAGAGCGTCGTCGTGACGGACCAGCTCGGCAACACATTCTCGGTCAGCCGTGCGAACCCCGAGCCACAGTCGAGTTCGGGCGGCAACGTGAGCTGGGCGATCGGCGACCTGGGCCCCGGCGACAGCCGCACGATCACGGTCAACGGATCGGCGACGAGCGTCGGCAGCGTGCTCTATTGCGGCGACGTTTCGTACGCGAGCAAAGTCTGTCTCCAGACCCGCGTCGTCGAGCCGCGTCTCGAGCTCGTGAAGGAGGGTCCGTCGCAGGTCCTGAAGTGCGACCCGATCACCTACACCATCACGGTCTCGAACAACGGCAGTGGTTCCGCCCGCAACGTGATGGTCTCCGACACTCTGCCGTCGGGCCTCATGACGGACAGCGGTCAGTCGACGTTCTCGTTCACGATTCCCGAGTTGCGGGCGGGCGAGAGCAAGACGAACTCCGTCCGCGTCACGGCGAGCGGCACCGGGACGTACAGCAACAACGCGACGGCATCGGCCGACGGCGGCCTGAGCGCGAGCTCGAACACGGTGACGACCGACGTCGTCCAGCCTTCGCTCGACCTCACGATCAACTGCCCCAGCCGGATCTTCCAGGGTCAGGAGATGACGTTCCAGCTCGGCGTGTCGAACAACGGCGACGCGGCCTGCGAGAACACCATGCTCGAGGCAACGATTCCGGCCGGTACGACGTTCGCCAGTGCGTCGAACGGCGGCACGGCGAGCGGTGGCAAGGTCGTGTGGCGTCTGAACAGCCTCGCGGCGGGTGGCAGCGCGGACGTGTCGATGGAGCTTCGGGCCGATACGCAGGGCGCGAAGACGGTCAGCGCGACGGTCACCTGTGCCTGCTCCGATCCGGCGACCGCGGACTGCACGACGGACGTCCAGGGCATCCCGGCCGTCTTGCTCGAGGTGGTCGACGTTCAGGACCCGACTCCGATGGGCGAGAACGAGACGTACGTGATCGTCGTGACGAACCAGGGCTCCGCGACGGATACCAACATCCAGATCACCTGCACTCTCGAGGACACGATGGAGTACGTGTCGAGCTCGGGCGTGACGAACGGCTCGGCGTCCGGGAACACGGTGACGTTCGCGCCGCTCGCGAGCCTGGCCGCCAAGGCGAAGGCCGAGTGGCGCGTGGTCGTGAAGGCCGTGGGCGAGGGCGACGTGCGTTTCGCGGTCGAGATGGACACCGAGCAGCTGACGCGCCCGGTCAACGAGACGGAGGCGACGAACTTCTACAAGTAGTCGTTCACGGTCTCGCGTGAGAAGAGATGTCGGACGCCGCCTTTCGCCCTTGGTGAGGGCGGCCCGACATCTCTTCTTTCGTTTCTTCCCAGTTCCTCGGTGACGAGAGGTCGTGCCCAATGAAGGTCGAACGCAGATTCAGTGGTGTGGTCGCGAGTTGCTCGGGGGTGCTGCTGGTGCCGATCCTCGGCGGATGTCAGGCGCTCTCCGACCTCGGAGCGGAGCTCTTCTCGTCGATCGACAAACCGACGGCATCACTGACCGGCGTCAGCATCGAGGACTTCTCGCTGCAGGATCTGACGATGCTGTTCGACGTCGAGGTACAGAACCCGTACGACGTCGGGTTGCCGCTCGTGAATCTCGACTACGGCCTGGCGTCGGGGTCGAACGAACTCCTGACCGGAGCCGCGCCCCTCTCCGGCGAAGTGCCGGCGGGCGGATCGAAGGCGCTGCAGCTTCCCGCGCGAATCGAGTTCAAGAAGGTGCTCGCCGCGCTCGGCGGCATCAAGCCCGGCTCGATCGTCCCGTACACCGCGAACCTGTCGTTGAACGTGAACAACCCGATCGGCGGCGAGCCGCTGTCGCTCCCGCTGTCGACGACGGGTGAGCTCCCGATCCCCACGGTCCCGGACGTGAAGCTCGATGGAGTGCGTTTCGAGGAGCTGACGTTCAACAATGCCTCCGCTGTCCTCGACCTGTCCTTCCTGAACACGAACGACTTCCCGTTCGACCTGAAGCAGCTTTCCTACGGGCTTTCCCTGGCGGGGACGGAGGTGGCGAAGAGCTCCGTCCGCAAGCCGGTCGAGTTCTCTCCCGGCGAGCGGAGCTCGCTCGAGATCCCGATTTCGTTCTCGCCGAAGAGCCTCGGCCTTGCCGCGCTCAACTTGCTGAAAGGGTCCGGCGCAAGCTACTCGTTGGTGGGAGATCTTGACGTCGACACACCGTACGGTCCGCTGGCCATGCCGCTGAACTCATCCGGTCAGACGAGCTTCACGCACTGAGTGAAGGGCGGCGCCGGCCGGGCACTCAGTCGCGCGTCGACTGCGTCGCCTGGAACCAGCGTTCCCACGCGTCCGCATCGAGACCGAGGTTCAAGCCGAACGTCAGTTTGAGCGCTCGGCAGGCCTCGTAGGCCGCGAGGCCCTCACGGTCACGGATCGCGAGGATCAGCGTGGCGATCGCCTCGGGGTCTTGCGTTTCGGCCAGCGCGAGGGCCAGGGAGGCGAGCGCGCGTGGGTCCTCTTCGGTGCTGAACGCGTCGATCAGCGGCCGAATCCCGTCGGGGTGCGCCGAGATGCCGAGGAGGCTGCCCGCGATGCGTCGATCGCGTTCCGATCCGTGCACGAGCTGAGCGACGAGCTCGGCGATCGTCACGTGCTGCAGCGCGTTCAGCTCGCCGACGCTCGCGAGGCGTAACGGTCGGTTCTTGGTGCGATTGCTCAGAGCTCGCGCGTCCAGCGTGTCGTCCGCCGCGGTGAACGGGTAGCCCGTCGCAACGGCCGGGACCGTCGTCCTCGACACGAATGGACCGAGGATGAACAGAGCGCTCAGAACCAGGACGGGAAAAGCGAGACGCCACATCGAAGAGGTTCCCGGCGAGCCGCCAGAGGCTCACCGCGGTCAATGTACACCCTTGATCGGCTCACGCGCGGCCTCGTCTCGAGCATGCTCGGAAAACGAAGCAAGTTTCTCATCCGACGCGGTTCGCGACGTCGACGGGACGTCACCGGATCCGTCAGTTGTGGATCTTGAACGTCAGACCCTTGGTCATCGAAACGCCGCCCACCGCCGCGGCATCCTGGATCAGCCACTGGCAGTATCCCGAAAAGCCGACCAACGACACGTCGAGGCCGAGAGGGATGTCGATCACGACGGAGCCGTTGCCGTCCGTCGTCATGAAGTAGGCGCCGCCGAGCAGGTCGTTCAGGATCGCGCCGCCGAAGATCGGCAGGTTGGCGGCCGAGCCACCGACCGTGAACAGAGCGAGTGCGTTCTTGCGCGCCCAGGTCGCCTGGATCCCGAACTGCATGTTGCCGATCGCCGGGTCGCCGAACGCATCGATCTCGGGCGCGATGCCGCTCGTCCCGACCACGCCCTTCCCGTAGTGGCCGACGTGGGCCGTGGGTTTCGTGACGATCACCGCCCAGTCCTTCGTCGGATTGCTCGGGGGTTGACCGATGGAAGTCATCCCCGGCCCGTTGATGGTCGAGGTCGAGCCGATCTGGAGTTCACCGCCGTTGCATGGGTCGTACCAGCGCACGAGGAACGGGCCGGCGTTCGACTGAAGGTCGATCTGGCTCGACCCACCGCTCGGCAGATAGATCGCGTACGTCGCGCCCGGCTTGGCGAACGCCAACGCGCCCACCGCGGTCACGAGTGAGTTCGCGCTCACCATCTCGTTGAACGGAAGATGCTTCTTGAAAAACACTTGTGCGTGCCGCGCCTGGTCCCAGAGGCTGTCGCGGGACCGCCAGTCCTCGCAATCGAGGTCGCCGTTCGTCCACGCGGTGCCGAAGTACCAGTGAACTCCGGCCCCGCCGGCCATGAGGTTGCCCCAGAGCACCTCTTTGCGCAGCCCATCATGACCCGGGTCGAGCGCGTCCGGAAGGGCTCCGTCGCTCGTGGGACCGACCTCGTCGGCCAGGACGAACCACGGCTCGCTCGCGGCCGTGGAGAGATCGACCCACTTGCGCGTCTGCCCGTTGACCGACATCGAACTGGAGATGTTCATCGACGCGCCTTCGATCCGCGCGTCGCCCAGGAGCGGGTTGTACACCTGGTCGATCTGACCCGGACGCGTATGGACGACGATCGGGTGCTCGTAGGCGTCGAGCGCTCGAATGAAGTCGGCAAACGCCTGGCGCTGCTGATCCGTGTTCGTGTTCTCTTCACCGAGGTTCCAGGTCAACCCGAGGTGGTGGCTGAATCGGGCGACCATCTCGCGCAGGAAGATCGTTCGTTGCAGCCCGAGGTTGCCGCCGTCGAGCCATTGATCGTTCGCGTCCTCTTGAAGTACGAGCTGCATGTGGATGCCGAGTCGATCCATGTGCTCGAACACGATCTCCCACTGGTCGAGCTTGCTGCAGTCGAAGCGGAACACCTGACCCTTGCTGACCCACGGCCAGACGTCATCGCTCGCGCCCTGCGAGGTCATGATGTGCAGCGCGACCGAGTTCATCCCCTCCGAGGCGAGGTAGTTCAGCGCCCCGATGAGGTTCCGTCCCTGGCCGCTCTTCCAGTCCGGGTCGCCCAACGTCCAGTCCGCCGCGTGCGGTGCGTACACGTGGGTCGGCGTGGTCTGATCGAAGCCCTGGTAGGCGAGCAGGTTCTCTGGACTCGCCGCTCCGGAGACGAGGAACGGTTCGCCGGTCCCTTCGTAGGCCAGGTAGCGCTCGCCGGTGTGGCGCAAGATCCCCTTGCCGCGGTGGTCGGTGCCGGTCTTGTCGGTCTCGCTCACGAAGAACGACGCCGTTGCCCCGTCGAACGCGAACGGGGCGCCGGCCATGGGGTCGACCGTCGCCGCCACGAGCGCGCCCGAACGGAACGTGGCGACGTAGGTCCAGGTTCCAGCCTCGATCGGAGTGAAGTGGACCCGCCACTTGTTGCCGCTTGCGCTGCCCGTCTCGCCGGCGTTTCCGTCCGCGCAGTAGTAGCCCGGCACCGTGAACGTATGGTTGGGGTGCGTGAACGTCACGTCGAGCCGATAGTCGGTGAACGGGTTCGGGGCGTTCCCTTCCGACGACGGCGGCCCGTCGAAGGTCAGCGTGACGCGATGCCACTGCTTCAACTCCCCCGAGAGCACCCCCGGCGCCGGCGGAGCGTCGATGACCGCGTCGAGGATCGGTTTCAGGATGTTCTGGACGTTCGTGTTGTTCCCGATGAGGGTCGTCGTGACGATCAGGTCGTACTGCGGGCAGAGGATGATGTAGTTGCCGCCCAGCCCGTCCGCCCAGATCGTCTGCAGCGGGAGCTGCGGGTAGCGGTTGCTCGCGTTCGTCCACCAGCCGTACGAGTAGTTGCCCTTCAGCATCCCCGTGATCTGGTGCTGGTTCCACCAGTTGTCGCCGTTCGGGCCTTGCGTCGGGCTTCCGACGCCGAACGACCAGTTTGCCACTGCGCTCGCCGGAATCTGACTCTTGAACAGATCGGCGATGAACGACGGACTGAGGATCTGCTGACCGCTCCAGGTCCCGTTGCGCAGGACGAGGAGTCCAATCCGGGCGAGGTCGCGCGCGCTGGTCGCGAAGCCGCCGCCCCATCCACCCCAGAGCCCACCGAAGTTGATCGGGTCCTGGCGGCCGAGGATTCCGAACAGATGTTGATCGAGGATCTGGAGCGGGGACTTGTTCCCGAAGTGGGGCCGCAGGCTTTCGCCGTAGTGGTCGACGGCCTTGTTGTTGTACGCGTAGCGCGACCCCGGCGTGTGCGGGCTCAGGCCGTAGTCGCTGGTCATCCGCATGAAGTCGCGGTACGTCCCGAAGGGCGAGGTCGGGTAGTTCGAGCCTGGCACCAGGGTCGTGTAGTCGACCGACCCCTGGTACATGAGCACGCCGAAGAGCGAGCTCGTGATCGACTTGCCCACCGAGTAGAGCGGCGTCGAGTAGGTGATGTCTCCTTTTATTCCCGCGAGCTTCCCGAATCGGACGACGGCCACGTTGCCGTTCAGAGTGGACAGCGCCTGGGCGAGTTTGGCGGCATCCATGCCGACTTCCGCCGGAGTCGCCGTGGTCCAAGTGGCGCCGGGAAACTGGTCGGTCGCGTGAGCGTGGTTCTGCGAGACAATCGACAGAAGAACGAGTGAAGCGATCGCGTTGCGCAACGGTGTCTCTCCGGATGCGTGATCTAGATCCGTGCTCGCGGATGCGTCTGGCAACCGGGCGTTCCTTTGACGCATGGAAACGGTCCCCGTGGACCTCCGACCGAGAGTGCGTACCTCGCCTCAGGTCTGAGGCGCGCGGCTGGTGCGGTCGAAGAACAGAAGGCTGAAAGTCCGGGGGCTCGATCCGAAAGCAGGACCGAATGGAGCCGGATCAGACGCGAAGAGCGCGTTCGAATCAAGTCAAACCGGGGAGCTCGCGGGCCCAGACTTTCCCGATGATTCACGTAAGTAACACAACGACAGATCGTTGAGTTATCGTCCAGGAAATCGTCGTTGACGCAGGAATCCGAGGGTGGCGCCGGCCACTCCAAAGGGGATGAGGATCGGGACGAGAAAGAAGGGGAGAGCGACCCCCAACCAGAACCCCAGGGACCGTGCGACCAAGGAGAAGCGGGCGATGACCGGGTAGCGCTTGCGCGCCACGCAGATGTCGCAGAGCGTGATCGCGGTCAACCAGAGCCCGCCGAGGAAAACGAGCGGAGCGAAGATGCCAGTGAACGAGAGCACGAGCAATGCCAGCGCGATGAATCCCTGGACGATCGCCAGTCCCAGGGCTTGGATCACCGGCACGATCCAGGAATGCCACACGTAGTGCGGCGTGATCGGCGTCTCATCGCCTTGGCCGAAGACGATCGACTCCACGCACTCCGAGAGCCACTCGAGGAACGGAGCGTTCACGACGGTCGACACGAGCAGCGTTCCGAAGACGGCCAGGCCGATCCCGATGAGCACACCGAAGAACACGGCCGCGTTCTGGATCAGACCGCGCAACCAGTTCGTCCCCACGATCCACTCGCCCTCGAAATCGGGGCGCAACAAGTCGCGGTGCGTGACCACGAGGTAGATCAGCACGGACGCGATCAGGACGTTCAGGAGGAGGGGGATGACGACGAGCCCGAGCAGGCGGGGGCGGCGTATCGTGAGAAGCGCGCCGCGGACCGCGTAGTCGATTCCGATCAGGAACTCTCCGGCGACGGACCGCCGCTCGGGCGGTCCGAGGAGGTCGGCTCGCGCCACCGTTCCGCCGCAGCGCAGGCACTCGCCCGAACCGCGGACGACGCCGCCGCAAACACCACAACGAAGGATCTGCACGTTTCGATCGGCCCTCGAACGGGAGACGGGGGCCCATTCTCGACGGGCGACCGCGCCGACTCAAGCCGCACCGGCGCGAAGCGAAGAACGTCCCCGGCGGATCCCGGCACCGCCGGCCATCGCGTCGTGCCTCCTGATTCGATCCACCGGCGTGCGCGTGGGCCGTGCTAGCATGTCGCGCTTGAATCGAGGCGGTCGAAATGCGAGGAGCCATGAGCGACTATCGAGGCGTTGACTTCTACGAGATGGATGCGCTGATGACCGAGGAGCAGCGCATGGTTCGCGACACCGTCCGCGAATTCGTCTCCGAGCGGGTCGTCCCGATCATCGCCGAGCACGCTCGCAACGGGACGTTTCCGAACGAACTCGCCCCGATGCTCGGCGAGTTGAACGTCTTCGGCGCGAACCTCCCCGAGGAGTACGGCTGCGCCGGGCTCGACAACACCGCCTACGGCCTCATCATGCAGGAGCTCGAGCGCGGCGACTCCGGCGTGCGCTCGTACGCCTCCGTCCAGGGGGCGCTCTGCATGTACCCGATCTTCCGCTACGGCTCCGAGGAGCAGAAACGGAAGTGGCTCCCCCCGATGGCGCAGGGCCAGAAAATCGGCTGCTTCGGATTGACCGAGCCCGACCACGGTTCGGACCCGGGCGGCATGGAGACCCGCGCGACGAAGATCGCAGGCGGTTGGAGGATCCACGGCAACAAGATGTGGATCACGAACGGCTCGGTGGCGGATGTCGCCATCGTGTGGGCCCGGACCGACGAAGGGATCAACGGCTTCCTCGTCGAGAAGGGCACGCCCGGCTTCTCCGCGCCCGAGATGAAAGGAAAGCTGTCGCTCCGCGCCTCGGTCACGTCCGAGCTCGTGCTCGACCACGTCGAAGTGCCTGACGAGAATCGGCTGCCCGACGCGAACGGCCTCTCCGGTCCGCTTTCCTGTCTCAATCAGGCGCGCTACGGGATCGCATGGGGCGGCATCGGCGCCGCGCAGGGCTGCTTCGACGAAGCACTCTCGTACGCGAAGACGCGCACGCAGTTCGGCAAGCCGATCGCGGCGTTCCAGCTCACCCAGAAGAAGTTCGCGGACATGGTGACCGAGATCACCAAGGCTCAGCTCCTCTGCTTCCGGCTCGGCCAGCTCAAGGACGCGGGCAAAGTCACGCCGCAGCAGATCTCGATGGCGAAGCGCAACAACATCAAGATCGCGCTCGACACCGCGCGAACCTGCCGCGAGATCCTGGGGGCGAACGGAATCCTGGACGAGTACCAGGCGATGCGCCATGCCGCCAACCTGGAGTCCGTCCACACGTACGAAGGGACCTACGAGATCCACACGCTGATCCTCGGCGCGGCGGTGACCGGCATCGACGCCTACCGTTGATCCGTCCGCGTTGCGCGGTGCCGCACGTCGTCCTGAGTCCCGATGTCCTCATGTCTCCCATTCCCTTGATGTCGGCGCGGGAGCCCCGTACAAGGGGCCCGACGCTTCGGGCGCGTTGGTGGCATCCACATAGCCCTCGTGAGGCCCCTGTTGCGGAACCTTTGCTTGCTCGCCGTCTTGGGCTTCGGACCCGGTTGCGTCTTCATGACCGATCGCGGCCGCGACCTCGCGCAGACCCTCGACCTTTCGATCGGGTACTCGGAGGGACTCGAGTTCAATCTTCGGGCCACGAAGCTCCTGCAGGTCGGCTTCGGGTCGTACCGAGGGATCTACTGGACCGGGCTGAAGGACGGACTGCTCGACGTCTGGCAGGAGGAGCGGAGCGAGCTCGGGATCGGGCCGTTCTACATCCATGAGTACTTCCGGAGCGAAGGCTCGAACCTCGTCGATCACGCGTACCCGCTCTACGGCGACCCCGGGTTCCGCGAGTGGACGCTCGATCTGACGCACCTCTCCGACCGGGGTCTGTTGGACTTGGGCATCACGACCAACGTCGCGATCGTCGGCGTCGACTTCGCGCTTCGACCCGCCGAGTTCCTCGACTTCCTGACCGGATTCGCGAACCACGACCTCCTTCGCGACGACGTCGAAGGGCCTTCGGTCGAGGAGCTTCTCGACCGCCTCGCCTCGGACGATGCCCGCGTGCGCGCGGCGGCGGTGCGCGCCCTTCGCCTGCGGTTCGACGAGGAGCACGGTTACCGCGTGTACGGCGCGAAGGACGAGATGCCGAGGTCCCAGCTGGAGGCGATCCGAAGGTGGCGGGAGTCGCTCAGTTCGGCTGGTCCTGCGCCGTCTCCAGCTTCTCCTTGAGATCCTGGAGCACCGTGACGAGGTACGCCTGCTCATTCTCGTCGAGGTTTCCCTCCGTCTTCTCGGCGACCATCGCCAGGAGACCGATCACGTGAGCGGCGCGGGCGACGTCGGTCTGACGTCGCCCCGACACGGGATGAGTGATGTGGCCGAGGCAGACGAGGGCGGTCGACGCGAGCTCGGTCACGAAGTTCTTGAACGTGACGGGCGGGATGTCACCCGGCGACGGGAGTTTCACCATGGCGCGGAGTCTATCAGTCCGAAGAGTCTCTGATGAATCGAGTGTCTGTCACTACCGGAGTGCGACCATGTGCCGATTCCGATTCGCTCTGGCGCTGAGCGCAGCGTGCATCGCCACGACGGCGCGTGCGGCGCCGGCCGCGAAATCAACTCCCTCCAACGATCGAGCCGCGCTCGCGATCGACGTCGTTCCCGATGCGACGGCGCGGTTCTCGAAGCTCTGCCGGGGGAAGAAGACAGAAGAGGTGTTCCACGCCGCGTGGGAGCACGTGACGTCGACCGTGCCGGAGTTCGCGTCGGGTTCCAGCGAGGAGAACCCGACCTGGAAGGGGCTGCGCCAGATCGCCGCCGAGCTCGCCTATCCCGAGGAGTCGGAGCAGAAGAAGAAGAAGTTCCGCGGGCGCACGACCAAGGAAGCGAAGGGGCCATCGGGCGAACGCGTGTTTCCCCTGCCGCAGCAGGTGATGTACCGCTTCGGGTTTCGCGAACTCCTCGCGCTGGACGACAAGAACAAGGCGCTCGCGGCGGCCATCCGCAAGAGGAAGGCGCCGGGGTTGGCCGACGTCGACACGAAGGCCCAGTTGGAGGCGCTGCTCAACGGAGGACTTCCCGAGACCGAGCTCGCGATCGCCGAGATCCAGCGGCGCCTCGACATCGATGTCTCGGCCGATCGGTTCGCTCAGTTCCTCGAGACATGGCGCAACTGGGGACCGTACGGCGAAGAGTCGTTCTACGAGGCGCTCGACCGTACGGCGGGAACTCCCGAAGAGGTGTTCTTCTACGACGCGATGCTCGCCGACTTCGTCGGCAACTTCGCGCCCGAGGTCGGGAAGCGTTGGACCTTGCAGACGCAGCACGACAAGAACCAGCACGCGTTCCTCACGTATCGGCAGTATCGCGGCTTCATCGAGGCCGCTTCCTACGCTCTCGTGCTTGCGCCCGACGTCGGCCTGCCGAGCCGCCTGAAGCGGTATGACTACGACGCCGTCTCGGGCGAGCAGTTCGCTCTGCGTCACCAGCTCGATCTCATGCTGGAGTTCGAGAAGGGTGACGTGGCCGCGACGCTGGTGGCGCTCCGCGAGTTCCTGGCGAAGCACCCCCTGCCGTCGCCGATCTGGGACCCGTACGACCCGGTCGGCGCGTTCGGAAGCGAGGTCAAGGAGCGGCTGAGCGGCGCGACCGGGAACGTGTCCGGCTTCCAGTATTGGAAGCGGTCGCGAGACCGCCGCGCCGCCCTCGCGGAGAAGGTGCGAGCCGCGGCGAAGTCCGTCGTCGAGGACTGATTCAAGCGACGTTCCGACAAGATTTTGCGGCGACCGTCGTGCTCTTCGCCCGGATTCGCCGGACTTTCCGTGACGGCTTCCGGCCTCGATTCCGGCGTTGTGTCCCGTTCACCGAGCAACGGTGGACGTCCCACTACCACAGGAGTCGAGCCATGAAGTCCATCCCGAGCATCGCCGTTGCCCTCGCGCTGAACGCGTTCGTCCATCATTCGGTGGATGCCGCCAATCTCAAAGTCCCCAAAGACTTCCCGACCATCCAAGCGGCGATCGATGCCGCGGGGCCCGGCGACGTCGTGGCGATCTCGAGCGGCACGTACGACGAGCACCTCGACGTCATCGGCAAGACCGGCGTCACCCTCAAAGGACTCGGGAGCGTGAAGCTCCTGACGAGCCAGCCAGGGGACCAGATCACCGTGGGTTTCTCGCAGGGGATCCGGATCGAGGGGCTGCGCCTGAAAAACTCCCAGGAGGACGGCATCTACGTCGCGGTAAGCGCGGACGTCACGATCGCGAACTGCTCGATCGAGCAGCCGGTCGCGATCGGCATCCTCTCCGCGTCCGTCGAAGGCCTGGTGATCGACCAGACGAAAGTGAAGAAGTCCGGCGGCGCGGGGATTCGGTTGCAGGGAACGTCGGGCGCGGTCGTCCGTCGCTGCCAGGTCGAGATGACCGGCAGCACCGGGATCCACGTCTACGGCTCGTTCAATACCGTCGAGGACTGCGACGTGCTCGAGGCGGGGACCAGCGGTCTCGCGTTCGGTGACGCGGGCGGCGTCATCACGACGAGCCAGTGCCTCGCGATCGACAATCGCATCAAGGGCACCGGCAACGAAGGAATCTTCCTGACCGGGCCGACCTTCGGCTGCTCGCTGATCGACAACGACGTGCGCGGCACGGCGGACGACGGGATCGACCTCGAGGAGGACACGAGCCTGGTCGTGGTCGACGGCAACACGATCCGCGACACGGGCAGCATCGGAATCGAGAACTCCGCGGACTACTGCGAGTTCAGCCGGAACAAGGTGCGAAGCAGCCTGTTCGACGGCCTCTGGGTCGGCCTGGCCAGCAGCAACGGGTACTACTACAAGAACAACATCAAGAACAACCTGCGTGACGGAGTCCACGTCAACGGCACCGACAACTCGTTCGTCTGCAACAGGGTGACGAACAACGTCGAGCTCGACCTGAACGACGCGACCAATCCGGGCGACAACCTGTTCGTCGAGAACGTCATCGGCACGAGCAACTGAGGCGCGAAGCCGCCCCGACTTTCCGGATGTCCGCGAGGGCGGCTGGGGTCTCGACCCCGGCCGCCCTCGACGCGTAGGATGGTCCGTCTGACGCATCCGAGTTCGAGCGAGGACCATGGCGCGGGTTTCCTTCACGCAGAACATCCAACGCCACGTCGCCTGTCCCGAGACGGAGGGCGCGGGCAAGACCGTGCGCGAGGTGCTCGACGACGTCTTCTCGAGGATCCCGAACGCCCGCGGCTACGTGCTGGACGATCAGGGGCATCTCCGCCACCACATGGTGGTCTTCGTGAACGGCGCCGCGATCCGCGATCGAACCGGCTTGAGCGACGCCGTACCCCCTGATGGGGCGATCCACGTCATGCAGGCGCTGTCCGGCGGTTGATCCAAAAGAGGAAGAATCGATGAGTCGTCGCATCCACGTCGCGACCCGCAAGGGGCTCTTTCAACTCGATCGAACTTCGAACGGCTGGTCCGTCGAGCGCCACTTGTTTCCCGGCGTTCACTGCTCCGTGGTCCTGCCGGATCCGCGGGACGGCGCGATCTACGTCGGAGTGCATCACGGGCACTTCGGCGACAAGGTCCATCGCAGCGACGACGGAGGACGGTCGTTCGCCGAGGTCGGAACGCCGGTCTATCCCGATCAGCCCGAGGGGGAGGTCGACGTGGATGGCAGCGGACGACCGTTGCCGTGGAAGCTGACGATGGTCTGGTCGTTCGCGACGGGGGGCCGCGACGACGGCGGTCTATGGTGCGGGACGATCCCCGGCGGGTTGTTCCGAAGCACGGATCGCGGGGCGACGTGGGAGCTCTCGCGATCGCTGTGGGATCACCTGGGACGGAAGGAGTGGTTCGGCGGCGGCGCCGACCAGCCCGGCATCCACTCGATCTGCGTCGACCCGCGCGATTCGGCGACCGTGCGCCTCGGCGTTTCCTGCGGCGGCGTCTGGATGACGGAGGACGACGGCGCGAGCTGGAACTGTCGGGCCGAGGGCATGCGCGCCGAGTACATGCCGCCCGACCAGGCGAACAACCCGAACATCCAGGACCCGCACTGTCTGGTCCAGTGCAAGGCGAGCCCGGACCATCTCTGGGTGCAGCACCACAACGGCATCTTCCGTTCGACCGATGGAAGCATGTCATGGACCGAGATCGCAAAGGCGGGGCCGTCGACCTTCGGCTTTCCGGTGGTCGTCCACCCGAGCGAGCCGGACACCGCGTGGTTCATCCCTGCCGTGAAGGACGAGGTCCGGATCCCGGTCGACGGGCGCCTCGTGGTGACGCGGACGCGAGACGGCGGCCGGAGCTTCGACGTGATGACGCGGGGGCTGCCGCAGGAGCATGCGTACGACGTCGTGTTCCGCCATGCGTTCGACATCGACGAGAGCGGCGACCGCCTCGCGTTCGGGAGCACGACGGGCTCGCTCTTCGTGTCGGAGGATCAGGGCGACTCGTGGACGTGCGTCTCGAGCCACCTGCCGCCGGTCTACGCGGTTCGTTTCGAGGCGGAATGACGGCGGCGCGGCTCGATCTCGGCGGGCGCGGTCGTCCCGCGTTCGTCGGGATGGTCCACCTGCTTCCGCTCCCCGGAAGCCCCGCGTTCGACGGCGACGTCGAGCGGATCGAGGACGCGGCGCGGCGCGACGCCGAGGCGCTCGTCGAAGGCGGGTGCGACGCGTTGATCCTCGAGAACATGGGCGACGTCCCGTACACGCGCGGCACCGTCGCGCCGGAGACGGTCGCCGCGGCGGCGATCGCCGCGCGCGCGGTGGGGCGGCTTTGCGTCCCGTTCGGGGTGCAGCTCCTCGCGGCGGCGAACCGCGAAGCGCTCGGCGTCGCCGTCGCGGCCGGTGCGTCGTTCGTTCGCGTCGAAGGCTTTGCCTACGCGCACGTCGCGGACGAGGGTTGGATCGACGCCTGCGCCGGCGAGCTGCTGCGCGTGCGACGCGCGCTCGGCGCTGACGTCGCGATCTGGGCGGACGTGAAGAAGAAGCACGCGGCCCATGCGGTGACCGCCGACGTCACCCTCGAGGAGATCGCGCGCGGAACCGCGTTCTGCGGCGCGGACGTCTTGATCGTCACCGGCGTCGCCACCGGCCGCGCCACCGTGGTCGAGGACGTCGAGGCCGCGTGCCGGGCGGGACGACCGGTCGCCGTTGGCTCGGGCGTCGACGAGAGGAACGCCGCGTCGTTCGCGGCGGCGAGCGCGCTGATCGTCGGCTCGTCGCTGAAGGAGGACGGCGACTGGCGCCGGCCGGTCGACGTCGACCGCGTCCGGCGGGTGCGGGCCGCGATCGGATGAGAGCGCGGCCATGAGCACGAGGCGATGGAACGCGCCCGCTGGTGTGGGGGGCGCCGCTACTTCTGGCGCTCGGCTCGAAGCTGCAGCGCCGCCTGAACGAAGTCGCGGAACAGCGGATGCGGCTTCGTCGGTTTCGATTGGAACTCGGGGTGATACTGCACCGCGACGAACCACGGGTGGCTCGGGATCTCGACGATCTCGGCCAGGTCGAGCTCCTCGTTCACGCCGGTGACGACGAGTCCTTCCGCGGCGAGGCGATCGCGGTACGCGTTGTTCAGCTCGTAGCGATGCCGGTGCCGCTCGCTGACGGAGGCGGTTCCATACGCCTCGAGAGCGCGACCCGACAGAACGGTGCATGTCTGAGCGCCGAGCCGCATCGTTCCTCCCATCTGCTTCACTTCGCGCTGCTCCTCCAGCAGGCAGATCACCGGATGCTCGCAGTCGGGGTCGTTCTCCGTCGTGTCCGCCGTCCTCAGACCGAGGACGTGGCGAGCGAACTCGATCACCGCCATCTGCAGTCCGTAGCAGATTCCGAAGTACGGCACGCCGCGCTCGCGCGCGTAGCGCACGGCAGAGATCTTTCCGGCGACGCCGCGCACGCCGAACCCGCCGGGCACGAGCACGCCGTCGACGCCGGCGAGCGCCACGTCGGCGCCGCGCACGTCGACCTCTTCGGCGTCGAGACGCCTGACCTTCACGCGCGTGCGGTTCGCGATGCCGCCGTGTGCGATCGACTCATAGATGGACTTGTAGGAGTCCTGCAGCTCGATGTATTTCCCCACGACGGCGATCTCGACCTCCGTCTCCGGGTTCTTGATCACCTCGACGGTCTGGCGCCAATCATCCAGGCGCGTCTTCGCCTCCGGGAGCCCGAGCCGCTTCGTGATGAGGCGATCCAGCCCCTGCGCTTCGAGGACGAGCGGCACCTCGTAGATGGAGAAGTCGACGTCCTTCTCCTCCAGCACCGCGCCCGGCTCGACGTTGCAGAACAGCGAGATCTTCTTGCGCAGGTCATCGGTGACCGGCTTCTCGCAGCGGCAGATCAGGACGTCGGGTTGGATACCGATTTCGCGCAGCTTGCCGACCGACTGCTGCGTCGGCTTCGTCTTCATCTCGCCGCTCGCGCGAAGGTAGGGCAGCAGCGTCATGTGGATGTAGAGGACGTTCTCCGAACCGACGTCGAGCTTGAACTGACGGATCGCCTCGAGGAACGGGTGGCTCTCGATGTCGCCGACGGTGCCGCCGATCTCCGTCAGCACGACGTCCACGTCGTCGCCGGCGAGCGCGGCGATGCATCGCTTGATCTCGTCGGTGACGTGTGGAATCACCTGCACCGTGTCCCCGAGGTACTCGCCGGCGCGCTCCTTGCGGATCACCTCCTGGTAGATCCGTCCCGACGTCACGTTGCTCTCGCGTGAGAGGGGGGCGTTCGTGAACCGCTCGTAGTGGCCGAGGTCGAGGTCGGTCTCGGTTCCATCGGGGAGCACGTACACTTCGCCGTGCTGGAACGGGTTCATCGTTCCCGGGTCGACGTTCAGGTACGGGTCGAGCTTCTGGATCCGGATGCGCAGACCCCGGCTCTCGAGGATCAAACCGATGCTTGCGGTCGTCAGGCCTTTCCCGAGCGAAGAGACGACGCCACCGGTGATGAAGATGTGCTTGGTCATTTCGACGTTCCTACTTGGCGGCGATACTCCGCGACGAACCGTTCGTAGTCCTGTTCGGTGTCGATGCCGATCGAGTCGCACTCGGTGTCGAGCACGCGGATCGGGATGCCGTGATGCAGCGCGCGGAGCTGCTCGAGCCGCTCGGCCGTCTCGAGCGGCGCCGAGGCGAGGCCGGTGAACCGCGACAGAGTCTCTCGCGAGAACCCGTAGACGCCGAGGTGCTTGCGCGCGACGACGTGCGTGAGGCGCTCGAACGCCGGCGCGTAGGGGATCGATGCTCGGCTGAAGTAGAGGGCGCCTCCGTTCGCGTCGACGACGACCTTCACCGCATGGGGATCTTCGTACGTCTCTCGGTCGCGAATCGGAACCGCGAGGGTGACGATCGTGCCGGGATGGGCTTCGAGCTCGCCGGCGAGCCGGTCGAGGTCGTCGGGCGCGATGTCCGGCTCATCGCCCTGGACGTTCAGCACGAAACCGGCGTCGATCTTCCGCGCGACCTCGGCCACGCGATCGGTCCCGCTCTGGTGATCGGGCGACGTCAGGAACGCTTCCCCCCCGAACGACTGGACGGCACGCATGATGTCGGGAGAATCGGTCGCGACGCACACCCGATCGATGCGTTGGGCGGCCGACACGCGCTCGTGCACGTGCTGAATGAGGTACTTGCCGGTGGCTCGGAGGAGCGGCTTGTTGGGGAGGCGGGTGGAGCCGATGCGGGCGGGAATGATGGCGGCGACGCCGCTCACCGATCACCGCCTTCTTGGATACGGTCGAGGTTCTCTTGACGCAGGCGCTCGCGTTCGCGTTCGAAGTAGTTCGAGCCGCCGCTCGACGTCGCGCTGATGTACTGGAGCTGATGGATGCTGTTGTAGACGCGGCTGAACTCGATCTGGATGTCGGTGAACGCCTGCACGATCTCGGGATGGACCCCCCCCAGCCCGCTGTAGATCGGGAACGAGTAGTCCTTCCCGTCCGCGCTCACGACGAGCATCTTGAACGTGTTCGGTACGTTCACGCGCCCCGGCTCGGCGTATTCGAAGTAGCCCTTGCTCGCGGCCGACTGGATGAGATCGAGCAGCTCGTCGTCGGGCATCACCTTGATCGTCGCGTTCTCCCGAGGCGTGGAATACACGTCGTGGAAGTCGGGATGGCTCTCGTTGACGAGCACGAGCATCGACTGCGTTTTGAAGTCATAGAAGCCGAAGCTGAGCGTCTTTGCGCCATCGACCCCGTCGGGGATCGAAGCGCAGCCGAACGTGATAGCCACGAGAAGCGAGACCACGGGAAGGACGGCTCGGCGGGGGTTCATCTTGGCGTCCGCACCAAAACGGGGGAGTCTACGTCGGGGCTGATCGACCGTCAAGCGAGCCCGGTGACCGCGAGGCGAGAGGGGGGCACGCGACGAGTGGAAGAAAGATCGGCGCGATGCACCGCGCTCCCGGCGTCCCCGTGAGCCTCTACGATGCGTCGCTCTCATGAACGTCCCCCCGCCTCTCTACCCCGGTTTCACGACCGAGACTGTCTGCCGCGGCGGCGCGGTGCACAAGGCGCGCATCGTGTTCGCGGTGCGCGACGACGGGGTGGCGTGCGTCATCAAGGACCTGGCTCCGATGCGGCCGCTCCTGCGCTGGCTCTACGGCCGCCGGAACCTGGAGCGCGAGGCGCGGATCCTCGAGCGCCTCGACTCATTCGAAGGAGCTCCCCGGTTGATCGAGCGCGTCTCCCGCGACGCGATCGCGATCGAGCGCGTCCCGACCCGCTACAAGTACCTGCGCAAGAAGATCCCGCGCGAGCGTCTGCCGCGGGTGCTCCGCGCCTTCGAGAGGACGGTGGTGTCGCTTCACGAACTCCGCGTCGTCCACCTCGATCTTCGCCAGCGCAAGAACGTGCTGATTCCCGACGATGATCGCGTCGTGTTGATCGACTTCGAAAGCGCTCGCGACCTCGGTCGAAGCTGGTTCGGGCGCCGGATCCTCTTTCCGCTCCTTTCCCCGATCGACCGGAACGCGGTCCTCAAGTGGAAGGTCAAGTTCACCCCGCTCGAGGCGACCGCGGAGGAGCGCGCCCGGGTGCGTCGCTACGGGTCCTGGAAGATCCTCTGGCCGTGGAAGAGGCTCGGTCGGGCGCTGCGGCGAGCGCTCGGCAGCGACGTGGCCCGACATCGGCCACGATAGTCCGAATAAAAGATTCGAACCCTTCCAATCGTGGTCCAGCGACCACGGCACCACCATATTTTGTGCTTTTGGTCAAGAACGTGCCTTGACGCTTCGCCCAGGATCGAGGACACTCCGCAGGTCCGATGACGGTTGGGCTCTTTCCAAGGTGCAAACTGTTTTGCGGTAACGGTTTGCAACAGCATTGGACTTCGTTCGGAGGTGCGCGTCGTGGGCAACGTCGGCAACATCGAGAAGGTGATGGTGTTCGGGATCCTGGCCATCATCATGGTGATCCTGAGCATCGCGGTCTGGGGGCACAACCAGGGGAACGACCCGAGTCCGTACGGGGACGAGGCGTCGGCGCTGGATTCCGAGGAGACCCGGGACACGAACTACCGGCTCGGTCTCGACGAGCCGGTGCTCGGCGGCATCCGGAAGGCGACCGAGAAGAAGCCGCCCTCGTCCGACTACGTCCTCGTCCCCGATGAGGACGAATTCGACGTCAGCGCCGAGGTCGACGATCTCTCCGCGCACCCCGAGCCTCCGAAGCCTTCGCCCAAGGCGAAGACCTCGCCGTCGGAGTCGCGACTGCCGCGCACGTACGAGGTCGCGAAGGGCGACACGTTCGAGAAGATCGCAGTGAAGCTGTTCGGCGACCGTTCCTATATGAGCGAGCTGATGAAGGCGAACGAGGACATCGATCCGCGCAAGATGCAGATCGGCGACGTCCTGAACATCCCGCAGATCGACACGAAGGAGATCGCCTTCGACGCGGCTTCGTCGTCCACGTCGCGCTCGTCCGGGACGGAGCCGACTTCGGCGAAGGCCGGATCGACGTACGAGGTGCGGAAGGGCGACACGCTCATCGCCATCGCGCGGAGCCACTACGGGTCCGACATCCGGTGGAAGGACATCCTCGACGCGAACCGCAAGCTCCTATCGGCGCCGACCGACTTGCGGCCGGGGATGGTCCTGACTCTGCCGTAGTCGAAGGCGCTTCGACGGAGCGCGCGTGGATCGCATCGCCCGGCTGCGCGCCGTCCCTCGACACCTGGTCGTCGGCTTGATCTCGGGCACCTCCGCCGACGCGGTGGACGCGGCAGTGGTGCGGCTGTCGGATCAAGGCGAACGTGTCCGCGCGGAGCTCCTCGGGTTCGTCTCACCTCCGTACCCGACCGAGCTTCGTGACCGTGTCTTGCGCGCGGGCGACCTTCGGACGGCCGAGTTGGCGGCGCTGAACGTGGAGATCGGGCGTGCGTTCGCGGACGCCGCGAACGCCGCGATCCGTGCGGCGAACCTCGATCGTGACGACGTCGATCTGATCGGCTCGCACGGGCAGACCGTCCACCATCGGCCCCCGGATGCGACGGGCCGCGGCTGGACCCTCCAACTCGGCTGCGCGGCGACGATCGCGGAGGAGACCGGCCTTCCGGTCGTCTCCGACTTTCGCGCGCGCGACATGGCGGTCGGGGGACACGGCGCCCCGCTCGTGCCGCTCGCCGATCATCACCTCTTCGTGCATCCTCGGGAACGTCGCGTCCTCTTGAACGTCGGCGGGATCGCGAACGTCTCCGTCGTCGCGGGATCGCTCGACTCGCTGGTGGCGTTCGACACCGGGCCCGGCAACGCGTTGATGGATGCGCTGGTGCGCCTGGCCACCGCCGGACGGGAGTCGTTCGACGAGGGAGGACGGCGCGCCGCGCGCGGCCGGATCTTCGCGCCGCTCCTCCGCGAGCTGATGGCGCATCCGTTCCTACGGCTTCGGCCGCCGCGGTCGGCCGATCGCGACACGTTCGGGGAGCCTCTCGCCCGGACGATTCGGACCGCACATCCGGACCTTGCCGATGATGACCGGATCGCGACCGCGCTCGCCTTCACGATCGAGTCGGTCGTGGCGGCGCTCGAGGCTCCGCCGGTCCGTGATCCTCCGATCGATCGCGTGATCGTCTCCGGAGGTGGCACCGAGAACCCGATCCTCATGGCGAGGCTTCGATCTCGGCTCGGCGTGCCGGTCGACGCAACCGCGGATCACGGCGTGCCGGACGCGGCAAAAGAGGCGATCGCGTTCGCGTTGCTCGCTCGACAGACCGTCCTGGGCCGCCCGGGGAACGTGCCGAGAGCGACCGGGGCCACGCGACCCGTACTGCTGGGAACCGTCACGGGATAGGCTCTCGCCCGCGGCCGGGATCGCGAACGAGGTGCCCGTGCCCCCGGCGCGCGAGGCCCGAAGCGACACGATCCAGGCCCGGTTCCCATGGTATCGTCGGGCATTCCGGAACTGGAGGCGCGCGATGCGAAACGAGCTGATTCTCCTGGCCACTCTCGCGACGTTGCCGGCCGCGGCGGCGCAGGTCGTCCACCCCAACCAGTACGAGCTGACGGACGGCACCTCGAGCAACTCGTACCCATTCCGATTCTCGACCGGAGCGGGTCGGTACCAGCAGAGCTACGAGGCGGCTCAGTTTCCCGGGCCGATGACGATCACCGAGATCGCGTTCCGCTACCGGAACGATACCTCGTACTCGTCCGGAACCTGCGACTTCAAGTTGACGCTGTCGTACTGCGCGACCGCGTGGAACACTCTCTCGGCGACGTTCGCGAGCAACGTCGGGGGCAACGCGACCGTCGTGCACGACGGCGTCTGGACGTTCCCTGCGTTCGGGGGTCACCCGGCGCAGCCGAATCCGTTCACGCAACGCCTGATCCTCGCGACTCCTTTCGTCTACAACCCGTCCTCGGGGGACCTGCTAATGGACGTCGAGATGCGATCGTCCGCCACGTCCAGCTCCGGCGGCAGCTTCGCCAGCACCGCCACCGCGGTCGGCGTGTCGCGCGTTTATTCGAACACCGGCACTCCGACGGCCACCTCCGGAGGCAGCGACGGCATCGGATTGATCACGGAGTTCACCCAAGGCTCGATCTCCACGTACGGAGATGGATGCTCCGGCACCGGCGGGTTCACTCCCCTGCTGTCGATGGCTGGAGTCCCCGCGGTGGGCGAGCAGGTGACGCTTACGCTTTCGCAAGGGCTCGGGAACGCGCAGTCGCTCACGATGGTCAGCGCCGGCGAAGCATCCACCCCGATCGGCGCGGAGTGCGTCCTCCTCGTCCAGTTCCCGGGGCTCGGGCTCGTCATCCCGCTCGGCGGAACGGGGGCTGGAACCGGCTCGTACACGCTCCAGGGGATCATCCCGACGGACGCTCCGGCCGCCTCCATCTATTTCCAGGCGTTCGTGGCGGATCCCGGGTCGCCGATCGGATTCTCGACGTCGAACGGCGTACGCGCCCAGATCCAGTAGGACGCCGGGCGAGCGGAGTCGACGAGCCCCGGGAAACCGGTGAGAATGTCCGCGCCCGGAACCAGAGTCCAGGAGGTGCGTTTGCAATCGGATCGCGAGCCGCCGCGCGAGGATCTGACGCAGTTCCTTCTCCAGCTCGGTCTCGGCCACCGCGACCGGGCCGACGAATTGATGCCCTACGTCTACGCGGAGCTGAAGGCGATCGCGCTCGCCAGCATCCGTCACCGGGACGAGCGGACGCTTCAGGCGACGGCGTTGGTGAACGAGGCGTTCCTGAAGCTGTTCGACCAGGACCGGCTCGACGTCAATGATCGCCAGCACTTCTTCCGGCTCGCCGCGAAGGCGATGAGGCAGTTGCTCATCGATCACGCCCGCCAGCGCAAGGCTGAGAAGCGCGGCGGCGATCGCAACGCCGTCACTCTCGACGAAGCGGTAGCGGCCGCGAGCGGATTCGACTTCGATTGGCTCGACCTGGATGCGGCGCTCTCGCAACTGGAGCAGCTCGACGAGCGCCAGGCTCGGGTCGTCGAGCTGCGCTACTTCGCGGGTCTCGAGGTCGCGGCCGTGGCCGGAGTGCTTGGTGTATCGAAGAGCACCGTCGAGCAGGAATGGCGCACCGCACGCGCGTGGCTCGGCATGCGATTGAGAGGGAGCCAACCCGAGTGAGTCCGGAGCGGTATCGGAGGGCCAAGGCGCTCTTCCTCGCGTGCGGCGAGAAGGACCCCGTCGAGCGCGCCTCGTTCCTCGCGGCCGAGTGCGGGGACGACGTCGAGCTTCGGCGCGAGGTCGAAGGGATGCTGGCGATCGATGAGGGGCACGCCGCGTTCCTGGCCGAGCCTCCGCCCGTTCCACCGCCGTCAGTGCGGCGCGTGCCGGCCGAGATCGGGCGCTTCCGCGTCCTCGGCGTGCTCGGCGAAGGCGGGATGGGGACGGTCTACGAGGCCGAGCAGGAGCGGCCCCACCGTCGCGTCGCGCTGAAGGTGATGCGGCCGGGATTCACGAACGCGCATCTCGCCCGCCGCTTCGAGGTCGAGGTCGACGTGCTCGGTCGGCTCCAGCATCCGGGCATCGCTCAGATCTTCGAGGCGGGCACCTACGACGACGGCTATGGCCCGCAGCCGTTCTTCGCCATGGAGCGGATCCGCGGCGAGCACCTTCTGGAACACTGTCGCCGACTCGAGTTCGGAACACGGGCTCGACTCGAACTGATCGTTCGAGTTTGCGACGCCGTCCACCACGCGCACGTGCATGGCGTCATCCATCGCGACCTGAAGCCGGCCAACGTCCTCGTCGACGAGAGCGGCCAGCCGAAGGTCCTCGATTTCGGGGTGGCGCGGGCAACCGACTCCGACATGCAGACGATGACCTCCGCCACCGACGTCGGGCAGCTCGTCGGCACGCTTCCGTACATGAGTCCGGAGCAGGTCGAGGCCGACCCCGCGCGAATCGACGCTCGCTCCGACGTCTATGCGCTGGGCGTGATGATCTACGAGCTCCTCACCGGCCAGCTTCCGTACGAAGTGCGCGGCAAGCTGATCCACGAGGTCGCCCGGGTCATCCGTGACGAGGACCCGACGCCGCTCTCGATCCGCGACCGCGTCTTCCGCGGCGACCTCGATACGATCGTCGCGAAGGCCCTGGAGAAAGAGCGCGAGCGCCGCTATCCGAGCGCGCGCGCGCTGGCCGACGACGTCGGCCGCTACCTGCGCGAGGAACCGATCGTCGCCAGACCGGCGAGCCGCCGCTATCAGCTCCAGAAGTTCGCGCACCGCAACAAGGGGTTCGTCGGCGGAGTCGCGGCGGTCTTCGTGGCGCTTTTCCTCGGCCTGGCGGGAACCGCGTGGCAGTGGGCGCGGGCGGAGGAGCGCCGCCGGGACGCCGAGGTCGAAGCGGGCCGGGTGCAGTCGGTGCTCGACTTCTTCCTGTCGGGGATGATGTCATCCGTCAACCCGTGGGAGCAGGGTCGCGACGTCCGCATGGTGACCGTCATCGACCGTTCGGCCGAGCAGGCCGAGGCGGCATTCGGCGGCGATCCCGATCTGGAGATCGAGATCCGCACCAGTTTGGGCGAGATCTACCGCAACCTCGGCTACTTCCAGAAGGCGGTGCCTCACGTGGAGCGCTCGCTCGAGCTCTCGCGGGCGCTCCGCGACGAAGACGGCGTGGAGGTGCTCTCGCTCGCGAGCCTCCTCGGAGCTCTCTTCCTCGATCTGGCGCTCTACGCTCGCGCCCGAGAGATCCTCGAGCCGACGCTCGCCGCGAGCCGCGCGGCACTCGGGCCCGAGCACGTGATGACGCTCGTGTGCGCGCATCGGACGGCCACGCTCTACCAGATGACCGAGCGGTACGAGGAGGGGCTCGCGCTTCACACCGAGAACCTGGCGATTCGCACCCGGCGGTTCGGTCCCGAGCACGTCGACACGCTCGCCTCGAAGGCCGGGCTCGCGCACAGCAATCTCGATCTGCAGCAGTTCGGGGAGGCGGCTCGATTGATGGCGGAGGTGCACGCAGGGCGCCAGCGTCTTCTCGGCGACCGGCATCCCAGCACGGTGAAGGCGCTCCAGTTCCGCGCGCGCGTGCTGATGGAGCTCGCTCGTTTCGAGGAATCGGAGGAGTTGTACCGCTCCGTGCTTGCGACGTTGCGCGAGGTTCTCGGCGACGAGCACGTCGACACGCTCGACGCGATCAACGAGTTCGGTGGGGCCGTCCACGAGGCCAGGGGAGCCGCGGCGGCGGAACCGCTCTATCGCGAGGCGGTCGAGCGAGGGCGCGAGATCCTCGGTGACAGGCACGCGGGCCTGGCGATCTACTTGAACAATCTCGGCTCCGCGCTCGAGGAGCTCGGTCGATGGGAGGAAGCGAAGGGGCTCTACTTCGAGTCGCTGGCGATCCGGGAAGACGTGAACGGTCCGGAAAGCCTGAGCGTCGCGAACGCGCTCAACAACCTGGCCACGTTCCATCACCGCTCGGGACGGATGGATGACGCCGAGGCGTACTACCTTCGTGCGATCGACATCTACGTCGCCGCGTTCGGCGAGGACCACATCGACCTCGCTCGTGCGAGGTCGAGCCTCGGGACGCTGCTCTACCAGACCGGTCGCATCGACGAAGCCGAACGGTCGTACCGCGCGGCGGCGGGAACGGCGCGGGCGGTGCTCGGGCCGGACGATCCGCAGATTCCGATGTTCGATTCGTCGCTCGGCTTCTGCCTGGCGAGGCTCGGGCGATTCGACGAAGCCGAGCCGCTCTTCCTCGCGAGTCTCGCCGGCTATCGCCGGCATAGCGGCGAGGATCAATCGGACGTCCAGCTCTCGCTCGAGCGCCTCGTGGCCCTCTACCGGCGGTGGAAGCGACCGGACGACCAGTCCCGGTTCCAGGCCGAGCTGGACGCGCTCCTGGAGCGCGTTCGGTCCGCGAGGGACGGGGAACCGGCCGCCGCCGAGCGGGCGGATTGAGCGCGACCGGCCGGGCCGCGCCGCGCCGGGTCACACGTCGTCCGAGCTCTCGTCGATCCCGTCGAACAGGAACGTCGAAAGGTACCGCTCGCCGGTGTCGGGGAGCATCGCGAGGATCGCCGAGCCGGCCTCGGCGTCCTTCGCCACCTCGAGCGCGGCGGCGAACGTCGCGCCGGCCGACACCCCGCACAGGATCCCTTCCTTGTTCGCAAGGTCGCGCGACGTATCGCGAGCCCGGTCGTCCGAGATCGGAATGATCCGATCGTAGACCTCGCGGTCGAGGACTTCGGGAATGAAATCGGGCGTCCAGCCCTGGATCTTGTGAGGCGACCAATCCTTGCCGGCGAGGAGCTGCGCCGCCTCGGGCTCGCAGACGATCACCTTCACCTCCGGGCGCGCGAGCTTCAGCATCTGGCCGGCCCCCGTGATCGTGCCGCCGGTGCCGACGCCGCTCACGAAGTAGTCGAGGCGACGTCCCTTGAAGTCGTTCAGGATCTCGGGGCCGGTGGTGTTGCGATGATAGGCCGGGTTGGCGGGATTCTTGAACTGCTGCGGCAGGAACCAACCGCGCTCCGCCGCGAGCTCCTGTGCCTTCCGCACCATCCCGGTGCCCTTCTGTTCCTTCGGCGTGAGGACGACCTTGGCGCCGAACAGCTTCATCAGCTTGCGCCGCTCGATGCTGAAGCTCTCGGCCATCACGGCGACGAACGGGTAGCCCTTCGCCGCGCAGACCATCGCGAGCGCGATCCCGGTGTTGCCCGACGTCGGCTCGACGACCGTCGTCCCGGGTCGCAGGGCCCCGCTCTTCTCGGCCGCCTCGATCATCGCGATCGCGAGGCGGTCCTTCACCGAACCGCCGGGATTGAACGCTTCGATTTTCACGAACATCTCGACGTGGCCGGGCGCAATGCGGTTGACGCGCACGATCGGGGTATTGCCGATCGTGCCGAGGATGCTGTCGTGGATCATGGTCTGGGCCTTCGTGATACAGGGATCGTCTTCGGTACGGAGCGGCTCTTGCGGTCGTTCGCGGACCGGCGGAATCCAAACGGTCACGAAGGACGATTCTAGGAATCGTCCCTCGTGACGTCACCGGGCGAACGGGCTCGAGACCTGCTCGAGACCAGGAAGGAATAGCATCGAACTCGAGCGATGGAACGCGGTTTGCCGAAGGTCGTTCCGCGACGGCCCGGAGTTCATCTCCGACTCGACCCGGCCCCCCTCCGCGGGCGCGAATGCCCGGCCCGCGCTTGGATCCGCGACCGACCTCGCTACGCTCTGGCGTTTCCCGAGGAGGTTCCATGGCGAAGCTGCGCGCGAGCATCGGTGTCATTGGCGGAAGCGGTCTGTACGATCTCGACAACCTGAAGGTCCTTGGCGAGGTGAAGCCGAAGACGCCGTTCGGGTCCCCCTCCGACGCGATCGTCGTCGGCCGAATCGGCGAGCATCACGTGGCCTTCCTGCCGCGGCACGGGCGCGGTCACCGCCTCCTGCCGACCGAGGTGCCGTCGCTCGCGAACATCGCGGCCCTGAAGTCGATCGGTGTCGATCGCATCATCTCGTTCTCGGCCGTCGGCAGTCTGAAGGAGGAGCTGCCTCCGCTCGACTTCGTCGTGCCGTCGCAGATCATCGACCGCACGAAGAGCCGCCCGAACTCGTTCTTCGGCGACGGCGTGGTGGGTCACGTGGTCTTCGCCGACCCGTTCTCGACGCCGCTGTCCGATCTGCTCTTCGAGAAGGCCCGGGAGATCGGGCTCCCCGTCCATCGGGACGAGACGCTCGTCTGCATGGAGGGGCCGCTCTTCTCGACGCGTGCCGAGAGCCAGCTCTACCGCTCGTGGGGCGCGGGACTGATCAACATGTCGGCTCTGCCCGAGGCGAAGCTGGCCCGCGAGGCGGAGATCGCGTACGGGCTCGTGTGCATGGTGACGGACTACGATTGTTGGCGCGAGACGGACGAGGACGTCGACATCCAGATGGTGATCGAGAACCTGACGAGGAACGCCGACAACGCGAAGCAGCTCCTCCAGGCGGTGATCGCGGACGTCGCGAACCTCCCGCCGGATCCGCTCGTCGCCGCGGCAGCCAAGTTCGCGATCATCACGGATCGAAAGAGGATCCCGGCCAAAGCGCTGGCCCGCATGCAGTTCCTCTTCCCGCGCGACTTCCCGCCCGCGAAGAGGAACAAGAGCAAGAGCAAGAGCAAAGGCAAGGGCAGATAGCGTCGCTCCCCGCTTCCCGTAGGCACGACCGTCTCTCCTTCGTATCCTGATCCCGAACCCCGGCGAAGAACGTCAGGAGGAAGTCGATGGGACGCAGGCTTCAGGTCGCACGATTCGCGGCGGCGTGGGTCATCACGCTCGCGCGCATGAGCCCCGCCGGAGACGGCGCGCCATCGATCGCCGAAGTCGTCCCGGCCGATACTGTCGCGGTGCTCTCGCTCGACGTCGGTCGCGCGACGCGGGACTACGACAAGCTCGACCTGGTCCGCCTCGTCCGCGACGAAGAGGTCGCGGAGTTCCTCGCGCCGGCGTTCGAGTACCTGCAGAAGGAGACGCGGGAGGCGCGGGCCGCGGTCGCGCTGCTCCGGATGTACGGCATCCCGCAGACGATCGCGGGGAAGGTCGACGTGGCGATCTTCGGCGCCGGGATCATCGGGCAAGACGGGAGCTTGACCTGGTTCTCGCCGACGAATCCTCCGACCCGGCAGCGGCTCGATCAGCCCGATTGGCTCGTTCTGTTTCCGGATCTCCTGCTCTCGATCGAGACGAGCGGACGGGAGGCGTTCGAGACATCGGTCCTGCGGGCGCTCGAGATCCCGCCGGTCCAGGTCGTGACCGAGGACGCGACGGTCGAGGGGTTCGCGCACCGCGTGACGCGGTTCGAGATCCCCGGCGAAGAGAATGGACGAAGCCTTGCGCTCTTCCACGGCTTCGTCGGCGATCGGTTCCTCGCTTCGTTCCGCCAGGATCGACTTCTCGCGGCGAGCCGGGCGCTCGCGACGCGTCCCTCCAGCACGTTGGCCGACGACGAGTCGTTTCGTGCGTGGAGCGACGCGTGCGTGAGAGAAACGGAGCTCGTCGGGCTCTACGTGGCCACGAAGCACGTGGCGCCGATCGTCGATTCGTTCATTCCCGGATCGCGCGACCGCGAGGAGTTCCGCAGCACGGGGATCGGCGACCTCGCGGCGATCGGCTACACGATGTCCCTCGACGGCGGCCGGCTGCGGGACAGCATCGCGGCGGTGCTCCCGAAGGAGCGTCGCGGTTTCATCGGCTTGCTCGACGCGTTCGGCTCGGTCGCCACCGAGCTCGACCGTATCCCGGCGGACGCCGACTCGGCGGTCGCGTTCGGCTTCGATCTCGAGCGTTTCTTCGACCGACTCCACGCGTTCCTACGGCAGATGGAACCGCGGGCCGACGAGAACGTGGACGAGGAGCTGGCACGGCTTGCGGACGAGATCGGCTTCCACCTCGAGAACGATCTCGCCAAGTCGCTCGGCTCGACGTTCGTGATGCACGCGAAGATCCCGAGGAACGCGCTGGTTCCGATTCCTGACGTGTCGGCGTCGGCCGACCTTCGCGACGTCGATCGGTTCAAGAGCATCGTCGCGGCGGCGCGCGCGCGCGTGACGCAGGTGCAAGGGGACATCCTGAAGGAGCTGGAGATCCCCGGACACGAGGGGGCGTTCTACGCCCAGGTTCCGGCACCGGTCTCGCCGGCGTTCTGCGTCACCGGGAATCAGCTCCGCTTCGCGCTGCAGTCCCGCACCCTCAAGTCGGAGCTGTCGCGTGGCGAGGCGCCGCGCGGAATCCGCGCCGCGAACCAGGACTTTCAGCGATGCCTCACCACCACCGTCGGCGACGGCGTGGCGGACGTCGTGTTCGCCTCGTACTTCGACGTCGCGAAGGCGGCGGAGTTCGGCCTCGGAGTCGTCGAGCAGTTCCTGCCGATGATCGAGGCAGAGCTGCCGTTCGAGCTCGACTCCACGTCGATGCCGCTGCCCGACACGGTCTCCTCCTATCTGTCGGGTTGGATGCTCACCGCTCGCGTGGGTGACCGCGTCGCCGCGATCGAAGCGTCTTCGCCGTTCGGCGGGTTGGCGCCGTTGTTGATCGCGGTCGTGCTCCCGTCACGTATCGGTCGGTGAGCGACCCGAACCACGCCACGCCGGACCAGCCGAGCGAGGCCGAGAGCGGCCCACGTCCCCGGTCGGAGGGGGCGGGGGCGCTCGATCGCCTGCCCCCGTGGGGAGTCACGGTCGCGGGGCTGCTGCTCCTCCTGGTTCCATTCGCGAGCGTCGTGCTGATGCGCGACAGCCTGCCCGACGTCGAGGCGAGTCCTCTCGAGCTGACCATCCTTCCGATCCTGATCGCGGCCCGGCTGATCTGGTTCTGGATCTCCCGGCTGAACCTGATCCCGTTGATCGACCTGCCGCTGCTGGGGCTCCTGTTCGTCTACAGCGGCGGCGTCGCGAGCCCGCTCGATCCCGCGCTGTTCTTCATCTACGCGCTGCTCTCGTTCTCGCTGCTTCGGAACCCCCGGTGGGGGTTTCGTACGTGGGGTCCGTTCGTCGGCGGCGTCGTCGCGATGTACGGCCTCGTGATCGTGAACGTCTACTTCACGCAACAGGCCGACCTGGAGAGGTTCCGAGCGCAGAAGCGCGCCGCCGCCGATCTGGTCCGGCAGCCGCTCCTCGGCCCCGTCCCGGATCGCGATCTCGACGACGTCTATCGGCAGAACCTGAGGGCGAGGATCGACGATCATCGGAGCTGGTCGGCGCCGGTCGCCGAGGAACCGTTCTTCGCGGGCGCGCACGGCGCGTTCGATCCGGGCGGCGGGATCGGATCGCTGGACGACGCGTTCGAGGTGTATCGAAGGGCGATCGAGACCCGCGACCGTCTGCTCCATGACGTGGCCGCCGAGCTGGGACGCGACCTCACCGCCGGCGAGGAGCGCGCGCTGGAGCGCCGGCTGAGCGACGGCTTCGAGCACGCTCGGGCTCGGATCGACCAGGCCGACACCGCGATCCTCGGAGCGATCGAACGGCTGGAGCATCGTGCAGAGGCGGAGAACCTGACGCTCCCCACGGACTATCGGCGGTTCGTCTACGAGGACTTCTTCCGCGACGCGATCTCCGCTTCGGTGATGACCACGCAGGAGGAGCTGCGCGAGGGATTGTCCGAAGCGCTGAGCGGGCACGCCGAGATCGAGGCGCAGCGCGAGCTGTTCCGCGCGGACCGTGCCCGCGTCTTCTCCGAGCGGATCGCGGTCTCGATCCTGATCCTCGCCACCCTCTACATCCTCTCGTCGCTGCGGTTCAACTTCGAGCGCGTCGTCCAGCGCCGCGAGGCGGCGCGGGTCGAGCGGGAGCTGGCCGTGAAGGAGCGCGACAAGGACAACTGGATCGCGCTCACCGCGGGCCTCACGCACACGATCGGCAACGACATCCTCGCCTACGACGCGTACGGCGAGGAGGCGCTCGACGCGATCGCGGAGCAAGGCGGCGACGTGCCGGAGATCGTCGGGCGGAACCTGCGCTTCATCCACGAGTCGAACAAGGCGCGCCTCGGGTTCATCCAGTTCCTCGGCGAGTTCGCGCGCGCGCGGAAGGAAACCCTCGAGGGAAAGGTCCGGCCGTCCGGGCTGACCTCGATCGCGATCGAGCCGACGCTTCGCGAGATCCGGCGCCGGGTCGGCGAGGTCGAGATCGCGGACCTGCCGCGTGAATCGCGTGACCCCGCGGTCGTCGAGCAGCGCCGGAAGTTCCTCGACCTTCCTCTCGAAGTGCGCTTCGAGGGCGACGACGCGGACGACCGCGTGATCCGGCAGGGCAAGCGAGGAATCCTGCAGTTCTTCTTCTACGAGTTGTTCAAGAACGCGCTGCGCAACTGCTCGGGCGAGGTGCCGATCGTCGTGGAGGCCGCGAAGCGGGACGGCCAAGTCCATCTTCGCTTCATCAACGACGTCAAGGTGGTGGCCGATGCGAGCGGCCGCCTGCGCCTGCCGAGGATCACCGGCATGGAGCCGTGCAGCGAGGACCAGCTCCGCGCGCGAGTGGAGGAGATCCTCGACCAATGCTTCGAGCCGGGGCGCGGCGGCGGCACCGGGCTCGGACTCTTCTTGATCCGCTACTTCGTGAAGGAGTACTACTCTGGATCCGTGTCCGCGCGTGTGTTCGATTGGTCGGCGCGGACGGTGGCGTTCGAGCTCGTGCTGCCGGACGACCTGGAACGCGCGTTCGAAGGAGGTCCCCATTGAGCAAGGTCCGCGTACTGTTCTGCGACGACTCGGGCGGCGTCGTGAAGGGATTCGTGAAGAACGTCGCGACGCCGCTCGCGGAGCTGATCGATGCCGAGACCGCGTCGAGCGTGGCCGGCGTGGAAGCGCTGATCGCGGAGGGCGAGGCGTTCGACGTGCTCGTGACCGACCTCAACTTCGAGAAGGTGGGCGGGGGGGCAAAGGACGGGCTCGAGATCATCCGCCTCGCGAAGGAGAGCTGGCCCGACGTCGAGCCGATCCTGATGACGGCGTACGAGGGCTCGCTCGACGTGCGCGACGGCCTGCGGCTGCAGAACTGGGGCGTCGGAGACGGCTCGCTGCTCGCGAAGACCGATGCAGAGGATCCCGGCGTGACCTGGCTCCGCTTGCGGGAACGGATCCAGGGGGTCGCGCTCGTGTGCCAGGGCGAGTCGCGCGGCGTCCGCAAGCTGCGGCGCGAGAACCGCTATCTTCGCGAGCAAGTCTCGGACGACGCGCTCGGCTGGGTCGCGTCGCGCACCGTCGGCGAGGCCGCCGACGAGATCCGCGGCGACCCACGGCTCTTCCTCGCCGGGCAGGTGGGGAAGTCGTTCGTCATGCAGGAGGTGTTCCGGCGCATCCGCCGCGCCGGGCCGCTGCCGAGCGACGTCTTGATTCTCGGACCGACCGGCACCGGAAAGGAGCTCGTCGCGCGCGCGATCCACGACCTCTCCGGCCGGAAGTCGAAGCCGTTCGTGAAGGCGGATCTGACCACGACGTCGGGCAACCTCGTCGAGAGCGAGCTGTTCGGTCACGAGCGGGGGGCGTTCACCGGCGCCGACGTGAAGAAGGAGGGCCTTCTGAAGACGGCCGACGGCGGCACGTTCTTCCTGGACGAGATCGGCAACATCTCGCTCGAGATCCAGGCCAAGCTCCTGCGCGTGCTCGAGGAGCGGAAGTACCGTGCGCTGGGCAGCACGCGCGACCTCTCCGCCGACCTGAGGTTCGTCGCCGCGACGAACGTCGACCTCGCGGCGGCCGCCGAGGAGGGGTCGTTCCGCGCCGACCTCTACGAGCGCCTGAACGTGCTGCGGATCTCCCTCCCTCCGCTCTCGGCGCGCATCGAGGACGTGCCGCTGCTTGCCGCGTACTTCCTCGACGAGTACCGGCGGCGCTTCGGCATCGCGGGGCTGAACCGGTTCGAGCCCGCCGCGTTGGCCGTGCTCGTCGATCAGGACTGGCCGCGCAACGTCCGGCAGCTCAAGCACACGATCGAGCGGCTCTTCAGCGAGGTCGATCCCGGCGATGAGGTCGTCACGCGGGCGGCCGTGGAGCGCGTGATCGAGAAGCCGGCGGCGACGACCGAAGGAGGCGCGTCGGCGGGCGAGCTGATGCGACGGATTCTCGGCGGCGAGTTGTCGATGACCCTTCCCGAGATGAAGAAGAAGCACGGCGAGGGCCCGGTCAAGGAAGTGATCCGGCGCACGATGATCCACTTCCGAGGGCTCCCGGACGACGACGAATGCGCCCAGTACTTCGGAGGGGCGAGCGCGAATTCCTGGCGCCAGTTCGCGTTCCAGCAGGGCCTGACCTGGAAGAGCGTTCGGGAATCATTGACGTAGCCGGGTCGGTTTGCTGACCTGTCGCGTCTCGACCATCCGGCCGGAGATCACCATGTCGAGCTGGCGCACCGTGACTTCGTTCTCCTTCGTCCTCGTCGCCGCCGTCGTTTGCGGCTGCAGCGAGACCACGTTCGATCCGGCCGAAGCGTTGGCGAAGGCGAAGATCGAACTGGTCGACGCCGTGAAGTCGGCGAAGGCAGCCGTGCCGGGCGGTTTCCCGCTCGAGGTGGAGATGGCGGTCGTCGATGGCAAGGCGTACTTCGACGTCGAGGTGATGAACACCGAGGGGATTTGGAGCCTGCGCGTCGACGCGGTGACCGGCGACGTCGTCTCGACCACGGTCGTCGAGCCGAGCGAGAAGGAGACGCGGGTGCTCGATGCGATCAAGCAGGTCGATGAGGCGAAGCGGACGGCCCTCCCGAAGGCGTTGACGCAGGTCCTCGCCAAGGTGGCCGGGGGCCGGCCGATCGAGGTCGACGTCGACTTCAACGAGCGGTCCAAGCCCGCGTTCGAGATCCGTCTGCTCGTGAATGACGCCAAGTGGCTCGAAGTGGTCGAGATCGAGGAAGGGTAGCTCGACCCCGGTCGGGCCGCGGCTGGCATGACGATCCGGGTCGCCGTCCTCGCCGACGTCGCCGCCATGCATCGCGTGCGGCTCGCGGTGACCGAGAACGCGCTGTCGTCACCCACCCGAATCACCCCCGAACAGTATCAGCAGATGCTGGAGCGTGACGGGCGCGGGTGGGTCTTCGAGGAGAACGGCCGC
Source organism: uncultured Phycisphaeraceae bacterium (assembly GCA_964649825.1). Lineage (GTDB taxonomy): Bacteria > Planctomycetota > B15-G4 > B15-G4 > JADJEK01 > CAZYQW01. The sequence continues at coordinate 38,893 of CAZYQW010000138.1, read as the reverse complement.
GTCGTGGGCTTCGCTGTGGCCGACGACGTGCGGCGCAACGTCTGGGCGCTTTTCGTCGACCCGGCGTATGAAGGCCGCGGCATCGGACGCGCGCTCCACGACGTCATGATGCGGTGGCTGTTCGAGGTCGGCTCGCAGCCCGTCTGGCTGGGAACCGCGCCGGGCACGCGCGCGGAGCGGTTCTATGACGCGGCGGGATGGGAACGAACGGGTCGGCTCGACAACGGGGAGATCCGATTCGAGATGACAGGCTCGCCTCGTTCGTGACGTTCATCCGACCTTCGCCGCGGCACGGTTCCAGTGGCGTGCGATCCGGCGGACGTGATCGGCGATGCGACTCACTCGCCGCGCTTCGTCGAGCCGCGCGAGCGCGATCGGGTCGTCGATGGCGCCCGCCGCGGCGTCTTGGAGCATCTGACGGCGGTAGCGCTTCTCGAACTCGCGCAACGCCTTCGCGCTTCGACGTGCGGCGTCGGCGTCCAGCGTGAGTTCCTTGTCGCGGAGGCGGCGGGCCATCCCCGCGAGCTCTTGCGCGAGCTGTCGGGCTCGCTCGTCGAGGACGTCCGTGTCCTGGTCGCCCTCGAGGCGGCGCGAGCGAACGCGCAGGTCCAATCGATTCAGGTGATCGAAGACGTGCATGAGCCCGACGTGCCGGTCGTGGACCCGACCGTCCGCCGGCGCGGTCTTCAGCTCGCTGAGGAACGCGATCGCCTGCTTCAGCTCGGCGAGCGGCCCCGACGGAGAGGGCGACGTCAGGCGGATCAGGCTGCGCGACGCACGCTCCAACACCCGGGCGGTGAGGACGCCGACGACGTCCGCGGCGGCGGCGACGGCCAGCGCCGGCTCGCGCAGCAGCGAGAGGTCGAGCCGGCGTGCCATCGAGTCCGCGGGCTCGGGAATGACGCGCTCGATGAACGCGGCGAACCGATTCGTGAGGGGGAGAGCGATGAGCGCCGCGGTGACGTTGAACGCCGAGTGGAACAGAACGAGCAGCAACTCCGGATGGGACGGATCTCCGCCCGACCATGCATCGACGAGGCCGACGTACGCGGGTATCAGGCCGAAGGCCAGGACGCCGGTGATGCAGTTGTAGATGACGTGCGCCCAGCCGGTGCGCTTCGCTTGCGTCGATCCGCCGATCGTCGAGAGCGCGGCGGTCGCGCTCGTGCCGACGTGCATCCCGACGACGAGCGCGGCGGCTTGCGGCAGCGTCATCGCGCCGGCGTGGACGACGGTGATCGCGGCGGCGACGCCGGCGCTCGAGCTCTGAGTGACCACGGTGATCACGACGCCGAGCAGCGCCAGGCGAAGGCGACCGGACCACGTGTCAGGCGGGAAGCTCTGCGGCGTCAGCGTTTCCTCGAGCGCCGCCATCGCGCCGCTGAGGACATCGATGCCCACGAAGACCAGGCCGAACCCGCCCAGCGCGATGCCCCACGTCCCGAGGCGCGGGCGGCCGGTGACGCGAGCGAGCGCACCGAGCAGGACGAAGAGCGGCGCGATCCCGCCGACGTCGAACCGCAGGCCGAAGACGGCGACCAGCCACCCCGTCATCGTGGTCCCGACGTTGGCTCCGAAGATGACCCCGAGCGCCTGCGTGAACGCCAAGATGCCCGCGCTGACGAACCCCACCGCGGCGACCGCCGTCGCGGACGACGACTGGATCACGGCCGTCGCGACCGCCCCGGTCAGAGCTCCTCTCGCGGGACTGCGCGTGAAGCGGCGCAGCGCGGCCGCGAGCCACGTCCCCGTCGCGCTCTTCAGGCCGTCCGTCAGCATGAGCATGCCGAAGAGGAACAGCCCGAGTCCGCCGGCGGCTTGAAGCGTTGCGGTCTCCATTCGCTCTTTCGGCGCCCGCGGCCGCCCGGATCAGCGCGGCTCGATGCGGGTGCCGTCCTCCAGCAGGTCGCTCGGATAGAGGATGACGCGTTCCCCTTCGCGGAGGCCGTTCGCGACCTCCGCTTCGAGGCCGTTCTGGCGGCCGATCTCGATCGTCCGGCGCCGCGCGCGGCCATTCTCGACGAGGAACACCGACCAGTCGCCCCCCCGACGGAACAGCGCTCCCGTCGGGACGATCAAGGCATTCTCTTCCTCCCAGAGGACGACGCGGAGCTCCACCCGGTAGCCGTCACCGATGACGGCCCAGTCCTCGGGTGGTCCGACCGGATCGACGATCACGTTCACGCGCTGTTCCTCCACGCCGAGCGCGGAGACCTTCGTGAAGCCCGACGGCTCGACCACGCGGACGCGACCGCGAAGCGTCGCCTCGTCGTCGTTCGTCGCCCCGCCCCACCCCTCGACGAGCACCTCCATTCCCGGGCGGATCTTGACCGCGTCCTGCGAGAGGTAATCGGCGACGACCTCGAGCGCGGCGATGCTGCCGACCTCGAGGATCGGAGCGCCGGCCGACAACGCGCGAGCGCTCTCCTCGAAGACCAGGAGGACCGTGCCGTCGATCGGCGAGCGGAGCAGGAGCCGTCCGTCCCCATTCACCCGTTCGACGGATCGGGTCGAGGCGTCGGCGGGGTTCGCGTTCCCTTCGTCCGGGTCGGTGTCGTCCGGTCCGACCGCGTCCGGCGTCGCCTCGATGAGGCTCGCGCGCGCCGCGTCCAGCTCGTAGGCCGCGACCTGGACCGCGAACTGGGCGGCCCGTCTCCCCTGGCGGGCGCTTTCCTCGTCGCGCATCGCGAGGTCGAGCCGGTTCTTCCCCTCGATCCCCTCCGCGGCGAGCTCGCGGACGCGCTCGAGCAGCGTTTCCGCGTAGCGGAGGTCGGCCTCCGCCTGCTCCTCGCGGGCCTCCGCTTCGTGGAGCGACGCCTCCGCGCGGCGCGTCCGCGCCTCGGCCTCGGCGCGGGTCCGTGCGTCGAGGAGCTCGGGGGCGATCGGGACGAACTCGGCGACCGGTGTTTCTCCCGCGCGCACCAGGTCGCCGGGATCGAGCAGCGTCCGCAGCAGGCGACCCTGGATCGGCGCGCTGATCGTGTATCGCTCGCGCACGCGGGTTCGGCCGTCGTCGTCCACGGTCACGCGCAGGAGTCCGCGGCCGATCGTCGCGACGTCGACGAGGACGGGGGAGCCACGGAACGCGCGCACGATCAGCACCACGACGAGGGCGGCGAGCGAGATCCAGACGAAGCGGCGAACGAGCGTCTTCATGGGCGTTCCACGCCGAGTCTACCGGTCTTCGGCGACGGGGCGTCAGTCACGGGACTTCAGGACCTCCACGATGTCGATCCGGTCGAGCCGGCGCCAAGCGCTGAATCCAGACAGCGCCGCGGCGACGAGGACGGTCGCCACGGCGAGCGCGTTCGTGGCCGGAGAGATGACGAGGGGGAGACGAAACTGCTCGTTGTCGAATCCGGGGGTTCGAACCAGCGCCTCGGCGAGGATGCGGCCGAGGAAGAGCCCGATCGGGATCGCTGCCGCGACGAAGAGCCCGAGCTCGCCGAGGAGGATGGCGCTCACCTCGCCGCGCCGGAACCCGAGCACGCGGAGGCTGGCGAGCTCGCGTGCCCGCTCCGCCAGCGCGATCCTCGCGATGTTGAAGAGGATGCCGAACGACATCGCGAGAGAGTAGGACAGGCTGATCATGACCCACGTGCCGAGGTTCTCGTCGATCATCCGGCGTACGTTCTCGAGCGTGTCGTCGCGCGACGTGACGGAAGCGATGGCGGGCGTGTCCTTGACGGCGGCGTTCAACTCGTCGCGGCGCCGGTCGTCGATCAGGAGTCGCGCCGCATCGAGCGTATCGGCCTCGCCGAGGCGCCGGCAGAGGGCCGACAGCTCCATGTGGGCGGAGAGGCCGACGAACGACTCGACGACGCGGGCGACCTCCAGGTCGAACGTAGGGCGCCGGCCCTCGAGCACCTCGACGTGCACGCGGTCGCCGGTGCCGACGCCGAGCAACTCGGCGAGCTTGCGCGAGAGCGTGAGCCCCGCCGCCGGGATGGCGACGTCTGCAAGGTCGGCGTCCAAGAGCGACGTCAGCCGTGCATCCGGCGTCAAGCCGGTGATCGTGGCGGAACGGAAACGGTGGCCCGCCCGCAGCCGCACCGGGACGTTGCGCGCCGGTTCGGCGTGGAGCACTCCCGGCAGATGCTCGATCTCGACGAGCGCGTCGAGGGTCCGCGGCTCCCGGAGCGTGAGGAACACGTCCTCCCGTTGGCCGAGCCCGTAGTGCACGTTCAACATGTGCTGGATCGAGTCAAACGTGAACGAGTTCAAGACGGTGAGTGCGATCGCCAGCCCGATGCCGACCACCGACATCGCGGAGCGGGCGGGCTTTCGCTCCACTTCTCGCAGGACGAGGCGAGCGGTCGTCGGGAGGAAGCGGGCGAGGCCCACGCGTTCGACGATCGTCGGGCGGTAGACGGGCGGCGACTCGGGGCGCAGCGCGACGGCGGGCTCGAGGTCCACCGTCCTTCGGATCGCGGCGAACGTCCCAGCGACGGCGGCGGCGGCGCTGATGCCGACACCCTCGAGCACGTCTCGCGCGCCAGCCTCGAACGGCAGCTCGGGAAAGCGATAGTACTCGGAGTACAGCCGCGTCATCGCTTCGCCCATCCAGAACGCGAGCAGCAGGCCGAGACCCGTTCCCGCCGCGAGCACGAGGCCGACGAGCTTGGCGTAGTGCGCGCCGACTTCGCGATCGCGATAGCCGAACGCCTTCATCGCAGCGATCTGCTCGCGCTGGCCGGCGATGATGCGGCCGACGATGACGTTCAGGAGGAACGCGGCCACCCCGAGGAAGATCGACGGCAGGATCCAGGCGAACGTGCGGAGCTGCGACAGCTCGTTCTCCAGGAAGAACGCGGACGCCTGGTCGCGCCGCGCGATGGCTCCGAAGCCGCCGTAGCGATCGAGGACGTGGTCGACGCGGTGGATCACCGCTTCGGCGATCGCGTCTCGCGCGAGGCCGAACGAGACGTCGTTGAACGCCCCGCGCATGTCGAACGCGGCCGCGAGCGCTTCGCGGCGCATCCAGAACACGCCGAAGCGGCGGTCGTCGGGGATGACGACGCCGGGCGCGACCGCGTACGTGTATTCCGGAGAGAGCGCGATGCCGACGACGCGAAGCAGCTCGTGCTTGCCGTTGATGAGCGCACCGATTCTCGCGCCGAGCGTGAGACGATGGGCGGTCGCGAACGCCTCGCCGACGAGCACCTCGTCGGAGCGATTCGGTTGCGGATAGCGACCGCCGCGGATCCAGACCGCGTTCAACGTCGACGCGCCGCGATCGGGAAGGGAGACGAGGCGGCCGGTGGCGGGCTCGGTCACGCCCGGTACGTCCAAGGTGACGTCCGCTACGACTCGCGTCTCGAGCGTCGCGACCCCGGGAATCGCCGCGAGCTCGGCGGCCACGCGCTCCGGCGCGCGCTTCAGGCGCGCGAACGCGTCCGCGAACCGTTGCTTCGCGTAGTAGCGCGAGCGCGTCGAGTCGAGCGAGCGCATCGTCGATCGCATTCCGACGTACGTGCCCACGCCGCACGCGATCACGACCGCGATCGCGGCGAGCTGGCCCCTCAAGCGGCCGATGTCGCGCAGTGCCTTGACGTCGAGGGCGAGGAAGCCGCGCATCCGGTCACCACTCGATCTCGGTCGGCGCGACCGGCGACGCGTTCACGTCGACCCGCGCGATGCGACCGTCGGCGATACGGACGACGCGGTCGGCCATGCGCGCGATCGCGGCATTGTGGGTGATTACCGCGGTCGCGGCGCCGAGCTCGCGGTTCGCGATCCGGATCGCCTCGAGGACCTTCTGGCCGGTCTCGACGTCGAGCGCGCCGGTCGGTTCGTCGCAGAGGAGGACCTCCGGCCGCTTCGCGATCGCGCGCGCGATCGCGACCCGCTGCTGCTCGCCGCCCGAGAGCTGGGACGGGAAGTGGTTGGCGCGGGCGCGCAGGCCGACCATGTCGAGCGCGTCCTTCGGCGCGAGCGGGTCGGTCGCGATGTCGGTGACGACCTGGACGTTCTCGAGCGCGGTCAAGCTCGGCATCAGGTTGTAGAACTGGAAGACGAACCCGACGTGCTTGCGCCGGAACTCGGTGAGCCGGTCGCGGTCTGCCGACGTCAGATCCTCGCCGCGGAACGAGACGCGCCCGGCCGTCGGCACGTCGAGGCCGCCGAGGATGTTCAGCAAGGTCGACTTCCCGCTCCCCGACGGCCCGAGCAGGACGAGCAGTTCATGCTCCGCGACGTCGAGGTCGACGCCGCGCAGGGCGTGCACGTCGACGTTTCCCATCGCGTAGACCTTCGTGACGCCTTCGAGCCGGAAGACCAGCGAGGTCGAAGGGGCAGGCGGCGATTCCCGGTGGTTGGATCCAGTCGGTCCCACGCGGCCCATCGTAGCGAAGGGCAAGCGGTCGCTTCCGCGACAACGTCTCTCCGTCAGTTCGTGACCCGAGCGAATCCGAGTCGTCGCATCGAGTCGGCGACCTGTCGTTCGATCGCCGCTGCTTCCTCCTCGTCCACGTAGTCCCGCCACGACGACGGGTTCGGCACGATACGTCCCGACGGAATCGGAGAGCCGAGCTCGTCACGCTTCACGTCGACGTCGTCGAAGAACCACGAGTCCTCGTACGGCTCATCGAGGAACGCACAGATGCGAGGGAGCAGCGCACGCGGGCGATCGGTCAGCTCGGAGTATCCGATCGAGATCGCGTCGTCGCCCAGATCGCGGACGCCTCGCTCGATGAGCTCGACCCACTCCTCGAACGATCGGCCGAACTGCTCGGGACTCTGGATCATCCAGCGCATCTTCGCGCCGGCGGTTTCGCCCCGGCCGCTCGCCTTCTGGTGGCGCTTGCGCATCGACGCGTAGATCTCCACCGGATGGCGCACGCAGAGGAGGAACTTCGCACGGGGGAAGGTCCGCTTCATCTCGTCGAGGTGGTGGACGTGGCTCGGCGTCTTCTCGAGCAGCCGCCGCACGCCGCGGGCTTGTTTCGCGAAGTGGAAGTAGATGCGGATCCGCGGCGCGAACCCGTCGTCCGGAGGGATCGCAGCGATGTGATCGAGGATCGCCCGCGCGGCGGCTTCGTCATCGAGAAGGTAGTGGAACAGACGTTCCCCCGCGGGTTCGAGCAGGCTCGCCAGGCGATCGGGTCGGGCGAAGACGAACGTCTCCGGTCCGCGCGTGTCCGTGGCCGCGAACGACGGGTGGCGGGCGAGCGTGCGCCGGAGCAGCGTCGTCCCGGTGCGAGGCATGCCGGCGATGAAGACGGGATCCTCGTCGAGCATGCCAGCGGAGATCTCTCGCGAACGGTCCATCATCGAGCTGGGTCCGGGACGGCGCTGTCGGGGATTCCTAACGATCGCGCGCCGCGTCGTTAGCGGATCCTAACGGTGGCCCGGCGAAGAGCATCCGGCCGAATTCCGGCGAGGCGCCAGAACCAGCGACTCGGTAGGTGATTACGCGCGCGCCTCCTTCTCACCGAGTCGGTTGGTATGGCACGTGTGTGATGCCCGGCGGCTCGGGGGGTGTGCGACGCCTCCCAGAACCGGACCGGCTCGGCAGCGATGGTTCGACGCCACTGAAATGGAGAGACGGATGCGATTCCCGATCACGACCCTGATCTTCATGCTGCTGGCCACCAGCGTCCCCGCCATGCCGCCGCCGGACGCGGGGGGCGCGCCAGCCTTCATCCGAGGTTCGGACCACAAGCACAACTGGGACACGAAGAAGGTCCGGGACAAGTGGATCCCGCCGAAGACCAAGAAGATCAAGGTCGGCGAGGACAAGGACGGCAAGCCGATCTACAAGGAGGTCGAGGTCAAGCCGGGGTACTGGACCACCAAGGTCGTGGAGGTCTGCAAGGTCTGCGGGAAGCAGAAGAAATAGGGGGGAACGCGGCGCGGTTCCTCGGCGGTTCTCGTTCGGCCCGCTTTACTCCATACTGTCGGGTCTCATGACCGAGACCTTCCGCCTTCGTTGGGTGAACCGTCCGGATGGGGAGCTCGTCTTCCACGTACAGGACGGAGCGACCGTCGGACGCGCGCCCGAGAACGAGATCGCCGTCGACGAGGACGGCGTCTCGCGCCGGCACTGTCGATTGTCGGTCAAGAACGGCATGCTCGAGCTCGAGGACCTCGGTTCGACGAACGGTACCTACATCAACGGCGAACGCGTACGCGGGGCGGTGCTCGGTCCCGGGGACGAGTTCCTCGTCGGTCGATGCCTCTTCCGCGTGAACGGCGGCGCGAGCGACGAGGGGAATCGTCAGACCCCGGTCGTGGGCGCGGAGACGATCCAGATCGCCCTGAACGCTCGGCAGTCCGAGTACCCCGTCGACCTCGGCGCCTCCGGTCGCGCCGTCGATCATCTGAAGACGCTGTGCCGCGTCATCGACGCGATCAACGCCGGGGGATCCCCGGAAGACCTGTTTCGACAGTCGCTCGACGCGCTTCTCGAGACCCTGCAGATGGACGATGGAGCGGTCCTGGTCGGCGATGACCCCAACGCCGAGCCCGCCGTACGCGTCACGACCGGCGGGGCGTCACGACGACCGAGCCGTACCGTGATCGAGCACGTCTACCAGACCGGCGAGGCGGTGCTCGCCAACGACCCGCGCGAGGACGATCGGCTCAAGGGAGCGGCGAGCCTCGTCGGGGTCGAGGGCGCGAAGATCCTCTGCGCTCCGATCGCGGTGCAGGGGCGGACGTCGGGCGCCCTCTATCTCTCGGCCGGCCCCTCGTCGCGGCGGGTCGGCGAGTCCGAGCTGCGGCTCGTCACCCTCGTCGCGCGTCAGCTCGCGCTCGCGGCCGAGAATCTGCGGCGACAGGAGCTCGTCATCGCCGAGAACCGCTCGCTGCGAGCGGCGGCGAGGGGTGGGCTCGAGATCGTTGGGAAGTCCGCTGCGCTCGAAAGCGTGATGGACGTCGCGCGACGCGCATCGTCGACCGACGTAACGATCCTGATCACCGGCGAGACTGGAACGGGCAAGGAGCTGTTCGCCCGGGCGATCCACGACTGGAGCCGCCGCCGGGACGGACCGTTCATCGCGGTCAACTGCGGCGCGATCCCGACGACCATGGTCGAGAGCGAACTGTTCGGCCATGAGAAGGGTGCGTTCACCGGCGCGAACGAACGACGCATCGGTCGGTTCGAGATGGCGCGCGACGGAACGCTTTTCCTGGACGAGATCGGCGATCTCCCGATCGAGGTCCAGGTGAAGCTGCTGCGGATCCTCGAAGAGAAGCGCTTCTATCGAGTCGGCGGCGGCAAGGAGATCCGCTCCGACGCGAGGATCGTCGCGGCGACGAACCGCGACCTCGATCAAGCGGTGGCGGACGGGACGTTCCGTGCCGACCTGCTGTTCCGCATCCGCGTCATCGAGCTGCGGGTCCCGTCGCTCGCGGAGCGGGACGAGGACATCCCGTTCCTCGCGCGGCATCTCTTGAAGCGGCTCGCGCGCGAGTCCGGACTCGCCGCACCCACGTTGACCGATGCCGCGATCGCGCGACTTCGCGAGTATCGATGGCCCGGGAACGTTCGCGAGCTGCGGAACGTATTGGAACGGGCGCTGATCCTCAGCCGATCGGATAGGATCGACGCGGACGACGTCCTGCCGGACCGAGTCGTGCGGGGTCCGACCACCACCTCGGCGAAATCGGCCGCGGCCCTGAGCCTGAAGGAGATCGAGAAGGAGCACATTCGTGAGATTCTCGAGTCCACCGGGTGGAACAAGTCCAAGGCGGCGGAGATCCTCGGGATCGGCCGAACGAACATCTACGAGAAGATCAAGTTGTACGGACTCGAGCCGCCGAACGGTTGAACCGGCCGCGGCGGCGTGAAGGAGGGAGAGACGGCCGACATCGTCTGCACCTGCGGGGCGCGTTTCACCGTCGATGACGACGGCCGCGGGACGCCTCATGCCTGCCCGCGATGCAGCATGCAGAACGTCCTGCCACGCCGCCACGTCTCGGTGGTCGCGTCCGTTCCGGCCGGCGGCGAGACCGTCGTACGCTCCACCCAGGTGCTGTCGGCGGTCGGGATGACGGTGCAGTCCGCGCTTCGCGGACTGCCCGAGGGGACGATGCTCGGACCGTATCGGATCCAACGACGCATCGGTCGCGGCGGGATGGGCTCGGTCTACGAAGCCATGAACGACGAGAGAGGCGATCGTGTCGCGCTGAAGGTCCTCTCGCCCGAGCTCGCGCAGCGACCCGATTTCGTGGCTCGGTTCCAACGCGAGTCGAAGGCGCTGTCCCGGCTGTCGGACCCGCGCATCGCGCGGGTCTTCTTCAGCGGCGCCGCGGACGGCCTGCCGTTCTTCGCGATGGAGTTCATCGACGGGCAGAACTTGGAGGAGATCCTCGAACAGCGCGGGCCGCTCGATCCGCCTCGTGCCGTTCATTTGATGAAGGAGGCAGCGGTCGGGCTCTCCGTCGCGGCCGAGCACGGGTTGATCCATCGCGACGTCAAGCCCACGAACCTGCTCGTGGACGGAGAGGGAAACCTGCGCATCGTCGACTTCGGGCTCGCGAAGACGGTCGACTCCGAGTCCCGCCTGACGGTCACGGGCGCCGTCGTCGGCACGCCGTTCTACCTCTCGCCCGAGCAGGGCCTCGGCAAGCCGGTCGACGAGCGCTCCGACATCTACTCGCTCGGCGCGACGTTCTACCACCTTCTCGCCGGAGATCCGCCGTTCCAGGCGGAGGGTGCGGTCTCGATCATCATGCGTCACGTGAACGAGGCCCCGGAGGTGCTCACGAGCCGCAACTCGACGGTGCCGGAGCCGCTCGCGCGCGTGATCATGTGCTGCATGGCGAAGGACCCCGAGAAGCGGTACCAGGACTACGACGACCTGATCGACGACCTCGTCGCGGTGTCCAGCGGCGAGCCGGTCACCGCACCATCCGAGAGCGCATCCGGGCGAGCCGGCATGTCGAGCCCGTCGCCGATCGTCGACGACGAGGATGAGGGACGAGTTCGGCTGCACCGCGCGTCGCGCGTTCGACGTGGCTTCGCCGTGCTGCTCGACAGCGGCGTCGCGGTCGGTGTGGGAGCGTTGGTGCTCCGGTTGATCCCCGGCGAGGTCGAGGACGTGCTCGCGCTGTTCGTCGTGATCGTCGCCTACATGGCCCTCGGCGATGGATTCGGCGGCCGTTCGCTCGGCAAGCGGTTCTTTCGCCTTCGCGTGGCCCGGACCAACGGAAGCGGACCGGGGTTGTTCACGGCACTGGCCCGGACGCTCTTCCTGCTACCGACCGCGCTTCTCCTCACCTGGATCATCGGGCGGGTCGGCCATCGCGACCTCCTCGCGGCCGTGGACTTGTTCGGCCTCGACGTCAAGGTCGCCGCGAACGCGGTCGACTTGATCCTGAAGGTCCTCATCGCGGTCGTGGGGCTCGACGTCCTTGCGTGCTTCATGACGCGCAAGGGCGAGACCCTGCACGACCTGTTGTCCGGCACCGGCGTCTTCCGCGAGTCGCGCGTGAAGGTGAGGAAGAAGCTCCTGCGACGCACGCGGAAGGTGCTCGGCGAGCGGTTCGGCGCGACGCGTCCGCTCCATTCGGGGGACCGTCCGTTGTCGCCGTTCGTCCCCGCGGTCGCCGGCATGTTCGGCCCGGGGCTCGGACAGCTCGTCAACGCGCAGATGTGGAAGGCGATGATCTTCTTCCTCGGGGCGCTGGTCGCGTTCACCGCGAGCGAGGACATTGGGGCGGGGTCGCTCGTCTGGGCCATCGCGATCATCGAGGCATACCTCACCGCGAGGAAACGAGCGCGCGCGGTCGATGCGCGAGCCGCGGAGCCCGGCGCCTGACGCATCGGGATCGCCGGAGCCTGCGCGCCGGTTCGCATCCACGCCGTACCCCGTGGTAACGGCGTTACCGCCGCGCACCACGGCGGCGCCGAAGTCCCCCTCGCCCTGCACGTGTCCCGAGCAAATCACGTCGATCCGAATGGACGATGCTTTGCTTGTTTGGCGACGAGGTCGGCTTCGGGCACCGTCCCCTCTCGGGCGTCCGCGGTCCAGAATTCCCCCGGCGACAGGAACGGATCCATGCGTCGGTTCTCGAGTCGGGGGGATCAGTACAGAAGCGCCGGTTCGCGCGAACCACTGACCTCGTTACGAAGGAGGATCGAGATGTTTCCCATTCTCTTGCCGCTCGTTCTATTGGCTCCCGTCGGGGACGACGTCGCCGTCGTGCGCGTCTCCGGCGGCGCGAGTGCGAAGCTCGCGCTCTATGAGCACGGGCCGATGGCGCCCGGTGCGAAGACGCTCACGCCGGTGCACGCGTCGGATCTGAACTTCTTCCGCGCAAGCGGGGCGCGGCCGGTGCGGTTCGTGTTCGGCGCGGACGTCGACGGCGACGGAGCGCAAGAGATCGTCGTGCTGCGCGAACTGAAGAGCGGTCGCTACAAGTTGACGACGTATCTCCGGCCGGATGTGCTCTTCGGCAACACCAGCGGCGTGATCTCGTCGTCTGCAAAGGACGAGATCGGTGCGGCGGGTCAGTACGGGGTGATCACTTCGATCGGCGCCGTCGACGTGAACGGCGATGGCCGCGACGAAGCGGCGATCGTGCGTCAAGTCGGCGATGGCACGCAGCGGCTCGAGATCCGAGGCCTGCCCAAGAAGAAACGCGGCGCGATGAGCGACGCGTTCGGTTCGTACCTCGACGTCGGGCACGCGCCGTTCGACGAGGTGATCTCCGCGGTCGGACTCGACATCGATGGGGACGACGTGGAGGAGATCGCGATCGTGCGACGGAGCATGGGTCTTCCCGACCGCATCCAGGTGCTGCGCGCGCCGCTCAGCGAGGATGACCTGCTCGGCGCTCCGCTCATGCAGGCGACGGACTCCACGCCCTGGGCAGGCATCGTTCGCTCGATCGAGCCGATCGATCTCGATCTGGACGGCATCGACGAGATCGCGCTCGTTCGCGACGATCCGAAAGGATCCTCGATCGAAGTTCATGGCCTTCCCTACGACGGAGCGTTGGCGGCGCCCCTGGCCGTCGATCTCGTGCTCACGCCGAAGGGTCACGACGCCCTCTTCGCACTGCTCGTGCTTCGCGGCTGGTCACCCCCGGTCGGCGAACCGGACGTGTTCACGACGGGCAAGCTCGTCGGCGACTACGAGTACACCCTCAGCCACACCATCTCGGTCGGTTACGGACAGTTCAACGACGTCACCATCGGTCCGGTGGTCGGCTCATCCGGGAACATCGATCAGAGCTCGACCTTCCGTTTCGACTTCACCAACGGCGGCGAGATCCAAGGCCCCTTCGCCGAGGACACGATGTCGATCCCGTTCGGGCAGACGGCCGTCGTGGAGACCCCGACCGGTGACGTGCTCACCTTGAACTTCGCCGGCGGCAAGGTCCTGTTCACTCCGGGACATCTCGAGGTGCAGGGAACGTACTCCGGGACCGGCCACAACGCGTTCGGTCAGTCGATCTTCCTCTCGAACGGGCAATTCGCGTTCCGGCGAGTATTCAGCGAGTGACGGCGCCGGGCGCAGGAGGATGAAGATGCGATGGGTGAGCAACGGCTTCCGCGGCGTCTGCTTCGCCGCTGCCGCAAGTCTAGGTCTAGGCGCGACGGGAACCGGACAGGATATCGGCGACGAACGCGCCGTGCCGATGCACCTCGGCGCCGGCGAGGAGTTCTCGCTGTCGCTGGAGGATCTCCTCGGTCACGGCGGCCACCTCTTCACGACGAAGTGGACGCGATTCGACGGCATGGGCCGACCCTTCACGAAGGGAACCGGAACCCCGCTCGCCGATCCCGCGGAGCCTTTGCTCTTCCCCCGCAACTTCAATCGGCTCTCCTCACCCGAGTCGACCTCCTGCGCCGGCTGTCACGCCGACCCGGGCCCGGGAGGGTCCGGCGAGTTCTTCACGAACGCGTTCGTCCTCGCCGAGCGCTTCGACTTCGCGACGTTCGATCCGACCGATGCGGTCCCGACCAAGGAGACGGCCGACGAGTCGGGCGCCGCGACGAGCAGCGAGACGATCGGGAACACGCGTTCGACGCCAGCACTGTTCGGAGCGGGATACGTCGAGATGCTCGCGCGCGAGATCACGATCGACCTCCAGGCGATCCGCAATTCGATCCCTCCGGACGGATCCGCGAGCTTGAGATCGAAGGGTCTCGACTTCGGAACCCTCACGCGCGCGGCGGACGGCACTTGGGTCACCACCGGCGTCGTGGGGATTCCGGGGGGCAGCCTCGCGACGTCGGGCGCGCTCGACCCGCCAAGCCTCGTGATCCTCCCGTTCAGCCACGCGGGCGCGACGGTCTCGATCCGCCAGTTCACGGTGGGGGCATTCAATCACCACCTCGGTGTGCAGGCGTCCGAACGCGTCGGAGACGGGCTGGACATCGATCAGGACGGCGTCGCGGACGAAGCGACCCGAGGCGACGTCACCGCCGTGTCGTTGTTCCAGGCGACGCTGCCGCCGCCGGGGCGCGTGATCCCCAAGAACAAGGCGCTACGGAGCGTGATCCAGCAGGGTGAACACGTCTTCGTGGAGGTCGGGTGTGCGTCCTGTCACGTCCCGTGCTTGCCGCTGACCGACTGGACCTTCACGGAACCGAACCCGTTCAATCCGCAGGGCATGCTTCAGGAGGGCGACGCCTATCACAGCGGATTCGGCTCGCTCGCCGTCGACCTGACGTCGAAGAACCTGCCGCTGCCGCGGCTCGTTCCGACGAAGAAGGGGACGAAGGTCATCGAGGTCTTCGCGTTCACGGACATGAAGCTCCACGACATCACGAGCGGCTTGGCCGACCCGAACCGCGAACCCCTCGACATGCACGAGGTTCCAGGCACCCCCGAGTTCTTCGCCGGGAACAGTCGCTTCCTGACCGCGCGCCTGTGGGGAGTCGCCGACGGCATGCCGTACTTCCATCACGGGAAGTACACGACGCTTCGCGACGCGATCGAGGCGCACGCCGGCGAGGCGTCGGGAGTCACGTCCAAGTGGAAACTCCGGACGAGCGGCGAGCGCAACGCCGTGATCGAGTTCTTGAAGTCGCTCCGCGTGCTGCCCGAGAAGGCCAAGGCGCTCGTGGTCGACCCGAACGGGAAGAAGGCGAAGTGGACGGAGTTCCCCTGGACCTGCGGCCAGGACGTTCCACCGCTTCCGTGAGGGAATGATCGCCGAGGGGGACTCGGGCGCGATACGGAGCGACCGGCGTGATCAGGGAGTGTACGCGACGCGAACACCGTCCGCCCTTCGAACAGCCCGGCGGAACGGGGCGTCACCCCGTGCCGGCATCGGAACAGACTGACAACGAATGACTTGCGAGGATCTGATTCGCCGGACTCCGCGTGGTACGGAGCGTGCTTCATTATGCCCACGCTGGAACGACCACTTCGCGGAGGCGGCGATGGACTTGACCTGCGCACACCACGAGAAACGGGACGCGACGGCACGCTGCGTTCAGTGCGGTAGCCAACTCTGCAACGAGTGCCGGGCGAAGGTCAGTGGTCGAAACTACTGTCGCCCCTGCGTGCCCGAGAACCTCAGACGCAAGCTGCCGGGGCGGCGATCGCCCATCGTGGCGGCGATCCTCTCCGCGGTTCCGGGACTTGGCCAGATCTATGCGGGTCGGTTCGTTCGCGGCCTCTTGTTCCTCGGTTCCACCGGGGTGCTCGCTGCGAACCTCGACGCGGTTCCCGATCCCTTGCCGCTCTTCCTGTGGGTGTTCAGCATGTTCGATGGCTACGCCGTCGCGCATGAGCGCAACGCGCGCGTCGCCGGCATCTCGCTGGACCCATCGGTTGCACTGCAAAAGAAGTTCTGGGGACTCTTCGGCGCCGTGATCGCCGTGTTCACGGCGGCGCGCAACACCGCGTATCCGGCGCTCGACCCTGATCTGCTCTGGCCCGCGGGGCTGCTCCTCTACGGCATGTTCGTGACCTTTGATCGGAGGAAGGTGGCCGATGTCCAACCCGCTTGACGTTTTCTGCGGTCACTGCGGTGACCGCCTGCCGCGTTACGGCGGAAAGCTCGGGTTCTGTCCCGATTGCGCGCGGCGCTACAAAGGCGTGTTGCGCGACAAAGATGCGATGAGTCCGCCGCCGTTGCCTTACTCGCCAAACCGATCGGTGGTCACGGGAACGTCCTTGGCGAAGGATCCGTTGCTGGCGTCCGTGCTGTCGGGGCTCTTTCCCGGCGGAGGGCAGGTCTACAACGGCCACTTCCTCAAGGCCGTACTGATCTTCTGTACCTCGCCGTTCGTCATTCCGTGGCTCATCGGCATCGTCGACGCATTCTTCTCCGCGCGGCGACTGAATGAGCGGCGAATGGAACAGCAGTTGATCGGGGCGCAGGCCGCATAGGCCGAGGCTCGCTACAGCAAGAATCACGACACTCACGAAAGGAGTACATCAATGTTGGGACCCCTCTTCCGCCTCGGAATGTTGGCGACCCTGGTCGGCGGGAGCACTTACGCGCTCGTCGGGCCGGAGCGCCTGAAGGACTATTTCAACGACGGCAAGGACCAGGTTCTAAGCGCGCTCGACGACGTGCAGTCGATGGAGGCGAAGCTCAAGAAGATCCACAAGGAGATCTCGGGGCTGGACAAGGAATCGACGCGTCTTCGTCGTGACGCGATCTCGCATCGTGTCGAATCGGAACGTCTGCGCAAGGATCTCGAGGAGCGTGAACGCGCGCTCGGGAAGCGCGCGGACGTCCTCGACAAGGTCTCGGCGCTCCTCGCGCAGGACAAGAGCGAGTACGTGATTGGTCGCGTGGTCTACTCGCGTGACGAGGTCGAACGGGACGCCGCCGAGAAGCTCTCGCTCTACAACGTGCAGAAGCAGACGGTGGCCAGCATGCGCGAGACACTGAACACCAAGGAGAAGGCGCACTCGATCGCGGAGGAGAACGTCGGCCGTGCCGGATCGCTCCGCGCCGAGCTCCAGTCGAAGGTGCAGCTCCTCGAGGCGCAGCTCCAGAAGTTCCGCGCCAAGGAGACGTTCGCGGCCACGGTCCAGGACATCGTCGACACGTCCTCGCTCGACTCCGATCTCGCCCGCGCGCGGGAGATGATCACCGAGTTCGAGAAGGAGCTCGACGTTCAGCAGCGGATGCTCGACGAACAGTTGAAATCGGGCTCGGACCAGCCGAAGGGCGGCATCGACTACGAGGCCGCGACTGCCGGTGGTGACGAGAACTTGGTCAGTCAGATCCGCCACGCGCTCTCCGGAACGACGATCTCGGTGAGCGATCCGAGCGGGGCTGCGATCGTGATCGGAGTGCCGGCGGTCCATTGAGGATGCCGCCCGGCGACATGGGCGGGAGGCCCGACGCCTCCCGCCCTTCGCGAGGCCACACGTAAGGGGTTCGAGGAACAACCATGCGCACGTCGACCGTCATCTTCTTGGTGCTGTTCCTGTGTCTGTTCTCCTCGCAGGAGCGGCGCAGCAAGTTCCGCGCGGTCGTCGACAGCGTCCGCGAGCACGTCCACGAGGCGACGTCCCACTCCCACCACTCGTCCAGCGCGAGCGGCTCGAAGCGGTCCAGCTCGCGCAAGTGCGCCTCGGCGACCTGCTCGCGCTGCGCAACCGATTCCGACGCGGAGAAGGAGCTGAAGAAGGCGCTGCGGGACATCGAGGATCGCGAAAATGCGGCCGACAAGACGCTCCGCACGATCGATCGCAGCCGGCGGGCGTTGGACGACCGAATCCGCAAGTTGGAGAACGAGGTCGCCAGCAACCCGCGGATCAAGGACGTCTTCTCGAGCAGCCTCGAGCTCCTGCTGCGCCAGCAGGTCGAGCTCGATCACGAACGGGAGCAGATCCTCGCCCTGAGAGAGCGGATGAAGGGCGAGTCGATCCGGCTGCAGGCCGAGATCGACCTGGCGAGGATCCGCGACGAGCGACGCGCCGTCGAGTCGTTCCTGAACCAGGAACGGGTTTCCCCGATGGAGCGGCTCGCCGTCGAGGGAGGATTGTCCGGATTTTGAACGAACGATTCCATCTGGATTCGAGACCGGGGATTACGTCGTCTTGTGGCGTGTCCCCGGGTTTCGTCTCAGCGGAAAACGGCTCACGGAAGTGTCGCGACATGGGGATTTTTCGTCGCAAGGCCCGCCGGAACGGCCGATGCAAGGAAGAGCAAATCCGTAAGGGGATCGAAACGTTTTGGAAGTCACCGAGAACACCAAGAAGGATCTGATGACGACGCTGACATCGCGTCGACTTGAGCGAGCCCTGGCGCGGGGAAAGGGAGGTGTGCTCCTCGTCGACCAGGACGGTCAAGTGACATCGAGCTTGTCGGGGTCGGCGTCGAACGATTCGAAGCCGCTCCAGGTCTATCTGGATGCGACGCGATCGCAGCAGGACGCGGAGGTCGTCGCACTGCGGCGGAACGCGTTGACTCTTGGCGACGATTACTCGATCTTCCGGGACTACGACACCGACGAAGGGCGAGTGACGCTCTCGATTCATGGGTTTCCGGTGCGCGGCCGCGCGGACTCCGTCGAATCGGTCATCGAGCTCGTGCAGGACGTCAGCGAACCGATCGCTCGCGCGCGCGAGGATCTCTCGCAGAAAGTGGCCGATGACGCCGCGTCGACCCTCGCGCACGAGATCAACAATCCCCTGGCCGCGATCGTCGGTTCGGTCGAGCTGATTCGGCGACATCCCCCCTCGACGTCGATCCAGAAGGAGCTCGATTCCATCCTTCACCAAGTGCTCCGCATCTCTCGTTCGATCGAGGCGTTGGGCACCGTCCTCTCGATGGTCGAGCGCGGCCGGCGTGCAGCCGAGGGGACTCGATTCCGGCCATCGACCTTCGCCACCGACCTCCGGTAGGATCGACACGACCTCGATCGTCGATCCCACCGCGATCGTGGGTTGCGGACGACGGGCGGTTTCGGATATGCCGTCCGCATGTCGAAGCCGGTCATGATGATCCTGGGGCTCGCTCTCGTCGTCGCTGCGCGCGGCGAGTCCGCCGCCGACCAACAGAACCTGAGGGTGGAGGGCGTCGCCCAGGCGATCCGGTTCGAGGACGTCGACGGCGACGGCGACCGGGACGCTCTCGTCTCCGTCGTGCGCGAGGCCGGCTCCGACCTGTTCCGCGCCGTCGCGGTCTTCCGGTGCGACCGAAAGCGATTCGCGAGTCAGCCCGACGCGATCCTGCCGATCGCGACCGATGTCCTCTTCGTCGACGCGGCCGACTTGGACGGCGACGGCGCCGTCGAGGTCTTGACGCTCGACACCGAGGGGCTCTCCGCGTCGGCGTTTCGGGAGACCGGGTTCGTCGCGCCACGCCGTATCGTCGGCGTTCCCTCCTTCTTTCGCGCGACCGTCTCCGCGTCGCTGCCGTTCGTGGACGTCGCCAAGGACATCGACTTCGACGGCCGTGAGGACCTGCTCATCCCCGCCCGTGACGGGTACGTGTTCTTCCGCTCCACCGTGAAGCGCGAGTTCGAGGGGCCGCATCGCCTCATCTCCGAGTCCGCGCACGGAGTCAGCCGTGGTCAGAACGAGTTCTTCCGCATGACGTCGCGTCTCGCCCGACCCACGCCGACCGATTGGGACGGCGATGGCGTGGGCGACCTCGTGCTCGCGTTCGAGAAGGAGCTCGTTCGCGTGGTCCTCGGGCGAAGCGGGGCGCCTCTCGCACCGGAAGTCGTGCTCGATTTCACCGGCTTGACCGAGTCGACCGCATCGTCGGGCGGCATGGTCACGAACGAGGGAAAGCTGCTCGACATCGACGGCGACCGCCGCTGCGACCTGCTCTTCTCGCAACGCGTCGCGCGGCCCAGTCTCATGGCCGGCGCCGTGACGCGTACCGTGCTGCTCCTCGCCGCTGATTTGACGAAGAACACGCGGCCGAAGCCACGCCAGGTGATTCGAACCGACGGCGTCACGTCGCCGCCGCGTCTCTTCGACCTCGACCGAGACGGATCGCTCGACCTGATCATCACGACGGTGCGCACCGACGCGCTCTCGAAGTTGAAGGAGTCGATGCTGAACGCGGTCCAGGTGACGTTCTTCGTGCATCGCTTCGAGCCCGAGCGAGGCCGCTTCACCGACGAGCCGGTCTTCTCGGATTCCCTCACGATGCCGGCGGATCGGCTCCTCGACGTTGGCGCCTACGGCTGGGTGACGTTCCAACCCGACTTCGACGGCGACGGGCGGCCGGACTTCTCGACCTACGACGCGCGCCGGAAGATGCTCGTCGTACGCAAAGGCTACGCGGAGGACAGCTGGTTCTCGAAGTCGCCGATTGCCTACGAGCAGGAACCGTTCCTCGAGGCCGCGGTCGAGCTCACCGGTTCGTACTTCGGGCAGGACATCGACGGCGACGGTCGGGCGGAAATCCTATCGTGTAGCGGTCCCCGGGTCGTCATCGTCACGCCGGTGGGACGATGATCCTCGCCTTGATCGGCCTCCCGCTCGCGCTCGGGGCCATCGGCGCCGACGTGTACGACCGGTTGCCGCTCGTGCCCGAAGGCAATCCGGACGTCATTCTCTCGGACGACATCGACGGCGACGGGGACGGCGACCTGCTCATGGTCGATGGTCGGCACGCGTCCGGATTCCTGTTCGCGGGCGGCCGCATGCCGGAGCGGCCGTCGTTCGCGTTCGACCTGCCCGAGGACGCGGTCTTCCTCGACCTCGGGGATCGCGAGGAGGACGGCGCGCGCGAGCTCGTCATGCTGACGCCCCGCGGCGTGGTGACGGTGTCGTTCCTCGGCGGGAAGCCGAGCGAGCCGGCGCCGATCCTCGCCCTCTCGCGCGATGACATCGTGCTCCACGCCGTTCCGGCCGGCGACGTGCGCTGGAACAACGTCCTTCTCGACGTCGACGGCCGGGGCGCCGAGGACGCGCTCCTCCCGACCGAGGACGGCTATCGCGTCTTCCTGCGCGAGTCGAAGGACGAGTTCGTGCCGGCAGGCGTCGTTCCGGTCCGGCCGACCGGGCGCATCTCGCTCTCGGGCGCATCCGACCTCGGATCCGTCGAGCAGACCGTGGTGATGCCGCGCGTGTTCGTCGGCGAGCTGAACGGCGATGAACGACCCGAGATCCTGACCTTCGACGGGCGGAACATCAGCGCGTTCACGCGCCCGAACGACCCGAACGCGACGTGGACGGTGATCTTGGAGAAGAACCTCTATGACGCGAGCGAGTCCCTGCCCGAGGAGGTCTTCTCATCGCGGAACGTACGCGTGGAGGATCTCGACGGCACCGGGCGAAGCTCCATGATCGTGGTCCGCTCGCTCGACGGGGAGCTCGACGTGTTCGCGACGGTGAGCGACGACCAACCGTTCGGGGACCGGCGGACGCTGCGCCTCGACGGATGGATCCTCCCGCCGAAGCTCATCGACCTCGACGGCGACGGTCGCATCGACCTGCTCGCGCCGACGGTCGAAGAGATCGGCTACGTGAACCTCATGAAGATCTTCGTCACGCGCACGTTCAAGATGCGCTACGCGATCTTCAGGAACCGCGCGGACGTGCGCTACGCACGGACTCCGGACGCCGTGCGCGAGATCGTGTTCCCGCTCGAGTACGACTCGTCGGGCGGCGACTTCCAGGTCGAAAACCAGATGATCTACTCGTTCGACGGCGACTATGACGGCGACGGACGAAAGGACTTCCTGGTGAAGGAGTCGCCCACCGAGCTCGTGGTCTTCGGCGGCTTGGCCGACGCTTCATTCGACGACGCGCCGATGCTGCGCGTTGCCGTCGAGGACATGAGCTCGTTCCTGACGGTCTCCCTGAAGGAGCTCGATCTGAATCGCGACGGAAGGACGGACCTGCTCCTCCACTATCGGTCGAGGAGCGGAGCCGGGAACGATCGATACTTCCTCGACGTTTCGCGTCCGGAGTGACGGCGACGCGTTCGGTTCGTTCCGGTCAGCCGCCGAACGTGAGCCGCAAGGCGTTCGTCGAGGAGATCGAACCGTTCGGCGCGCCGGCGTCCATCGGGAACGCCTGGACGCAGATCTCGGCGCCGGCCCACGCGGGCGCAATGAAGAACGGAACCGTGAGGATCGCTTCGCCCGGACCTCCTTTCGTCGCGAGGGGTGCCGTGACGTAGAAGAAGGCGGGGGAGAACGGGTCGAGGAGGAACGACAATCCCGAGTAGGGGAAGTCGGCGATTTCGCCGGATCCCGTCGAGACCGCGACGAACGCGGACGTCGCGGTCGCGCCGCTGAGGCGCAGGATCGGGTTTTCACCCGGGCGGAACGGCCCCGATGCGCCGAGCGTCGCAACGATGCCGGCCGTTCCCGGTGAACCTGCCCCGTACTGGAGGCGGGCGCCGGCGTCCTCGCCGGAGATCGTCAGGTTGCGCGTGAGGTACTCGCCGATCAGGTCGCCGTCGCCGTCGCCGTCGACGTCGTCCCTCACGACGCCGGGCAGTACGAGGTCGACGCCCGGCTCGAAGGCTTGCGTGTCGATCTCGATCGCGCCTGGCTTCCGCGTGTAGAGGCGCCACGCTCGATCCTTGTCGAGGGGACCGAACAGGAAGTCCTCCAGCCCGTCGTGATTGGCGTCGACGGCGACCATTCCCGGGTCGTAGCCGGCGAACCCGTCGGCGGAGATCTGGCGCTCCAGGAAGGCAAGGCCGGCGCCCGACGGAATGCCGTTCACGTAGACGCAAGGGCGCCAGTCGGGCCCGGTCTGATCCACGTACTTCAGCGCCGCGATGTCCGGGTAGCCGTCGTGGTTGAAGTCCCCGACGTCGACGCGCGAATCCTTCAGGAACGAGAGGCCGTTCAACGAGAACGACGCGTTGACGAACGGGCCACCGGCGGAAGCGGGTACGCCGCGGCGGATCGCCACGCCGGAGTTCGCCACGACGAGCAGGTCGAGATAGCCGTCCACGTCGAAGTCGGCGAGCGCGTAGGCGCGCGTCGACTCCGTGTGGGCCGGCGTCAGCACCGCGTTTCCGTCGTTCAGGAAGACCGTGTGCTTGAGCAACGTCAGGTCCGACGTCGGGTCCGTCGTCATCACCAGATCGATGTCACCGTCATTCTGGATGTCGCCCACGAAGAAGTTCCGTCGCGTATGGACGGTGTCGACGAAGAAGCTGACGCCCGGCGGCGATGCCGGTCCGGCGTAGTGGAAGCTCGCACCGCCGCTGTTCCTCCACAGTCCTTGGTGGAGGAACGTGCTTCCCTGCCAGACCCCGAGGATCACGTCGGCGTCGCCGTCCCGGTCGAAGTCGCCGAGGATTCGTGGGCCGGCTGCGGCCAGCCCCGGCGGCAGCGCCTCCATGAGCATCGGGACGGTCGGATAGCCGCCGTCGCCTCGGTTGCGATACGCGATCGATTCGATGCCGGGGTTCGTCAGGGTCTGCCGCCATGGATCCACGTCGCCGTCGCCGTCGAAGTCGGCGAGCTCGATCTCGCTGTCGATCGTGGCCAGCCCGATCGCACGGCCTCCCGTCCAGCCGCCGGGACGTTGGAAGTAGACGCATCGGCCGGCGACGAGATCGATGTCGCCGTCGCCGTCGACGTCTTGTGCGCCGGCGAGCGAGCGGGAGCCGAGACCCGGGATCTGAATCGCGGGCTCGAAGACGCCGCCCTCGTTGATTGCGATCTCGAACGTGCTGATGAAGTCCAGCGTCGGATGATTGCCGTTGCTGCCCGAGCCGCCACAGCAAACGCCGTCGGAATCACCGTCGCCGTCGACGTCGGCCAGATACTCCGCTGGTCCGCCGGCGTATTCCGGCTCCGCGTTCCACTGCGTGGTTCCAGTGCGCCGGAAGATCTCGACACGACTGCTTCCGGGACCCGATCCCATGTAGAACGCGACGAGGTCGTCGTCGCCGTCGCCGTCGACGTCGCTTCCATCGACATTCGATCCCGCGTGCGCCAGCGAGAGGGACGGGAGGGTCGAGATCGTGCCCGCCTCGATCACGAACGGAATGACCGCCGTGGCGGTCACGAGCGCGACGTCGGGTCGCGGGTCTCCATCCGTGTCGAGCACGATCAGCCGGTCGTTCGCACCGGCCGTGACGCCGTGGGCCGCAACGAACGGCGGGCCGGACTCGGGACGGATGATGACGTGCGTGGAGGTCAGCGCCGCGACGTCGTCCTTGCCGTCTCCGTCGAAGTCGGCGACCGCGATCGCGTGGACCATGGCCCCGATCGTGTCGGCGGAGCGCGTGAAACTCGTCGACGTCGGATCGGAGAGGAATCGCCAGAGCTGGACGCCGGCGGCCGCGGCGAAGTCGCCGTTGCCGTCCCCGTTCATGTCCCCGACCGCGATCGGCATCCCTTGGGCGTTCGTTCCGGACGGGACCGTGTTGCCGGAATCCATCCAATACGGAACGAACCGGCCCGACCCGTCGTTCGACCACGCTTGGAACCGCCATCCGACCGCCAACGTCGAGCTTTTCGACACGGATCCTCCGACCGCGTCCCAGTCGCCGTCACCGTCGATGTCGATCAGCCGCTGAAACGGCGACGTGCCATACGCGTCGAGTTGGATCTGCGGCGTGTCGAACGCGAAGCGGCTCTCCTGGGCGGTCGCGGCCGCCGTGATAACGAGGGTCGAGAAAAGAACTTCGAGTCGTCGCCGTGGCTGGTTCATCAGGTTCCTTCCTGCGCGGGGAAAGCTTCATGGGAACGATGCTCTCAGCCGCTGGGAACGGCCGGCGCGGAGCCCCGATGACACCAAAAGTGTCGGCCGGGACGTGGGCCCGCCCGCCGAAGCGTCGTTACGGCACGAACAGCTCGACTCCATTCGTGACCGTGATCCCGACCGCCGTGCCCTCGTCTTGAACGAACGTCTGCACGGTGACCGTCCCCATGAGGAGCACGGGCAGCTTCGCCGTCACCTCGAAATCGCCGGTGCCCGGACCCTGACCGGGGTCATCGAGCAAGCTCGAGAAGATCGGGGTGAATGGTTGGCCGACGAGCAGGATGCACTCGAGCCCGATCGGGATCGATGACCGCTGCGCTCCCCCGGCGATCAAGAACGCGGCGCCTCCCGGTCCGCCGTGGATCTCGAGCGCGAGCGATGCACCGCGCGTGGAGCACCCGGCGAGCGTCAGGGTCGGAGCGAAGCCTCCCGCGCCGGCGCACCCCGCTCCGTAGGAGGCGATCGTGCCGCACGTGCTGGAGTAGAGCCGTACCGTTCCGGACTCGGGGCCGAGCTCGTTTGCCGTGGAGTCGCCGACCACGATGTCGTCGAACCCGTCGCCGTTTGCGTCTCCGACGCCGCTCACGGCGGCGCCGAACCCTATCGAAGGAGGCTCGGCGAACACTTGGTAGACGAACGCGTCGGTCGCCACCGACCAGACGGACGCGGACCCCGTGCCGGGGTCGCCGAGGACAAGGTCGTCGAGACCATCCGCGTCGACGTCGCCCGCTGCCGCGACCCGCGCGTCGAGCGAGGCGGCGAGGCTCCGGATGGGCGCTCCGGTCGAACCGGAATAGACCGTGACCGTGACCGGCCCCGGCGCGCGCGCGATGAAGACGTCCGCCGCGCCGTCGCCGTTTGCATCGCCGGCCGCGCCGACGTCCCGTCCGACGAGCGGGCCGAGCACCCAGTTCTTGGCGAAGAGCGTCGCGCCGGTGGCGCCGGAGTAGACGGCGGCCGACGACACCGGCGCGACGTCCGCCTGCCCGGGAGCGCCGACGATCACGTCCGCGAAGCCGTCCTGGTCGAAGTCGCCGGCCGCGGCCGCCGCGCCCCCGAGCCGGCCGAAGAGCTGGGTGCCGACGAACGTGTAGAGCGCGGCGCCGCTCGCTCCCGAGAAGACCGTCGCCGATCCGGCGACCAGGCCTCCGCGCGGATCGCTCGGAGCACCGACGATGACGTCGTCGAATCCGTCGCCGTCGACGTCGCCCGCGCCACCGACGGCTCGACCGAACTCCGTCGCGGCGGACGCGTCAAGGCCGAGGAGGACGGCTCCGGTCGCGCCGGAGAGGATCTCGGCGCGGCCCGCGAGCGGAGCGCCGACGATGACGTCCGGGACGCCGTCCGCGTCGACGTCGCCGGCCGCATCCACCGCCGCGCCGAAGCTCGCCCCGCCGGTGGCGTTCAGGAGGATCGAGCCGTTGCGTCCGGACACGACCAGCACGTACCCTCCGCCCGGTGCGCCGAGGACCACGTCGGAGAACCCATCACCGTTCCAGTCCCCGACCTCGCTCGCGGACGCCCCGAGCGCCTCTCCCGCGGCACCGCCGTTCCACGCGGAGAGGATCCCCTGACCGGAGGCGACCGGCACGGTGACGACGGAGAAACAGACCATCCATGCGAAGAGGGGACCGATGCGGCTCACACGACCCATGACGAACTCCTGAGCGAGCGTCGTGTCGAGCAGGTGTCGGAGCGTAGCAAGTCACGGCGCAGGGCAGCCGCCGCGTGTTCCGAATTCGAGTCGGGCCCGAGCGAATTCGCGGTCGTTCCCACCGCCGAACCGCGGAGTCGAGATGCGGACGGCCGGCCGGTGCTCGCGGAGTCGAGCGCGCGGCGTCTCGTGCTCCTCCTCCGTGGCGAGCGAGGGCGCTACCAGGTCCGACCGTTCCGGACCTCGATCACGGCCTCACCCATCCCGCCGGGACGCAGCCGAACGCCACTTCTTCGTCTTCTCCGCGGCCCGAGCCGTCGCGGCGGGAAGTCATCGAGTCGACGTCGGCGCGCGCCGGCGGTACTCCGCGCGCAGGAACGTCGTCCAGGTGCCGTCGTCGTTCTGGACCGATGACGTCATGACCTTGTGATCCGGACCCTTGATCTCGATCGCGTCGCGATAGTGTGCGGTCTTGGATGGGTCGTTGAACGACGGTCCCTCCGCGGCCAAGGTCAGGACGTTCTTCGCCGGATCCAAGGTGCCGACGTACGACCACATGGTCGTCTGGATCGTGTCGATCCACGTGCCCACGAACGCCTCCTTCAGCGGGTCGTACCCGAGCGTGAGGATCGACGTGAATGGCTTCCCTTCGAACGAGGCGGTCCCTTCGGCGAGGATCCAGAGCCCGCCGATCGAGCGTACGGTCTCCGTGCTCTCGATCCGCATGGGGTCGCCCCCCGGCTGCATGGTCGCCTCGGCGACGACGTTCCACTCTCCAACGAGCTGCTGGAGCCACTCGTGCTGATCGAGCTTGTTCGGTTCGGGCATCTCTTGCATGGCGACGTTTCCGAGGACGAGGAAGACGATTGCAGTGATGATCTTCATCACGGGAGCTCCATTCTGTCGAGGGGCTGCAACCTACCCGGCCGAGCCCCGGCGCTCCAGCGACTTGGGTTTCCACGCTTCGAGCTCCTCGCGGAACGCGAAGAACTCGAAGCCGGGGTCCGCCCGACACGTGACCACGCCTTCTCCTCCGCCGCGTACCGCGGCTCCGGTTCGGTTGCGGTCCTACCAGCGAGATCCGCGCCGCGGAGGCGCGCCCGCGGAGCATCGGCATTTCGATCGAAAACGGGTGAAGGACACGCTCGTCGGGTAACGTGGTCGTGCGATGCTGAAGACCATACTGAAGATCCTGATCACACTCATGGTGCTGGTTGGTGGGGGCATGGTCGCGGTGAAGATCCGTGATCGCTTGCGCGAGCAGGGTGAGGCGCCGAGGCAATCCGAGGCGCAGCCCTCCGCGCCCGTCGAGGTAGCGCCCGTCACGCGCGGCGAGCTCGTTCAACGTCGGACGATCAGCGGCACGCTCGAAGCTTCCGCCGAGTTCATGGTCGCGCCGAAGGTGTCGGGCCGCGTCGTCCGGCTGCACTTCGACATCTCGGATCCGATCACGCGCGGCCAGACCGTGGCGCGGCTCGAAGACGCCGAGTACGTCCAGTCGGTGGCGCAGGCCGAGGCCGACCTGGCGGTGGCCAACGCGCAGCTCGCCGAAGCGTCCGGCGCGCTCGAGATCGCCCAACGGACCCTGAACCGCGTGAGGTCGTTGCGTGAGAACAACATGGCGGCCGATTTCGAGTTCGACACCGCGCTCGCGGAGCACGTGGCGCGCGAGGCGCAGGTCGAGGTCGCGCGGGCGCGAGTCACCCGCGCGCAGGCGTCCGTCGAGACGGAACGGATTCGGCTCGGCTACATGCACGTGGTCGCGGACTGGAACGACGGCGGCGATGAACGCGTCGTCGCGGAGCGGTTCGTCGACGAAGGTGAGACCGTTTCCGCCAACGCGCCGCTCTTCCGCGTCGTCGAGCTCGATCCGATCATCGGCGTAGTGTTCGTGCCTGAGCGCGACTACGCGCGGCTGCACCCGGAGCAGCCGGTCACCCTGCAGACCGACGCGTACCCCGGTCGGCGCTTCGTCGGCGCGATCGACCGGATCGCGCCGGTCTTCCGCGAGGCAACGCGCCAGGCTCGTGTGGAGCTCCGCGTCGAGAACGCGGAGAAGATCCTGAAACCCGGCATGTTCATCCGAGCCACCGTCGAGCTCGAACGCATCGCAGACGCCACGATCGTCCCGTTCTCGGCGCTCACCCAGCGCGAGGGCAAGTCCGGCGTCTTCGTGGTCTCCGCGGACGGGCATCACGTGCGTTGGCGCTCCGTGCGTGTCGGGATCATCGAGGGCGATCGAGTCCAGGCGACGGCGACGGACGGCGATGACCTGTCCGGACGCGTCGTCACGCTCGGCCAGCACCTCGTGGACGATGGAGCGGAAGTGACCGTCGTCGAATCAGAGAAGGCGGCCGTCGCGAGCTACGAATGAACCTGCCGCGCGCGAGCGTCAACCGCCCCATCTTCACCACGATGGTCACCCTGATCGTGGTCGTGATCGGGGCGGTCTCGCTGAACCGATTGCGCAGCGACCTGCTGCCCACGGTCGAGCTGCCGACGATCACGGTGCGGACCACCTACGAGGGCGCGAGCCCCGAGGTGATGGAGCGCCTCGTGACCCAGGTCATCGAGGAGATCGTCTCGACCGTTCCCGGGGTCGAGGAACTGACGTCGACGTCTTCCGAGGGCGAGAGCCGGGTCCGCGCGCGCTTCGTGTGGGGGACGGACGTCGACACCGCCGCGATCGACGTGACGTCGCGGATCGAATCCGAGATGGACGAGTTGCCCACCGAGATCGAGCGGCCGCGGGTCAGCAAGTTCGACGTGGCGAGCTTTCCTATCGTCGTCTTGGGAGTGTCGAGCGATCTCGATCCAGTCGAGCTGACGGAGCTCGTCGACGATCGGATCCGGTACCGCTTCGCGCGGATCCCCGGCGTCGCGCAGGTCGATCCGTGGGGCGGCTACCCTCGCGAAGTGCGCGTCGAGCTCGACCCCGACCGACTGAAGGCGCTCGGTCTTCCTCTCGATCTGATCCTCGGCGCGCTCCGCGACGCGAACCTCGACCTCCCGGCCGGCAAGATCGACGAAGGGCGTCACGAGATCACCCTCCGCGCACCGGCTGAGTTCCAGGACCTCCAGGAGATCCGCGACACCGTCCTCGTCGAGCGCGAGGGCGGCGCGGTCACCCTTGGACAGGTGGCGAACGTCCGAGACACCTATGAGAAGATCACGCGCATCGTCCGCGTCAACGGCAAGCGCGGTCTCCGGCTCGCGATCCGCAAGGAGGCGGACGCCAATACCGTCGAAGTCTCGCAGCGCATCATGGAGCAGGTCGCGGCGGTGAACGACGCGTTCCCGCAACTCACGATCGTGCCGGTCTCCAACCAGGGGAACTTCATCGAGCGATCGATCGCCAACGTCGCCAATTCCGTCCTCTACGGCGGCGGGCTCGCGATCCTCGTGCTCCTGTTCTTCCTCCGCAGCGTGCGGAGCACCCTCGTCATCTCGCTGGCGATCCCGATCTCCGTGATCGCGACCTTCGCATTGATGCTGATGGGCGGAATGACGATCAACCTGATGACGCTCGGCGGTCTCGCGCTCGGCGTCGGCATGATGGTCGACAGCTCGGTGGTGGTGCTCGAGAACATCTTCCGGCGCCGGGACGAGCACGGAGAAGCCGCCAGCGTCGCGGCCGTGGAGGGCTCGGTCGAGGTGGGAACCGCCATCCTCGCCAGCACGATCACGACGCTCGTGATCTTTCTTCCTTTGATCTTCGTCCGCGGCGTCACCGGAATCCTCTTCAGCGAGCTCGCATTCGTCATCATCTTCGGTCTCGCGTGCTCGCTCCTCGTCGCGCTGAGCTTGGTGCCGATGCTCGCGTCGAAGCTTCTCCACGGAGACTCGGGCGCGGGCGGACCCCCGCAGGCTCGTGCCCGGCGCGGGCCGGCCGCGGCGTTCTTCCTCGCGCTCGACGAGGCGTACGGCGACTTGCTTCGGCTGGTGCTGCGCCAACGTCTCCTGACCGTGCTCGTCGCCGCGGCGCTCCTGGCCGCGAGCCTCCTGCTCCTTCCGATGATCGGCAGCGAGTTCATTCCGCCGAGCGATGAAGGCGAGGTCCGCGTCACCGGCGAGATGGAAGTCGGTACTCGCCTGGACCTCGTCGATCGGCAGACGCGCCTGATCGAGCGCGTCGTCGACGAGGCGGTGCCGGAGCGGATCGCATCGATCGTCACCGTGGAGTCTGACGACCGGACCGAGGGAGAGATCCAGCTCGCCTTGCCCCCGTCGTCGGAACGCTCGCGGTCCAACACCGAGGTCGCGAACCAACTGCGAGCGCAGCTCGCCGGCACGATCCCTGGTGTCGAGATCCGTACCCGTGCGCCGCAGGGGCAGTTCCTCCTCCAGCGGGTGCTGGGGACCGAGGAGGGGGTCACCGTCCACGTGCGCGGATTCGACATCGAGGTGCTCGACGCCCTGGCCGCTCGCGTCGCCGAGGAGATCGGCAGCGTGCCGGGCGTGACGGACGTCGAGGTCGCGCGAAAGTCGGGCACGCCGCAGCACGAGATCCGCGTCGACCGCGACAAGATCGCGGACCTCGGGCTCAGCGTCCGTGACGTGACCCAGGCCCTCGGAACGGCCGTGGCCGGCTCGCGCGCCGGAGAGTTCCGCTCGCTGGGCAACTCCTATCGAATCCTCGTGCAGCTCGCCGACGTCGAGCAGCGCTCGATCGAGGAGATCCTCGACCTGACGCTGCGGACCTCCGGCGACGAGCAGGTCTCGCTCCGCAACGTCGTCGAGGTGGTGCGGAGCAGTGGGCCGCTCGAGATCGAGCGGAGGGATCAACAGCGGGTCGCCGGGGTGACCGCGAACGTGGCGGGTCGCGACCTCGGCTCGGTCGCCCGCGACGTGCTGGCGCGCCTCGATCGGATCCCGCGTCCCGCGTCGTACGACCTCACCGTGGCCGGGAGCTTCGAGGAGCAGCAACGGTCGTTCGACGACCTCGTCATGTCGCTCATGCTCGCGCTGGTCCTCGTCTACATGGTGCTGGCGTGCCAGTACGAGTCGTTCGTCGATCCGTTCGTCGTCATGCTGACCGTCCCCGTCGCCGCGGTCGGCGTCCTCGTCACGCTGTTCCTCACCAAGACCACGCTCAACGTCCAGTCGTACATCGGGTGCATCATGCTCGGGGGCATCGTCGTGAACAACGCGATCCTCCTGGTGGACCAGGCGGGACGTTTGAGGCTTCAGGGCATGACCACGAACGAAGCCGTCGCAGAGGCCGGGCGTCGCCGTCTGCGTCCGATCCTCATGACGACGCTCACCACGATCCTCGCCCTGATCCCGCTCGCGTTCGGGGTCGGCGAGGGAGCCGACGCGCAGGCGCCGATGGCCCGCGCCGTGGTCGGCGGGCTGACCGGCTCGTCGCTGATCACTCTCGTGCTGATCCCGGCCGTGTACTCGCTGGTCCACCCGGACCGCCGCGCCGCACGGCCGGCCGATCGCTGACGCAACACCGTCGGATCGACTCCGTTCGCGTCCCAGATGATCCAGGGCTGCCGCCGATCGAGGAGAACGCGGCGCGGATCGAAAGGAGCTCGGACCTTCGAAAAAAACGGCGCGCGGGATAGGCTCGATGCTCATCGTTTCCCGGGAGTTCCGCGCCATGGCCGAACGAAACCCGCTCCTCTGCCGGCGGATCGCCGAAGCGATCGCCGCGGTTCGGGCCGATCCATCACGGGCCGACGCGCTGTGGTCGAACATGCGGGCGGACTACGCGACGACCTCGTTGATGGACAGCGAGGTCGTTGCCGCCATCGAAGGGCGCAACGTCGAGGCGGTCGAGAGGATCCTGGACGACTGGGACCGCGACCGGCGGCCGCGGCCGTTCGAGGACCGCGAGCTCTTGAAGAAGGCGATGAAGGCGTTCCGGAAGCGCCTGAAGGTGACGCGCCTCGACGACGAGTCACGCCTCGGCCGGAGCCATACGACGAAGGGCGCGGCATCGGCGATCGTCGGGATCACGCCGCCGACCGAGTACGCTGCGGCGATCTGGGTCGAACTCGCGCGGCAGGGACGCCTCGTCGACTGTCGAGGTGGACTCTACTGCCTGGTCGAGGAGGCGACGGGGCGCGGCGGCTGAGGACGGCGACGAGGATCGGTCGCGTTCAATTCAAGGTCTGAAGGACGAGATTGGACACGCGGCACGTGGCCGGCTCCGCGACTTGGAACGCGAACGGGATCCCGCTCGCGCCCGCCGCGACCGGCGCCAGGAGTACGGTGCTTCCGGAGGCGGGGACCGCGAAGGGGATGACGATCGGGTTCGCTACCCCGAGCGGCGCTGCGCAGCCGCCGAAGAAGGTCGTCAGAGTCGAGACGCCGGCCAGGAAGAACTGAGTCTGGCCGGGGGTTCCGCCCGAGACCGAGATCGAGTTCGTCGTCCCCGCGTTTCCGGGAAGCGCACGACCGACGTGGAGCGCGTGATCGGGGAGGAGTTCGACGAACGTGGGCGCGTCGAGCCCGCTACCCGCCGGCACGACGAGCTGTTGAAACACGCCGGCCGCGTCGTATCGGCGAACCGAGTCCTGGTTGACGTTGGTCACGAACACGTCGCCGGTCAGTGGGTGGATCAGAAGGCCCGCCGGCGCGCTCGTCTGGAAGAAGACGCTCAGGAAGCCACCTTGGAGGTCGTAGCGGATCACCCGGTTCGTTCCCGAACTCGTGACGTAGAGAACTCCGTCGGAGCGGAACCGCAGGACGCGCGGACGTGAGAGCCCGCCGAGTCCGGCCGGCACGAAGACGCCGACGAACGCGCCCGTTCGGCCGTCGTATTCGAGCACCTGATTGGAGAAGAAGCTCGGCACGAGCAGGTTGCCATTCGGATGGAACGCCATGCCCGCGTCCGGCCCGTTCAACCCGCCGCTTCCGGCGGTCACGAAGAGGCTCAGGAATGCGCCCGTCGTGCCGTCGTACTGGAAGATCGAGTCATTGTCGAACGATGCGACGTAGAGGTGCCCGTCCGGACCGAAGATCGCGGCGGTGGGACCGTCGATCCCGCCGGTCTCATCGAGCGGCGTGCCGGGGTTGTCGAAGACGAACGGGCCGAGCGGGGCGCCGGTGACGCCGTCGAACCGCAACACCTGGTCGATCAGCTCGGCGCAGACGTAGAGGTGGCCGTCCGGTCCGTAGCTCGACGACTGCGCGCCCGGAACCGACCCGAACGTTCCACTGGCCGAGCCGGTCTCGAGATAGCGGTGCACCGAGCCGCTCGTAAAACCGGATACGATCAGCTCCGCCTGTCCCAACGCGCTCGAGGCCAGGAGAACGGCGAGGAACGTTGGTGGCAAGGATCGCGGTGTTCGCATTTCGTTCTCCATGGTCACGTCGAATCCAGGGATGCGTCCGATCGCTCGATGGAGACGTCTGCGAGCGTGAGGCCGTTTGACTTGAAAGGAGCGCGCAAGAAAGTCGATGTCCTTTCGGCGTGCCGGCCGCAGCGGACGACCCGGCCGGAGGCTGGATCAGCCGCGATGCAGCCGAAGGAATCGAACGACCAACCGAGAGGATGCTTGGATGCTCGCGCGAAGTGGACTCCATAGGTGGACGGGGCTGCTCTTCGTCTTGGTCGCACGAGCCGACATCTTGCCCGGCGCCGAGCCGGCTCCGGCGATCGAGGTCGTGATCGACTCGCGGGTCGAGCTCGTTTCGATCGTCGAACGCCTCGCACGGGCCCCGGATCGAAGCCGCGTCGGTTCCGACTCTCCCTATGCGACCGACGTCGACGAGTGGTTCTCTCGCTACCGAGATCACGAGGCGGTGCGTCTCGCCCGGCGACTCCAGCCGTCCGTGCTGCGGCACGAGGCCGGCGTTCAGCTCGCCGTCCACCTGACCGACGCGGAAGCGCTCGAGGAGCGCGTGCCGTTCGATCCGATCCCCGCGCGCCTCGATCGCTGGACGACGAGCGAAGCGCGGGCGTTCACGACCGCGCTGAAGCAGTTCGCGGCCGACAGCCGCTTCCTCGCGTTCCAACGCAACCAGTCCGGGCGTTTCGCGCGGACCGTCGCGAGCTTCCGCGAGGTCGTCGACC
The DNA here is from genome assembly GCA_964649825.1 of uncultured Phycisphaeraceae bacterium. Taxonomy (GTDB): domain Bacteria; phylum Planctomycetota; class B15-G4; order B15-G4; family JADJEK01; genus CAZYQW01. Next base: position 4,644 of record CAZYQW010000138.1, on the reverse strand, counting down.
GCAGGCCCTACGCGGAGTGGTTCGGCGCCTTCTTCGGCTCACGGCCGTCTCGCTACTGCGTCATCCCGGCGTTCCTGCTCGGGGGCAGGAACTACGGCTTGAGCGTCGCGCTCGCGAGCGGCCACCTCGAGATGACTCCGGTGTTCGGCCTGACCGAGTTCGACGCGACGGGCGCGGCGCGCCCCGACGAAGAGTTCTTCTGGGTCATCGTGCACGAGTTCTGCCACGCGTATGCGAACCCGATCGTTCACGAGCACCTCGAAGGGTTCAGCCGCGCGGGTACCGTCCTGTTCCCGGCCGTCGAGGCCGAGATGCGGAGTCAGGGGTACGGAGAGTGGTCGATCGTCGTCTACGAGTCCGTGGTCCGGGCGTGCGTGATCCGATACCTGGTCGGTTCGGACGGCATCGACGCGGCGAACCGACAGGCGCGTGACGACGCTGGTCGCGGGTTCTGGTGGATCGGCGACCTCGCCAGCCTGTTCGGCGAGTACGAATCGCAACGCGGTCGCTACGCCGACCTGCATGCGTTCATGCCTCGCGTCATCGAGTTCTTCGACGGGCTCGCGGAGCGCGAAGTCCAGCTTCGAGCGAAGCGGCCGCGTCTGCTCCGCGTGACCCCCGCCGACGGAGCGATCGACGTCGACCCATCCGTTCGCGGTATCGTCATCGAGTTCGATCGGCCGATGGAGCCCCAGTACACCGTGGTCGCCGGCGCGGGCTCTTTTCCCACCGTGAGCGGGAGCCCGTCGTGGGACGCAGACGGGCGGATCCTGACGATCCCCGTCCATCTCCAACGGGATCGCGAGTATGGACTCCGTTTGAACAGCGCGCTCCACCGCGGCTTCCGCAGCCGACAAGGCGTTTCGTTGGATCCGGTCCCGCTGCGTTTTCGAACGCGGGAGTAAGGGTCCGCCCTCCGCGCGACCCCGAGATCATTGGCGGAGAGCGCGAGGAAGTGGAGAATGCCTGGACGCGTCGCGTTTCCGTCGGCCCGCCGAGCGAGGACCCTCATGCAGACGATCTTCCCCATCCTCCGCTACGAGGACGCGCGCGGCGCCATCGAGTGGCTCGGCGCGACCCTCGGCTTCGTCGAGCTCTTCTCGGTTCCGCCGTCGGGGCCGTTCGTCCGGCACGCGCAACTGAAGCTCGGCACCAACGTGGTCATGCTCGGGTCGGTCCGCCCCGACGACGGCATCACGACGCCGCGCACGGCGGGAACGGCGACGCAGGCGCTTTGCGTCTACGTGGACGATCCGGACGCGCAGTTCGAGCGCGCGTGGGCGGCCGGCGCCGAGATCGTCGGTGCGCCGGCCGACACGGACTTCGGCTCGCGCGAGTTCAGCCTGCGTGATCCCGAGGGACACTTGTGGGTGTTCGGCACGTATCGGCCGGACGTGGGTGGGTGAGGGGACGGAGGGCCATCGCGGGGGCGACCTCCTCCGCGTGCTTCGCCGAAGCGGCGTAACGCTTCCGCGTGGATCCTGATTCTCCTCTCGTCGACGCAGAAACGCGGAACGAAGACCCGAGGAGACGAAATCATGCGGTGCGAGCTACGAACGATCGTCCTTTCCGTCCTGGCGACGTGCGCGATGATGGAGGCGTGGGCTCGACCGAGCGCGCCGACCGGTGGGAAAGGGGCGGCCGAACCCTCCTCACTCGGTTCGTGGCGGTTCGAGGAGGGCTCGTTCTTCGACGGCTTCGGCCCGGCGAGCGCGACGATCCTCGACTCGAGCGGCAACGAGAACCACGGCTATCGGCCCGACCCGCTGCGGCGGATGAGCTACGTCAAGGACGCGTTCTCGGGCAAGTGGGCGATGGAATTCAACAACCCGCTCGATACGCGTCCGTATCCCGGCGTCGTCGTGGTGCCGCATCACCCCACCCTCGAGCCGGCAGAAGGTCAGATCGAAGCGCGGATCAAGTTCCAGAAGCACCACCGCGCGATCCTGATCACGAAGTCGACCTTTCAGTTCCTGAACAGCGAGCCCGGCCCCGAGCCGCCGATCTTTTTCATCGATGGCCAGCCGCGCATCGTCGGTCGGACCGTCTATCACCTCGAGATCACCGAGGACGGGCACGTGATCGGGCTGATCGGCAACGACGGTCTCGCGAAGACGCGAGCGAACCAAGGCGGTCCCTGGAGCTCCGTGAAGAGCGAGAAGAAGCTACGGCTCGGCGAGTGGAACCACGTCGCGATGCGTTGGGACGGCTGCCGCATGTTCGTCTACGTGAACGGCGAGTGGTCGTTCGGGGCGGAGTACGAGCCGATTCCGGAGCTGGGCCTGAGCTACAAGGCCGAGGCGGTCGATCCGACGTACGGTCCGCAGAGTCTGGACGTCGCCCTCTCGTCGACCGGCTTCCCGTTCGTCGGCATCATGGACGACGTGCGGATCTCGAACGGCGACGGGTGCTTCGAGCCCGGCGATTGAGGCGAGGAGGCGGAGAATTCGCCGCACGAAGGTCGCGTAGAGCGGCACGCGCCGCGGCTGCTCTACGCGGACGAGCGCCCGACCCGATCAAGGAGTACACGATCGGCCGGATCTCTACAGGGGAAGAGCCGCCGCCAGAGCCGTTCGGTCGCGACGTACGTGTCGGAATCGCGCGCCGCCGGGCTCTCGATGAAGAGCTGACGTCGTCGCCTCGACTACCGGGGCGTCGCGCCGAACCGCCGCTCCAGCTCGCCGAGATTGCTCGCCACCAGGTCGCGGCCCTGACTGCCCCACGATCCGTCGGGGTTCAGCACCCAGCGATGCAGGCCGAGGATCTGCTCGCGACGCGACCCTTCCTGCGCGGCGAAGAAGTCGAGCGCCGCGCGCGCCTCCGCCTCGCCGGCGTAGCCGTTCCCCAGGTCGATCAGGTGGGTGGAGAGGGCCTCGGTGGCGAGCGGATCCCCCGCCTCGGCGAGGATCACCATGGCGTTCGCCAGCACGCGCCCCGAGGCCGACGAGGTCATCGCCTGGCGCGCCCACGCGAGGCGCTGCTCCGGGTACCACCGCCGCAGCGCTTCGTGAGCCCGCAGCGCGGACGGCTCGGTGCGGGAGAACACCGTGAGCAGCTTCTCGCAGTACTCCTCGATCTCCGGCAACGGCTCGCCGCCCCGCTCGAGGTAGGTGGAGAACAGGCCGATGGTGTAAAACGCGAACACCTTGCCGCGCACGCCGCGGGCGGCGACGAGCGCGACGTTGGGATCGTTCGGATGGCGCGTCAGGAGCCCGGAGATCTCGACCGATGGCTCGTCGGGTTGGGCCTGGATGCGGCTCACCGCCGCCTCCGCGTCGAGCTCGGTGGCGAGCGGCCGGAGCGCCTCCAGGTAGCTCTTGTCGGCCATGGCGCGATCGAGCCACTCCTGCGCCGCGCCGGATCCGGTCTTCGCTCGCAGCGACGTGGCGTAGGCCGCCGCGGCGTCGCGCGCCTTTTCGCGCAGGCGCGTCTCGGCCGGCGAACGGGCGAGCTCCAAGTCGAGTTGCTCGAACGCGGCGAGCGGCTTGTCCTCGCGCAGCAACCGGTCGGCCTCGGCCAACGCGAGGTCGGTGGCGTCGGGGCGCGTCGCCAGGTACGCGAGGCCAGCCAGCAGCAGCGCGACGATCGCGGCCCCGGCCAGCATCATCCGCCGCTTGCCGCCGCCGTTGCGGGCGCGGCGCGGCAGGTCGATCACCGGTCCGTGGTCGGTGATCCGCACGCTCTTGGCGAGCAGCGCGCGGACCCGCGAGTCGGGCTGCTGCAGGGCGCGGTACACCCGGATTGGATATGGGACGCCGCGAAACTGGAGCTCCCCGACCTCCGCCGACGGCGCCTCGTTGCGGTTCATGGCCAGGTAGACCGCCTCGGTGAAGTACACCTCCCCGGCTTCGGCTACCTCCTCGAGGCGCGACGCGACGTTGACCGCCTCGCCGAGCACGTCGTTCTCGCTGCGCTCCACCTCGCCGCTGTTGATCGCGACCCGCACCTCGATCCGGTCCGCCTCGGCCACCGACTGGTTGTACTGGCGCAGCACCTCCTGGATGGTCAGGCCGCACAGGACCGACTCGGTCGGGGTGTCGAAGCAGACCAGGAACGCGTCGCCGATGCTCTTCACCACCTCGCCGTTGAAGTGGCGGAACACCGGCAGCAGGAGTGCGTCGTGACGCTCGCGCAGGTGGGCCAGCTCGTCGCGCCCGGCCCCGGAGACGCGCGCGGTGAAGCCCTTCATGTCGGTGAACAGGATGGCAAGGTTTCGGGTTGGCATGGCCACGACCGCCGCGATGAGTTGGATGAAGGAGTGCCGCTCGCACCCCGCTATCGGCTGCATCCGCAACGCCGGGCGGTCGTCCCGCCAGAAAGTCGGCGGGCAGAGGCCCGCGCCCGCTTGGTGAGATTCGCCGGCGGCATGCGAGCTGCCAACCACGACATTCTGCACGATTCGCGACGAGTTCTCGACACCGACGGTCGTCCCACGGTGAACACGACCGGACGATCCGGTGGCGTCGGAGCGATGATCTCGGGATGTGTGTCTACGGACGAGAATCTTGATCGGCGTTCAAGAATTCTAAGCGCATTGCTTGAGCTTGGATATGCGCGCCTCGTCAGTGGCGAGCACGGCAGCAATGAGGGTGCGCGCCTTCGTGTTGACGATGTAGCGGTGGGTGCCGTCGACTTTCGTGACCA
>CAZYQW010000137.1:0-148167 GCA_964649825.1 uncultured Phycisphaeraceae bacterium | reverse complement strand
CGAAGCGAGGCGAGGTCATCGCGACCGAGATCGAGGCGCAGGATCGCAGGCGTACTGCCTGTACGTCGAGGATCCTGCAACGAAGAGATCGGTCGCGAGGGCCCGCCGCAGCCGGAATGACTTTCACCACGGGCTGCTAGGTTGACGTTTGGTTTGGCGGCTGCGCCGCGCCGAGCCCTCCGGCTCCGCCGCGGCAGCCCGAAGACGAAGGCGGGCACGCGGGAGGAAACCCCGTGCCCGCCTCGTGTTTGCCCGTATCGGATCGACGACGTCGCCGATTACGGGAACGGCTTCAGGATGTACGCCTCCATCCGCCGCGAGGGGATCGTGCCCGCGAGCTGGATCGTCTTGAAGCCCAGGTACGAGCCGATGAACACGGGGTCGTTGCCGCTCGTCATGTGCCAGACCTTCCACTTCGGAGCCCAATAACCGGAGTCGATGGGCTTGAAGCTGAAGCTGTACGGCTGGTCGCCGCCCTGGAACGCGATCGGCTCCACGTCCTTGAGGTCCACCGACTTCGTCGACGCCATCTGGTTGTACTCCTCGAACCAGAGCGGGTCGAACCCGAGCGCCTCGGCGCTCATGTCCATCTCCATCGTGCTCTGCGTCGCGACGGTGTTCACCAGGATGTTGTCGAGCGGGTCCGTCCAGTTGGCGAGGAGAATGAGGATCGAACCTTCCTCGGGATCGCCCCACGAGGAGATGTAGACGGCCGGTTGGACCGTTCCGTAGGGGACCTCCAGCAGCCGCAGGAACGCTCCGAGGAACCCGAGGTCGATCGTCGCGACGTTCGCCACCGGATCGCGCAGGCGTTCACCGAACATCAGGTGTGCGCTGACGTCCTCCTGGGTGATGAAGTTCATGTAGCGAGCGATGGTGTCGATGAACACGCCCCAGATCGGGCTGAACAGCGTGTTATCGATCAGCGAGTTGGGGTTCATGAGCGAGCCCGCGAACGGCGTGTACCCCATGAAGATGTGCGCCGCGTACGTCTGTCGCGAGAGGAGTTGGAACGCCAGCGGAGGCAGGCTCAGGTTCGCGAAGTTCAACGCCACGCCGAGCCGGCCGACCCTCATGTACTCGTGATACACGGTGTCGAACAACGGATAGTAGGACACGACTTCGCCGAGGACGTTCCGGACCCACTGCGACGTTCCGATCCCGACCTCGCCGAGGAAGAACTCGTTCACGGACTCGCTGGTCACGTAGAACTCGTCCCCCATGGCCTGACGAGCGCCACGGGTCATCTCGATGCGGCGCTGCGTGTTCAACGGGTCGACCGGGGCGTGGCCGTGGCTGGTCGAGAAGCAGAGCTGCGCGGGCGACGCGTTCATCAGGTCGATGTACATCCCGCTCGCGCCGTAGCTCTTCAATTGCGCCGCGAGCCACGCCGCGTAGTCCCGAGCGTACTGCGTCGATTGACAGATCTCGTACGCGACCTGACCCTGACCGTCGAGAGTGGTCTGCAGGGTTCCGTTCTCTCGAACGACGGTGAAGTTGGAGACGGGCTGCCCCGCGTAGCCGGGCACGTCCGGCTCCGACCCGGCGGAGATCAAGTGCAGCAGCGTGTACGGGGAGAATCGGATCCCCGCCGCCGCGGCTTGTCCGGCGATCGTCACGTACTCCGCGAGCGGCTCCCAGTTGCCGAACTCCGCGTTGAACTGGTGACCGTACCAGCCGTAGTTCTGCGGCACGATGAACGGCGTGCCGAACAGGGTCGTCTGCTCGAAGTGACGAGCCAACCACGGCTGCCAGGACAGCACGGTCGCGTCCGGAGAGAAGATCCCGAACATCGTCATGTCGCGAACGGCGTCGGAGAAGTTCGGATCGTCGCGCATGGTGCCTTGCGAGGTCCATTGCTGATCGTTCGCCCAATGGGCATAGCGCTGTGCAGCGGACCACCAATCATCGAACGTCGTCCCGATGACCGTCTTGAACGGCTGCTCGTACTCCGTGATGGTGTGGGAGTCGGGCGGCACGTGACGCACCGTGAACCGCATCGCGTCGCCGAGGGACGCGGGCAGATACTCTTTGTAGACCCCCGTCTGGTCCTGGGTCGACATGTAGAACGATGGGCTCCAGCACGTGGGGTCGCCGTTGTAGAGGCACCACCACTGCATGCTGGCCGGACCGGGGTGCCGATAGAAGTTCGTCGGCAGGAACGCGAGCGGGTGCGACAGCACGTTCTCGAGCACCGCGCCGGTGCCGATGGGCCACGTCAAGTCGTACTCGGCCGTCGCGTTCACGTCGACGACGGGGAACGTGACGGAGGAGATCGAGTGCGTGCTTTCTCCGATCGACTCGATCCTTGCGTCGAGCTTCAGGGACACGAGGAACAGGTCCCCGCCAAACCCGATCCGGACATCGACCTCGAGCTCGATTCCTGCCGGGAGATTCGGGCTCTCGATGTTCTCGTATTCGAGGACGATCGCGCCCGACTCGAAGTCGACGTCGATGTCGTACGTCGAAGTATCGGACGACACCGTCGTCACCTGGGTCGTCAAGTGATCACGCAGGGCGATACGCCAATCGAGCGCCCGGACCGTTCCTGGGATGTTCGAGCATTGTCCTCCCTGGCAGATCGAGACCAGGTCGTCGACGAAGTCGGCACGCGCCTGCTTCATCGAAACGACGGACAAAATGGAGACGAAAAGACCCACCATGCTGGGACGCACGGACACTCTCCTTCCAATGCCGAACGCTGGCGCCGAGCCAGCGCGGCCGAAATCGGAGCACGCCGCAGCGAAGACGCTCCCCGAGTCCAAAAGTGTGCACGGGCAGATGAGGCGACTGCGAGTTCACCAGGTGTCGGAGCCAAGGTCAACGGACTGCGTCGCCGCATGCCGCCGTCCGGTCTTTGGATCCACAGACAGACGAGACTCGCCGTCCCGCTGCGTCACACCCACGCGTTGTTCAGGACCTCCCCGAGGCCGCCCGCGCCGGGGACGATGTAGCAGTGGTCGTCGAGGCCGCGCTCCCGCGCGGGGTCCGACCCCGGGATCGTGTCGAGCACGTCCGGCGGCGACATCCCGCGATCGAGCCGACCCGCGTAGATGATCACGTCGTCGGTCTCGTGGAGCACTCGTCGTACGTACTCCGGCGTGATCATGAGGTGGAGCGCGATCACCTTGGACGGCGCGCCCGCGTCGAGTTCGCGATACGCCCGCAGCGTCTCGAGCGTCGTCGACCCGGTCGCGCCCATCGGGTCGGGGATCAGGAGGACGCGCCCCGCGATCGGCCCGCCGACCTTGCTCCCGGCCGAGCTCACGCCGATGACGCGGCCGTTCGCGTCGGTCTTCCGCGAGAAGTAGAAGTGGTCGATCCGCGCGCCGTCCGGCTCCAGGACCGGGGCCACTTCCTCGAAGCAGATCAGCGACGGAAGATTGCCGGCCCGCATCACGTTCGCGATGACGACTTCGGTCGACGGATCGACGGTGACCCCGCGCCAGATTCCTCGTTCGGTCTTCGCGCGCATCCGTGTCTCCACCGCGCGCTCGACGACGGGGAACTCGTTGCCGATCGCTCGCCCGAGCAACAATCGATAGGCCGTTCGCACGAAGGGGTAGACCTCGGGAGCCCGGACTCCCGGCGAGCCGATGCGCGCGAGGACGGAGAGGAGGAACGGATCCCCGAGGATGTGCACTCGCGGACCGTAGCGGTGTTCGATCTCGGAGAAACGGTCGCTCATGGCGCTCCTTCGCAGGCTGGCCCATTCTACGCGGGCCGATCGGTCCATGGGTGGGCGAAGTCGAAGCGCGGACCTTCGCGACGGCGCCCCCCGGGCCGTCGGAGGGCCGTCGGCGGTCGGTTTCCGATCGGACGGGACCGGGTTACACTCTCCGGTTCAACGTTCGCGATGCTGACGCGGATCTCGTGTCCCGAGCTCCGCGGATCCCAAGCGATCCGGCACGCGCACTTCAACGACATCCCGACCGCAGACTCGGAGAATCCGTCGAATGACGCGACCAACCTGGAGCTTCCTCATCGCCTGCTGGGTCTCGACCGCCGCGTACGGGCAGTTCAATGACCCGTGGGCCACCTTCATCAAGGACAACACGCACCTGGGCCCCGCGCCGACCGCCGTCTCGGACATCAACAACGAGACGGACCTCGCGTGGGGCGACGTGAACCTGGACGGGTGGATCGACCTCGTCGTCGTCAAGAAGCAGCCGTTCACCACGGCGGGCAAGCGCCGGAACATGCTGCTCGTGAACCAGAACGGCGTGCTCACGGACCGAACGTCGACGCACGCGAGCGCCTCGGACGTGGCGGGCGACAACGGGTTGCTCACCCCGACGAACGACCGCGACGTGCTCCTCGAGGACCTCGACGGGGACTGCTACCCCGAGGTCGTCACCGCGGTCGACGTCAGCGACGGCGATCCGAAGCACGTGTGCCACCCGCGCGTCTACAAAAATCTCGCCAACGACGTGAGCGGCGTATGGCTGGGCTTCCAGTACCAGGATGCTCGGATCCCGCAGCTCCTCCACAACGCGTCCGGCAACCCGGTCTTCCCGCGCTTCACGTCGGTCGCCGCCGGCGACGTCACCGGAGACGGCTCCCCGGACCTGTACTTCGGCGACCAGGATACGGGCTCGCCGTCGCAGGGCGCGGCCGGCGACTCGGACGATCGCCTGCTCATCAACGACGGAAACGGCTTCTTCACCGACCAGAGCACGCTGCGCATGACGGCGACGATGCTGAAGTCGAACTTCTGCGCGTCGGTCGCGATCGCCGACTTCAATCAGGACGGCGCCAACGACATCCTGAAGCAGTCGACCTACAACACGCCGACCCGGGTCTACATCGCCTACAACGACCCGGCGAACGTCGGGCAGTTCCTGAGCTACGACCAGGCGCAGTCGGGCTCGCCGTACTTCGTGTCGTCCGGTGACCTGAACAACGACGGTCGCCCCGACGTCGTGGTCAGCGACAACGGCGCCGACAAGTTCATGATCAACACCGGCAACGAGGCGAGCCCACCGTTCGACGCGACCTGGCAGGTCCAGACGTTCAACTTCCTCTCGGGCGGCGACGACGGCTTCGGCAGCAACAACCTCGTCACCGACATCGATGACGACGGATGGAACGACGTGCTGATCTGCGACGTCGACGTCGAGCTCACCGGCTACAACCGAAGGCTCCACGTCTATCACAACCGCAAGGGAACGGTCGGCGGCACCGACGTCGTGCTGCGCGAGGAACGCGAGAACACGACGGCGACGGGCTGGATCGGGGCCGTCGGCCTGACCACCACGGACCTCCAGGGCACGCACGACGTCGCGGTGTTCGACGTCGACGGCGACGGCCAGAAGGACCTCGTCATCAGTCGCAAGGACGGTACCGACGTCTGGCAGAACACGACCGAGGTCTGCCACCCGAACCTCGGCTTCGGCGTCGGGCTCTCGCGCCTGAAGGTCTGCGGCGGGAACCTCGCGACGGGCAACGACGCGGTGCTGACGCTCGCCGACGCGCCGCAAAACGCGTTCGCGCTCCTGTTCGTCGGCATCGCCGCGAACCCGACCTTCGTCTACGACATCCAGGGCTCGCTCGTGCCCGTGCCGTGGCTGTTCGCCCTCCCGCTCTCCACCAACGCGCAGGGCCGCATCGTCCTCCCGGTGCCGGGCGGAAACGGACCGGCGACGGCGGTGATCCAGTTCGTGGTCCAGCACGACAAGGGCCCGCGGCCGAGCAACGCGGTCCAGCTCGACTTCCTCCCCTGATCCGACGCGGTTCGGTGCGCGCGCCCCGCTCTCCCGAACGAGGGCGCGGGCGCGCGTGCTTTCGAGACGGGTGGGCGAGGCCGTCGATCACGACCTTCGGCGCGCCTCCGCTCGTGCGTCGATGGCCGGTCTTCATTCGACGCGGAAGCGGTAGACCACCCCGGGCCGCGCTTGCCGCAGGATCGCGCCATCGTTCATGATCTCGACCTGGGCGTCGCCCCCCTCGCCGCCATCGACGCCGGCGGCCGGAACGAACGGAAGCCGCACGTCGACGGCGTCGATCACCGCGACCTTCGCCGTGCGACGATCCGGATAGACCACGACGCCGGCGTCTCCCTCGAGCGTCTCCGCGTACATCCGGCCCTCGAACTCCATCCGACAGCGACCATCGGCGCCGATCGAGGCGATGCCGAGCTTCGTCTCCAGTGCCAGCGAGAGCACGACGCCGACCGCCTTCGCTTCGTCGTCGGAAAGACGCCGCAGCGCTCGCCCGCTCACGGCGGGCACGCCCAACGCGACGCCACGCACCACGCTCTCGAGCACGTCGCGCGCCGTTCCCTCGGACGGCACGAAGAAGATCGGCGCGTCCGGCACCGCGGCAACCAACTGGGCGATCCGCTCGCGCTGGACGTCCGCCGTCGCTCCGGCTGGATCGAACTGGAGGGCATCGAAGCGGGTCACGACCTGCGGCAACGCACAGGACGCGACAAGCACGGCGTCAAGCCCCATCTGTTCGACTTCGCGACGGAACGGATCGAGCGCGAGATCGATCTCGCGCCAGCCGATGCCGCGGCTCGGATCCGCCACCGCGCCGGTGTCGCGTGGATCGACGACCCGCTCCAGACCCGCGAACGCGAACCCATCCGCCCCCAGGCTGTGGAGCTGATCGTCCAAAGTCCGCCGCACCACCTCATGCACGAACGAACGGTACGGACGAAGGCGGGTGGGGTCGATCCGCGAGCCGTTCGACGCGTCGACGGTCACCGCGAACGACCCCGGCTCCGCCGCGAACAGATCCCACCGCAGCAGCACGTGACGCCCTTCGACGTGCTGGGCCGCGATCAGCCCCCGCAGCCCGTGGAACTCGGCCGACGGGCGCGGGTCGCCCTCGGATCGCGTCCAGCGACCGTCCAGCACGACGGTGAATCGGCCGAGGCCGAGACGGCGCTTCGCCTCGTCGATCTGCTTCGCGGCCTCGAACGTGTCGAAGGTCGCGAACCGTCCGCGACCGGGCGGGCGGCGAACGTAGACCAGCGGATGCCGCCACCAGTCCGGCTCGACGATCGTTCCGATCGCGCGGATCGCGGCCGAGCCGCCCGTCGACACGAGCGTCTCGCGGTAGCGCTGGAACAGCTCCGCCCGCGACGCACCGTGGACGACGACGAGCGTCACGCGAACCTGATCCTCGGACGGCTGGCCATCCGCCGCCGGCGGCGGCGTGGGAACGTTCAACGTGATGCACCCGCGCTCGAACGCGAACCGCGTCGCGTCGGGAACCTGGTTCAGCCCGATTCCGATCCATCCGCCGCCCGCGGTACGAAACGGAAGGAGCAGCGCTTCGGCGCCGACCGACCGGTCGAGCGGTCGCTTCGCATCGATCACCCCGAGCCGTTCCCGGCGTGGATCGGGCTCGGGTGACGACGGCACGACCGCGTCGAGTCCGGAACCGACGAAGAAGTCGATCCCCGGCTCGTCGTCCCCCAGCACCCGCGCGAGAGGAAGGCGGAGTCCGCCCGGACCTTCGAACGCGACGCCGATGAGGTCGACGATCGCCCGCCCGCGCGCGTCCTCGGTGTCGGCGACCTCGATCGTGATCTCGCTGGCGTCCGACAGCGGCGCGTCGAACTCGACCGCGGGTTCGCTCGCACGAACCGATCGTTCGTCATGCATCTCGACGCCGCCGGCCAGGATGCGCAGCCGGACAGCGGCGCCCTCCTCCGACGCGTCGTCGAGGGCGAAACGCCCTCGCAGACGAAACTCCGACGCGGCGCGTCCGCCGAGGAGGCTCGCGCGCATCCCGAACCGAAACGGCGCGAACGCGGAGACGACGTCGTCCGGTCGCGATCTACCCACGCTCGGGGGAAACCCGAGCGGCGTCCGATTGATCGTCGCGCCGGCCGTGCCCGAGGTCTGCTCCCCCAGCCCGGCGAACGCCGCGTTCGGAATCGCGTAGTGGAGCACCGGCCCGTACGGCCCTGCGTAGACGCCGACGCTGGCGCGCGGCCCCTCGCTCGATGTCGGCCCGAGCCGCAACAGCGCCGCGTCGACGCGCGCCGGCTCCGTGTCCGTCGCCGCGCGCGCGAGGAACTCGACGTCGACGGGAGACTCCCTGTGCGTCGGGACGAATGCGCGCGGCGGATGGGCCGGCCGCAGTCCGACGCTCGGATCGAGGTGCAGGAGCGCCGCCCCGTCCGCCCCGTACATCGTCAACCCGCCGGTCAGGGGATCGAGGCGGGTGCTCCCTTCCGTTCCCACGAAGATCGGCTCAGGATCCTCGAGCGCGTCGGTCGATCGCGGCGGCTCGAAGGCGACGATCGTGAGGATCAGGATGAGATGCCAAGCCATCGGCAAGTCCATTTCGCGAGGAGAGGGCGTCGGGTTCCAACGACTACGAGACGGCATCGGAGGTCGCAGGTCAACCGCCCACTCTGGCCGACGTGATCGGGCATCTCCTTCGTGCTACGTTCCGCGGAGTCTTTCCGCCGGCGCCAGGACACCAGGACTCCTGACGTCTTGCTGTTGGGTCGCGGGCGGAGAGACGCGTGCTCCGAGCGCCCGGCCAGCGTCGAAGGGTGCGTCCGGACGGGGAAGATTGCGCACCGCCCTCGCCATGACGGACGTCAACTACAACCCCATCACGAGCGAGTTCGATGCAGGACACCAGCCTACTGCCGACTGCATCGTGTCCGTCCGTTTCCCGTCTTGCTCGTCCGATAGACCGTCACCACGGTCTCGACGTCCGGAGACACGTCCACGATCGCACGGACCAAGCATACGCTCCCATCGGGCGGGAACGGAACCCGCGACTGGCGCACCTCGCGGCCGTCCCGGACCGCACGACTTGCTCGGGAGCCCCCGCCACCGCACGGACGATGGCCTCGTCGATCCCGCGGCGGGCTGATTGGCGGCGCGCGTGGGCGGCGAAGACCAGACTTATATTGTCAATCTCGAGCCTCATTCACCGTCACATAGTAGCCGTCGGGATCGCGGACGACAAAAGCACGCATTCCCGTGCCGTTGTTGCTGTTCGGGAGCTCCTGAATCTCTGCGTCCTGATCCCGCGCGCGGGCCCATGCGTCATCGAAATCGTCAACCACGAACCAGAGCAGTAGGCCATTCCCCACGCGACCATTTCCCGGATCCGAGAGAGGCGGCCAGTCATGATCGCCCTTTGGACCGGACGGTCCCCAGCGATGTAGGCACAGCAGGATCGTGCCGTCTCGATCGACAATCTGATTGAAGACAGTCGCACCCGGGTGGTTCTCCCGAGCCTCCAGCAGTGACGTGTACCACTCCACACTCTTCACGACATCCGCTACAGCGATGATCGGCCAATGTCGCTTCACGTCCGTTCTCCTCGGGTCGGCCTATGGATAGGAGATCGCCCGGCGGCGAAGCCGCAACGGCCACCTTCTCCGCCGGCGAAACGCAACCCCGTGCTACCCCGTGCTCCGATTCGCAGAGCGGCACGAATGTAGCCGGCCGGCACGACAACGACAAGGAGTCCGTCACGTCGATCGCCCGCCGACGCAAAGCTTCCCGGGCCTTGCCCGCCGTGCCTCGTGGAATCTCTCGTAACCGCTTGGGGACCGTGAGCGGCTCGCGGTCGTCGACGACTGGCAAGGTCGGCTCGAGCGCATCGAGCCCGACGCGCGCGAGAGGGCGGACGCGAAGTCGATCGAGTCGCGCGAAGCGATGAATTCGCGCCACCACCAAATGCTGCGCGTCAGCCAACCGAGGGCCTCGAACCGCTGACGGGCATGCCTCTCGACTCCGCGAAGAAGGCGGTTCGGGCTGGACCGCCTCGCCCGCCCGAATGCGGCAGGGGCGAGATCGGCGGCTCCGAGCACCGAGGGCGACGCCGCGAAGAAGGAGGACGGCTGAGATGCGACGCAAGAACACGACGTGGTGCGCGACGGCATTCGTCGCGCTGTCGGCCGTGGCGCTCGCCGGCTCCGGCGAGCGCATCTGCAACTCGTCCGGCGCGGAGGAGGACGAGCTCTGGACCGGACCGTTCCCGATCGCGTGGGAGATCGTCGAGGCGCAGATCCCGGCCTCCGCGGGGTTCCCGACGATCGGCAAGGACACGAACTACTTCATGGGATCGAGCAACTGGTTCATCTCGCAGCTCACGTATCCGGGCTACCCGAGCAACCAATGCGCGATCGATCACTTCAACCACCAACAACCGATCCCGATCCATCCTCATCCGCTGAACGACTCGAACGCGTTCATCCGCAAGGGCAAGGGCAAGGCGGAGTCGCTGCCCGGCTTCCAGAGCGTGGTGCGGGCGATCGAGGCCTGGAACGACGCGGCGGTCGCGGCGACCGCGAGCGGGACGCCGACCGTCGGCGCGTCGACGTTCTCGTTCGCCGAGCCGTGGGACGACCCGACGACGACGAAGTTCGCCGTCGTTCCCGCGGATCTCAGCGGAAACCCGAACTTCGCGTCCAACGACGGTCGGAACACGATCTCGTTCATCGATCGCGCGTTCGTGCCGGCGAGCACCCTGGAGCTCGCGAGGACCTTCGTCTTCACGCCGGCCGGCTGCAGCTCGGCCGTGATCGGCGACTTCGACATGCTCTTCAATCGCAGCATCCCCTGGATCGAGATGAACGACAAGCTGGGCACGACGTTCTCGTCGATCTCGGGCGGGTCGGCGGTCGCAGCGGACCTGCAGGGAGTGATCACGCACGAGCTCGGTCACGCGATCGGGGTCGCGCACTCGCTCGTCGATTCGGAGGCGCTCTTCGATACGGCAACGCTCCTCGGCGACTCGGACTTTCCGACGATGTTCCCGTTCGCGCAGAACTCGCTTCTGAGCGGGACGGCGAACGATCCGTCGTACTTCGACCCGACGTGCGACACGTTCGCGCAGTTCGCTCCATTCCCGATCACCGGCATGACGATGCTCGGAGCGAGCGCGCGAGACCTCGAAGCGGATGACACCGCGACGCTGGGCGCGATGTACCCCTCCGCCGCGTACTCGACGCAGCTCGGCACGATCGAGGGGACCGTGCTCTTCGAGCCCGCGAACGCGCCGGGGACTTCGGTCCCCGCGAAGGGCGCGCACGTCGTGGCGATCGACCTCGACGACCCGGACCGGAACCGGGTGGGGACGCTGTCGATCGAGCTCGACACGGTCGCGAACGTGAACTACCGCATCTCGGGCCTTCGACCCGGCAGCTACTACGTGATGGTCGAGCCGGTCGACGACGATCTGACCGACATGGACAACTACTTCCCGAACGACGTCCTGCCGAACTACGTCCTGCCGCTCGGCTCCTGCGGCTGCCCCGGCATCGTGTCGCGATTCCCGCGCGAGTTCTTCGACGCGAGCGAGGCGTTCAACGAGACGCTCTGGCCGGCAGCCACGTCGATCGCCGTCGCGGCCGGCGCGGCGACGCGGGCGGACCTCTTGGTGAAGGAGCTGCCGGTCGCGCTGCCGCCGGGAGGATTGACGGGTCCACAGCTCCGGATCGGCGTCTCTCCGCTCGGCACCGCGTCGATCGACGCCGGGTCGCGACGCGGGTTCGCCGCGTCGAGCCTCTGGGGTCCGCCCCCGAACGTCGACGTGATCCTCGACACCCCGCCGGCGCAGGCCGTGGTCCTGCTCGTGGGCCCGGTGCTCGACTTCACGACGTTCCCGGCCCCCACCGGCCAGCAGATCGGGCTCCAGTTCCCGGCTCCCGTCGCGCTCGCCATGTTCGACATCACCGCGCCGCCGGCGCCCGGCATGTCCACGCAGTGGCTCCTGCCGATCCCGTCGACCGCGATCGCGACGGCGCAGTACCAGAACGTCTTCCTGCAGGCGATCGTGGTGAAGGCGAACGGCTCGACCGCCCTCTCGAACCCGGTCAACCTCTGGGTCTTCGAATGATCGAGCCGCCCTCGGCGGTCCGAGAGCGTCCGCGCCCGCGACCCGGGCGCGGACGCGACTTCGGTGGCGCGGAGGAATCAGGGATCTTTCGCGGGTCGCGCCGCGTCGAAACCGGACGCCTCGCCCGACACCCCCCGAATCCCCCTGGCAAGGAGACGCACCCATGGTCCGCGTCCACCGATCGATCCTCGTCTCGATCTCGCTCGCGATCGCCGCCGCCCTCGGGGGCGACGCCCTCTCGGCCGGCTTCTGCGTCACCGCGACCGCCCCGGCCGGCAACGCGGTCGGCGTGCCGACCAACTCCGCGATCTCGCTGACGTTCAACGCCGCCGTCGCTTCCGCGACGGTGACCTCGTCGACGGTGCGCGTCTTCGGCCGCTGGAGCGGCACGGTCGCCGGCAGCCTCGCGGTGTCGGGCTCGACCGTCACGTTCACGCCGAGCCGTCCCTACTTCATCGGCGAGGTCGTCAGCGTGATGGCGTCGTCCGCGGTCCAGTCGACGGGCGGGGCGCCGCTCGCCGGCGGCTTCCTCACCGGTTTCTGGACGCGCAGCGGCCCGGGCAGCGGCGCCTACGCGCTCGAGAGCGTCGTCGATTTCCGCCTCACGGGGGAGGGGCTCATCCGCACGTACGGCTTCTACGCCGGCGACGTCGACGCCGACGGCAGCCCGGACATGATCGCGACCAACGAGGTCTCCTCCGATGTCCGCGTCGTCCGCAACTCCGGCTGCGGCACGTATGGCCCGCTCATCCCGTATCCGCTGCCGCTCGGTCAGGAGCCGAGCCCGAACGAAGGTCAGGACTTCGACGGCGACGGCCGCACCGACCTCGCCACCGGCAACCAGAACGGACAGACGTTCGCGATCTTCCTGAACAACGGGATCGGCGGCTTCCAGGCGCCGACGCTCTATCCGACGTTCGGCAGCTCGCACGGCATCGCCGTGACCGACGCGGACGCGGACGGCGACGTCGACGTGCTCGTTTCGAACCTCTCGCAGATCCTCGTCTACTCGAACAACGGCGCGGCCGTCTTCGCGCAGACCGGCGCCTTCGACGGCGGGGGCAGCGGCGAGTGGCAGATCGGCGTGGCCGACGCGAACGGCGACGGCCGGCCCGACGTCTTCTGCGCCAACAACTCGAACGGTCGCATCGGCCTCGCGCTCGGCGACGGCGCCGGCGGATTCGCGCCGAGCGACAGCGAGAACGTCGGCGGCAGCCCGTGGGCGCTCGCGCTCGGCGACGTCGACCTGGACGGCTTCGTCGACGTCGCGATCACCGACAACGGCGGGGGCCGCGCGGTCGTGTCGCGCGGCAACGGCGCCGGCCAACTCCTCCCCGGCGTCGGCTACGCGGTCGGCTCGGCCCCGGTCTCGGTGGACCTCGGCGACCTCGACGGGGACGGCGACCTCGACATGACCGTGTCGAACTTCGGCAGCGGGAACTGCAACGTGTTCTCGAACGACGGCACCGGCGCGTTCGCGGGAGCGACCGTCCTGAACGCGCAGATCGCGGCGTCCTGCTCGGTGCTCGTCGACGACGACCGGGACGGCGACCTCGAGGTGATCGTGACCGACGAGCTCGCGGACCGCGCGTTCATCTACCGGCAGACCGGACCGAGCCCGATGGGCGTGCAGCCGCCGTCGTGCGGCGCCGCGCTGCGCGTGAACAACTACGCCGGGCGGGCCGGCTTCGGCGTCGTGCCGCCCGAGCCGCTCGCGGCCGGCTCGCCCGCCTTCATCGGCCTGAGCGGCGCGCCGGGCGCGCCGTACCTCCTCTTCGCGGGGACGGGCTCGGCGCCCGGGATCCCGATCGCCGAGGGGCTCTTCAACCTCTCGATCACCGCCCCGCTCGTCCTCCTTCTGAACGGCCTCGCCACGAACGCGGCCGGCGAGGCGCGGCTCGCGTTCACCGTCCCCGGCTCGCTCGTGGGGTTCCAGGTCGGCCTCCAAGGCGCCGTCCAGACCGGCGGTCCGGGCGGGCTGACGCTGACCAACCCCGAGGTCGTCGCCATCGTCCCGTGAGCCTCGCGCTTCCTTCGAACCCGTGGCGCGGCGCTACGGCGCCGCCCGCCAGTAGATGCCCATCATCGCCATCGCATCGATGGCGTGGTCGCTCGTGTTGTCGTAGCGCGCCTCGATCGCGTACTCGTGGTCGCGACGGAGCACGAACCCGTCGGGGCTGCTGTAGGCGGGGATGCGGGCGATCTGCACGCGGTCCGGCTCGTTCTCGACGTCGGCCTGCCACAACACCGCGCCGGCGGTGACGTCCTCGAGCCGCATGGAAACGCCGTAGTTATGCATGTGGGTCGCGATGTAGTGGACGGTCGCTTGGTCGGCGTCGAACCAGCGGGAGACGTCGATGCGCTTCCGCGTGAGCTGTGGTCCGGGTGGCACCATCCAGTGAACGGGCAGGCCGCCGACCCAGACGCAATGGGTCGTGACGTCGGAAGGATCCGATCGATCCGCTTCGTCTGCGGAACGCTCCGGCGAGCGGCGCGCCGATTGCACGGTCATGGCGACCGGCGTCATCGTGAGAGCCTCGAGCCGTGGAGCGTCCGCGACGTCATCGTCCATCCGGTACTCGATCGTCGCCCGGATCCGCACCCGTCGATCGATGTCGGGGACGTGATTGTTCAGCACCATGCCCAGGAAGCCGAGCCGGGCGCGTTCGCGGTCGGTCAGCCGGACCCCGAACCCCGCGGGCAGACGGATCTCCTCGGCGCCGCTCGCCATCACCAAGAGCTGCGCCCCGGAGCCCACCTGCATCTGACTGTGACAGAAGAACTCGTTGCCCATGCGCGCGCGGGTCTCGGCGTCGATCACCTCCGAACGGATCGCGGTGATCCAGTCGACGTCTTGTGCCGCGAGCGGCACCCGCTCATACGGCCCCTGCATCGAATGGTAGATCTGGTCGAGGTGCATCGGCGGCGTCTCGACGACCAGCGTCCGGGGCTCAGGGCGAGCGGCTGGCTCATCGTCGCGACCCGATGCCGCGGCGAGCCCCCAGAGCAAGGGGAGCACGAACGAGATGCCGAGGAACGCGCCGTTGCGATTGGTCATGTCGTGGGGGCCTCGGGAGGCTGCATCCGAACTCGGATCATCCTACGTCCGTGACTTCAGGGGAACCCCCTGGAGCACCGGATCCAGTCGGGCCCCTCGTGCCGAGCCACCTCAACGCCCCGAGCGCGCCGCCTTCGCCTTCTCGAGGTACGTCCGGTACGTCGGCCGGCCGAGCAGCTTGTTCTGGAGGACGTGGATCGCCTGCGCGACCTCCTGCTTGTCCATCGGGTGCATCTCGGGGAGATCGAAGAACGCCCCGGCCGCGCGTGCAGCGTAGTCCCAGCACTTGGCCTCGTCCTCGGTCATCCCCGCCGACATCACGATCGCGCGCTCGGCGGCGCCGTCGTAGCCGTCGACCTCTTTCTTGGCCACGCCCTGTTCGCCGGCCGCCTCGGCTTCCTGGCTCTCCTGCGCCCCGACCGCCGCGCCGCCCGCGACGACCAGCCCCGCGGCCATTGCCATCTTCATCACGTCTCGACGCGTGACGTCGTTCATCGCACTCCTCGCTGACACGGTGGTTCGATCGACTGAACGATACGGACTCGCGCCACGAACGTGAGGAGCGGTGCCGGATCGGTGACGAATGGCGATGCGTTTCTACAAACGTCGCCGAGACAAGGGCGCGGGCTCGGCCCGCCCGGCCGCGAACGGCAAGCATTGCGCCGCCGGCGCGACGGGCATGCGCATTGCAGGGTGCGGGGTATCCGATCGCGCCCGCGGCGGCGCCCGCTCCGCCCGAGGAGGTCCTCATGCTCCGATTCGCCTGCGCCCCCGCACTCGTCGCGCTGAGCCTGCCGTTGTGCATCCACCCGGGGTGCGCGAGCCTCGGCGACGTCTACGAGGGCGTCGAAGAGACCGCGGCCGACGTCCTGCTCCCCGTCCCGGAGGAGGTGAAGCTGGGCGAGGAGCTGTCGGCCGAGGTCGAGCGCCAGGCGACGCTGCATCCCGATCCGCAGGTGCAGCAGTACGTCCGCGACGTCGGCCGGAAGATCGCGTCCCACGCCGACGCGCCCGACGAGATCGACTTCGCCTTCAAGGTCATCGACGACGACTCGCAGGTGAACGCCTTCGCCCTGCCGGGCGGCTTCATCTACGTCTACTCCGGACTCCTGCTCACCGCGGACAGCGAGGCCGAGTTGGCGTCCGTCCTCGCGCACGAGACGGCGCACGTGACCGAGCGTCACGTGGCCGGGCGGCTGGTCGCCGCCTACGGGTTGGAGAAGATCGCCTCGATCGCCACCGGCAAGGACGCCGGGCAGGTCGGGCAGATCGTCACCGACCTGCTGTCGCAGGGCGTGCTCCTCAAGTACGGGCGCGACCAGGAGAGCGAGGCGGACCGCGTCGGCATCGAGACCATGATCGATGCCGACTACGACCCGCACGCCTTCATCTCGTTGTTCGAGGAGATGGCGGCTGGAGGGGGGTCCACTCCGACCTTCCTGTCGTCGCATCCGGACCCGGAGCAACGGATCCACGACGTCGCAGAACGGCTCGAGCGCCGCGACGACCTGCCCGACTTCACCGGAGCGGACCGCTATCGGGAGCTCCGGCGCCGAGTTTGACGAGACGCGCATCCGGGCGGCCGCCACGCGCAGGACGCACGCCACGAACTAGCGCCACGAACCAGCCACGAACCAGATGGAGAACCACCACGATGTCGAACCACCTGAAGATCCTCCTCCTCGCCGCCTGCATCCTCGCCTTCCCCGGCTGCCGCGGTCTGTGGACCGCCCTCGGCATCACCGCCGCCGCGGGCGTCGGCGCCGCCGCCGTGTACTACGCGATGGGAGACTTGGAGACGGATTTCGACGACGACCTCGACGACCTGTACTCGGCGACGGTCGACGCGCTCGAAGAGCGCGGCTACACGATCGACGCCACCGAGACCGAGCTGCGCACGGACGAGGCGGACGTCGAGGCGACGATCCCGGCCGTCGGCGACGAGGACGAGCGCGACGTCAGCGTCCATCTCGAGCGCGACGGAGCGAAGACCTCGATGTCGATCCGGGTCGGCCTGGTCGGCGACGAGAAGCTGTCGCGTGCCATCCTCGACTCGATCGAGGCGGAGCTGCCGGCCGAGGCGGTCGCCGCAACCGAGTAAGCGCTCGCGCGACTCCGCGCGACGTGACGGTGGGTGCGGTCCGGTCCTCCTGGATCACAGCCCGAGCACGAGGTGCAGCCCGCGGGAGAACGCGATGCCCGCGGGAGCTCCCGCGTCCTGGTGGAGAAGCTGGAGGTATGCCTCGACGCCGGTCAGCATCACGTTGCAGGGCGCGACCTGGATCGACGTGGTCCCATTCGGAAGCACCAGTGCGACCGTCGCGTTCGGCGCGGCGAGGATCGAACCGCCGTAGGCCGACGGGAGATCGACAGCGACGGCGCCGACGAGGATGAGCGCGGGCGACGTCGCCGGTGCGGCGGAGCGCAGGTCGAGCTGCCACGCCGCGCAGATCGTCGGATCGCCGCTCGGCGCGATCTCGGGCAGCCCGTTGCTGCCGGCGACGCCGGTGCCGTACAGGTCCCAGGTCGAGTCGTACGCCTTGCCCGAATGGACCCAGGCGCCCGTCGCCTCGGAGAACGCGACCTCGGCGAAGCCGTCGCCGTTCAGGTCGCCGAGCCCGGCGACGTGACGACCGAAGCCCGCGGAGGTGCTCGAGCCGAACCACGCGCGGATCTGCGCTCCCGTCGCGCCGGAGAAGACGCGGACCGCGCCCTTGCCGACTCCGAAGGCGGTCACGTGGTCCGGCGCGCCGACCATGATGTCCATTACGCCATCGTGGTCGACGTCGCCGGCCGGCGCGACCGCCTCGCCGAAGCGGCCGTTCATCTGGGTACCGAAGTACGTGGCCAGGTTGGTGAAGCTCGCGCCGGACACGACGTCGACCCGGCCCGAATCATAGTTGGGTGGCGAGTCCGCGAACGGCGCGCCGACGACGAAGTCCGGATGACCGTCCTGGTTCAGGTCGAAGCCGCCCGCGATCGATGAGCCGAAGCGATCGTAGGTCTGGCTGGAAACGACCTTCGCCATCTGGGCGGAGTTCTTCCCCGAGTAGACATAGACCGACGGGTTCGCGGTGTCCGGCTCGCTGATCAGGAAGTCCGGCCAGCCATCCGCGTCGACGTCGCCCGCGGCCGCGACCGCGGCGCCGAAATGCGCGTTCGGCCCGAAGCCGGACCATTGCTCGAGCATGGCCATCGTCTTGCCCGAGTAGAGGCGCACCCAGCCGCATTCGTGGTATCCCACCGTGGCACGCGGAGCTCCGGCGAGGACGTCGCCGTATCCGTCCTTGTCGACGTCGCCGACTCCGGCGAGCGTGACGCCGAAGTAGAACTCGATCTCGCTGACCACGATGAACGTCTCGAGCGACGGCAGGCGCACCACGCGGAACTCGTTCGCGTTCTGCCGCGCGAGTCCGAGGTCGTCGACGCCGTCGCCGTCGACGTCCCCGACCGCCACGATCTCGTCCATCGGCCACCCGGACTGGCCGTTGATCACCGAGCCGTCCTTGCCGGAGACGAGCAGGACACCCTTGGACGACAGCTTGCCGTAGCCGATCGCGAAGTCGCGGACTCCGTCCTGGTCGATGTCCGAGAGCGAGACGACGGGGCGGCCGAACATCTTGCTCGAGTCGGTGAAGTGGAAGAGCTCCGTCTGGGCGGAGGCCGGCGAGGCGAAGACGAGCGCGACGAGCAATGAGTGACGAGCCATGGATCGGTCTCCGGGGTTCGGGTCGAGGGTCGGTTCGGAGAGGAGAGCCGGGCGCCGCCCGCCAGGTCTCACGCGATCGACGTCGGACCGTGACTCGAGCGCCGCGGCGGACGATCTCGAGCGCGCCCTGGCACCGGCGCGAGGACGTGGATGTCGCCCGCGCAGGCTTCGGAGCTCGCCGGATCACGCCGACCTCTCGGGACTCGACGCTCTCCGGCGGAAGACCTCGTGCGACACCGACCTCGCCGAGACCCGTCACAGCGCGATGGTTTCTCCCGACCACGCACCATCGGTGCGACTCGCGATCACCAACATGCATGCGGTGCCGGCGGCCTGAACGAGAGGCTCGCCGTCGGGAGTCCACGCGGCGCTCTTACCCACGGACTCCAGGCTTCCAACCGACTCGCCATGATTCGCCATCACCGCGAGCATTCCATGACGGCGTGCGTGGGAGGCCAGTCGCGGCGCGTCCGACTGGTACCACTCGGCCGTCAGGAACACGCCAGCGGCGTAGATCTCCGCGCCCGCCGCAGCGTACGCCTCGGGATGCGACGGTCGTGAGGAATCGGCGCAGATGGCGATCCCCACTCCGCATCCACGAACCGTCAACCGAAGCGGCGTGTTTCCCGGCGCAAAGAACCTCGGCTCGTCGCCCCCCAGGTGCATCTTGGCATAGCTCCGGTCGGGCCCGGTGCCACCGATCGAGATCGCGCTCAACGTCGGCTTCCCGCCCCGATTCTTCAGCGGCGCCCCGACCACCGCCTCGATCCGATGCCGGCGCGCCAGATCCCTCAGCGGCTCCAGCCTCGGATCCTCGGGCGTCATCGCCAAGTCGGCGGCCAGATCCAGTTCGTAGCCGGTCAAGGACAACTCCGGAAAGACCAGCAGCGAGACCCCGCACCTCGCC
This sequence comes from uncultured Phycisphaeraceae bacterium, assembly GCA_964649825.1. GTDB lineage: Bacteria > Planctomycetota > B15-G4 > B15-G4 > JADJEK01 > CAZYQW01. The sequence goes on along the minus strand of CAZYQW010000137.1, from coordinate 128,670 downwards.
GCCACCGCCATCGCGGTCGCGTGAGTCGCCACGTTGCGATCGATGTCTCCGCGCACGGAGGCCACCTGCGCGGCCGCGATCTTGAAGTCAGGCCGCGCAATGACCATCGGTCGATCCCATCACCTCCGACTTGGAATGCCACGAGGCCGTCGAGCAACCGGCTTGGGTGGACCGCGCAAGACCGGACGCCGGCGATGCACCGCCCGACCAGCACGACCCGCGGTTGCCTGCCGGCTGCCGCAATGGGTCAGGCGTCACGCCCGTCGCCCCCGTTGCATCGGGATGGATCCACGGCTGGTTGGAGAAGGTCCCAGAGGTTCCCATAGAGGTCCTCGAAAACGGCCACGATCCCATACGCCTCCTGCCTTGGCGCCCGCACGAAGACGACGCCTTGGCGCCTGTACTCTTCGTAATCGCGAACGAAGTCATCGGTGTAGAGGAACAGAAAGACCCTGCCACCCGTTTGATTGCCAACGTGCGCCTGCTGCTCGCCGCCCACGCCCCGCGCGAGCAAGACTCGCGCCTCTTTCGCGCCCGGTGGGGACACGACGACCCAGCGCTTCTCCTGCTCGGGAGTCTTCGTGTCCTCGACGAGATCGAAGCCGAGCTTGCCGACGTAGAAGGCAATTGCCTCGTCATAGTCTCGAACCACGACACTGACCAATCCGAGGTACTGGGGCATTCTGTCGAGCAAGATGGGGAGAAGGTTGCGGCGCGATGCGAACGTCGTGGCCGATCAGCGGAGCCGAACGTCAGACGCCTGCATCGGTGAGCGAGGCGGAATCCTACCATCGCGCCTCCCGATCTCCGAGCGCCCGGGGTCCATCCGCGACGTTGACTCGCCAACGCCGACCGCCGACGCGCCTTCGCCGCGCCGAGGCCCAGGCCGAGCTTCGCGTATCCTCGGCCGATACCCGCACGCACTCGACCGGGTCCCGCGCCGCCTCGACCGGAAGCGTTTGCCCCTGAAGCCCCCCCAGATGATCGAGATGATCGGGATGATCACGCGAGCTCGCTCATCTCCGGGCGATGAACGTCGACGGGTACCCGACCGCACCCCATCGTGCGCGCGGAATCGGCCCCGGACGGGCCCGAACGAGGAGCTCACTCGCCGCGATCGACCATCGAGCCTCGCTCGAGAGCTCCTTCGACGCGGTCGACGAAACCGTGGATCCTCCGGACGATGGGCCGGGCAAGGGAGGCGACATAGACCGACAGAACGGCGAGGAAGGCGACGCGGAAGGCCGGTCCGCCCCCGCTCCAACGGAACGGATCGACAAGGACCTCGACGAGCACCCCCATCCACGAAGCGCCCAGGCAGAAGACGCCGAAGAGGATCAGGTGCAACGTCCACCCTCTACCTCGGCGTGGACGGGAGCCGCACGATCGCCGCGGCGAAGGTCCACGAGGAACAGCCCACCGATCATGCCGGTCACTGGATGCGGCTGATGCGCCATTGCGCGACGGGATGCGGCTCATCCCGTATGCTGCCGCGCGTTCGCGGCGACGATCGCCGCGGCCATCGCAACCTTGTGGTCCTTGCGCCAGGGCGGCCCGATGGACTTCCTCACCTGGCGGAAGTAGGCGTCGAGGTCCTCGACCGCAAGCGCGTTGCGCGCCGCGCCGAGCATCGCGAGCGTCAGGGCGCACAGCCCTCCGCCGATCTTCACGAGGTCGAGAGGGGTCCAATCACGGATGTCGCCGTACGGCATCGTCGCTTCTCGCCGGTGGGGTGCGTCGGGCTGCTCGATGGGAATCCGGACGCCGCGGTCCGCGTCTCGGCGAAATCCACGATCAGGCGAACCGCGCCGGGCCTCCGGCCCCGGGGGCGCCGGCCGCGTCGAGGCAGAGCCTCCGGCCCGCCAGGGGCTCTCTCGCGCTCGGCGCGCGGATCGTTCGACGCAGCATCCAACGCTCCCGCGCCGGGCCCTGCGCAGCGCCCCCGTCAAAGTCCGCCTTCGCGGAACGAACCCGTCCCCCTAGACTGACCTGTCGGTCCCGCACCGCGTGAGGTGCGCAAACCTCGGAGACTCCGACTTGTCCTCCATCGTCCACGAGCTCACCCGCCTCCAGCACAAGGAAGGCTGGCTCTCCACCGAAGGCCTCCGCGCGCTCGCGAAACGCCTGAACGTCCCCCTCCATCGCCTGGAGAGCGTCTCCACCTTCTACACGCACTTCCGCCGCACGCCGCCGAAGCGCGTCCAGGTCGAGGTCTGCCGCGACCTCTCCTGCTGGATGGCGGGGGGCGCGGCGGCATGCACGCGGCTGCGCGAGCGTGTCGCGGACCGGGACGACGTCGAGGTCACCGAGGTCTCCTGCCTCGGCCGCTGCGACGGCGCGCCGGCCGCGGCGATCGCTCATCGCGTCCTGTCGACGGCGCGCGAGGACGAGCTGATCGCGGCGCTCGACGATCCGACGATCGGCACGGCGGAGCCGACCGCGTCGCGGTGGGGGGAGGCCGAGGTCTATCCCGACGTCGCGAGCCGCTACGGCACGCTGCGTGCCGCGCTCGGGCGCGACCCGCTCGCGCTCGCGAAGACGCTCGAGGAGTCGGGCCTGCGGGGCATGGGCGGCGCGGGCTTCCCGACCGGGCGCAAGTGGTCGCTCGTCGCGAAAGAGCCGGCCACGCCGAAGTACGTGATCTGCAACGCGGACGAGAGCGAGCCGGGTACGTTCAAGGACCGCCAGATCCTGAGCGACCTCCCCCACCTCGTCCTCGAAGGGATGGCGCTCGCGGCGCTCTGCGTCGGGGCGCGGCAGGGATGGGTGTTCATCCGCCACGAGTACGAGCCGGAGCGCCGCCGCCTGGAGGCCGCGCTCGAGGCGGCGTACGCGGCCGGCGCGCTCGGCGACGAGATCTTCGGCAGCGACTTCTCGTTCGACGTCGAGATCTTCGTGTCGCCCGGCGGCTACATCCTCGGCGAGGAGACCGCACTTCTCGAGTGCATGGAGGACCGCCGCGGCGAGCCGCGCAACAAGCCACCTTACCCCGGCACCGAGGGGCTCTGGGGCCAGCCGACGCTGATGAACAACGTCGAGACGTTCGCACACGCGACGGCGATCCTGAATCGCGGCGTCGCGTGGTGGCGTGGCCTCGCACGTGCCGGCTACGCGGGGCACAAGTTCATCAGCGTCAGCGGCGACGTCGCGAAGCCGCAGGTCGTGCTGATCCCGGTCGGCGCCACGCTTCGCGAGCTGCTCGAGCGCTGCGGCGGGATGAAGGACGGCAAGGAGCTGCTCGCGGTCGCGCCGGGCGGCGCGTCGAGCAACTTCCTCCCCGCCGACCGCCTGGACGTGCCGATCGACTTCCAGACGCTCGCCGAGGCCGGGTCGATGCTCGGCTCGGGCGCCGCGGTGTTCGTCGCCGAGGGACACGACCTGCTCGACGTCGGCCTGAACGTGACTCGCTTCTTCAAGAACGAATCGTGCGGGAAGTGCGTGCCGTGCCGCGTCGGCTCGGAGAAGGCGGTGCGGCTCGTCGAGGACGAGGGTTCGGTGTCGGACGAGACCCATGAGCTCTTGACGGAGCTGAACCACACGCTCGTCCGCACGAGCATCTGCGGCCTCGGCCAGGTCGCGCTCGGACCGCTGATGTCGATCCTCGACACGTTCCCCGAGTCGCGGCGGAAGTGACGGCGCGATGAACGCGGGCATCGTCCTGTGCGGCGGGCGGTCCTCGCGGATGGGGCGTCCCAAGGCGCTCTTGCCGTGGCGGGGCCGGCCGATGGTGGCGCACGTGGTCGACACGCTGCGCGCCGCGGTCGACGAGATCGTAGTCGTGTCCTCGAACGATCTCGACCTTCCACCCCTGGACGCGACGGTCGTCCGCGATCGCGAGCCCGCCCTCGGCCCGCTTGCCGGCATCCGCGAAGGGCTCGCCGCCATCGATTCCGAGCTCGCGTTCGTGACCGGCACCGACGCGCCGTTCCTCGCTCCCGCGTTCGTGCGCGCCCTCCTCGCGTTCGGCGGCGCGGCGGCTCCCGAGCGCGACGGCTACGTGCAGACGATCTCGGCCGTCTACCCGCGGACGGCGCTGCCGCTCGCCGAGGCGCTCCTCGCGGCGGGGCGCATGCGACCGCTCTTTCTGCTCGAGGAGGTCGGCTACACGAGGGTCGACGCGGCGACGCTGCCCGACTCCGCGTCGCTCCGCGGCTTCAACACACCGGCCGAATACCTCGCCGCAGTCCGCGCGACGGAGCCGGACGCCACGGCGACGATCGAGCTGTTCGGCCACGCGCGCGTCGCGGCCGGCGAAGGCCGCCGCACCGTCGGCGTCGGCACGCTCGCCGCGGTCCTGCGGACGCTCGAGCCGAAGCTGTCGCTGATGGACGGCGACGCCATCACGCGCTATTTCCTCGTATCGATCGATGGCAAGTGCTTCACCCGCGACGGCCGCGTCCCGATCGGCCCCGGCGATACGGTGATCGTCCTCGACGCGGCGTCGGGTGGATGAAACCAATGCAGGGAGTCTTCGGATTCTTCGGACGCTACGCGCGCTACGACCTCTCGACCGGCCAACGAACCATCGTCCCGATCGACGAGCGCGTGCTGCGCCGCTACCTCGGCGGCGTCGGCCTCGGCGCGTGGCTGCTCCATCGCGAGGCGCCGCCGGGCGTCGACCCGCTCGGACCCGAGGCGCCGCTGATCTTCGCGTTCTCGCCGCTCGTCGGCACGTCGCTCACGACGTCGGCGAAGCTCGCGGTCGTGGTGAAGTCGCCGCTGACCGATCGGATCAGCGACGGCCTGACGAGCTCGCACTTCGCGATCGCGGGGAAACGGACCGGCGTCGACGCGTTCGTGATCGTCGGCCGCGCCGCCGAGCCGTGCGAGCTGGTGAACGGCGAGCTGCGCGCGACGGAGCACTGGGGACGCTCCGCGGCCGAGACGGAAGCGGTGCTCTGTCGCTTCGGTCGCGTCGCGGCGATCGGCGTGGCCGGCGAGCACCTCGTGCGCTACGCCACGATCTCGAACGACGGACGCCACGCCGGCCGCGGCGGCGCCGGCGCGGTGATGGGCTCGAAACGGCTGAAGGCGATCGTCGTCTCCGGCGACGTGCGAACGCCGGTCGCCGACCCCGCGCGCGTGACGCAGCTCGCGCGCGATCTCTCGAAGCGGTCGCTCGGACCCGCGACCGCGAAGTACCGCGAGCTCGGCACTGCCGCGAACCTCGCCGCGTTCAACCGCCTCGCCGCGCTTCCCACCCGCAACTTCCAACAGAGCACCTTCGCCGCCGCCGAGCGCCTCTCGGCCGAGGAGATGAAGCCGCTCCGCGAGCGCGCGCGAGAGAGCTGCGCGAGCTGCGGCATCGGCTGCGAGCACATCTATGAGTTCGGTGGCGCCGGCAGCGGCAAGAGCACGCGCGTCGAGTACGAGAACCTGTTCGCGCTCGGCTCGCTCATCGGCATCAGCGACCCCGAGCACGTGCTCGCCGCGTCGGCGCGCGCCGACGAGCTCGGCCTCGACACGGTCTCCGCCGGCGGCACGATCGCGTTCGCGATGGAGTGCGGCGAGCGCGGCCTGCTCGACGGCGTCCCCGCGTTCGGCGACGCCGACGGCGCGCTCGCCCTGCTCGACGACGTCGCGCACCGTCGCGGCCGCCTGGGCGACCTCCTCGCCGACGGCTCGCGCCGCGCCGCGAACGCGATCGGCCGCGGCTCCATCGCGTTCGCGCCGCAGGTGAAGGGGCTCGAGATCCCCGGCTACGAGCCGCGCGCGCTGCAGGCGATGGCGCTCGGCTTCGCGGTCGGCACGCGCGGAGCCGACCACAACCGCAGCGGCGCGTACGAAGTCGACTTCTCCGACGAGGTCGACCGGCTGAAGGGCAACGCCAAGTCCGCGATCCTCGCCGTCGAGGCGGAGAACCGCGCCGCGCTCATCGATTCGCTCATTCTCTGCAAGTTCCTGCGCGGAGTCTTCGACGACCTCTACGCCGAGTCGGCCGACCTGCTGCGGGCCGTCACCGGTTGGAACGTGAGCGCCGACGAGCTGCGCGAGACCGCGAACCGCATCGTCGCGCTGAGGAAGGCGTTCAACGTGCGCGAGGGCTGGACGCCGGCCGAGGACACCCTCCCCGAACGCTTCCTCACCGAGCCGCTGACGGAGGGCGCGTCGGCGGGCGCGTCGATCCCGAGAGAGCGGCTGGCCGCGATGATCCGCACCTACAACCTGATGCGCGGCTGGACCGCCGAGGGACAACTCCCCGCGGCCCAGCTCGCCGAGCTCGAGTCCGACACGAAGGCCGGATGACGGCGGAGACGTGACCGTGGCGGAGGGGGACCTCGGTCTCCGACTCGGCGAAACGGGACGGCATCGATGTCGCCGCCTTGAGGTCGCCGCTCCCGTAGACGGAACCGCTGAGTGAGTGAGCACATCGCGGGCTAGCCCGCAACCCAACACGCGCGTCCGCTCTTCGATGGTCACGAGCGAGCCCGAGTCGACGAGGGCATCCGGGTCAAACACGTCGTCGGATTCAACTCGCTCAAGATGTACGACAAGGCCCACGCCGTCCGCGCCGTTCGTGGTTCGGTGCCGGCCGTGCTCCGGGTCGAGGGCACGATGAACGACCCGTCCAGCTTCACGGTCCGGCGCAAGGCCCAGGGCAATCCCGACAGTCCGGCGAAGCGACGCCCGCTGCGCAAGGGCCTCGCCGACACCCGCCGGCGAGCGGATCTCTGCCAGGCGGCCAACAACCGATACCTCGATGCCCTTGCCTCCGTCGAGGATGACACCCGCGTCCGCGAGATCCTCGCTCCGGTCACGCGACCCGCGGACTTCGACGGCCGCCGCGTCCGGGGTCTGCGGCCCTGGGCCGATCCCGACCTGGCGCTCTTGGAGGTGATCGCTCGTGGCGAGCACCTCCTCGACGGGTTCCGCAACCGCGACCTGGTGCAAGAGCTCTTTCCCGATCCCCCGTCGTCTCCCGACGACCGCAAGAAGCGTAGCGCGAGGATCACCTACCGACTCCGCATCCTTCGCGGCCACGGTGTGATCCAAAAGGTCACCGGAACGTACCGGTATCACGTCACCGCGAAGGGACGCCAACTCATTGCGGCTGTCCTCGCGGCAAACGCCGCCTCCCTATCCAAGCTCAAACAGTGCGCCTAGGAATCTTGAATTCCGGCTGAGCCTCTCCTGCGGAGAGGCTCAGGGCCGTTCTACCGTGAACATCGTCGGACGCTCCCGCGCAGATGCCTCGAGTCCCTGATTCTGCTCGGAAAATCACGGAAACGGATCTTCCTTGCCGCCAACGACACGACGTCGACACGATCTCGGTCGGCGCACGCTCGCGTTCACGATGGAGTGCGGCGAGCGCGGCCGGTTCGACGACGCGTACCCGGCCGCTCGGATTCCGACCCGCATTGGTTTCCCATCCCCCTGTCGGCAGTGCGACGTTCGCTGGCGACGCGGGTTACGATCCTCCACGACCCGTCACGATGGAGGTCGAACGATGAGAGTCGAACCCGATCTGGTTCTCGCGTCCCGCGGCGGCTCGTAGTGGGAGGCTCGAGCACGACGGCACCGAGGGCGAGCCGGACGGGGATGACGAGGGTGATCTACTTCGCGGCCGTGATCATCATCGCGGCCGGCGCGCTCGAGGGCTCGTTCCGCGTCTTCCTCGCGGCGACGGGGCGGCCCCAGTCGCCGCGGGCGCTCACCGGAGAGATGCGTCGCACCGCCGGCGCGCTCACCGATGTCCTCGCCGGTCCGGATCGGGACGGCCCGGCGAGGCCGCAGACGATCGCCGACCACCTCCACCCGTACGCCGGCTTCGAGATGGACTACGGGATGGACCAGACGGAGCGCGACATCGAGCGCTTCCGGCGCTTCGGCGTCGACCCCGCCGTGGTCGAGATCCTGATCCTCGGCGGTTCCGTCGCGGGACGATTCGCCGCGAACCGCGAGGCGTTCGAGAAGCGGCTGCTCGAGGACCCGCTCTTCGCCGGCCGGACGCTGCGGGTCCGACCGCAGGCGCGCGGCGCGTTCAAGCAGCCGCAGCAGGCGACCTTCCTCGCGTACCTGTTCTCGCTCGGCTACCGGCCGCACGTCGTCATCAACATCGACGGGTTCAACGAGGTCGCGCTCGCCGCGACGAACGCGCGGCACGGCGTCGACCCGCGGTATCCGGTGTCGACGGCCTGGTCGCGGCTCGTGGGGGCGGCGTCGATGGAGCCCGAGATGCTCGACCTCCTTCTCGAGATGCGGTCGGCGCAGCGCGACGCCATCGCGCTCGAGTCGCGCGCGCGGGCTCTCGGCGTCCGCTACTGCGCAGCGGCGTCGCACGCGGTGCTCTCGGCGCTGAGACGGCATCGCGCCGCGTACCTCGACGCCCACGAGCGCTACCTCGCCCGCATGACCTCCGGCGCGATGACCCGCGCGCAGCGAGGGCTTCGCTTCGACCCCGACGCCGATCGCGTCCGCGACGACGTCGTCGGCGCGTGGCGCCAGTGCTCGTTGTCCATGCATGCGATGTGCGAGGTGCGGGGAATCCCGTACCTCCACGTCCTCCAACCGACGCTGCTCGACGAGGGCGCGAAGAGCCTCACCGAGGCCGAGCGGCGCGCCGGCGCGGCGAACGAGCACTGGCGCGAGGCCGTACGTTCGGGCTATCCGCGACTTCGCGAGGGGCTCGCGACGCTCGCGAAGTGGGGGGTCGAGGTCGCGGACCTGAGTCGCGTCTTCGCCGAGGTCCCGGAGACGATCTACATCGATAGCTGCCACTTCGAGGGCGTGGGGCACGATCAGTTCGCGCGTGCCACGGCCGAAGCGCTCCTCGACTCCCTTCGGCCCCACTGACCCGCGACGAGCGGCTCGCGCGCGCCCTGGCCCATCCGCCGTCGAGGCCGCGGATTGCTCCTTGCGTCGATCCCGAGAGATAGGCTCGCGGCGATGATCCGCACGTACAATCTGATGCGCGACTGGACCGCCGAGGGAGAGTTCCCAACGCGGTATGACCGCAACCGAAGAAGCACACGACACGTGTGCGCCTGAGGGCGCGGTCGCGTTTCGGGTGGACATGCTTCGAGTTCTTCGCGACACGCGAAGAACTCGAGACCTGGAACCCAACGGCCCAGCTCGCCGAACTCGAGTCCGACACGAAGGCAGGATCATGATCGAGCTGACGATCGACGGTGAGACGGTGACCGTGGAGGATGGAACCTCCCTCTACGACGCCGCGAAGAGGAACGGCATCGACGTCCCCGTGCTCTGCCACGACGGGCGCATGGACCCGGTCGGCGTCTGCCGGATGTGCGTCGTCGACACCGGCGAGCGGACCCTGGCCGCCTCCTGCGTGCGGGCGTGCCAGCCCGGGATGAACGTGAAGACCGCGACGCCCGAGGTCGAGGCGCACCGCAAGATGCTCACCGAGCTGTTGATGTCGGACCAGCCGGACGTCGCGGACGACGCGAGGGAGTCGACGGTCGGCGGCAACGAGCTGTTCGCGCTCGCGCGCCGCTACGACGCGTGGGGCCGGCGCCTGCCGAACGCGGACGGTCGCAAGCGCGACCTGTCGTCGTCCGTGATCCAGGTGAACCACCAGGCGTGCATCCTCTGCGACCGCTGCATCCGCGCGTGCAACGACCTGCAGAACAACGAAGTGATCGGCCGCACCGGCAAGGGTTACACCACGGGGATCGCGTTCGACCTGGACCAGCCGATGGGAGAGAGCACCTGCGTGTCGTGCGGTGAATGCGCGGCGGTGTGCCCGACGGGAGCGCTCGTCGACAAGCCCGTGAAGACGGCGCTGCGTCCCGCGGTCGAGCTGAAGTCGGTCGACAGCGTCTGCCCATACTGCGGCGTCGGCTGCGCGTTGACGTTCCACGTCGACCTGCAGAAGAACAGCATCGTCTACGCGACGGGGCGCGAGAGCCCCGGCAACCAGGAGCGCCTCTGCGTGAAGGGCCGCTACGGCTGGGACTACTCCGAGCATCCGCAGCGCCTCACCGTGCCGTTGATCCGCCGCGACGATCGCTACCCGAAGCGTCCGCTGTCGCGCGACATGTCGGGAAAGGACGACGGCCGCCGCAAGCCGGGCGGACTCGTCGACTACGGCGAAGTCATGCCCGCCTTCCGCGAGGCGACGTGGGACGAGGCGCTCGACCTCGTCGCGACGAAGCTCTCGGCGATCCGCGACACGCACGGCGGCGACGCGCTCGCCGGGTTCGGCAGCGCGAAGTGCTCGAACGAGGAGGCGTACCTGTTCCAGAAGCTCGTGCGCGCCGGCTTCGGCACGAACAACGTCGACCACTGCACCCGGCTCTGCCACGCGTCGAGCGTCGCCGCGTTGCTCGAGGGGATCGGGAGCGGCGCCGTCACCACGACGTACGGCGACATCAAGAACGCCGACGCGGCGCTCATCGCCGGCTCCAACGCGACGTCGAACCACCCCGTCGCCGCGAGCTTCTTCAAGGAGGCGAAGAAGAACGGCACGAAGTTGATCCTCGTCGACCCCCGCCACGGCGACCTCGCCTACCACGCGACGCACTTCTGCAAGATCCGCCCCGGCACCGACGTCGCGTTCTACAACGCGATGATGCACGTCATCATCGAGGAAGACCTCGTCGACGACTCCTACGTCGAGCGCTTCACCGAGAACTTCGAGGCGCAGCGCGACCTGGTGAAGGACTATCCGCCGGAGAAGGTTGCCGCGATCTGCGGGGTCGACGCCGCCATGATCCGGCAGGTGGCGCGGGACTTCGGCGGCGCGAGGAACGCGATCATCTTCTGGGGGATGGGGATCTCGCAGCACGTGCACGGCACCGACAACGCGCGCTGCCTGATCGCGCTCGCGCTCATGACCGGCAACATCGGCAAGCCCGGTTCCGGCCTCCACCCTCTACGCGGTCAGAACAACGTCCAAGGCGCGAGCGACGCCGGACTGATCCCGATGGTCTATCCCGACTATCAGCCGGTCACCGACCCGGCGATCCGCGAGAAGTTCGAGAACGCGTGGGGACGCTCGCTCTCGCCGAAGGCCGGGCTCACGGTGGTCGAGATCACCGAGGCCGCGCTCGAGGGGAAGGTCAAGGGGATGTACATCCTCGGCGAGAACCCCTTCCTCTCCGACCCGAACGTGAGCAAGGTGAGACGGGCTCTCGCCGGCCTCGACTTCCTCGTCGTGCAGGACATCTTCCTGACCGAGACGGCCGAGGTCGCGGACGTGATCCTCCCCGCGAGCTCGTACATGGAGAAGCTCGGCACCTACACGAACACCGACCGCCGGGTGCAGATCGGCCGACCCGCGCTGAAGATGCCGGGCCAGGCGCGCCCCGACTGGGAGATCGTCTGCGACGTGGCGACGCGCATGGGTCTGCCGATGAGCTACGAGTCCCCCGCCGCCATCTTCCGCGAGTTCGCGGACCTGACGGTCTCGTACAAGACGCTCGATCACGCGAACCTCGGCCCGTACGGCAAACTCTGGCCGAACCCCGATCCCGAGCACGAGGACGGCCCGATCGTCCTGTTCAGCGAAGGGTTCCCCACGAAGAACGGCAGGGCGAAGTTCGTCCCCGCGCAATGGCAGGCCGCGTTCGAGCTGCCGACCTCCGAGTATCCGCTGGTGCTGAACACCGGCCGCGTCCTCGAGCACTGGCACACCGGCTCGATGACCCGCCGCTCGAAGGTCCTGGACGAGATCCAACCCGAGGCGTTCGTCGGCATCCACGGGAACGACGCGCGGCGCTTCGGAATCGCCGATGGCCAGCGCGTCCGCGTGACGAGCCGGCGCGGCAGCATCTCGCTGAAGGCGCACATCTCCGACCGCGAGTGCGAGGGCGGGCTCTTCATCCCGTTCCACTTCCGCGAGGCCGCCGCGAACCTGCTCACCATCGACGAGGTCGACCCGATCGGAAAGATCCCGGAGTTCAAGTTCTGCGCGGTGCGGGTGGAGGCGGACGGGCCGTAGGGACGGTCGATCGCGCGGCCCGTCCTGTCGAACCGCGCGGTCGAACCAGTCGAACCCTCGAAGCCGGGGAGTGCCCGGCTCTTCCGGTGATACACTGCTCCCCGAACTCGGCCGCCCACGACCAGGGAGACTCGACATGACCCGCGCCGTCCTTCTTACGTTTGCAGTCGCCGCGGCCCTCGCTTCGCCCTCGGCGGCGCAGAAGATGTACTTCGCCGGGAACGGCAACGGCAACGATCCGATCTACCAGGCGAACCTCGACGGGTCGGGGTTGACGACGATCGTCTCGGGACTCGGGGGTCCGCAGGACATCTACGTCGACTCGCAGAACGGGAAGATCTACTGGACCGACAGCGGGAAGATCCAGCGCTCGAACCTCGACGGCACGATGTTCGAGGACGTGATCACCGGGCTCACCCTGCCGCGCGGGCTCACCGTCGACGCGCCGGCGGGGCACGTCTATTGGACCTCGACCGTGACGAAGACGATCGAGCGGGCGAACCTCGACGGCACCGGCGGGGTCACCCTCGCGTCGGGCCTGAACGCGCCGATCGACGTGGTGCTCGACAAGAACCTCGGCTTGATGTTCTGGATCGACGTCAACAACAGCCTGATCCAAAGCGCGAACCTGGACGGGACGAACGTGCAGACGATCGCGTCGGTGAACGGCTGGGCGATCGACCTCGACCGCACGAACCAGCGGGTCTACTGGGCGCGGAACAGCGCGATCGGCGTGGTCAACTACGACGGCACCGGGTTCCAGACGTTGATCTCGTCCGGTTTGAGCTGGGCGGACGGCATCGCGATCGACGTCGCGGGCGGCAAGATGTACTGGTGCGATCGGATCGCGAACAAGATCCAGAACGCGAACCTCGACGGCACCGGGGTCACCGATCTGGTGGCGGGCGCGGGCCTCGACACGATCCTCGACGTCGAGCTCGACCTGGGAACGGGCTGCCAGAACCTCGCAGGATCGTCAGGGTACGGGACGGGCGTTCCGGGGACCCTCGGGACTCCGTCGTTCACGCTCGGCGGCCCACCGATGATCGGCAGCCCGCTGACGCTCATCATCCAGAACTCGCTCGGCGCGCCGACCACCGGATTGCTCGTGATCGGATTGGCGCCGGCCGCGATCCCGGGCTTCTGGGGCGGCGACCTCCTCGTCACCCCGGCCGTCGTGGTGACGCTCCCGTTCCCCGCCGGCGGCCTGACGCTCGCGGGAGCGATCCCGAACGACACCGTGCTGTGCGGCCTGCACGTCTACCTGCAGGCGATCGAGGCGGACCCCGGCGCCGCGGCGGGCGCGTCGTCGACCCCGGGCCTCGACCTCTTGCTCGGATCCTGACGCGATTCGGAATCCGCGTGTTCTCCCGACGGTGACGCGTCTCTTGACGTCGTTCGTCACACGAGTCGCCGAGCGGCCGCCGGCACCCCCGGCGGCCGCGGCGGGAGAGCAAGACCATGAGAAGCACGATCGTCTTCGGCCTCGCCCTGGCGGGCAGCGCCGTGTGTTGCGTCGATGACGCACGTTCCCAGAACCTGGTGATCGCGGGGCCGAGCGCGACCCTGCAGAACCAGAGCTCCTACAACTGGCAGGGCGGCTCCCGCCTCGCCCAGTTCCGAGCCGCGCTCCAGAACACGGCGTTCTTCGGGCCGAGCGGGACGGTCTCGCACGCGATCACGACGCAGGATCTGTCCGTGGTGAGCGCGTCCAGCCTGCAGAACGTCGACGTCTTCATCTCGCCGTGGTGGGCGGACACCACGACGCCGGGGTCCGCGATCACCGCCGTCACGCAGTTCTTCCTGAACGGCGGCGCGCTCCTCCTCTACCAGGACGACTCGTCGCACGACGCGATCGGGGCCGCGCTCGGCATCCCGACGTCGAGCTCCGACGGCTCGGACTCGAACGGAGGCATTCCGCTGTTCGACGGCCCCTTCGGGACGGCGGCTAACGTCCATCAGGGCGGGAACGTCGGTCGGCTCCTGGCGGCGGACGTCCTGACGCACAACGGCCACGTCGCGGCAATGAACGCGTCGGGACAGGTGACGGCGGCGTACTGGAACGAGAACGAGTACGCGCCGGGCGCCGGGCGCCTGCTGATCGTGTCCGACGTCGACATGATCACGAACTTGAACGCGACGTACGGGCCGCTGAACGACAACGGCATCTTCGCGCTGAACGGCGTCGCCCACGTCGTGTGCCCGGGTTCGATCAGTGCGTACGGCGCCGGCTGCGCGGGCTCTGGCGGGTTCGTGCCGGCGCTCCACATGGCGGGCTGCCCGCGGGCCGGACAGCCGCTCGCGATCGAGCTCCTCGACGGTCACGGCGGCGCGCTGGCGCTGTTCGTCGTCGGGCTCGCCACGACGCAGGCGACCGTCCACGGGAGCTGCGACCTGCTCGTCGACCTGACGCCGCCGTCGTTCGTCGTCCCGGTGATGCTGCCCGGCGCAAACCCGGGCGAGGGCGACCTCTCCTTCTCCGCGAACCTGCCCCTCGCCGCGACGGCCGGGTTCACGTTCCACGTCCAGGCGTGGGTCGTCGACGCGGGGGCCGGGCCGCCGCCGTTCGAGAACTACGCGGCGAGCAACGGCGTGACGGTGACCAGCGGCTGACGCGCGCCTCGGCTGCGCCCCATGCGCGGAACCTCGAGAACGAGACGCTGAAGCTGAGGCTGAGGCTGAAGTTCGGCGTCGCGGGTGGCGGACGGCACGCCCCGGGGGCGCGGGCGCGTCGTCCGCGGTGGGCCTCGACCTGCGATTCGGCCTTCGACGCGACCGGTCAGGGGCCGAGCACGATCTCGAGCGCGTTCGACAGCTCGACGCCCAACGGCTGAGTCGGGTCGGCGGCGATCGCCTGAAGGTAGATCGTCGCCGGCCCGCCGCCGCCGGGAACGGGCGTCGAGAAGCCGCCGGTGGCGTCGGCGACCCACGCGACCGCGACGAGGGCGGGGATCGGCACGAGCACGCCGCCGAGGAACGGAGTCGGGTTCATGTGCGTGCTCAGCAGGAAGAGCAACGGAGTCGAAGGTGCGACGTCGTTCAGCTCGAGCGTCGCGACGTTGCCCGTCTCCAGCGTCTGACCGCACAGCTCGAGCTTCGCGTCGCCGGGTCCGCCGAGTCCGACGTTGGCTTGACAGACCTCGCTGATCGAGACGCAGGCCGAGAACTCGGACGTCGCGCCGATCGGCTCGCGCGTCGCGGTGGACGTGATCATCCAGCTTGGATCGACGATCGCCGCGAGCACGACGTCGAAGCTCGCGTTGCCCGCCCCGTCGGTCGTGACGCTCGTCGCGCCGAGGAACTGACCACCTTCGCCGAACCCGGATGGGTCGCACGCGGAGGACGCGAACAGCTCGACCGTGAACGTCCCGGCCGGGCTGCTGTGGAGCGCGCCCGCGACGCGGAGCGACGCCCCCTCCACGTGTGCCGCCGCGAGGACGGGGTAGTTCTGCAGCCCGTTGCCGCCGGCGTCGGCGTCGAGCGGGTCGTTGGGAGTGACCCCGAGGGTCCACGAGTTCGGCGTGAGGTCGATGCCGAGGCCGCCGTTGTCGTGGATCGAGTTGCCGGAGATCCGCACGCCGTCCGCCGGCTGCTGCGGCCCCTTGCCGACGATCACGGCCGTCCCCTTGTGCCCGGCGATCACGTTGCCGTCGCCGTTCGAGTCCCCGATCCGGACGTTCGAGACTCCGAAGTAGTTGAACGTGCCGATCTCGATCGACGTGACGGCGCCGAGGAGGGGCTGTCCGTCGACGTCGACGCCGATGCGGTTGCCGATGAGGTCGATCCCCGATCCGGTTCCCTCGATGAACACCGACCAACCGAAGAACTTGCCGAAGTGATGCGGCCACGTGCCGTGCCCGAGGATGCCCGAGATCAGGTTGTCGCGGACGGTCAGGTCCTGGTTGTCGCCCAGGACGTGGATCCCGATCGTCGACGCGACGCTCCCCTGGGTCATCCCATCCAGCGTTCCGATGTAGTTGTTCTCGACGAGCGTACCGATCGTATCGAACAGCTCGACGGTGCTGCCGTTCGGCCGCCCTGCGCTGTCGTACGATCCGTAGCCGGTGATGAAGTTGCGGTCGGCGGGACTCGGGCCGCCGATCCGATTGTTCGTCGCGGATTGCCCGCCCAGCGCGTTGCCGACGACGCGAACGCGGGACGTGGTGTTCCCGAGGATCAGGTTCCCGCTTGCACGATCGATCTCGATCGTCCACGCCCAATTGTCCTGGATCACGCTCCCCGAGCCGAAGCTCACGTTGATCTGCATGCCGCCGGTGTTGTCGTGGACGATGCAGTTCGACCCGAGCACCTCGATACGGCTGTCATGAAAACCGGTGAGGAGGCTGCCGTCGCCGCTCAGGTAGAGCTGCAGTCCGTCCAGCGAGACCTCCGCCCCGTCGGGGTTCGTGTCTCCGGTGAACGACGTCTGCGTGGTTCCGTCGATCGTCACCGAGTCCTTCGCGACCCAACTGACCGCGTTCTGGAGCTTGCAGATCCCCGGATTCAGTTGGGGAAGCCACCAGTCGGCCGCCGGGATCGCGAACGCGATCGTCTGTTGTCCGGAAGTGTTGTCCGACACGAGCAGCGCCTCCGGGAACGAGACGCGACCGTCCGGACCGGGTAGGTCGGCCAGAGTCGCGTTCGGCCAGGGCACATCGAAGTCGTCGGTGGCGAGGTCGACGGTGATCGTCTGCCCGCTCGCGAACCCGATCAACGTGACCAGCGCCAACCCGACGCGTCGCGCAGGCTTGTGAAGTTCCATGGCTGATCTCCAGCGAATCTCATGAGCCCTTCGAGGCGCGCCCGCGGCCGCCTTGCTTTCGAAGGACCGGTCTGTTCCGATGACGGCTGAAATGGATCCGCCGCGCGGTCGCCCGCCGTCTCCACCGTGAACGCATTCGGACGGCGGTCGGGCTCACGATTCCCGGCGTCGATCACGATCTTCCTCATCCGGTGCGGTCGAGTGACGTCATGGAGCGGAAGGACAACGGATTCGAGGACACGCCCGGGACCCATCCGCTCGAGGGGATCGTGGGAAGGGTGTACCAGGACCTCCGGGCGCTCGCGGACCGGATGATGCGCCGCCAGCGTTCGAGCCACACGCTCCAGGCGACGGCCCTCGTCCACGAGGCGTATATCCGGTTGGCGAGCACGGACGGCGCGGCGGCCCCGGCGCCGGCCGACTTCATCCGCCTCGCCGCGGCGACGATGCGAAGCGTCCTCGTCGACCACGCGCGACGGCGGAAGGCCGCGAAACGCGGCGACGGTCGCGATCGCGTCCCCTTGGGCGACCCCGCCGATGATGGCTCCGTCCCGTCCGACCTGCTCGCCATCGACGAGGCCCTCGAGCGGCTCGCTCGCCTGGACGCGCGGAAATCGACGATCATCGAGCTCCGCTTCTTCGCCGGGCTCTCCGCGCAGGAGACGGCCGACGTGCTCGGTATTTCGCTCGCCACCCTGAAGCGGGACTGGGCGCTCGCCAAGGCTTGGCTCCATCGCGAGATCCACGCCGGTGACGACGGTGACGACTGATCGCTGGCCACGGGTCGAGGAGGTCTTCCACGCCGCGCGCGACCTTCCGCGCGATCGTCGCCCCGCGTTCGTCCGCGAAGCGTGCGACGGCGACCCGCGGCTCGTGCGCGAGGTCGAATCGCTGCTCCGATCCATGGACGCATTGGACGCATTGGACGCGACGAGCGCCGCAGGCGCGAGGGTCGGTTTCCTCGAGGGGCCCGCTTCGGCGCACGTCGACGAGTCGACCGATGGATCCGACGCGGGGGAGTGGGACGAGAGCGGCCGGGTGATCGGGCCGTACCGCCTCATCGAGCTCCTCGGGACGGGAGGGATGGGCGCGGTGTACCTCGCCGAGCGGGAGGACGACGCGTATCGCGCCCGCGTCGCGATCAAGATCGTGAAGCGAGGCATGGACACCGCCCAGGTGCTCCACCGTTTCCGCACCGAGAGGCAGGCTCTCGCGAACCTGTCGCACCCGCACATCGCGCGCCTCCTCGACGGCGGATCGCTCGACGACGGCCGTCCGTACCTCGTCATGGAGCTCGTGGAGGGCCGGCGGATCGACGCGTACTGCGACGAGCTCTCGCTCGACGTCGCGGCGCGAGTTCGCCTGTTTCTCGAGATCTGTGCGGCCGTCCAACACGCGCACCAGAACCTCATCGTCCACCGCGACCTGAAGCCCTCGAACATCCTGCTGACGGCCGGCGGCGACCCGAAGCTGCTCGACTTCGGGATCGCGAAGCTCCTCGATCCGCCCGCCGGGCGGGGGCTCACCGAGCTGGATCCGACGGGAGTGAAGTGGATGACGTTCGACTACGCGAGCCCGGAACAGATCCGCGGCGAGTCGATCACCACCGCGACCGACGTCTACTCGCTCGGCGTGATCCTGTACGAACTGCTGACCGGCCACCGGCCCCACGAGCGCGGAACGCGGGACCGTCGCGCGGGAACGGGTACCTTCGGCGAGACGCCGGAGAAGCCGAGCACGGTGATCGCGCGGACCATCGAGGTCGAGCGGCACGACGGCGCCCGCGAGTCCGTCACGCCCGACGGGGTCAGCCGGACGCGGGAAGGAACGCCGGACAAGCTCCGTCGACGGCTCGCCGGCGACCTGGACAACATCGTGCTGACCGCGCTCCAACCGGATCTGGAGCGACGCTACCCGTCGGTGGAGCTGCTCTCGCTCGACCTGGCGCGATACCTCGAGGGTCGCCCCGTGTCGGCGCGGCGCGACACGTTCGCGTATCGGACGTCGAAGTTCGTGCGGCGGAACAAGCTGTTCGCCGGCGCGGCCGCGCTCGTCGCGACGTCGCTCGTGCTCGGCCTGACGGGAACGTTGTTCCACGCGTCGCGCGCCGCGCGCGAAAGGGACGCCGCCGCCGCCGCGCGGGCCGAAGCGGAGGAGGTGACGCGTTTCCTGGTCGAGCTCTTCGACGTGTCGGACGGGCGCTGGGGCCGCGGCCGCGACGCCTCCGCGATCGACCTGCTCGACCACGGGTCGGCGCGAATCGAGAGCGAGCTGCGCGACCGCCCCTTCGTCCGCGCCTCGTTGATGGAGGCGATCGGGAGCATCTACCGGAACCTGGGCGCGTACGACCGCGCGGAGCCGCTTCTCACGGGAGCGCTCGATCTCCGTGAAAAGCACGCGCCCGACGACGGCATCGCGATCGCATCGATCCTGGTGAACCTCGGCGACCTGCGGCGTCTGCAGGGGAAACCGGCGGACGGCCTGAGGCTCCTCGAGCGAGCGGACGAGATGCGCGTCGCGCTCCTGGGGTCCGACGATCCGATCGTGGCGTCCGGGCGAAACGGAATCGCCGTCGCGTACCGCATGCTCGGGATGCCGGACCTCGCCGAGCCTCTCCTCCTCGACGCCCTCCGCGTCGCGCGGCTCGAACCGGACCGAAACGCGACCCTCCTGGCGGCGACGCTCAGCAACCTGGCCGCGGTGGAGATCTCCCGGTCGCGGTACGAGAACGCCGAACGCTACGCGGCCGAAGCGCTCGCGACCCAGGAGCGTACGTTCGGCGTTGGTCACCCGGACCGCGCGACGACCCTCATGACCCTCGGCATCGCGCGCCTGAAGAGTGGTCGCATCGAGGAAGCCCGCGACACGTTTCGGGAGGCGGTCCGCCTGCGCGAACGCGCGTGGGGATCGGAGCACCCCACGACCGCCGTCGCCAGGAGCCATCTTGGCGCGGCGCTTCACCGCCTCAGCGACACCGCCGAGGCGGAGCGGCTCTCGCGGGAGGCGGTGGACGTGCTCCGCCGCGCTCCCGCCGCCGATGCACCGTTCTTGAGCGCGGCCGAGAACAACCTCGCCGAGATCCTCCTCGAGAAGGGCGACGTCGAGGAGGCGGCGACGCTGTACCGCGAGGCGCTGGAACGGCTCGAGCGATCCGTCGGCACGAACCACCCCGACTTCGCCGGCGTCCTGAACAACCTCGGTTACATCCACGAGACCACCGGAAACCTGGACGAGGCCGTCTCGATCTATCGCCGGGTGCTCGCCATCGATCGCGACCGCCTCCCGGCGGGGCATCTCCACGTCTTCACCAGCCTCTTCAACCTCGGCCGTGGGCTCCACGCCCAGGGGAGGCTGGACGAGGTCGAGCCTTTGTTCCGCGAGGCGCTCGAGGTGTTGCGCGTGCACCACGGGAACTCGAGCCGCGAAACGGACTGGATGCGCGTCCAGCTCGGCATCCTTCTCACCGACCGTGCCGACTACGAGAACGCCGAGCGCCTGCTGCTCGAGGCCGAGGCGGCGATCCGAGCGCGCTCCGGCGAAACGAGCGCAGAGCACGGCTCGGCGCGCGACGCCCTCGCGCGGCTCTACGAACGGTGGGACCGCCCCGAGGACGCCGCGCGGTGGCGTTGACGGCGACGGCTTCCAGCTCCCGTCGGAAGCCCGTTCACGATCTCCATCAACGCGGTCGTCGGTGGAGCGTTCGGCTACCTCTTCGTCGGGCTCACGCCGGGCTCGATCCCGTTCGCGGGCGGTACGTTCCTGCTCGGCGACGTCGCGCTCCAGCTCCTCGTCGTCGTGAGCGGCCCGGCCGGAGCCGCGGGCGCGGGCTCGCTCGCGATCCCGGTCGTGATCACCAACCCGATCCTCGCCGGCCTGAACATCTACATGCAAGCCGGCCTCCTCGACTCGTTCGCGGTTCAGGGGTCTCGCCGACCAACGGCGTCCGCTTCCTGGCGAACTGATCCGGTCATCCGGTCCGCTTCACGCGCCGGAAGATCGCTTCGTGCGCCATCGTCTCCTTGCCGTCCTCGCCGAGGACGGCGTAGCGAAGCCGGAACGTCCCGGCGTCGAGGAACGTCGTGCGCATCTCGCTTCGCGAGACCACCGCGCCGTCCGTGTCCACGGCCTGGGTGCGCCAGATGAGCGACTCGCCGTCGCCGACGATCTCGCCGTCGACCTGGTACGCGCGATGGACCGCGTGGATCCGCACCGTCGCGTCGCGCGAATCGAGCCAGATGAGCGAGTTGCTCGCCGCGTCGTCACCCACGAGGCCGCGGCCGACGATGCTCTTCCCGTCGACCGCGTGCGCCATCACCCAGCCGCTGCGCTGCGCCTCGCTCGAATCACCGGCGGCGTCCGCGCGCCAGGAGTCGCCGACGAAGCGGGAGAGCTCCTCGAGCACCTCGTCGGGCGAGAGCCCGTCGGGCGCGAACTGCCCCTGGAGCCGGCGGTAGAGCATCTCGTTCGCGCCCTGGAAGAACTCGTAGGCGGCGTCGGACGCGGCTCCCTCGCGCCAACCGAGCATCGTGCCGACGACGCGCGTACGATTCGCGCCGATCGGCTCGAGCCGGATGACGCCCCACGTTCCCTCCATCGCCTCGCGGTGCGGCGAGCTCGCGGGCGCCTTCTCCAGTCGCGCGCTGAGCATCCGCTCCGGCTCGTAGCTCAGGATCCGCTGCACGATGTTGTTCGGATCGCCGGGCTCCGCTTCCGGGTCGTAGCTCGTTTCGATCGTCCCCCCCACGCGCAGATCGACTCGCGCCCACGGCACCATCCAGGTGCGCATCCCGCCCGGATCGACGAAGGCCCACCACACCGTCTCGACGGGGGCGTCGACGACCACTTCGTGGCGGAGAACGCGTTCGGAACCGACGAGTTCGGGGCTCGCCGCGACGGCAAACAGCAACGAGGACGCCAACGACGCCATGGCAAGTCGACGCATGATCCGCTCCGAGACGAGTCGCGCACCGAGGACACGCTACCGCCCCATCCACCGCCGATGGAAGCGTTACCTCGGCCCTCCATCGCCGGCACCGCCGGCGCCCGGAACACTTTCTCGCCTTGCCCAGGCGTACTGTCGAACCATGCTCCCGTCGTCCGAGTGCGACCGCTCCCGCTCGAAGACGAACCCCAGCTTCGCGAGCACTCGCATCGACCCGTAGTTGTCCGGAGACGTGATGGCGAGGATTCGCTCGAGCCCCAGCTCCCGTTCCCCGTAGGCGACGACGGCCGCCGCGGCCTCGGTCGCGTAGCCGCGCCCGAAACGACGCCGCACGAGCGCGAAGCCGAGGTCGACGTGCTCGAGCGACTCCCTTTTCAACAACCCGCAGATGCCGATCGGCTCGCACGACTCCGTCAGCTCCGTGAGGTACAGGCCGAAGCCGTGCCGCTCGTAGCTGTCGATGGGACCGTTCACGATGTAGTCGCGCGCGGCGTCGATCGTTCGCACACCGCGGTCGCCGATGTGACGCAGCCAATCCGGTTCGTTCACGAGCTCGAAAATGAACGGCGCGTCGGTCACGACCATTCGCCGCAACGTGAGCCGCGCCGTCTCGACGACGATCATGGCGCGTCACGTCCTCGGCTGAACGAACGGCACCGTGGGCTCGTCGCAGATCCGGCACGGGCCCGGCCGGCGGCTTACCACGCTGCGATGCACGGGACAGCGCCACGACCAGATCGGCTCGGCCGGGTGCGTGGCGCCGACGTAGCCGAGCGACTCGAGCGCGGCCGTCGTCCACGGGTCGAGGCGGGCACGCGATCGATCGACGACGAAGCCGGCGCGCACGGCGAGCTCCCGCAGCATGCGGATCGTCGGCTCCGCGTCCGGGGAGAACACGTTCTTCGCCTCGCGAGGGTCCGCGACGAGGTCGAACAGTTCGCTCTGTTCGGCGTGGGCCGGACGATAGATCAGCTTCCAACGACCGTCGGTCGCGCAGTAGAGGAAGTCGTCGAGGGGGCGGCGAAACGGGATGTCGCAGTTCTCGTCGTACCCGTTGACCGCGTCGGCCACCGCGATGCGCGGGGGGTCGTCCTGGCCCTCCATCAGCGGGCGGAGCGACGCACCGTCGAACTGCCGTCCCTCGAGCAGGCCGAGGTGATCGAGGATGGTCGGCGCGACGTCGATCGTACGCGACAATCGATCGACGACGCCGCCGCTCTCTCCCTCCGGGACGCGGATCAGGAGCGGAACGCGGATCTGCTCCTGGTAGACGATCCCGTGGTAAGGCCAACCGTGATCACCGCGTCCTTCGCCATGGTCGGCGACGACCACCACGATCGTCCGATCGTACGCGCCGGTCCGTCGCAGCTCGTCCAGGATGCGGCCGATCTGGTGGTCCAGGTAGCCGACCTCCGCGCGGTAGAGCTCATCGCTCATGTAGAGCAGACCACTAGAGGTCCGCGGCAACGGCTCGGGAAGGTGCTCCGGAGGGGGCATGAGGAAGGCGTCGTGCGGGTCGAAGAAGTGCGCCCAGACGAAGAACGGCTCCTTCGTCGCGGTCAGACCGGCCAGCACCCGAGCCGTCGTGTCGTCGGCACGCCGCTGCAGGTGCTCGAAGTCCCAGTTCCGCGGGTCGACCTCGAAACCGCCGGGAGCGTCGAACACCTCGAAACCGCGGGCGAAGCCATAGCGCGACGACGCGGTGAACGCGCTGGTGGCCGCGGACGTGCGGTAGCCGTTCTCTCGCAGGATCGTGGCAAGGGTCGGCACGGTGTTCGACAAGAGATCGAGGCCGACGCCCGCGATCACGCGCAGGTCGTGATGGCGATTGTCGAGTCCGGTCAGGATCGAGGCGTGCGAGATCGGAGTGAACGCCGACGTGCTGATCGCAAGGTCGAACCGCGTCCCCTCCGCGGCCAGACGATCGAGATGAGGAGTGTTCTTGGCCGCCGCCCCGTAACAGCCGATCGCGTCGGCGCGCGTCGTGTCGAGGGTGACGAGAAGCACGTTCCATCGCGCGGCGCCGTTTCGCCCACAGCTCACGAGCAGCGTGCACGAGGCGAACAAGACCAACGCCAACCCGGCCTGCTGCTGTCGTCTCAACGATCCACTCCCGACGGAAACCGCCCGCGGCGCCGGTTGACGCGACGAGCGTGATCAGCCATCCATAGTCCAGAACGCCCCGACTGTCATCGGGCAGTCGAGGTTTTCTTCGAGTTCGAGCGACCGTCTACTGAACTTGAACCTCGAACCCGTTCGAGTTCGAGAAACCAACCGCCGTCGTCCCATCCGCGACGAACGCCTGGATGGTGAACACCCCCCCGGCGAGGCTCGGGGGGACGTATCCCGCGACCGTCGCCGCGCCGCCCCCCGCCCCCCTCTCCCCGTCGCGACTCGGTTGGCGCCGGCCGAATCGATCGGAGCGCGTCACGGATCGCCTTCCCATTTGGTCTCGATCCGCTCGAGATGATGCAGAGTCTGGTGGACGGGGCAGCGATCGGCGATGTGCATCAAGCGCGCCCGCTGCTCTTCCGTCAGGTCACCGTCGACCGAGAGCCAGCGCTGGATCCGATCGATCCGACGCGGCTCCTCCTCGCAGCCCTCGCAGTCGTCCGCGTGCACGCGGTCGTGACGTAAACGGACGGCGATCCGGCCCACGTCCAGCTTCTTGTGTCTGGCGTACATGCCGATCGTCATGCTCGTGCACGTGCCGAGCGCGGCGAGCAGATGGTCGTACGGCGTCGGACCGGCGTCCTCGCCGCCGACCTTCACCGGCTCGTCGGCGAGCCAGGAGTGCGAGCCGGCCGTGACGCGCTGGAGGAACGAGTCGCCGCGACCCTCGACGAGGACGTCGCCTTCGATCGGAGCGATGTCGTCGCGCGCCGCGTCGGGCAGGTAGCGCCGCGACCAGACGGCGATGAGATCCGCGACGTAATCCGCGTCCTTCCGATCCGACAGCAGGTGGTCGGCGCGGTCGAGCGTGAGGAACGACTTCGGATGGCGCAACGCCTCGTAGAGCCGGCGCGCGTGATCGATGCCGACGATCGAGTCCTGCGGCGAATGGAGCAGAAGCACCGACTTGCCGTCGCGTCCAAGTCGATCGAGGGTCGGCAGGAGGCGCGACTCCTCCACGTCCTCCAGGAACGACGCGGAGATCGGGAACCGGCGGCCGGCGATGTCGACGTCGGCCCGCCCTTGCGAACGGATCTGGCCGGCACGATCTCCGAGCAGTCGCAGAAGGTGGCCCGGTTCGCTCGGTGCCCCGATCGTCACGATGGCGCGGACCGGTTCGATGCGCGCCGCCGCGGCGAGCACCGCCGTCCCGCCGAGGCTGTGACCGACGAGCAGGCTCGGCGGCGCGACCTCCGCGCCGAGCCACCGCGCCGCCGCCACGAGGTCGTCGACGTTCGCCGAGAAATGGCTGTTGGCGAAGTCGCCGTCGCTGTTCCCGAGCCCCGTGAAGTCGAAGCGAAGCACCGCGAACCCTCGCGTCGCCAGCCCGCGCGAGATCCGCGTCGCCGCCGCGCTGTCCTTGCCGCACGTGAAGCAGTGCGCGAACAACGCGGTGGCGCGCGGCGAACCGGGCGGCAACTCGAGGCGGCCCGCCAACGAGGCGCCCGCTTGATTCGGAAACATGACCCCTCGACTCTGCGTGTTCATGCGCATCGACCCTTCTTGCGCCCGGGCCGCCGCCCTCGCGATGCACGGCGTCATCCGGGCGACTGCTTCGGTGGTCGCGGCTCGACGGTTCGCTGGCTCGACCGAATGGTAGCACGAACGTGCTCGGCGATACGGCCGGCCCCCACTGCCCGAACGGCTGCCGAACGGGGCGGGCCGATCCTCGAGTTCAACCTTCCGGCCGCACCACGAGGGTCTGTTCCTCGAGACTCGCCCTGCCAAGCGCAGGGGGGCTCGGGAAGTGGGATTTCCGCAGCGAAATCGAAGGAAGCCCGGCGGAATCGTCCACCGACGTCGTTTCGACTCTTGACCGCGCTCGATGGGCGAGGTCGTCGATCCGCCCATTCGGCCGTTGCCCATCCGGCTTGGCATAGGGGTGTCCGGCGCACGTCGAGAGGAACCACGAACATCGGAGCGAAGCGCACGATCCGATCGTCGGGAACCCACGAGTCCCCGGGATTCGGAGGCGTTGGGTTCCAGGCCTCGAGTTCTTCGCGCGCCGCGACGAACTCGAAGCATGTCCACCCGACACGTGACCGCGCCCTCAGGCCCACACGTGCCGGGTGCTTCTTCGGTTGCGGTCATACGCATTGGGGAGGTAGGAACCGTGGTGTCCGATCGTGAACTCGAGGCGGCGATCGATGCCTCGTCAGTACCGAAGGGCTCGCTTCCGCGAGCGTTGCCGTTCTCGCATCTCACGATCGCCCGCTGGTTCGACTCGATCGTCGACGCTGGTGTGCTCCGACCGACCCACTGCTCCGTGTTTCAGAGCGACCGGCTCTACTTCTTCTACGGCGGCGTGTTCTATCGCACGGGCAACGGTCCGACCCGCGAACGGTCGGAGCTTCCGGTCGCTTTCCTGTTCGAGCCACCTCGCCTCACCGACGTGGACGAGTACTTCCCGTACGACACGGGCGCGGCGCGCGACGGCCGGCTCGACTCCAACGGTCTCGACCTTGCGGACTTCCAACGCTTCTCGGTGCGCGGTCGCCGCGACCACCGAACCGCGTCTCGAATCGTCCATGCGCTCTTCGGCTCGAACCGCAACTACGTCGACGGAATCCCGCGAGCGAACACGGTCGGCGAACCGGAAGTGATCCTGGCTCTGCGAGATGTCCTGCGCACCGACCAGACTCCGCTCGGCGTCGATCGACGTCACGCCGTCATCGAGTGCCAGCTCCAGCGATCGTTCGACCTGGTGGACGGGCTCGACTGGATCGGGTTTCCCCATCCGCTCATGCCGGTCTTCGAACGTCTGTGCGCCAAGTCCCAGCCTCGAGTTCCCCGGTTCCACCCCTACCGATACCACGCCACCTTCCACCCGCACGAAATCGCCGCGCAGCTCGAGCATGAAGCGTTCCGTCACATCCGACGCTATCTCGAGGACGGGGTCGCCCCATGATCGACGCTCGGCCAACCGCGGACGGTCCAAGTCTGATCGGCCACGTCAACGCTCTCGGAACCTATCCCGCCCCGGTCATCCCCGTCTTCGAGTCGAATGGGCAGCGATTCATTACACTGGAAACCTCCGAGAAGGGTCTTGTTGCAGAACCGTATGACGGCCCTTTCGTCGCGCATGAGAATAGTGGCGCGGAGACATCGGACGTTCCCGACCCGATTCGACACCGATTCATCGCCATCACCGAGCACCGGATCCTCTGGTACGACCCCAGGAACATGCAAGCGTTCGTGACGTCGTTGATCCACGATCACGATCTGCTCCGGTCGAACCCGTACCTGGTGCACGACCTCGCAAGCGAGGCTGGGGACGCGCCGGCGACACTCGGCGCCCGCGCCGAGATCGAGCGGAGGTCGCCACGAACCTTCGGTGCGTGGTCCGAAGCGATCGATTCCCGTCCGCGCAATCCGATCGTCCAAAAAGCCGTGGCACCCGAGTCGAAAGAGCGTTCGGACCGCATGAAGATCCTCTCGAGGCTGGACCGCTTGTTAAGCTCCTATCATGCGTGCGGCGAAGACACGCTCAGCAAGGCACGTCAGGATCTGATGGATGGCCTCTTCGAGTGGGCGCACGAAAAAGCGGGGCGCCTGATGAGGGGACAGATCAACGGCCATACGCTCCAGGCAACGGCGCTCGTGTCGGAGCTGTGGCTCCATTTCAAGGACCTCGACTTCGGCAAGATCCTCACCGCAGGAGAACTCTTGAAGTTCACCGCGATTTCCATGAAGCGCATCCTGGTGGATCACGCGAAGAAGAGGACTCGCGTGAAGCGCGGCGGCGCTCATGCGAGAGTCGAGCTTGGGACGATCGAACCCGCCGTGGACGCATACGCGGCACACACCGACTTGGAGAATCTCGACGAGGCGCTGCGACAGCTCGCAACGATCCTCCCGCGACAGGCGACAATCGTGGAGATGACGTACTTCGGACGATGCACCGCGGCGGAGGTGGCAACGGCTCTGGGTACGTCGCCGCGGACGGTCGAGCGCGACCTCAAGGCTGCGAAGGCGTGGCTCCGCGGACACCTGGCTTCGTCGGGGATCGAGGCATGAACTGGGAAAAAGTCGTGGAGGTGTTCGGAGACGCGCTCGAGGTCGACGTCGCGGAACGGTCGACCTTGCTGCGTTCCCGTTGCGGCAACGACACCGCGATGATGCACGAGGTCGAGCGTCTCCTGGCCCTCCACCGCGACGACGAGTTCCTCGAGCCCCCGGAGCTCACCCCGACCGTGGTGACGCCGCTCGTCGGGCCCGATCGTCGCCTCGGTGATTTCGAGTTGATCGAAGAGCTCGGAGTCGGCGCCACCGGGCGCGTCTTTCGGGCCCGAGACGTCGTACTCGATCGCGAGGTCGCTCTGAAGGTGCTCGCGCCGGAGGCGAGCGTCGGACGTCGCCAGGTGGAGCAATTCACGACGGGCGCGGCCGCGGCGGCGCGCTTGGACCACCCCGGCATCGTCAAGATCCTGTCCGTCGGCAAAGAGAACGACGTGCACTTCTTCGCGATGACGCTCATCGCGGGCCGACCGCTCCAGGAACTCCTCGACCGAGCCCGCTTTCGCGGCGCTCCGGGCCACGACGACCGGCGGATCGACTGGGTCGCGCGCTTCATCGCACGTGCCGCCGATGCCCTTCAGGCCGCGCACGACGCGGGCGTGGTCCATCGCGACGTGAAGCCGGACAACATCCTGGTCGACGCGATCGGAGACCCTCATCTCGTCGACTTCGGTCTCGCCCTCGATGATCGAAGGGAGAGCCTGGACGTGCCGGGGCTCTTGTATGCGTCGCCCTTCTACATGAGCCCCGAGCAGGCGACGCGCGGCAGCCGGCAGGTCGACGCCCGGTCGGACGTCTATTCCCTCGGCGTCGTGCTCTATGAACTCCTCGCCCTGGAACGACCCTTCGAGGCGGGAAACCTCGGAGATCTCCTGCGAAAGATCCGCGACGAGGAACCACGACCGCTGCGCGAGCTTCGGTCCGACGCGCCGCGAGACCTCGAGATCATCTGCCATAAGGCCCTCGAGAAGGAGCCGAAGGACCGATACCAAACCGCGCGCGAGATGGCCGACGATCTCCGTCGGTTCCGCGAGTACAAGCCGATCACGGCGCGACCGCCGTCGATCGTCGATCGTGCGCGGAAGTTCCTGCGGCGCCATCGTCGGGTCTTCCTCATCGCCGCGATCGCAGCCGGCGTCGTCGTCGTCCTGCTGCGAGTTTCGTCGCGACAAGTCGAACGCGCCCGCATCGAGCCGCTCCTTGGCGCAGTGCGCGAGCTGCAGTCCGCCGAATCGCTGGAGCGGGTGGACGTGATTCGACTCATCGACGCCCAACGAGTTCTCGACTCGCTCGAGGATGCGCCGGCACATCTGACGAGTGAAGAAAGGGAGATGATCGAGTCGGTTCGAGCCCGGATCGAACTTCGCAGGAGAGCCTCGCGCGAACGTGCTCCCGAGGTCCTCTCCGCCGGCTTCGCCGACGCCGCCCTGAGACCGCTGGACGCCGGCGGCGGCGCGGCCCTCGGCCCGGGAGAGATCATTCTCGGCGCCCTCCTCTTGAACGGGCGCGAACCCGTGGACGTCGAGTTCCTCGATTCGCTTTTTCACCCGCGCGTCACGATCGTGTCGGAACCCGGCGCCGCTGTCCGCATGACCCGGTTGTCGCCGGACACGGGCATCGGCGGCGGAGTCCCGGTCGAGTTCCCCGCCTCCGATCGAGGGGTCCGCGTCGACGCGGGTCTCTATCGAATCACGGTCGTGGGCACCGACGGGCGCTCGAACGAGCTGACTCGTGCGCTCACGACGCCGGGCCGCGACCACCAATTCGAGGTTCCGCTCCACGACGTCGATGACGTCACAAGAGGGATGATCTTCGTGTCCTCCGGGCCGTGCGTCGTCGGTTCGGGCGACGATCCGAACTATCCTCGCCGCGTGGTCGAGATCGATCGCGGGTTCTGGATCGACCGCACCGAGGTCTCGAATGCCGAGTACCGTGCGTTCGTCGAGGCGACGGCGCATCCAGCTCCGAAGCACTGGAAGGGGCGCTACGAACCCGCTTGGGACCTGCTCCCCGTCGTGAACGTCACGTTCGAGGACGCCGAGAGGTACGCCCTGTGGGCAGGCAAGCGCCTGCCGACCGCGTTGGAGTGGCAACGAGCGGCACGCGGCACGGACGGGCGCGTCT
Source organism: uncultured Phycisphaeraceae bacterium (assembly GCA_964649825.1). Lineage (GTDB taxonomy): Bacteria > Planctomycetota > B15-G4 > B15-G4 > JADJEK01 > CAZYQW01. The sequence continues at coordinate 98,751 of CAZYQW010000137.1, read as the reverse complement.
ATCCGTGGGGCGACGATGCCGGCGCGCTCGCGGACCGTGCCGTGATCGCGCGCGGGAACGCGACGGACGGGATCGACGGGGACGCGTATCACGACCGGCTCTCGCCGACCTACGGGAACAACGTCGTCGGCGTGACCTTCGAAAACGATGACAGAAGTCCAACCGAGATTCTCCACGCCCTCGGAAACGTCCAAGAGTGGACCGAGTCGATGTCGCTCCATCGAACGTCCAGCGACAGCGGACTCGTCGTATCTCCGGGCTCACGAATCGCGCTCGGAGGATCCTGGACGATGCCGACGAGCCTCTCGAGGTTCGACGCGTACTTCGCGGTGCCGACCGACGTCGCCACGTACTCCATCGGGTTCCGGTGCGCCCGCAGCGCCGAGCACTGAAACCGCGGACGTCGGAGTGGAAAGCGGCGAACGAAACAGACGGAGAGACCACGGCAAGTTGGTTCGACGGAATCCCCTGAAGACCTACCCCTTTGGAGGAGCGAGAGCGACGTGGATGAACCCACGAAGGCGACGATCTGGCTGACATGGAGCCACAATGCCATCTACAAACGCGACGACGGAAAGGATGGATCAAGCAACGACGATCACGAACTCCTGACGCTCGCCGAGGACGAGATCAAGAAGTGCATCTCGTCCTCGGTGATCAGCGAGTGGTACAACGGCAAGGCCTATCCCGAGCTCATCGGCTCGAAGGTCCCGGGCGACCTCATCCACCGGCTCATCGGAGAGGCGATCGCCGATCTGAACGGAGCGAACAGCAAGGACGCGGCGATCGACGCTCAGTTCCAGGCGTCGGAGAAGGGCGCCGACGGCGAAGTGCTCGCCACCCGGATCTACGCCTACATCAACGGAGAGCGCGTCTGCGTGAACAAGATCGCGTTGTTCAAGAAGACCAAGAAAGAGGGCTGGAAACGGTGGAGCATCGAGTCCGAACTGCTGGGTGTCGGCGTCGAGTTCTGGCTCGTCTTCGGGTGGAAAGGATAGTCCGCGCCTGACTCTGCTGCGGCGCTGCCGGCGCGCCGGACGAGGCTTCGACGCGTGCGCGAGCACCGTCGTCGGCCGCGGCGCGACGTCCGACGGATCGACGGGGATCACGGAGTCGGCCGACGCGCCGTACATGCCGGCGGTCCCTACGAAACGAGGGCGGAACGGCCTTCCGCGACCAGGCGCCGGCGCGCCAGGCGAGCGTGGCGCAATCTTTGGTTTCTTCGTGTGGAGCACCGGCTGGCGCGGCTTCCGAATCCGATCGGAAGGGTGCCATTCGGAGGTTCCATCGATGGACGCCAGATTCTCGTCGAAGAGCTCGCTGCGTATGTGCGCGGCGGCGTTGTCGTGCCTGGCCGGCGCCGCGCTCGCGCCGCCGGCCCACGCGCAGCAGGCCTGCATGCCGCCGACGCAGGCTCCCGTCGTCACCGCGTTCGCCCCGGAGGGCACCGACATCCCCGGGATCGCGTTCGGCCCGAACGCGGACGGCAAGAACGTCGTGTGGGTCGGCAACTATGAAGGGAACTCGGCCGGCTGGGTCGGCGGGCGCCTCTACGAGCTCGACCCCGCTCCGGGATCGACGTTCGGACAGATCCTCCGCGAGCACATCGGTCCATACAAGTGGATCAACGTCTCCGGCTTCGGCTGGCAGAAGGTCCAACAATGGTCCGACACCGGTCCGGCGGGGATGGCCTACGACCCGGCGGGTTTCTTGTGGGTCGCGCACTACGGCGGGAAACGTATCTACCGCCTCCCGATCTCCGACGACATCGTCGACGTGGATGCCGAGGTCGTGTTCTCGTTCCCGGTTCCGGGCAGCGGATCGAGCGATCGGCCGCTCGGTGGCCTCGCGTATGACACCGTCAATCAGAAGCTCTACGTCGGGCTCTTGAACGGCGGGGTCGTGCGCTATCTGACGAACGGCGCCGTCGACGCGCAGTACCCGAGCGCCAACGTGGACTTCGGCATGGACTACGCGTTCGGGTTCCTGTGGTGCGTCGAGGCCGGGAAGATCGTGTTCCGCGACCTGGACTTCGTCGAGGTGGCGTCGTTCCCGTTCCCCCAAGCGCAGGGGTCGTACTTCGGCGACCTGGCCGTCGACCCCGCCTCCGGAATCGCGTACTGGGGCCGGCGCGGCGAGACCCAACTCTACGCGCTCGACTTCAGCATTCCCATCCAGCCGGCCTTCGGCGGCGCCCCGGACGTCACGCCGGGAGCGCCGTACTGCACCGGCGGAAACGTCACGTTCTCGGTGCCCGTCACTGGCGATCCAACGCCGACCCTCACGTGGCGCCGGGGAAACCCGAACGGCTCGTCGACGTCGCTCGGGGTGAGCGGAAACCCAGCGAACTACACGCTCCAGGCCGCGGACGTCGGCACCAACACGTACTTCGCGCGAGCGAACAACGGCTGCGGCGGCAACGTGAACTCGAACGTGGTCGCGTTGACCGTGGGCGCCCCGCCCGTGCTCACGTCGGGGATCATGGGCCTCGAGCCCGACGGCGACGTCTGTCCCGCCCCCGCGTGGACGACCTTCTCCGTGGCCGCGGCGCCGGGCTGGGACAGGATCGAATGGCGCAAGGCGGGACAGCTCGTCCACGTCAGCACGACGAACCTTATGTACACGTTCCAGGCGCAGCAGCCGAGCGCCATCTACACGGCGACGCTCGTCAACGACTGCGGTGCGGTGACGACGCCCGCGATCCCCGTGATCGTCGACGTGCCGGTCTCGATCACGGTGCAACCGCAGTCGCAGTCCGCGTGCGAGGGCGCGAGCATCACTGTCTCCGTCACCGCCGCCGGATCGTCGTCCCGGACCTACCAATGGTTCAAGGGATCCGCCGCGATCACCGCCGGCGTTCAATCGACGCTCACGCAATCGACGCTCACGCTCTCGAACCTGACGCCGGCAGACGCGGGCTCCTACCACGTGAAGGTCACCGACGAATGCCAGACCGTGGCTTCGAACAGCGCGCAGGTGACCGTCCTCGCGAAGCCGACCATCGCGGGACAGCCCGTCTCGGGTCAGCCCTGCATCGACGACCCGTTCGAGTTCATCGTCTCGGCCGACGGCTCCCCGCCGCTCTCCTACCAGTGGTACAAGAACGGCGCCAAGCTCAACGGCAAGACGTTCTCCACCTTGTCCTTCACCAGCGTGCAGAGTGCCGACGCCGGCGGCTACACCGTCACGGTGACGAACACCTGCGGAACGGTGACCAGCGCGAGCGCGACGCTCACCCCGCTCGCCGATCCCACGATCACGCAGCAGCCGTCGTCGCAGTCCGTCATCTCCGGAGCGAGCGTCACGTTCAGCGTCGGAGCGACGGGAAGCGCGCTCGAGTACCAGTGGCACAAGAACGGTGCCGCGATCGCGGGCGCGACGTCGTCGTCCCTCACGATTCCCTCCGTCACCGTGACCGACGCCGGCAGCTACGCCGTGCTGGTGTCGAACTTGTGCGACTCCGTGCTCTCCGACGCGGCCGTGCTGACGGTCGTCGTCCAACCGTCGGGAGTCGACGCCTGCGACGGCTGCTCCGAGGCGCACGTCCTGGTGAGCTGGCCGCCGGTGCCCGGGGCGACGCACTACCAGGTCTACCGCGGCCTCGGCCCGAACCCGGCCGCGGCGCTCCCGCTCCTCGCGCAGTGGCAGACCGCGACGTCGTACCTCGACGCGGATCCCGCGGCGATCCCGGGCGCCGGCTACCACTACTTCCTGGCGGCGGCGACGTCGGCCTCGGGTGCATCCGCCACGCCGCTCAGCGCTCCCGACCTCGGGTGGCGCAAGCTCGCCTGCGTGACGGGGCTCGCCGCGTCGGTCGATTCGATCAACCCGACGCACGTCGCGCTGAGCTGGAACCCCGTGCCCGGCGCCACGCACTACGGCGCGTTCCGTCGCAAGGTCGGCGCGACCTCGACCCCGCCGCTGCTGCTGAACGACGAGTGGTCGGAGGAGGTGCCGAACGGACCGCAGAGCTACAGGGACTACTCGGCCCTCCCGGGCGTCGACTACCACTATTGGATCGTCCCCGCCGTCGACGTGACCGGCGCCCACGCGGGCGACCTCTGCTCGCCGGTCGCGCAGACCGGACCTTGCAACGCGATGGTGAGCCAGAGCTCATGCACTCCGGAAGGCGGGCTGATGTCGAGCCCGGCCATGCTCGTCCTGCTCGATCGCTCGGTCCACATGGCGTACGCCACGCAGGGGGGCACGTCGACCGCGGGCGACGACGCTCTCGCCGCGGCGCGCACGGACGTGCTCGGCTTCTTCATCGACGGCGACGCGCTCGGCGAGACGCGCACCGTGTCGGTCTGGACGTTCGCGGGCGGATGCGTCGCCGAGCTGACCGGCGGCTTCGTCGACCGCGACGCGGCGCTCGCCGCCCTCGACTCGCTCGAGGGCGAACCGTACCAGGGCCCGTCGCCCCTCGCCGACGCGCTCTGCTACGCCGGCGACAAGCTGTGGGGCTGCTTCGGCTTCCCCCTCGCACTGTCGCACCGCTACCTCGCGATCTACAGCGCCGGGGTCAAGGACCACTCCATCGGCCTCTGCGGGCTGAAGCCAGACGCGACGTCCGGCACGAGCTGCGCCGACTACATGCCGCTCGACTCGTGGCAGGCGTTCATCTGCTTCAACTACCAGCTCGCGGGCGCCCCCAAGCAGACGGTGTTCATCAACCACTGGGACCAGTTCGCGCCGCTGACGGGCGTCTCTCCGGCGACCTTCCTGGCCGGAATCGCGGGGTGGACGAACGGCGTCTATCAACGAGTGACACCGGCCGCGCCGATGCCGGCGCCGTTCTTCGACGACTGCAACGGGAACACCGCGCCCGACGAGCAGGACATCTCCGGCGGTTTCAGCCTGGACTGCAACGGCAACGGCGTTCCCGACGAGTGCGAGGTCGGATCGGACTGCAACCTGAACGGGGTGCCCGACGACTGCGACATCGCCAACGGCACGAGCCACGACTACAACCTCAATGGGATACCCGATCGATGCGAGGGCTACGTCCTCGCGGCGCCGAGCGTCGCGATCGCGGGCCTGCCGTTGAAGCTGACCGTGTTCAACAACACGGAGAACGGGACCGCGTTCATCCTGGCCGGGTTCCTCCCCGGCCCGTTCCCGCCGGGCCCGACCTCCTGGCCCGGCTGCCCCGGCATGAAGGCGGGCATCCTCGACTTCGCCAACTACGGCATTCCGCTGCTGTTCCCGATCTCGACCGACGCCGAGGGCTTCGGGTCGCTCGTCCTGCCGATCCCCGCCAAGGCCGCGGGCGTGACGGTCCTCTTCCAGTCGATCGACCCGCACTGCCAGGCGAGCCCGGTCGCGCCGGTCTACTTCAAGTAGCCAAGCACTCGGCCCGTGGCCGTTGCTCCGGATCGGAGGCGCTCGCCCGGCGGTGGCCGCGGCGAGCGCCTTCCTCGTTCGATGGGTCAGCCGAATCGACGACCGCCGCCCGTTCCCGTAGACTCTCTCGCGTGCGGCCGGAGCCGCCGGTCAGGAGGGTCCAGTGTTCATCGCTACACCCATCGTGAAAGTCCGTGCCCTCCTTGCGGCGGCGGTCGTGTCCCGCTTGCTCTTCGCGGCGGAAGTCCACGCGCAGAACGCGCCCTCGGCGACTTCGAAGGTCCCGATCCGCGAGAAGATCGCGCAAGTCGTCACTGCGCGGTTCGAGCAGGAAGTCCGGTTCACGGTCGCCCACGGAGCGGCGGTCCTCGTCGAGTTCGGGCCGAATCCGTACGACGTCGTGGACTTCGCGGTCTATTCCGACGGGGATCGGCTGATCTGGTTCGACTACGGCGAGCTCACGGCCAAGGACTACCGCAAGGTCTCGGGGTCGCTCGAACAGATCGGGCGCGCCCCCTGCGCTGCACTCGTACGCTGGACTGCCGTCGACGACGGCCTGGACGTCGGTCTTCGCCTCACCGCCGACCGCGCGGAGATCACCAAAGCCGTGGCGGCCATCGATCGCGGGGATCTCGAGTGGTCGCTGCGTGTGCGTACCCACAACCTCGCGTTGCCCGAGATCATCCCCGAGTCGGAGCGTATCGCTGGATTCGTGCGACTGTGGAGCGAGGTGAAGTACAACTTCGCCTTCTTCGATCGGGTACCCGAGCTCGATTGGGACCAGGTCCTCGACGACTATCTTCCGCGCGTCCAGCGGGCCGAGACGGCACCGTCGTACTACCGCGTGCTCCGCGAGTGCATGAGCCTCTTGCGCGACGGCCACAGCGATGTGTGGGGCCCGAGCGATGACCCCACGGCGACGGTTCCTCTGCTGCTGGCCGAGGTCGAGGGGAAGGCCGTCATCATCGCGATCAGGCCTCTCGACACGATCCGGGTCGACAGCAAGCGGCAGGAGCTGGAGGCGGCCGGGCTCGCGGTCGGGGACGAAGTGACGGCGATCGACGGCGAACCCGTCGGCGAGATCCTGCGCCGGAAGATCCACCCCTACATCTCGGCCTCGACGCCCCAGCATCTGGCGACGAAGGCCTATCCGCGCCTGCTCGATGGCGACCCCGGCTCCACCGCCCGGCTGTCGGTGCGAACGCTTCGCGGCGAAGAGCGCGAGGTCATGCTGACGCGCGCGTACTCGTTCGCTCGACGCCCCGTGGCGACTCGATCCGACAGCGATGTCGGCAACGGCGTCTTCTACGTCTCCCTCGACTCCTTCAGCAGCGATCGAGTCGTGGAGCGCTTCGAGGCCGCGATGCCTCGCGTTCGCGGCGCGCGCGGGTTGATCCTCGACCTCCGGGAGAACGGCGGGGGCAGCACGAGCCATGGCAACCGGATCATTGGGTTCCTGACCGACCGGCCTCTGCAAGGGTCGCGATGGAAGACGCGGCTCTATCGCCCCGCGTTTCGTGCCTGGGGAAATCCGGAAGGCTGGCACGAGGGACATCACCAGGAGGTCGAGCCCGCGGGCAATCCGTTCCTGGGCCCCGTCGTCGTGCTCACGAGCCCGCGCACGCTCAGCGCCGCCGAGGATTTCCTCGTCGTGCTGAAGGCCTCCGGGCGAGCGAGGCTCGTCGGCGAACGCACGGGCGGCTCCACGGGCCAGCCGCTGTCCATCGAGGGCCTGCCGGCCGGGGGCGGGGCCAGGGTGTGCACGAAGCGCGACATGTTCCCCGACGGAACGGAGTTCGTCGGGATCGGCGTCATCCCCGACGTGGAAGTCCGACCGACCGCGGCAGACATCGCGGCCGGCCGTGACGTCGTCTTCGAGCAGGGCTTGGCCGAGATGAGACGGTTGATCGAGAGGTAGTCCGCTTCGACCGCGTCGGTCCTCCGGCAGACCCGAGCCGGCGGCACCTCGTGCCCGACTTTCCTGCCCGTGACCGACGTTCCGATTCGAGCTCGAGTTCGGGATGAGCCGGCACGAGAATGCGGCGCGACGGGAAAGGCAGGGATTCGGTAGGATCCCGGCGGAGGTGAGAATGAGCTCGAGCTCCGGGACTCCGAGACCGCGGCCTGCCCACGTATTCGTCTCCTCCGTCTTCCGCGACCTGCTCGATCTGCGCCGCGTCGTGGCCGAGGCGGCGGAGGCGGTCGCGTTCACGCCGGTCTTGACCGAGGAGATCGTCGCGCACGGCCGGTCGGTGGCCGACGTCTGCCGCGAGACCTTGGCGTCGTGCGACACGTACGTCGGACTCTTCTCCAAGGCGCGCGGCACGGTGCCGACGGGAGAGTCGGCGGCGATCACCGAGCAGGAGTGGCGGTCGGCGCGCGAGCTCGGCCTGCGGTGCCTGGTCTTCTTCGACGCCGCCGCCCGCGACGTGGCCGAGCCCGGGCTGAAGGCGTTCCTCGACGACGAGGTCGCCGCCTACCGGACCGGCGTCTACCCGCGCCTCTACCGCGACGAGGCCGACCTCCAGCGCGAGCTGCGCGCCGCGCTCTCGTTCGTGCGGCCGCGGCTGACCCTGGCGCTTGCGCGGAAGGACGCCGGCTACGAAGCGCGCCTCTACGTCGGCGGCCTTCAGCCCGCGCTCGGCGCGAGCTTCGTCGACGCCGGTCCGTTCCCGGTCGACCTCGCCCTCTCGCCGGTCGCGGACGGCGTCGTCGATCGCGTCCTCGGCGGCGCGCTCGACCGCGCCCGCCTGGACGAGGGCGCGCTCGCGGTGGTCGGCCGCGAGCTCGGCTGGCTGAACGCGACCACGCCGCCGCCCGAGCTCGTCGTCCTCTCCGCGTGCCACTCGGCCGGCGCGCGGCCGCCGAAGCGCCCCACCGATCCGCACGCGAAGCACGCCGGCGCGGCGGAGGCGAAGGAGCGCGTCCGCTCGCTCGCGGAGGCGCTGGTCGCGGGCGGGACGCGACGCGTGCTTGGCATGCAGACGACGGTCACGGACGTCGGCGCGACCGCGTTCGCCGAGGCGTTCTACGGCCGGCTCGCGCACGGCTCGGACCTGGTCCTCGCGCTCCGCGCCGGCCGCGCCGCGCTGCGCGAGCACGGGCTCGAACACGAGTGGGCGATCCCCCTGCTGCTGACCCGCGCCCCCGTCGGCCCGCTCGTCCAGCCACCCGCGGCGCGCGCCCCGATCGCCGCGCCGCTCGACGTGACGCGGACCGGGTTCGACCTGAAGGACGTGACGTACCTCGCGCACGGCTTCATCGGCCGCCGTCTGTTCGACCGGCGCCTGCACCAGGCGTGGCGCGACGGCGCGCGGCTGATCGTGATCCACGGCATCGGCGGCATCGGCAAGTCGACGCAGGCCGCTCGGCTGCTCGAGCGGCGCCGGCAGAGCGGCGTGCGCCCGATCGTCCTCTCCCCCGGCCCGCGCCTCGCCGGCGCGCTGTTCGACGACGTCGCGGCCGAGCTCGTCGTGACGCGCGCCGCGTTCACCGATCCCGCGACGGTCGCCGCGAAACCTCGACCTCGGCGCCCTCAGCCTGGCCGAGGCCCGCAAGCTGACGCTGCTGCTCCCCGGATTGAAGGGGATCGAAGACGCTCCGTGGTCGAAGGTGCTCCAGCATCTCGGCGGCCACCCGAAGGCGCTCGAGCTCCTGTCGAGCTGGCTCGCGACCGACGCGGATCGACTCGGGCGCCTGCTCGAGGAGTTCGACCACGTCGAGCGCGAGATCCACGACGCGCTCGCCGCGCCGGACGAGCGGCACCATCGCGGCCGCCAGCTCCTGATCGACAAGGTGCTCGCCGACCTTCCGCCCGACGCGCTCCCCGTCCTCGACCGGATGTCCCTTCTCTTCGCGCCGCTTCCGACGGACGACCTGGTCGCGTTGCTCGAGGAGACCGGCGTACCGCGTCCCCGCGCCGCCATCCAGCTCCTGCGCCGGCGCGGCCTCCTGGCGATCGTGCCGTCGCCCGGAGCGATCGAGGGCGGCGACACGGTCCACCGCCTGGTCGCCGCGCACCGGAGCGACGCGCTGCCGCGCGACGAGCAGATCCGATTCCACGAGCGGGCCGCCGCGCACTTCATCGGCGACGGCCGCCCGCTCTCCGATCTCGCCGTCGCGGCCGAGCACGAGGACGCGGCAGGACACCGGGCGCAAGCGTTGGAGAGATACGCGAACTGGTCACGTCCGCTCGTCCGCGCGTACGCGTCCCGCGCGGCGGAGCAGGTGGCCCGCCAGGGGCTCGAGCGATTCCCGCCGGGCGAGCGGGAGGAGGAGCGGGTCGAGGCCGCGCGGCTCTGGATGCTGGTCGCGGACGCGCACGAAGGACTGGGCGAATCCACCCCTCAGGAGCACGCTCTGGAACAGGCGCAAGCATGCCTGGCTCAGCGCACGTCGAAGTCGGCGCGGTTCGCTTGGGCAAGCATCGGGCTTCGTCGATCTCGTCGGCTTGCAACGCGAGGAGAGGTGACGTCAGCCATCTCGACGCTCGAAGAGGCGCACGAGACGTTCCTCTCCGTGGACGAACCTCGCGATGCGGCCATCGCCATCGGCGACGTCGCTCGACTCAAGGCCCAGAGCGGCGACGTCGCCGGCGCGCGCGAGCGGCAAGACGAGCGACTCACCGTGAACCGAGGTCTCGGCGACATCGACGGCATTGCGGCCGCACTCTTCAACCTCGCTCAGCTCGACCTCATGGAAGAGAAGCACGTGGCCGCGCTGCCCCGGTTGCTCGAGTCCTTCGCTCTCAACACGCGGCTCGGCCGCGCCGACGGCATCGCGATCGTCGGATCGGTCCTGGGCCAGCTCCTCGCCGCGGCAGGGCGCGCGGAAGCACGCAGCGTGCTCGATCAATCCCGCGAAGCGTTCCTCCGCTTGGAACAGGCGGAACCAGCCAGAGAGATCGAGATGATCCTCGCGTCGCTCCCCGGCGACGGGGCAGCGCACTCTTCGTCCATGTAGGGGCGAGCGATCGGTCTCTCCTCGTGCACGTCCACGGCGGAAGGGAAGGCGCGCCGCGAGCGGCGCTGGAAGCCGAAGGAGCGGACGCCGGCGAGGCGGCCGCAGCGAGCGCGCCCGGCGACATCTACCGGCTCCCGGCGCGGTCGCCCCAGACCCGCAATGCTCCCGTCTCCAATCCTCCGACGAGGAGCCCCGACGAGGAGAACGCCATGCACGTCACGTTCGTCCCGGGCTCGTCGATGACGAGAGCGAGCGAGCGAAGGTTCGTGTCCCAGACGCCGACGACGCCGCTCTCGTAGCCGACGAACATCCGCGCCCCGTGAGCATCGCACGCGATTCCGGTGACGCCGGCGCCGTTGGATGCCGGCGCATCCAGCGCGTCGAGGAGCGCCATGTCCTCCGTGCGATACAGAACGACGCGCCCATCCTCCATTCCCGCGGCCAGGACCGCGCCGCCGGGCCAGAAGCACAGCCGGCGCACGTCGCCGCCTTCCGGGGTACGGACTTGGACACCGGCGTTCCCCACGATGTCGACGATCGTCAAGGTGTCGCCGAGCGGCGCCGGATCGTCGTCGGAGTCGCTGTCCCAACCGTCCCAGTCCTTGGCCGAGGCCCCGAAGGCGAGGCGCTGGCCAGACGGGTCGATGCCGACGCAGAGGACGCGACCCGCGTGCTCGAACCGACGCAAGAGCTCGTACTGGGCATCGGAGCCGTCGTCGGCTTTCACGCGCCAGATGCACGCTCGATGGTCCGCTCCCGCCGTGGCGAGGTACCGACCATCCGACGAGTACACCACGTCCTGGACCGCACGGCGGCGGAAGTCCGGGCCGGGCCCGTGCGCCGGCCACTCCGCGATTCGTCGGGGGCCGCTCGGATCCCACACCTCGACCGTGCCGTCGTCCCGGCCGAGCGCGAGGCTCCGTGAGTCCGGAGCCCACGCGGCGGCACGGTACCGGTCGGACTCCTGCACGGTCGTGCGCCGGATGGGGATCTCGCCGAGGGCCCAGAGCAACACGCTGTCCTGCGAGCTCCTGGTCTCGACGTCGTTCCGTCGCGTCTCCGGCGCCGCACTGGCGACCAAGTCGCCGTGGACGTCCACCAGGTTGCGATTCAGGAGTCCAGCGTGGCTGGGCGACGAGACCGGATCGCCGGTGATGCTCCAGTTCGTGACCGTCCCGTCGCCGTGAAACACCATCAGGAAGCGATCGTTCAGGAAGCGATCGTTCCCGCGCTCATCCTCATCCCCCGGCCCCCCGTCCGCGTCCGGATCATCCTCCGTTCGCCACCACTGGACGTGCGTGATCTCCGCGCGGCCCGCGAAGAACGACCGCGCCCGGGCCGGATCGTCGAGATCGATCACGACGACGGTTCCGTCCTCGCGCCCGGCCGCCAGCATCGTCCCCGACGAGCTGCCCCCGACCGCCGAGACGACGCCGTCGCCCTCGTGCAGGGTTCGCGACGGGGCAGCGAGGTCCAACGGCGTGGCCCGAATCGTGCCGTCGTCGCCGCCGGTGACGATCCAACCCCGACCGGCTTCGTAGACCAGCGATCGGATCGCTCCGGCGTGGATGCCCCGCCGAAGATCGACTCGCCCGGTCGCCAGCTCGACGACGCGCGCCGCACCGTCTTCATCTCCAGCGACGACGAGCTCCTCACCGACGAAGTCCAGACCGCGAACCGCGGATCCCGTCGGCGGGAGGATGGATCTCGCCACGCCGGTGGACACATCGACGACGTCCACTCCTCCCCCCACGTCACCGACGGCGATCGCCGTTCCGCTGGGAAAGAACCGCACGATCGAGACGTCGCGCGGGAGCTCGATGGTGTGCAGCGGATCGCCGCCGGCTCGAAGCACGTCGAGTCTTCGGTACGACCACGGACGGGGATCGCGCGTGTAGGCGACGTCGGCGCACGAGACGGCGTGAAGGCCGTCGGGGCTCACCGCCACGTTCGTCACCGGCCGTGCGTGTCGCTGCTGATCGAGCGTCGTGCTGGAGCCGATCCGGCTCCACAGCCGCACCGTGCCGTCTCGAGAGCCGGAGACGAGGAACGATCCATCCCCCACTGCGGCGGCGGACGTGATCGCAGCACGGTGGCCGAGGAACGTCTCGATGACGCGGCCGGCGAGGATTACGTGGATCATCCCGTCGTCCGAAGCGGACATCATCGTGCCATCGTCGCGAAAGAACGAGAGCGCGGTGACGCGCGTCTCGTGCGGGCGCATCTCGTCGACGAGCCTCCCGCGATCCTCGGCGCGCCACCGGCGGATCGAACCATCCTCGAATCCCGCCGCAAGCTGCTCGCCGGCGGCGTCGAACGCGACGACGAGCGCCTCCGGGCCCGGCTCGCCGACTTGCCCGATCTTCCGTCCGTCGCTCGGGTCCCACAGGGAGACGGTCCCGTCGCCCCTCGCCGCCGCGAGCACGTTCCCGTCCGGCGAGAAGGCGACGGAGTTCGTGGCGCCGCGCGGTTCCGGCATCGTGCTCAACGTCCGCACCAGCGAGCGGCGCGAGACGCTCCACAACTTGATGGTGTCCCCGGTCGTCCGGAGATTGTCGTCCTCGTCGGAGTACCACGCGTCCGCGCCGCTGGCGAGCAGCGAGCCATCGGGACTGAACGCAATCGCGTTCACGCGATTCCCGCGGTGATCGGTCGAAGAGTCGTTCAGGTTGACGCCGTCGGTCTCCGCCGACTGGAGATCGACGACCCGAATCTGATCGCCGGTGAAGATGCTCCAAGGCTCGAGATACGCGAGTCGACGGGAGTCCGGCGACACGATCAGGGAGCGCGCGGGCTTGCTGGTCACGATCCGGCGGCGGACGTCGCCGTGCTCGTCGAGGACGTCGATGCCCGTCGAAGTCGCGATCAGGACCTCGCCGTGCGGGCCGGCGGCCACGAACGGTGCACCCCCTGCTTCGGTCGCGAGGACGCGGATCGAGCGATCGAGGCAAGCGTACAGGTAGCGCCACTCCCACTGCCTCAGGTCCTCGTCGACGGATTCGAGCCGCCTCCTCGCGACGTCGAGGTTCCCTTGCGCGATCGAGCGCGCGGCGCTCTCGATGTTCGCGATGGCCCGGTGTCCGCGGGCACGGGCGACCTGCTCATCCGCGTTCCGCTCGGCGTCGCGCGCGCTCTTCTCCGCGACGCTCCGAGCGATCTGCGCGGCGTCCGCTCGATCGATGGCGACCGCTGCCTCCTGGATCTTCAGCGTGGCGAAGTAGGACGCGCCGGCCGCCGCGAGCAGCAGGATCAGCAGCATCGAGCCCGCCGTCCGAGCGGCGAATTGCAGCCGCTGCGACTTCTTCCGGAATTCGAAGGTGCGCCGGACCCGGCGAACGATCCGCTCCGACGGTCTCGCTTCGTGCTCCGTCTCGTCGCCGGCATCGAGGACCGGCTCGGGGACGAACTCTCGGATCGTACGGACGCGACGGGCGTGCCTCTCCGTCGCGACGCTCATTCCGCGCAGCTTCGGCCACCAGACCGCCTTGCGGACGTCCCCGCCGAGCGCGATGGGCACGACCCTCCCGCCCGTCCGAAGGAAGGCGTCGATCTCGGTCGCGATCGCGGCCGAGGCGTGCGCGCCCGGCGTCGCCACGATGACGAGGACACGGCATCGCCGAAGCCTCTTGATCAGCTCCACCGGGATCGAATCGCCGGGACCGCTCCCCCACTGGTCGATGTCGGTGGCGAATCCCTCGTCGGCGAGGCGCGACGCGAGCGCGAGAGCGTAGTCGGTGCCGTCCGTTCTCGCATACGAGACGAAGACGTCATCCCCGAACAGACGCGAGAACGCGTAGTCGATCACGCGACTCATGTCCCTCCGCGACGCACCGCGCTTGGCGCGCGTTCCATTCTCGCGCTCTCGCGAGCTCGAGACGGGTGATCCTCGGCGCGCCGGCCGTCCGCGAGGCGGCTCTCCACGCTCCGGTGCGGACCGGCGGCGAAACCGTCGGGCGACGTCGAGATCTTCAACCGCAGTTGGGACACGTCTTGCCTCGCTTCCAAGGCGCGACCACGCGCAGGGCTCGCGGCGAGCATTTCGCGCCGGAGATCGGTCGACGTGACGTGCTCATCGCTCGCCGAGATCGCGCGCCCGCGCCAGCAGCAACGACCGTTCGCGCTCGTTCTGCGCGAGCGCCGCGGCGCGCTCCAGCTCCGCGCGTGCCTCGTCGCGGCGACCGAGCTTCGCCAGGAAGTCCGCGCGTACGCTCGGCAGCAGGTGGTAGTTCGCGAGCGAAGGATCGTCGACGATCGCGTCGACCAGCGCGAGGCCCGCGGCGGGGCCGGACGCCATCCCGACCGCGACGGCGCGGTTCAGCTCGACGATCGGCGACGAGACGAGGCGCGCGAGTGTCTCGTAGAGCGACGCGATACGGAGCCAGTCGGTCTCGGACGCGGTGCGCGCCCGCGCGTGACACGCGGCGATCGCGGCCTGCAGCGCGTACGTTCCGTTCGCCCCGCCGAGCGTCTCGGCCCGCGCGAGCGCCGCGAGCCCGCGACGGATCAGCAGGTGATCCCAGCGCGCGCGGTCCTGGTCGAGCAGCAGGACGGGCTCGCCCGACGGAGCCACGCGCGCGCGAAGGCGCGACGCCTGGATCTCCATCAGGGCGGCCAGGCCGTGCACCTCGGGCTCCTCCGGCATGAGCTCCGCCAGGATCCGTCCGAGGCGCAGCGCCTCCTCGCACAACGCCGGCCGCACCCAGTCCTCGCCGGCCGTCGCCGCATGGCCCTCGTTGAAGATCAGGTAGACGACCTCGAGGACCGACGTGAGTCGAGCCGCGAGCGCGGCGCCGCGCGGGACCTCGAACGGCACGCCCTCCTCGGCCAGCGTCCGCTTCGCCCGCACGATGCGCTGCGCGACCGTCGCCTCTGGTACGAGGAACGCGCGCGCGATCTCCTCGGTCGTCAAGCCGCCGAGCACGCGGAGCGCCAGCGCGACGCGCGCCTCGGGCGCGAGAACCGGATGGCACGCCGTGAACACGAGCCGCAGCAGGTCGTCGCCGAACGCGTCGTCGAGCGCCGCGTCGACGTCTTCGGCGTGCCGCTCTCCGTCGTCCAATGCGCGCGCGATCGCGGCCTGCCGCGCATCGAAGCGCTGGTCGCGGCGCAGGAGGTCGATCGCGCGGTGACGGGCGGTGCGCAGCAGCCACGCGCCCGGCCGGTCCGGGATGCCGGTCCTTGGCCACTGCTCGAGGGCCGCGACCAGCGCGTCCTGCGCCAGATCCTCCGCCCGGCCGACGTCGCGCACGATCCGCGCGAGCCCCGCGATGAGCCGTGCCGACTCGATCCGCCACACGGCGTCGATCGTGCGGCGGAGATCCGCAGGGGGATCCGGCTGATCGAGGGAATCCGGGGCCGTCACGGCCGCCGATCATGGCGTTCCCTCCGCGACCGCGCAACGATGTCAGTCGGCGAAGAACTCCGCCAGCACCGGCGCGAGCTCCTGCGGCTTCATGACGGCCGCGGAGTGGTCGAGACCTTCGAGCGTGCGGTGCTGCGCATGCGGAAGCAGGTCGGCGAGGGCGCGCGCCCCGGCGTGCATCCACGGCGGGCTGACGCTGCCGCTCAGCACGAGCGCTGGAGCGCGCTCCGCCGCCCACCGATCCTCGGGCAGGGGCTGGCCGGACTGCGTGTCTCCCATGATCTCGCCGTCGTACGGCAGCGTGTGCGCCAGCTTCTCCAAGCCGCTCCACATCTCCATCTTGCGCATCTGCGCGACCATCTCGGCGGGCACGCCGACGCCCTCGGTCATGAAGGACTCGACCACGTCGCCGCGCCGGTCCTCCAAGAGCAGCGCGCGGGCGCGCTCCAGGAAGTCCGCCGGCACCGGCGGTCGGCTGTCGTCGACGATGAACGGCGGCTCGAACAGCGCCACCTTCGTCACCTTGCGCGGGAGCCGGGTCGCCGCCTCGAGCGCCAGGACCGCGCCGGACGAGGCGCCGAACAGGAACGCCGTGCCGCCCGCCTCATCGACCAGCGCCTCGAGGTCCTCGACCTCGCGCGCGACCGAGTAGGGTTCGGTGTCGCCGCTCTTGCCGCGCCCGCGGCGGTCGTAGTTCAACACCGTGAACTGCTCGGCGAGGAGCGCGGCCAGGCGCCCGTGCGGCGTGCGATCCGACAAGGCGCCACCGACGAGGACGAGCACCGGTCCCTCGCCCGTGCGGTCGAACGCGATGCGGGTGCCGTCCTTCGAGACCACGGTCGTCGCGGCGGCGTCGTCCGCCCCGTCGTCTGCCCCGTCGTCTGGTGGCATCGCCGAGGCGATGACCGCGGCGAATGCCACGACGATCAGGGCAAGGAGCTGGAACGATTCGGTCGTGCACATCGTCTTCCTCCGTCCTGCATCCGAATGGGTCGATGGATCAATGGTCCTGGCGGTCCGCGTTCTTCCGGAGCTGCTCGCGCTGGCGTTCTTCCTGCGCGCGCAGCTCGGGCGTGAACGCCTCGCCGAAGTCGTCCGCCTCGAACACCTGCCGGATCTCGATCCGCGAGCCCTCGCTGCCCGGGCAGCGCTTCACCCACTCGATCGCCTCCTCCCTCGACTTCACCTGCCACAACCAGAAGCCGGCGATCAGCTCCTTCGCCTCCGTGAACGGCCCGTCCGTGACCGTCCACTTGCCCTTCGAGAAGCGGGCGCGCGCGCCCTTCGACGTCGGGTGGAGCCCCTCGCCCGCGAGCATCACGCCGGCCTTCACCAACTCGTCGTTGAACGTCCCCATCTCGGTCAGGATCTTCTCGTCGGGCAGGGTCCCCGCCTCCGTCGCCTCGTCCGCCTTCACAATGACCATGAATCGCATCGCGTCCTCCAATCATCGGTGTCAACGCCGGACACCCGAACGCCCCGTCCGGATGAGAACCGCCGCTCCATCCCCACGACGAACGGCGGGCCGCCGGATCGACACGCTCTTGCAGAATACCCGGAGAAGCCCGCCGGCAAACGCGGCCGCCCGCACGGCCGGCCGCGTCACGTCGACGCCGGCGGCGCGGAGGCGGAGGAAGCGCGCGATCTCATGGTTCGGGACTGCCCGTGTCGCTCGCTCCACGGTCGATCTCCTTCCTCGCAGCCGAAGCCAGCTCTACGTACTTCGCATGAAAGGCCTCGAGCTCGTCCTGATCCAGCTCCTCGAGATCCAGCAGGGCGTTGTGAGCGCCCTTGGTGGCGCGGATCAGCTCGTCGAGCTTGATCTGCATGGCCGACGTGTCGCGGTTCTGCGTGTTCTGGATCAGGAACACCATCAAGAACGTGATGATCGTCGTGCCGGTGTTCACGACCAGCTGCCACGTCTCGCTGAAGCCGAAGGCGGGGCCGGTGATCGCCCATGCCACGATCGAGCCCAGGGCCAGTCCGAAGACCACGGGCCGGCCGCTCAGTTGTGAAGTCGTCTTGGCAAAGCGCGTGAACCAGGAACGAACTGGCATGTTTCTGCTTCCTTTCGGACGGAGCCACGCCGGCCGGAGGTGACGGCCGTGGCCTCCGTTTCGAGTGTGCACCGAGCCGCTCGGGCGGGGTGTCGTACGTGGCGCCGAAGAAGCTCGCGGCGGTGTCGCGCTCGTCCGCGCCGCCGATCGTCGTCCCGCCGCGGAGCGTCGCGATCCACGTCGCGGTGGTCGCCGGTGCGCTCCATCGCGATCGATCCGCAGCCGACGCGACGGCTTCCACGTTATCGAAGTCCGAACACTCCGTTCAAACAATGGCGATCACGAACGAGGACCGGGGCCACGCGAAGTGTCCGGTGAGGGTCGTCGTGGCGACGGCGCGGTCGGGTGGCTCCGCTTCGATCCCGAGAACGGCGAGCGCCGCGGATCCGGCGGGGGAGCCGTTCGTCGTGACCGTCTCGTGGCCCGATCCTCGGTGAAGAACGACGAAACGACCTTCCGGACCGCCGGCCAGAGCACGGCCTCGGCGGGCGGTCAGGGGGTCGTGACGAGCGTCGCGATGCTCCCGCCACGCCGAACGGCGCGGTCGGATCCAGCATCCAGTACTGGAAGGCGAAGGTGGTGCCGCTGGGCGTCGCCGCGTTCGGCCACGCCGCTCAGAGGTCGAGCTCGCCGAGCGCATCGACGCGTAGGTTGGGGAGGAGGATCGTCGGGGCAGGCACCAGGAATCCGCCGTAGAACGGCTGGCCGAGAGCTGGGTCGACACCACGAGCATCGCCGTGCTCGACGGCGGCGTTGGCGAGCGTCGCGCCGGGCAACGGCAGGCTCTCACCACGATCTTCCGAGCGTCGCCAGGATCACGGCGGGCTCATCGCCAGCTCATGTAGTGTTTGTACCGATACGCGTGATCGTACGACGCGCGCCGGGCTCGAGCGTGAGCTCGCAACGGACCGTGCCGGCACGCGCCATTCAGCTCGACTTCGTCGGGTCGCTCGCCATCACGCCGCTGCCGGACGCGAGCGAGGGGATCCACGGGGATCCGCTCGCTCCCGGACGTGGTCACTCGGCGATCGTCACGCGGGTTCCGGCGGAGATGCTGATGCGTTCGGCGGCTTTGCCCATTTCGACGATGGCTTGCAGGGAGATCTGGGCGCCGAGGAGGGTTGGCTCGAACGGGATCTCGAGCTCGAGGGTTCCGAAGGCGAGGCCGGCGAAGAGGGACTCGACGAAGACGGGGAGGAGTTGGGAGGGGGTGACCAGCAGGCCGCAGCCGAGGGGTGGGTTGGCGAGCTCGTCGCCGATCACGAAGATCGCGCGGCCGGGGGCTGGCGTGTATGCGGTCATCGACACGGTGCTCCCCATGAGTACGCTGTGCGACACGAAGAGGTCGGCGCCGCCGTTCAGGCTCCACGCGCCGGGGCCGCAGCCCTGACCGAACAGCTCGGAAGAAGGCATCGTCACGGGCTCGACGGTCCAGGTGTCGCCGAGGGCGGCGCCGTTCTTGTCACGGCCGCCGAACAGCACGGTTTGCGGATGCGAGGGTTTCCAGCCCAGAGCGAGGGCGGCCTCGTCGCGCGCCGCCGGGGACCCGATCGTCGTGTGGCTCACCCAGAACCCGTTGCTGGTTCGCTCGATCGTGTCGGCGAGCACGGCGCCGTCGCGGCCGCCGAAGGTCATGATGCGGAAACGCCAGAGGCTCTCGTACACGGGCGACTGGTTGGTGCGCGGCGCGGGGAGGGTTCCGATACGGCGCCAATCGACACCGTCGAACTCCCACACGTCGTCGAACACGGTCCCGCCGGCGTGACCGCCGAACATGATGAACGTCTGCGTGTCGTTCACCATGATCATCGAGTGGCCTTCGCGCGCAGCCGGGCGGCGACCGGTGGCGACGGGATGCCACTGGCCGTCGACGAAACGCCAAGTCTCGTCGCTCACGCCGCTCGCGGTGCGGCCGCCGAACAGGAGGAAGTCCTTCTCTTCGTACTCGTCGCGTGCGAAGGCGTGGCCGGCCCGCGGGCTCGGCGCGATCGCCGTTGCGACCTGGCTCCAGCTCGAGCCGTTCCAGGCCCAGGTGTCGCCGAGCAACGCGCCGGTCGCGTCCTCGCCGCCGAACAGCAGCATGCTGTCGTCGGTGTAGTGGAGCATGACCATCGCGTGGTCGTGGCGCGCAGCCGGGCCGGTCGTCGCCTTGCGTTTCCAGTCGGCCCCATCGAAGACCCAGGTGTCTCCGAACGCGACGACGCCGTCGGTACCACCGAACAGGAACGGTTGGAACGATGGATGGTTCTGGATCATCGTGTGACCGAACCGCGCTTCCGGCGCGTGGTCCGGCAGAACCTCGCTCCACGCGAGCTGGGCCCCGGCGGTGGGGCCGAGCAGCGCGGTCGCGAGGAGTGTCAGGGTGATGGGAGCGTGCTTCCTCATGGGAGTCGTTGCCTTTCGCGGGAGACACCGTGGCGGCGGACGCTGTTCCTTGTCGCCGACGCGCGCGCGGTTGCGCCTATTCGAGATCGACTTCGAAGATCTGGGGCTCGTCGATGTCCAGCACGTCGAACGTGATCGCAGCGCGAAGCCCCTCGCACGTATGCACCTCGAGTTGCTGTGGGCCGTGAGCGAGTCGCATCGTGGTCACGGTGCGACCGTCGGTCGCTTCGCGCACGCGCTGCGCCAGACGGGTCCATGGCTCGGCCCCTTGATTCCTCCACCGCCGATGCAGCACCAGGCCTCGGCAGAGCTCCGGGTGGCGGTACGCGACGTGCACCTCCCGCGTGCTCTCGCGCGCGAGGATGACCTCCGTGGTCGATCCCGATACGACTTCGACCTCGGCCGGCCGAACCGCGAGCGCGGTCGTGAAGACGTGGCAGACGTATCGGCCCGGAGGGATGCCCCACGTCGTGCCGACGCCATCCTCGATGACGAAAAAGGTGACCATCGTGGTTCCGTCGGGAGTGATCAACGCGGCGGGTACGCGCGAGGCCGCGCTGCGATCGCGTCCCGAGATCCGCGCCCGCACGTGTCCTGGCGAACGGATGTGGACGTCATCGATCGTGCCGATCTCGTCGGCCGCGAGCGTGATCGGTCCATGCATCAATCGCACCGACTTCTCGCCGGCGGCGGTCAGGTAATACGCAGCGGGTGGCACCGGGCCGAACGTCGTCCAACCGTCCGCGTCGCACGGACCCGTGACGATGGTCCCGTCGGCGGCCGACGTGAGGCGTACGTCGTGGACCGGGCGCCACGCTTCGTCGAAGACACGGACGCGGACGTACGCGCTCGGGCGGCGATGAGCGGGGACGCGTAGGACGACGTCGTCGGCCGGTGAGGAAGTGGGAAGGACCCGATGACAAAGCGTGCCGGGGTACCCCGACTCCGGGCCGTGCAGCCAGACTGTGCTCGGGCGCCCCGCGAGAGGGGCGATCCGATACCGACCGTCGGCAGCGACGACCGCGGTGTCGTAACGCAGATCTTCGTCGAACGCCGTCACGCGATACCCGGCTAGCGGCTGCCCGTCGTGGTCGATGGCTTGCCCGGCCACGGACCAATTCGTAGCGAGTGTCGGAGACCACGTCAGCGTCTCTCCGTCCACGATCGTCACGCGTCGCGTCTCGGTGCCGAGCTCCTCGTGGGACGCGCGGAGCGTGTGTTCGCCCGGGCAAAGGCCGTCGAGTCGGAACGAGCCTGCCGCGTCGGCGAACGCGACCGGCGCGGCGAAGTCCGGCGGGACGTCGTCCGCTGGCGAGCCGACTTCGGTGCGGACGTCGCTCGCGATGCGCGTCCCCGCTCGATCGCGCACCGGTGCTTCGATCCGGCCTACGCAGCTCCCTCCACGCGAGAGGCGGATCACGACCGGTTCACCGCCCCGTCGCGGATGCTCCAGGACGCCGCGCCACGGAGTGGTCCCCGCGGCGCGGACCCAGAGTCGGGTCGTTCCCGGCGGAATCGCGCGGACGACCACCCGCCCGTCCTCACCTGTGATGTAGCGGAGCGCCGGATGCAGCGCGTGGACGGTGCTCATCGAGCCCTCGGACCACCGGGCGCTCGCACCAATCTGTACCAAAGCGCCGGGAAGCGGGTGGCCCGACTCGTCCACGACCCACAGCTCGGCCGGAGGGGTCGGTTCGGCGAGCGTGAAGTCCAAGTTCAACGTCGACCGCGCGGCATCCGCGGCCGTCCCGCCAGGGATCGCGCGGAGCGGGGTCGGCGCGAAGCCGCCGGCGACCGCGGCCAACGCCCGGTTGGCGGGAACGTCGCGAACCATGAATCGACCGTCGTCGTCGGTGAAGGCGGCGATCATGCCTGCCGTGATCTCGTCTGCGGAAGAGAGCCAGAGCCCTGCCCTCGCGACCGCGCGCCCGAACCCGTCGACGACCCGGCCTTCGACACATACCCGGGCCGGGAGCGCGATCACGATCGTCCCGTCCCCGGGCCGGACCTCGATCACGCGCGGCTCCGCACGATCGGGGCGCAGCTCATACGCTCCGGGAGCCAGGTCCTCGAGCACGACGACGCCGTCCGCATTCGTCCGCGCCGAAACGCACCGAAACGCCGGCTCGATCCCGAAGCGGGGAACGAGAGAGAACGTGAATCGCGCGGGAGCGCCATCCTCGGTGTGTCGACCCTCGACCCGCAGTCGCGTGGTGCGGGGAGGCGGCGTCGATTCTCGATCGCGCACTTCGCGCCGCGCCAGCGGTAGTGGCGCGGCGTTCTGCCGCAGGAATTGCGCCGCGCCGGGACCGATCGCCGCGGCGACTGGCGCGGGCTCCGAACCCGAGCCGAGCCACGCGAAGAGTCCGCACACCAGAACCAGCGCGGCTCCGATCGACGTACTGATGGTCAGCCTCGACGCGGTCGTGACCGTGCCGCCGCCCGGACCGGAGGCTCGGCCGACGGAGCTGATTGGGGCGGACGCGCGCGCCGCGGCAAGGATCGTCCCGCGCACACCGGCGAGCGCTCTCTCTGCGGTGATGATCGCCACCAAGGAGGCCGCGAACCCGGCGGGGAGGAGGCGGCGGAGCCTCTCCACGCCACGGTGCAGCCAGCTCTTCACGGTCCCGACCGGCTCGTCGAGCGCATGCGCGATCTCGGTCGGCGTCAGCCCATGGATGAGCCGCAGCGACAGGACCTCGCGTTGTCGTCCCGGCACTTCCTCCAACGCGACGCGGAGCGCGTCCATGAGCTCGCACACTGCCGCTCGCTCGACGGGATCTTCGCTTCGCGCGAACGGCAGCCGCTGAACGTCCGCGGCGCGGACCACGGTGCGGTTCTGATTCCGCGCCACGTTGGCCAGGATGCCGCACAACCACGGCATGAGCGGCCGGTCCGCGGCGAACCGATCGGCGGTCCGCATCGCGACGAGGAACGTGCTCTGGAGCAGGTCCTGCGGCGACACGCCGGCCCGGGCCACGTGGTGCGCGACCAGCAGGAGCTCTTGCGCGCAGAGATCGAACACCACGGCCAGCGCCTCGGGATGACCGGACTCGCGGTAGGAGATGAACTGCTGACGGGCGAGTGCGGCTCTGTCCACGAGGGGTTCCTGTCGACTCTTGTCACAGGAGCCCTGCGGGTTGCGCCGACTGGCTCTCCTTTCTCGAAAAGTTCGAGAGGAGCGGCGAGGGGGGCCTTCGCACGCGGATCCCCCGAGGCGTCACGGTCGCAATGCACCCGGCGGCCAGGTCGTCGCGGACCGCGTCGACCACTTCACGGATGACCTTGGCCGAGTGCTCCGGCGTGAGTCCGAGCTTCCTGACGGCCGGCCAGCAGACTGCCTCGACGGGCGGTCAGGGGGTCGTGACGAGCGTCGCGTTGCTCCCCGCCACGCCGAACGGCGCGGTCGGATCCAGCATCCAGTACTGGAAGGCGAAGGTGGTGCCGCTGGGCGTCGCCGCGTTCGGCCACGCCGCCCAGAGGTCGAGCTCGCCGAGCGCATCGACGGGTAGGTTGGGGAGGAGGATCGTCGGGGCAGGCACCAGGAATCCGCCGTAGAACGGTTGGCCGAGGAGCTGGGTCGACACCACGAGCATCGCGGCGCTCGACGGCGGCGCGTTGGTGAGCGAGAGCTTGAGCGTCGCGCCGGGCAACGGCAGGCCCTCTCCGAGGAGCGCGGGCGGGCCCGCCGGGCCGCCGACCGCACCGCCCACCGTCAACCAGGTCGACGGGTTCATGTGGACGGCGGTTGGCAGGACGTCGCCGGCGACGACCTCGCGGCCGACGGCGATCATGTCGCACCCCGCCGCGCCGTCCACCGCGATCATCGAGATCCCGAGGTGGTGGCCGAAGTCGCCGGTCACCTCGGTCCACGCGGTTCCGTCCCAGAGCACGACGTTTGCGCCCGTGCTGTAGACGACGGTCGAGGAGAGCCCGAAGATCCCGCCGCCGCCGCCGGGGCTGGCGAACTGGCTCCATGACGTGCCGTCGTAGTGGAGGAAGAACGGTTGGATGTTCGCGCCCACCTGCACTTCGCCGCAGGCCCACACGTCGTTCGACGCGAGCGCGAAGACGTCGTGGAGGATGTTCGGGCCGGGGGCCGGCACGTCGAAGCGGCTCCAGGAGCTGCCGTCGAAGTGGAGGATGTACGTCGCGAGGAGCCAATCGTTGTCGTGGCCGCCGCCGACCGCCCACACGTCGTTCTTGGACACCGCGGACGCGCGCTTCAGGCCGTGGCCGCCCGTCAGGAAGTACGGCGTGTCGTAGATCGTGAAGCCGGAACCCGTCCAGCGCATGGCGAGCGCGGGCCGCTTGATCGGCTCCATCCAGTCACCGACGAACCAGATGTCATCCTTGGAGACCACCTCGATCCCCTCGACGTAGTCGCCCGAGGAGCCGTCGGGAATCGGCGTGGGCACGATCGACCATGACGATCCGTCGAAGTGCATGACGAGCATGTGAGTGCCGACGAAGCCGGATGGGGCCTGGATCACTTGGAAGCCGGCCGCCCAGACGTCGGTCGGAGAGACCGCTGCGACGGCTAGCAGGCCGGCGTTGGACGTTCCTGGGTACGTCTCGGGGATCGGGACCGCGACCGAGTTCCACGTCGTTCCGTCGAAGCGCCGTACCACGGGGATGGTGTTCCAGCCGCTCGAGGCGGTGATCCTGGCCTCGCCGACCGCCCACGCGTCGGTCGCGGACACCACGTCGACGTCGCGCATCACGCCGTGGGACGTGTTGGCAGGTGCGTTTACGTCGGTCGGGAGCCAGTACCCACAGGGGTCGCTGCCGAGATCCGGAGGCGAACCGTCGGAACCGTAGAGCTGGAACCGCATGTCGACGTTCATCGGCATCCCGACCCACGTCGGGGGCGACCACTGGAACCCGTTCGCGTGGCTCTTCACGACCGCCGGGGATCCGAAGACGGTGGTCGACTCCGGCGGGATCGACCCGTTCTTGTAGTCGTACTCCCAATAGAAGGAGCCGGCGCCACCGAACTCGAGCTGGACCGACACAAAGGTCAGACCGCTCGCGAAGAACGGTTTCGCGAGCATGAGGTCGAGGGTCCCTTGCGACCCCATCCCGAACCCGTCGCCGGTCGGGGGCAGCAGCTCCTGCGACAGAAGGGCGCCGGGGCCGCCGGGGGTCGACTGGTAGAACCGCACCCACGCGCCGACGAGGTTCGGGGGGTCGCACGAGAAGCAGTCGTGGCCAAGGACGTACAGCCGGTCGATCAGCCCGTGGACATCGAAGTCGTCGGCGACCTCCCAGCTCTGGCCGCTGCCGGAGCTGACGAAGCTCTCGGTCGATCCGAAGTTGGTGTCGCCATGCTGGTTGTTCCACAGCAGGTCAGCCGCGGCCGCGCTCGGCCCAACGGCCGCGGCGACGAGGAGCAGCCGGGTCGTCGCCGCCAACCGGCGGGGGAGACATCGCAAGACGTGTGGCATCGTCGGAACTCCGTTTCGGCCGCGGCGCGGCGGCTCCGCGACGGGAAGACCCCTCGCCCGTCGCTCCCGCGAGAGACGAAGCGACGTACCGGGAGCCGCATCAACTCCACGGAACATGCGCCGAACGCCGCAGCGGGCGTTCAGGTTCGCCCGGTTTTTTGTGGCTCTTCTCCCGTGGCGACGACCCAGCAACATGGCAGGAGCGCCGGATGTTCTTCGGCAAGGCCCAGGTGCCGGCGAGGATCGTCCACGCTCGGCCGGTTCGAGAGTCGGAGCGTCCCGGCCGCCGGGTCGCTACGATCCCGAGCGTTGGCGGGATTCTGCACCCATCGCGGATGTGACGGAGACACGATCGTCGTGCATGCGGCCAAAGGTCGTGAACCCTCGAAGACCGGCTCCAAGGCGCCATCTCCATCGGTGAACGCGACGGGCGAAGCCACCAAGCGGGTGCCGGTCAATCCGCTCTGGCAGTGGCTGGCGACGGGCGCGCAGGCCAAGCTCACCGTCGGTGCCCCGGATGATCCTCAGGAGCGCGAGGCGGATCGACTCGCGGAGCAGGTGACAGGGCGGCGCGGCAGGTCCGGCGCGGCAGGGTCTCGCTGCGCGCCGGTGGATGACGCGGGGTCGACGCGGAGGAAGCCGGCCGGCGACGACTCCCGAGCACCGGTCGTGACGCCGCGCGTCGAGGCGAGCATCCACGCACTCAGAGGTCAGGGGCAGCCGTTGCCGGAATCCACGCGTGCGTTCTTCGAGCCGCGGCTCGGCATGGATCTCAGCGGAGTCAGGGTCCATGCCCATGGTGCCGCGGCGGACGCGGCGCGATCGATCCACGCCCGCGCGTTCACGGCCGGGAGCGACGTCGCGTTCGCCGCGGGCGAGTACGCTCCGGATTCCGAGCCCGGCCGCAGGCTGATGGCCCACGAGCTCGTTCACGTACGGCAGCAGGGGGCATCGCAAGGCACCGTACGGCGCGATGCCTCCGATCCCGCGGGCAACGGGGTCGGCGACGCACGGCTCGACGAGAACCGCGCTCTCCTCGGGACGTGGGGCATCGAGCTCGACGAAGCGGACGAGCAGCGGCTCGCCACGGACTTCCCGGCGGGCTTCCACGTCGGCGACGGAGACCTCCTCCTCTTCGTCACGACGACGGCCGAATCAGCCGAAGGAGTTCGCCTGCGCGGGCTGCGCATCGTCGATCCTGCACCTCTCCAGGCGGGAGTCGAGAGCTACATCTTCCCGGTGGGGAAAGGACGTTCGATCCTCGTCTCCTCCGTCAGTGGGGCGGGGAGCGTCATCCTCGACCTCGGCGTCGATCAAGCGGGGCGCACCTCCGGAGTGGGACGTCTCTTGAATTCCGTCCTCGCTCTCTCGGCTTCGGGCGCGGCGACTCTGCCCATCCGCGCCCTCCTCTCGCACACGGACGCGGACCACCTGAACGCCGCGTCTGCGTTCCTGTCGCACTCGGCCTTTCGCGGGACGACGCTCGAGGTCGCCCGCGAGCAGCTCCGCAGCGCAGTGGGTCAGGCCGACTGGACCGCGATGCGGCTGAACCTCGTCCCGTCCTCGCAGGTCGTGGAGATCGAGGTGACCGGGACGGCGGCAGCGGGGTCGCGAGTTGGTCCCGCCGGCGCGCAGGTGCATGTGCGAAAGCAGATCATCGGCGACTTCGAGCTCATCGAGTTCCGATCGGTGGAGGCGCATCGCCGCATGATGGACCCGAGCCGTCGCACGTTCGACAAGAACAGCACGAGCCCCGTCACCGTCATCACCGACCTGGTGACGGGAGATCGCTTCCTGGTCACCGCGGACGCCCGACTCCGCCAGTTCCCCGAGATCGTCAACGCGATCGGCGAGGCCGCCTTCCTCCGCATCCTGGGCGCGCAGGGGAGGAACCTCCAGCTCTTCGAGCCTCCTCACCACGGTGGAAAGGTGCAAGGCCCCGACGTGGCGGGGATGATCTCCGCCCTTCGCTTGACCTACGAGGCCGGAGGCGGCGCGGCGCGCCTGGTGATGCAGACCAGCGAGTCGTTCATCGCGCCCGGTGGCCCGTCTTCCTTCCGCTTCCTGGAGGCCGCGGGCGTGGAGCTCGACCCGGTACTCGCCGACCCGTCCACCGGAGGTACATACCAGGCGACCCGCGCGCGCGGGGGCGCGTTGGAGCGGGTGACCTTCGACACGACCGGAATCCAGGGGGTGATGGCGCTCGTCCGTTCGCAGGTGCCGGTGCTCGACGCGGCGTACGCGAGACTGGGGGAGATCCGCGACCTCCAGACGAGCGCACGCCAGATGCACGAGGGGCTCGTCCTCGCGGGAGCTCCGGAGCCCCTGCTCCGGTCGATGGAGCAGATCCGCGCCGAGCTCGCCGCGCGCGAACGGGCGTTCGCGGTAGCCGCCAATCCCGTGTGGACGGCGATGCAGACCGCCTCGTCGGGGGAGGCCGGGATGCGGGACTCACGCGACCTCTCACGAGTCTCCGCCCGGCTCGCGGCGCTCGCGACCCACGCGCGCGGCATCGACCTCACCAACGTGCGCGAGAGCCTCTCGACGCACGAGGCCGGGATGAGCGCCTACGCCCGGGTCTTCACCACGCTGGTGTCGATGATGAACGCTCTCCGCTTTCGCGACTATCAGGAGCTGCACCGCCTGCGCGGCGAGTACGACGCCAGCCTGCGCGCCCTGCGCGGGATCGTGGGGCGCCGGGTGGTCGCCGAACACGTGCGCGCGACCTGGAAGTCCATTCGCGCCACCTGGTCGCCGGAGCGGATCCACATCATCGCCCGCCGGCTCGGCTCGCACGCGCGGGTGCAGCGCATCATGGAGACGCACTATCGCGTCGAGCTGCTGGAGTCGCTCACCCGTCAGGCGCAGTTGAACGAGATGGTGGAACGCGCCTCGTCTTCGGGGCGCCAGAGCTACGGCCCCCGCGGGGCGCCGCAGATGTCGGCGCGGACCCGAGGCGGGGCGGGGTTCCTCATCGCGCTCGAAGGCATCCGGCTTGGGCTCGATTTCTGGGCCTCGCACAAAGCCGCCGAGGCCGCCGAGGCCGCACGCGACGCGGCCGACCGAAAAGAGGGCTTTCAGACCGTGCGCTGGTGGGTCTCTCGGGGAGCGCATCCCACCGTCGCACTGGTGGAGGGGTCGAGCATCATCTCCGACGCATTGCCGCAAGCGGAGGTTCTCGACGTCGTCGCGGGGAAGAAGACCCAGGACGTACCCGAATACGACAAGGCCGTGGTCGTCGACGTCCCCGTCGACGACCTCATGTTCCTCGTCCACGCCTACGTCCTGGAGGCGCAGAGCCTCCAGGACTGGCACGAGCTGAACGATGCGAATCCATCCGGCGGGCCGACCTTCAAGCGATTCGGCGAGGGATGGGGCGTCCGACTCTGGAGCCGAGACGACCACCGCTACAAGTACTTCTCCATCGACGAGATCCAGGATCCGCTCGATGCACTCCTGCAGCGGCTGGAGGCCGGGCAGCAACAAGAGCTCGAGAAGGTGGTCGACGCATCGGATGGCATGGTGCTGGGACAGCAGAACACGGCCTGGTTCTTCGGCTCCGACCGCTATGCGTTCGTCTTCAACCAGAGCGCGAGACGAAAGCGCATCGATTTCGGCGGGACGAACCCGAGCTGGGTGCAGCTCGGCGAGCAGGAACTCGACGGCGAGATCTACGCCCTCGTTCGGGCGGTCGATCTGCCCACGTACAAGGAGCTCGTGGAACACTATTGGCGCTCGAATCCGAATCTTCACATGGGCGCGCACGGGAACTTCTACACCTATCAGGTCTCCCGCAACGTGCAGGGGCTCGCCCTCGTCGACCCCGATGACCTCACCTTCCGCCCGGCCGCAACGGTCTCCCACGCGATCCGGAAGACGCAGACGTGAGAGGAGGGCTCCTCCCACCCAATCGGCTTCCTGGGCTCGGCGCGGTTGGAGCGCCAATTCGTTCGCGCGGGCCGAGCAAAGCCGCAGCCGCGGCGATGCTCGGTTCCGTGCGACGTCGGCCCTACGGGCCGATGGCGACCGTTCCTCCCGAGGCTCGCAGAGTCACGGCCTGGTCGATGAAGAGCCCGGCCGGGTGCTGATTCGCCGCGATCACGATCGTGCCCGGCTCATGAATGACGGCGAGCGCGGCCGGGATCGAATGGAACGGGAACTGCGCGGTGCCGTCCTGGAAGCCCGTCGCGTCCTTGTCGACGTAGACGGTCGACAAGCACGGCGAAAGGCAACCGACGCTGTCCTTGTAGGCGATGATCGAGGCCGCCGAGCTCGGGTTGAACGAGGTCACGTTGCCCGAACAGCCGCCGATGGTCGAAGTGGCCGGCGGCGCCTGCGCGGTCTCGGGCAGATCGAGCATCACACGCGACGCGGCGCCGGTCTGCGCACGGACGTGCGGCGTGAACGTCGTGAGCGCAAGTCCGACGATGGACATGGATTTCACGGCCAGACCGTTCATTGGAGGTTGACCAGAACGAGGACCAGGCCTTTGCCACTGGACAGGCTCGTCATCGCCTTGCCGATGACCGCACCCGGAGAGAGGTGCTCGTCGCTCACGCGCATCGCGTGGCCACGGGTCGCTGACGTGGTGAGCCGATCACCGGCCTCGATCGCGCCGTACGTCGCATCGCTCCAGCAATAGACGCGCCCGGTCAACGCGACCGGTACGTCGCCGTCCAGGACCTCGGACTGCGACAGCGTCAGGCCCGTGTTCACGCCCCCCGCCCCGCTGACGATGCCGGCGACGCGCTTGTCGTAGGCTCGCTCGGAGACCATCAGCGCACCCGGGTTGGACGGATCGATCACTACGACCATGCCTGGGTCCGCGTCGCCATCCGACACCGCGAACGGTTCGGCGACGTCGCAGCCTCCCGTGATCGTCAGGCATTGCGTGCGGGTGGACCCGTTCACGTCGAGCTTCGCCTGCGGGCTGCCGGTGCCAATGCCCACGTTGCCGTTGCCAGCAATGTACAGACGCGTGACGGCACCGTTCACTCGGTCGTTGAAGTCGAAGTTCCCGCCGTTGGCATCGACATCGAACCGAATCTGGCACTTGTGGACGCCATTCTCGAAGAAGTTGATGTCGCCCTCGTTGGTCTGCGAGTCGAGAGTGATGGCCGCATTCCCACTACCGTTGTTGACCCGCAGGTTCCCGTTGACGTGGAGCTTCGCCAGCGGGCTGATCGTCCCGATCCCGACGTTGCCGCCCAGCGGATTCAGCAGCAGCGGCAGCATGGTGGCTGTCGTCGTCTGCTGGGCCTGGATTGTAGTCTTCAGGTTCGCGTTGTCGGCGGCCAGCCGGAGCGTAGCTGCGTTGGCTCCCTCAACAGCCCGCAGCAACAGCCCCGCCTCCGCCAATGACACCCCGTCGTTGACATCGGCATCCTGCACCACGGTCAGCCGCGCGTCGGGAGACACCGTGCGAATGCCGACGTTGCCGCTCGGGCTCACGAAGAAGAACGGGCCGAGCGGCAGCAAGTGATCGAACAGGGGCTGAGACGAGGCCCGGATGGCGCACGTTCCAGTGGCTTGGTCAATGACGTAATCGGTGCAGCGTGACGTCAAGGTCGAACTGAGGGCAGCGTGCGTCGAGCCGCATGCTCCCGGAATCGTTCCGTGCGCGAGAAGCTGCACCAAGGCGGTCTGGACTTGCTGCGGGAATCCCGCGAGCACCGGAAGTACATCCAACGGTGAAGCAGCGACGGCTCCCCCACTGCTTCCACTGCCGCCACTGTCTGGGCCGGACAAGACGGGCGAGCCCGCATCCATCGCACTGAATCGTCCCATGCGCTCGTTCTGCAGCACGATCCATCCCGTTGGTCCGTAGGCCGCGACGTCGTCGAAGCCATCGCCGTCGAAATCGAACCACTGAACGACGAGGAGCGGCAGGTCCACGGAATGGGGGCGCAGGACGGCCGGGGCGAACACGCCGCCGTTGTTGATGAAGACGCGCAACCCATTCATGCCGGCGAGCGCCAGGTCGGGATCACCGTCGTCATCGGCATCGCACCAGGCGACCGAGGTCGTGCCCGACAGGTCCTCGAGGCCGGCGCGCACACTCACGTCCTCGAAGCGCCCGTTCCCGAGGTTGCGCAGCAGCGCGTCCTTGCCGCCGGGCATGGTCGCATAGAGATCGAGGAGCCCATCTCCATCGACGTCGGCGAACGCTGGCGGGCGCGCGGGCGGCTCGATGACGGTGCTGGACGAGACGAAAGCAGTAGACGCAATCAACGAGTACAGGATGATCATGGTCGTCGTGGATCCAATCCCGGGATGTCCCCGATCTCGAACTGGTTCGTGGTTCGCGCGCGACAGCGAACGAACCTCCAATGACTCTCCCACTGCAGGACGTCACGGACCTTCGATGCGGACGGAGAAAGTAGAGAAGGCCGCTCCCGCGGCCCGAGTGACCCGAGCGGCATGCGGCTCCGCGTCCCGATCCTGAACCGGGTCTTGGGGCGCCGTCGGGGTGCGTCACCTTTGCGGCGGCTTCAGCGGGTCACGCCTCCGTCCGCGCGATCTGGGGTGTCCGAAGCTCCGGGAAAAGGCGAGGCGTCGGCCACGCGCCAGGAACCCACGGGAAGACTCCGAACTCGGGCGTGAGGTTTCCACGTCCGCCGGGACAGTGTTTCACGGCGGTGAGTGCCCGGCGGAATCAAGTGTCACTCGGAAAGACCTGTCCCCCGCGAGTCGCACGACGCGACGGCCCGGTTCGTTCCACCGGACGGAAGCCGTTCGGGACTGGTCGAAGCGCGGATCCCCGCGTATCGTGCGTGAGGACGTTCCTCGACCGAGACTGCGGCCGAACTTCCTCCGCCGAGCTGGCCCCGGCCCGGACTCCCGCGCGTTCTGGTACCGATGGTGTCGCGCACGCGGCGGGGCGACCGAAGAACCCGTCGTACACGTTCGAAAAGGACGAGATTCCTCATGAGCCGACGATTCTCCACCGCTCTGGCGCTCCTGCTGCTCCCGGAGGCGACGTCCGTCGCCCAGCCGTCCGCGGCGCGGTTCGACGCGCCGGTCGTGATCGCATCAAACCAGGAGCGGATCGACGAGATGCTCGACCTCGACGCCGACGGCGACCTGGAGGCCTTCGGGTTCTTCTGGGAGGACTCGGACAAGGACTCGGTCAGGGTGTTCGGGTATCGAAACGACGGGGCCGGCACGTTCACGAAGCTCTGGTCGTTCGTGCACCCGGTGAACACGACCGGCTCGCAGCGCGAACACTCGGCCGTCACGGACCTGAACGGCGACGGTCGCGACGACTTCGTCATCGGCATCGGGAGGTGGGTCTACGCCTTCGCGTCGAACGGCCTCGCGCCGCCGATGCCGTACACGACGTTTTCGGTGGTCGAGACCGACCTTTATGGGCTCGTCGCGGCCGACTTCGACGGCGACGGCCGCGGCGACATCGGCACGCGCGAGCCGAACAACAGGTTTCGCATCTACCTGAACCAGGGATCCGGCTTGCCGATGCTCGTCGCGTCCGAGCTGACCGCGACGGGAGGGGTGAACTTCACCGAGGCGAAGCTCTCGCTGGCCGAGGTGAACGGCGACGGCTCTCCCGACCTCGTCCTCGCCTACACGAACGGAATCCACCTCGTTCCGGTGGTGAACGCGATCCTGCAGCCGGCCGTCTCCTACTTGACGCAGGTCGGCGACTCGATGGCGGCGGCGGGCGACGTCGACGGGGACGGAGACGAGGACATCGTCGCGTTCGGGATGCTGGGGCAGTACCGCGTGCTGCGCCGCACCGGCCCGGCCACCTTTACTATGGAGGCGACGAAGGTCGGTGGACCGGCGACGAACCTGGGCGACGTCGACCTCGACGGCGACCTCGACGGGCTCTGCTGCGGCGGCAGCGGCGGACCGTCGGATCCCACCAACGGCGTCCTCTCGAAGTTCGAGATCAGTCACAACGACGGGACGGGGACGTTCGCTCCGGCGTTCCAGATCCAAGGACTCGGCGCGCGCCACCTCGCAGGCGCGCTCGACGTCGACGCCGACGGCGACGTCGACCTCGTGGCCGGCCGCGCGATCTACTACGCGGATGGCCTGCTCACCGAGAACCCCTACGCGGCACTCTCCGACCAGACCGAGCTCATCGACGCAGCGTTCTGGGACATCGACCACGACGGCGATCCCGACGCCCACCCCGGCACGACGTCCGCCTGGCGCAACGACGGGAGCGGTCGGTACTCGATGGTCCCGCTCGACGTCCCGTTGCTGCCGCCGAACGAGAAGTATCGCGGCCCCGGCCACCCGGGCGACTGGGACGGCGACGGCGACCTCGACATCCTGGTCACCCACATCGCCGACATGGCGGTGACCGGAGTTCGACGGCTGGTGAACAACGGCGGCGGCGGCTTCTCGAACGGGGGCCTCGCGTCGGCGCCGGGGACCTTCTTCCACGAGCCGAGTCCGTTCGAGCTCGACAAGACCGAGGCGGGGCTGCCGGCCGACGTCGACAACGACGGCGACCTCGATCTTCTCCACCGCACCACGTACGTCGGCGCGAAGACCAAGCTCTTCCTGAACGATGGTGCCGGCTTCTTCACTCCCGGCGCGGTCTTCGCCGGCGAGAGGGTCGCGTTCGCCGAGGACCTGAACCAGGACGGCGACGTCGACCTCGTGCACTCGTACTCCGGCTTCCGCCTCGGGCTCGGCGGCGGCGCATTCGGCGCGTCGCAGCCGTTCGGGATCACGACGTACCCGTGGGACCGGGTCGAGCTGGCCGACTTCGACCACGACGGCGACCTCGACTACTGCGCGATCGACCGCACGAACGGCGCGCCGACGGCGGGTGACCCGGTGATGTTCACGAACGACGGCTTCGCGGGCTTCACGGCGAGCACGCCGCTGGCGTACGGCGAGTACTTCAGCAACGAGACGCGACGCGTCTTCGCGGTCGACGCGAACGCCGACGGGCTCGTGGACGTGGTCTTCCAGCCGTCGCAGCAAAACCCGTTCGGGACGGCGATCCAGCTCCGGAAGCCGGACAACTCGGGTTACGAGGCGCCGATCTACCAAATGCTCGTCGCATCGGGCACGGCCGACGTGGACGGTGACGGCGACGTCGATCTCGTGAACGAAGGCGTCTACCGGAACTGCTCGTACGTGAGGCCCGACTCCGGCTTCCGGCGGCAATACGGGGTCGCCTCCGAGGGCACCGGCGGCATGAAACCGCAGCTCGGCGCGACCGGACCGTTCCGCGTCGGCAGCCCGGCGACGTTCCACCTGCGCGGCGCGTACGGGCCGAGCTACTGCATCTTCGTGGTCGGCCTCGCCGAGTCGAATGTCGCGAGCCTGCCGTTCCCGGGGATGTCCTCTTACTGCCAGCCGTGGTTCGGCTCGTTCGTCGTGCCGTTTGGCGGTCAAGCGTCGGCGGCCGGGTCCGGCGGCTTCAGCCTGTCCGTCGTGATCCCCCCCGCCGCGCTCGGCACGTCCTTCTTCCACCAGGCGTTCGTGTTCGATCCCGGCGCGCCGTTCCAGGCGACCGCGACGAACGGACTCGAGATCGCGTATGGGCCGGCATTCTGACCGGCGCCGCCGGGGGTCCGGGACGAACGACGTCGCGGGCTCGACTTCCTGGATCTCGATCCGCGATCGGTCGGCGCACACGAGCATTTCCCGATCGCTCGCTCGATGCGAGCCGGGCGGTCGCCCTACGCCTCGGCCATTGCAAGAAACGGAAGCCTCGCGACCGCGAGGACGAACGGATCGAGGTCGGTCGTCACGCTGGTGACGAACGCCGGCACCGGGTACGACCCCACCCCGACGGAGTCGATCGATCCCGGTTCGCGGTCTCGCCGGAGGGTGTGACGTAGAACCGTCGATCGCACCGCGGTCGCCGCTCTCGCGCGCCGCCGCGCCGTTTGGGTCGTCTCGTCGCCCACGGCGGTTGACGAGGACGGCGTACTGCGACGAAACGGCGGCCGGATGGCGACTAACGGCTCGCGCCAAGCGCGAACGATCGGATCACGCCGGCGAGAAACCCGACCATCGGCCGCCTGGATGAAACCGGCGCCCGCTCCGATCCGTACAGGGGGCGAACGATGGAGGTCGCGATCGACGCGGGAATCGAACCATTGATGCGCGCGCATGGGGACCGAGTCCTCGGCCTGCTCGCTCGTCTGCTCGGCGACGCGGACGACGCCGAGGACGTGTACCAGGAGACCTGGTACTCGATCTGGCGCTCGCTCCCGCGCCTCCGGCCCGTGGTCGACCCGTGGCCGTTCATCCGGCGCGCGGCGGTGCGCAAGGCGATCGATCACGTCCGCTCGCGGCGGGCGCGCGTCGATCTGACGCGGGCGAGCGATGCCGAGCGCGTCGCGACGTCGCGCGCCGCTTCGCCGGAGCTCGACCTCGACGGCCTGCGGAGCGAGGAGCGCGCCTGCCTCGAGCTCTTCTTCTGGGAGGGTTGCTCGGTGCGCGAGATCGCGGCCGAGCTCGGCGTGCCGCCCGGGACCGTCAAGACGTGGATGTTCCGCGCGCGCCGGCGACTGCGCGAACGGATCGAGACGAAAGGAGAGCCGACGTGAACTGCGACACCGTCGACCAACTTCTGTCGTTGCAGGACGTCGACGCGCGGGTCGAGCCGCGCCTCCTCGCCGAGCACGTCGGACGATGCGAGCGCTGCGCGCGCGAGTACCCCGAGGTGGAGTGGATCGTGAGCCGGCCAACCCCCGTCTCGCTTCACGAACCGGTTCGAACGCGCGTCGTCCCACCGCCGGCGGCCGCCACCGCCGCGCTCCTGCTCGTGGTCGCCTGGATCCTCTCGACGTCCCTGGCTCCGAGGGAGCCGCCGGCGCCGGCCGCCGCGTCCACCGCGATCGACGCCACGCGGAGCGCGCCGCCGCCGCCACTCGCCGCCGCGATTCCGCCCGGCCGCCTCGTCGTTTCGCGATCCTCGCTCTCGCGTTCGCGCATCTCGTACGGACCGACGAAGGCCGCGCGCGGGACCCTCACGACCACGACGTGGTGGCCCGCCGACCGATGAACTCTCGTCCACCGCCACTGGAGAACCTTTCATGACGCCGCGCTCACACCAATTCGCGCTCCTCCTGTTCGCACTGATTTCCACCGCGAGCGGTCAGGACGTCACGATCACGGGAGCCGAGAGACGGGCGGTACAGGGCCAAGAGGCGCGCGACGCGAAGGAGCCGCGCGACCCGTTCAAGTCGCGCCCGGACGCGACGTGGGATCAAGGCTTCCAGAAGGCGGGGCGGCGCAGCGTCGAGGCGCTGAGCGCCGGCCGCCGCCGGCTCATGTTCGTGCTGTCGCAGTCGAACGACCCGGGGACGGCCTCCTCGTTCGCGGACGTTGAGCTGACGTTTCGCGACCGCTGGCTGATCGAGGAGCTGAAGCGGCGCATCCCCGGACTCTCGACGCCTCGCCTCGTCGACCGGTCGACGCGGTACGACGGGAGTTCGACTATCGACTGGTCCCGCGAGATCGAGGTGGAAGGGGACCGCGCGCTCGTCGAGCGGGCCGAGTCGTTCCTCGACGACGTCGTCCGGCAGAATCGCAGGCTCATCCAGGCCAGCGCGTGGATCATCCGCGAGCCAGCGAGCCGGCTGGAGGCGACCGACGTCCAGGTCCGGGCGCTCCACGACGAAGAGCTGAACCAACGCGTCGCGGCATTGCGACAGGGCCGCGCCGACGTCCTGGTCGTGCCGCCGACCACGATCTTCGGCGGGCAGACCGCATCCGCGTCGATCGTGAATCAGTCCCCGTACATCCGAGACTTCGAAGTCGAGATGGTCGGGCAGTCGATCATCGCGGACCCGATCATCGACGTGGTGCAGGATGGAGTCGTGATCGGAATGTCTCCAATCGTCCGCCCGGATGGCGAGCGGCTCGACTTCGGTCTGAGCATCGCCTTCGCAAACCTCAAGCGACCGTTCAGGTCGATCACGACGACGCTCGCCGGCTTCACGA
This sequence comes from uncultured Phycisphaeraceae bacterium, assembly GCA_964649825.1. GTDB lineage: Bacteria > Planctomycetota > B15-G4 > B15-G4 > JADJEK01 > CAZYQW01. Next base: position 61,255 of record CAZYQW010000137.1, on the reverse strand, counting down.
CGCCGGTGACGTGGCAAGTTCCCGAGGTCAGCCTCGTCGAGTGGTCCTCGTCCGACCTGACGCTCGAGGACGGCGACCGCGGATTCCTCGTGACCGGCCTCTCCGTGACGGAGTGGAACGAGAGCGGCGAGAGCCGCGTGGAGGATGTCTCCCTGCTCATTCGCATCGAGTCCGTCGCGCCCGCGGAAACGCTCTCCGAGGCGGAAGCCGTCGTCGGATCGGTCCTCGGCGTCGACCCGGTCGGCCTGGTCATCGTGCGCCGGCGAGCCGGCGCGGAGGCCCCCGCCATCGGAGCGACGCTGCAGTTCCGTCGCGACGGCCGAGGCGTCGGGAGCGGAACGCTCACCGAGACGTTCGCCGAGGTCCTGCTCCTGAACCTGACCGGCGGCGAGGCCGCGAAGGGAGACGACGCCGTCGCGGGCCCCTGATGACGTCCCCGCCTCCAACGACGACGCCTCCGTCCGCGCGGTCGCGCGAACGGAGGCAATCGATCCGTCGTCCGTTCGGAACGGCCCAGGACTACGAGCCGAACAGGACGGTGCCGGACGGCCCCGGGAGACCGGGAAGCCCGTTCTGCCCCACGGACCCGCAGCCGCCGCCCAACCCGCCCGCCGTACCTTGGCCGCCGACGCCGGTGATGAAGGTGTTGCCGGACGACACGTCGAGGCCACCGTTGCCGGCGGCGCGCACGCAGTAGCTCGGCCCGCCGCTGCCGCCGGCGCCGCCGCCGCCCGAGCCGCCGCGACCCCCGTCGCCGCCCTTGCCACCATTGCCCTCCTGACAGCATGGCGACCATCCGTCGACGGCTCCGGCACCCCCGACGCCGCCGCAACCTCCATTGCCGCCCTTGCCACCGCTCCCGCCGGTGCCGGCCGCGAAGGTGCAGTTCACGAACACCGCCTGGGCGTCGAACGTGTACGCCGCGAACGAGGCGCCGCCGTTGTCTCCACCGCTGCCGCCGTTCCCGGAGGCTCCGCCGCCGCCGCCACCGCCGCCGCCGACCCCCGGCTGCGCGACGCAGACCCGTCCACCGCCCGCGCCGCCGCCGCCGCCGCCGCCGCCCGGGGCGCCGAACGCACCGTCGAATCCCTTGCTCGCGTACCAGGTACCGCCGAAGTCGACTTCGCCCCCGGTCGTCGGCGACCCACCGGCCCCGCCCGCTCCGTCCGCGCCCTTCGCTCCGTTTGCGCCGTTGTCCGCGGTCGCGCAAAGAGTGGGTTGTCCACCCGTGCCGCCCCCACCGCCGGGACCGACGCCGTTGTCCCCGTTCCCGCCCTTCAGACCCGGGAAACCGTTGCCTCCCTTGCCGCCCGAGTTCGGGTATCCCGGTCCTCCATCGCCCCCGAAGTTCCCGGGGAACGACGCGCTGCTCCCCGGCTGGCCGTTCTGCACGGGAGCGCCGTGGCTTCCGTCCGCTCCGTCGGCGCCGCGGCCGGCGACGAACTGGCAGTCGCTGAACGTGAGCACGTTCGAGCAGTTCTTGACCTCGACGGCGATCGACGCGGCTTGCGTCGCGATCGCGTCGCCGGCTCGGATGTCGAGCTTCTTGATCGTGGTCGAGGTGGTCTGGAAGTTCGTGGCCAGCGCGCGGCCCGTTCCGACGTGGACGCGCGAGCGGACTCCCGGAATCGTCCCCTGGAAGAACTCGTCGTAGCCGCCGGTGACGTTCACGCCTTCACGGAAGCTGAAGCCCGAGGGCTCCGAGTAGTCGCCTTCCTCCACCAGGACCTCCGGGTACGGCGCGCCCGCCATGAACGCGGCGTTCAGCCCTTCGGACAGCGTCGCGAACGGCTTGCCGCTCGTCCCGGGGTTGCCCGGTTGCCCGCGTGACTGCGAGACATACACCGCGTTCATCGGATTGTGCACGAACGAGAGTCGCGTCGCCGCCGTCAGCACGATGCCCGATGACTTCGCGGGCGCGCTCATGAAGCACTGCAGGTTCGCGACCACCCCGGCCAGCGCCGCTCCGACCGGCACCGTGACGATCAGCTCGCCGATCGCGTTGGTGTTGAAGACGCCGAGGACGACCAGCCCCAGGCTGGTGTCGAGGTCCAGCAGGCCGTAGGGCGTGCTCGTGCCCGCCGGGAGGATTCCGGCCGGCGCGTGGACGAGGAGGAACGGCTGGCTCGCCGCACCGCGGAACTCCAGGGAGAGCGGAACCCCCCAGGTCGCCGTGTTGATCGGCAGCACGATCGGCCACGGCGGGCCGTCGATGCCCCCGATGACGAGCGATCCGTCGAGAGAGTTCTGCTGCTGGGCCGCCCCCGGAGCCGCGAGTCCCCCGAGACAGACGAACAGCATCCACGCAAAGCGTTTCGAACGAAGCATGAAGACACCTCCGAAGTGATGGGCCGAGTCTCGATCCGCCGCCGATGACGCCGGCCCCCGAGATGGTCACCGCGACGACCGAGGTCCCACGTCGGGGCCCACGGATCTGCCCTCACGAACGAGGATCGTTCAAGACGACCTTGGCCGTTTCCGGAGTAAAGGCGCCGGTCCGCTCGATCTCGGCCGCGGTACGTGGCCGCGGCCACGAGTCTGGGCGTCGATTCCTGACGACGCGGACAGGAGGAACGACGTGGTACGCGGGAGCGGGGACGGAGAGTTCTCCAGAGTGATACCGCGTGGAACGGTGTCGCGCGGTCGCCGTGTTCGGGGCACGATGGGTGCAGGGGTGACGCGACTTGCTCTTAGGAAGGGGGAGGAACTTGGCGCGCGAATTCGGCGGTGACCGGTGGCGACGCGCTCCGCGTGGCCGCGGCCACGAGCCTGGGCGTCGATTCCTGACGACGCGGACAGGAGGAACGACGTGGTACGCGGGAGCGGGGACGGAGAGTTCTCCAGAGTGATACCGCGTGGAACGGTGTCGCGCGGTCGCGGGCCGCGCGGCTCGAGGACAAGAAAGTCGAGGTCGTTCGACGCGGTGACTTGACCTTGGTTCGATCGAGGCTAATAGATGCCCTAATGCCGAACCGACCTTCGACGACCATGCGCAAGCGGCCGGGGCCCAAGCCGAAGCGGGGGTCGGGGGTGTCGCATCATGCGCGGGAGGCGATCGACGGACGGACCGTCCACGTGACGGTGAAGCTGAGGGAGGGATTGCCGAAGCTGCGGAACAAGAGGGCGTATCGCACGCTGCGCGAGGCGTTCGTGGCGGGCTGCAATCGCTTCGGCTTCCGGTTGTGCCACTACACGGTGCAGAACAACCACCTGCATCTCATCGTCGAGGGTGACGACCGCCGCGCCGTGTCTCGTGGTCTGCAGGGTCTGCTGATCCGCATCGCCAAGGGCCTGAACCGGCTGTGGGGCCGCCGCGGCCGCGTCTTCCGCGACCGCTACCACGACCGTGTGCTCAAGACGGCCAAGGACGTCCGCCGCGTCCTCGCCTACGTCCTCAACAACGCCCGCCGCCATCGCGTCAAGCTCCCCTGGCCCGTCGATCTCTTCTCGTCGGCCCCCTGGTTCAACGGCTGGTCCAACGGCCACCGCTACACCGACCTCGTCCCCGACGTCCCCCGCCCGATCACCGACACCCGCGTCTTCGACCTCTTGCTCGGCTGGCGCCGCTTCCGCCTCATCGATCCATCCGAGATCCCCGGCCCGACCATCCCGCCCGAAGGCTTCCCCCCCTGACCCTTCTACCCGGCCCTTCCCCCGCCCCCGTTCCACGCGGTATCACTCTGGAGAACTCTTCGTCCCCGCTCCCGCGTACCACGTCGTTCCTCCTGTCCGCGTCGTCAGGAATCGACGCCCAGACTCGTGGCCGCGGCCGCGCGGCACCGGCTCGACCCACCACCATCCTCGAATTCGCGCATCAAGTTCCTCCCCCTTCCTAAGAGCAAGTCCCGTCACCCCATCACCCCATCCTCGCCCAAACACGATGGCTCGAGCACGTGTTCCCGCGCGGGCCCCGTTCGGTCTCGACACGATGGCGGAACGTGGACCGACGATAGGATGGCCGACGAGGAGGATGCGCCATCCGCGAGTCGGAACTCTACCCGCCAGTCCGCGACTACCTCGTCGGTCAGGGATACGACGTCAAGGCGGAGGTCGAGCACTGCGACGTCGTCGCGCGCCGCGGGGACGAACCGCCGGTGGTGGTCGAGCTGAAGAAGCGCCTGACCCTCGACCTGATCCTGCAGGCGGTCGACCGCCTGAAGATGACGGACGCGGTCTACATCGCGTTCCCCGAGTCCAACCCCGCGTGGCGTCGCCGGCGCCGGCGCGTGCGGGATCTGGCGCGTCGACTCGGGATCGGGTTGATGACCGTGTCGCCACGGCGGGTCGAGGTGCGCGTCGATCCCGCTCCCTACCGCCCGCGCGGCAACCCACGTCGTCGAGGCCGTCTCCTGCTGGAGTTCGAGCAACGCGTCGGCGACGCGAACGTCGGCGGCACGACGCGCGTCCCCCGCGTCACCGCCTATCGACAGGACGCACTGCGCTGCGCGACCTCCCTCGTCGCGTCGTCCCCCCTGTCGGTCGCCACGATGCGCGCCGCGAGCGGCGTCGCGAAGGCCGCTTCGATCTGCCAACGCAACGTGTACGGCTGGTTCGAGCGCGTCGAACGCGGGTCGTACGCCCTCTCCCCCACGGGCCGCCGCGCGCTGAAGATCTACGCGGGCGTGATTGCGGAGCTGCCCGGCCCGTCGGATGGATCGGACGCGCGCGGCGCGGCGGCGCCGTCCTCGGGCCGTTCCTTTCCTCGGTCGGGAGCGGGCCGGATCCCGGGACCGACCGGATCAGGGGGCCGTTCGATGCCTTCCACGCGGCGGCGGCACGGCGAAGACGAACACGGGCCGCTTCCACGTGCAGAAAGCGGCCGCGAACATGCTCCTCGCTCGGCTCATTCGATCACGAAGAGCACTCCGTTCGTGACTGCCGCGAGGCGCGGAACCTGGTTGTAGAGGAGCGCCTGGATCGCCCCGGGAAGGGGAATCGTCGCGAGCATCGGGACGATCACCTCGAAGGCGATGCCACCTTCCCCCGGCCCAGGACCAAAGAGAGGCAGCACGACCGGGCTCGGGACCAACGGTCCGACGTTCAAGAAGCACGGCGGGTAGCCGGGAATCGGGACCGGCGGGTCCAAAGCTCCAACCGCGAGGAAAAGGAGCGCGGTCTGGCTCGGGTCGCCCTTCGAGAGCGAGAGGATCATCTTGCCGCCCGGTGTCGGATCGCCGGAGAGACAGAGCTGCGGCACGGCCTGGCTCGTGACCGTACAACCGCCGCCGAGGGGCTCGAGGGTCTTGCACGGGGCGCGATGATAGGTATGGACGCGCTCGTTCGCGGGGATGAAGTCGCCCTCCGCGACAAGGGAAGAACGCCATGCCGAACGCGTTGACGCCGCGCCCTGATAGTCTCTGGTCGTCTTGGTCGGCGCGGGAGGTCGCGGCTTCGTGACGTTCGAGATCGTTCTGGTTCTGACGATCCTGGTGGCGGCGCTCGTCCTGTTCATCACCGAGTGGCTACGCATGGACCTCGTGGCGCTGCTGGTGTTGTGCGCGCTGGCGCTCAGCGGCGTCATCGACACGCGGGAGGCGCTGTCCGGCTTCAGCAGTCCCGCGGTCATCACGGTCTGGGCGATGTTCATCCTCAGCTCGGGGCTGACCCGCAGCGGAGTCGCCGCGCTCATCGGCACGCGCGTGCTCGGCCTGGCCGGGACGGGAGAGACGCGCCTGGTCGCCGTGATCATGCTCACCGCGGCCACGATGTCGGTGTTCATGAACAGCATCGGCGTGGCGGCCCTCATGATGCCGGTGGTCCTCGACGTCGGGCGGCGCACCGGCACCTCGCCGTCGCGTCTGCTCATGCCGCTCGCCTTCGGCACGCTGCTGGGTGGGCTGACCACCTTGCTCACGACCCCCAACCTCCTCGTCAGCGAACTCCTCGCCGACCACGGGTTCGTTCCGTTCGGGATCCTCGACTTCGCGTCGGTAGGCTTCGCGCCGATGCTGGCCGGGGTGTTGTTCATCGCGTTCCTCGGTCGCCGCTGGCTGCCGCGGCGCGACCCGTCGGCCGAAGCGGCGGCGCCCCGGGCGCGGTTGGCCGAACGAGTTCGGCTGGAAGAGCACGCCGCGATGCTGCGCCTGCCGGAGGGCTCTCCCCTGATCGGCCGCACGCTGGCCCAGAGCCGCATCGGCCAGGCCACCGGCCTGAACGTCTTCGCCGTCGCACGCGACGGGCGGACCGAGTTGATGCCCGGTTCGAACACCGTGCTGCGGGCCGGCGACCGGATGCTCGTGACCGGCGAGCTGAAGCGGTTCCTCGACCTACGCGAGTGGCGGGGACTCGAGGTGGAGCAGGGAGCGGCGGACCTGAGCCGCCTCATCAACTCCGAGATCGGCCTGGTGGAGCTGGCGGTGGCGGACGACTCGCCGCTCATCGGGCAGACCGTACGCCGCCTCGGCTTCCGCCGCCAGTTCGGCGGCGTGGTCCTCGCGCTGTCGCGCGACGGGCGGCACGTCGACGCCGACGTTGGCACCATCCCGCTGCGGGGCCGGGACGTCCTGCTGGTGCAGGGACGCAAGGACGACCTGGCCGCCCTGCACGACCGGCGCGAGTTCGCCGGATTGGAGGAGATCGGCGAGACCCGGGTCGCGTCCGGCTACCGGCTGCGCGAGCAGTTGTTCTGCATCCACGTGCCGGAGGGATCGCGCCTCGCGGGACGGGCGCTGTCCGAGAGCCGCATCGGCGAGGTCCTCGGCCTCGGCGTCGTCGGATTCCGCCGCGGTGAGGAGACGCACCTGATGCCAGACGGCGGCACGACCCTCGAGGCGGGCGACGTGCTGCTGATGCGCGGCAACCCCGACGATCTCGCGACGTTCGCCGGCATGCAGGGGCTGGTCATCGAGGAGCAGCGCGCGCCCACCCCCGGCACCCTCGAGAACGACCACGTCGGCCTGGTCGACGCGATGCTCTCGCCGACCACGCGGATCGCCGGGTCCACGCTGGGCGAGCTGCGATTCCGCGAACGGTTCGGGTTTCTAGTGCTCGCCATCCTGCGCGAGGGCGAAGTGCTGCGCAACGAGCTCGGCGATCAGCCGTTGCGCTTCGGCGACGCGCTGCTGCTGCTGGGGCCGCGCGACCGCGTGCGCCTGCTGGAACAGGAGCCGGACATCCTGGTGCTGAGCGGGGGCGGCGCGGTCGTGGTCGACCGGCGCAAGGCGCCGCTGGCGACGCTCATCATGGCGGCGGTGCTCGTCCCGGTGCTGCTGGGCGCGCTGCCCATCGCGATCGCCGCCGTCGCCGGCGCCGCGATGATGGTCGTGACCCGCTGCCTGTCGATGGAAGAGGCGCACCGTGCGATCCAGTGGCCGTCGGTGTTCCTCATCGCGGGCATGCTGCCGCTCGGCACCGCGCTGCAGGAGAGCGGCGCCGCGAGCCTGGCGGCGGACGGGTTGGTGGCAGTCGTCGACCGGCTCGGGCCGTTCGGGGCCGTGGCGTTGCTCTACGGCATCACCGCTGCGTGCACGTCGGTCCTCCCATCCGCCGCGCTGGTCGTCCTGGCCGCGCCGATCGCGCTGCGCCTGTGTGCCGAGACCGGCATCTCCGAGCAGTCGGTCATGATGGCCGTCGCGATCGCCGCCTCGGCCAGCTTCACCAGTCCGATCGCGCACCCCGCCAACGCCCTGGTCATGGGCCCGGGCGGCTACCGTTTCGTCCACTTCCTCAAAGTGGGCCTGCCGCTGACCCTGATCGTCATGGCGGTGGTGCTCGCGGTGCTTCCGTTCGCGTGGCCGCTCCGCTGACCACCGATCTCTCCCTGGGAACACTGTCTACGCCGGCAACCCGTTCGGCACCACGAATCGACCAGCGCCGGCGGGCGGGAGTGCGGAGTCGATCCCCTCGTCTCAGGGCGACCGCGCCGCCCGCGTCGCCGGCCGCCGCCCGGCTGGGGAGGAGATCGAGAGGACCATCAGGAGGATCCCGAGCAACACCGCCGCGTGCGCGGCCGGGCTCGGCGCGTGACGACCGAAGCAGCCGCAACGCTCCAGCGGGACGCCGGCGACGACGAGCCCCAACGTGACGATCCACATCGCGACGCCGAGCCATCCGACAAGGGCTGCGGCGAGCCTCCACGTCCGATCGATCGACAACAGCGTCGCGGCGGTGCCTTCCAGGACGAACGCGACCGCGATCCCGGTCTTTCCCGCGATGGGAATCGAAGTTCCGTCGGCACCGATCAGGAGTGGCAGCTTCAGCGCCGCGACGACGAGGAGCGTCGCGGCAAGGACGGCGCGGCGGACTCGGCATTGACCGTCCGCGTCGCCGGCCGCCGATGGAACCGTCCGACGACCGGATCGATGCGCGGGCTCGCCGCGGCTCATTCCGCTCCGCTCAGCGTCACGACGGTGATCTCTCCCGCCGGCGAGCAGGATCGGCTGCATCCGATCGTGGAGGAGCCGCCACGCGAGCCCATCCTCCTCGTCGCGGAGTCCAGTCTTCGTGCGAGGACGCTTTCATCGGGACCTCGGTCGTTGCCTGCGTGCCCCCACCATGAAGATGACCGAGCCTCGCACCGCAATGGAGCGAGGCTCGATTCTCGGGCGGGGCCGTCGTCGGCGATCCGTCCGGTGGGCCTTGCCGCCAGCGCGGCGCACCCCTACGGCCCTACGGAAAGAAGATGACGTCGTACCCGTTCGTATTCGAGTGGCCGCCGTTCACGTTGAAGTCGAGGAAGCTGTTCGTGGGATCGACGGGCCAGCTCCAGAAGTAGAGCTGCGCGCCGATGAGGACCGTGAGCGGCGGGATGGGGAGAGTGAATCCACCATTCACCCCCGACGCGTTCGAACCCGAGTTGCCGGCCGGGAACGGGAACCATGGAACGGTGAGGGCACCCGGGAACGTGTTGTGGTTCGTCGCCGCGACCCAGGTCGGGTTGCCAAGGAGGGCGTTCGTACAGGCATCGATCTTCCCGACCGAACGAGGCATCTCGGGGATCGCGGCGCCGAGCACGGGGCCGCCCGGGCCGCCGGCCGAGAGCGACACGAAGGTCGGCGACCGGTCGTCGCACGTCGCGCCCGCGAGGTTGAACCCCATGCAGTTCGCCGCTCCCAATCGCGAAGTACCGGTGAGGCTCGCCTCGTCGTAGACCGCGAGCCCCAGCCGGGGGGGAACGATACCGCCACCGGTGATCGAGACCGTGCGCGAACCGCTCCCCGCGTCGAAGGGGAGAGCCAGCGACGCAGTCGTCGTCGTGAGCGTCGCGTCGAGCGTGCCGAGGCCGACGCTCCATTCGAAGCTCGGAGCGAACGAGAACGCCAGGCCCGACGAGCCCGAGAACAGGAACGAGTAGCCGGAGCAGAGGTTCTGCTCGTCGCCCGACGCCGTCCAGTACTGCATGGTTCCCGCTCCGAATTGGTTCGGGTCGTCCTGGATCCAAAGCACCAGGCTGTCGCCCTCCGGCACCGCGGGTAGACCCAACACGCCGACCAGACTGATCGCGAGCTGCACGATCTGGTTCGGCCCGGTGGTCGGACTCGGAATCGATGTGCCCGCGATCCCCACGAGCAGGTTCACGACCGGAACCGGCCCGCCGTTCCCGGTCAGGGGCCCCGCGACGACGATGCCGAGACCGGGCACCGAGAAGAGCCCGAAGTTCGTCGTGCCGGCCGAGGTGAGGAAGTTGCACTTCCCCGCCGAGCTCGAGAGCGCGATCGTCGGAAACGAGATCGTCGAGAGGGCGGACGCGGTGATCGTGACGTGGATGGCGCACAGCCGCGTCGCATACGTCCCGAACGTCGGGTTCAGCGGGTTGGTATCGAGGGTCGGCGCGTGGAGGATGCTGCTCGGAAAACAGCGCCAGATCCCGACGAAGTTCCCCGCCGGCGGAGTCTTCCCGAAGAAGTAGTCGAGGCCGTTGATGAGGTGGAGGTAGTTGCTCCCGTTGCCGGCGTGCGCGACCGGTGCCGCGTAGGTTCCGGCGACGAACGACAGCAACAGAACTAGGTTTCTCATGGGCTCACCGTTCTCTTTCCATTCCTCGTTCCTCTTCCACTTCTCGACGCTGAGTTCGAAGGACGCGTTCGGTCTCGAGCGACCTTTCGATCGCGGAATCGCGAGGACCGCTCGTGGGATCCACGCGCATCGCGCGCTTGGCCTACGCGGTCGATGAGGCGAGCGTGTGGACCGCCGTCGCTGGCCGCGACCCGAAGCGTGCGCCACGGAACCGACGAGGACGACGTCTCGTCGTCGCCTGATTCCGACCGATGAGCGGTCGGCCCTACGTACGGAATCGCGGGGCGGGAAGGTCACGAATTCTGCGTCGACGGCCGTGCCGCACCGATTCACGCGCATCGAGCGCGAGGCCGCTTCTACGAAGGCGCCGGCCGGCGTCGGCGGCTACCTGGTTCCTGGCCGGCGCCCCGGCTCCCCTCGCCTTCTCGTCAACCGGGGTCGAGGAGGTCGACCGACTCCTCCTCCGACGCGAGGAAGCGTTCGGTGTACGACGAATCGACCTGGCGGCACGCCTCCGTCGCACGCTGCGCGATCTCCTGGTAGTGGGGATCCTCGGTGCGCTTCGCGAACTCGCTGGCCAGGATCACGAGCCGCAGCAGGTGACGGAAGACGATGCCCTCGTTCTTCTGGAGGGAGCGTGAGCTGACGAACGCGTGGAAGTCGTCGGAGTCGAAGACTCCGCCGGCGACCCACTTCGCCTGCACCTCGACGTCCTCCGGTACGGCGAGCTTCGCCTCGAACGCGATCCTCAGCATCTCGGGAAAGGTGGGCGGCTTCTCCTCCGCCTCCTGCCACGGGTTGAAGTCGCCGCCCTCGTCGTCGTCCTTGGCCTTCGTCGTCGCGACCGTGACCCCCATCGCGATCATCATGGGCTGCAGCACGTTCTTCTCGAGCGGGCCCGGCTCCATGTCCGGAATGCCGGCCGCGCGGACGACCGCGGGTGAGACCGAGAGCACGGACTCGAGCGCGAACAGCTTCTCGTCGAAGTCGGACGGCGCGAGCTCGTGACAGAGGTAGGACCCGTAGATCGGGTCGATCGATCGGAACCCGATCAACTCGTCGATCCTCTCCGTCGTCCGCGCCTCCTCTCCGTCGCGCTCGACGAAGCCGAACGCCTCCAGGTTCGCGAGCATCCCATCGAGCTGCGTCTGGAACCCCTCGAGGCGCTCCGCCGAGTTGAAGCGGCGGCGCAGGAACTCGCGCACCTCCGTCAAGCTCCGCGCTCGGCGCATGAGGAAGACCAGCACCTGGTAGGGGATCATCGAGCGGCTGTAGAGGTTCGCCGGACCGGCGTTGATCAGGCTGGTGAACTGCCCTTCCGTCCAATACTGCTCGGTCTTCCGGCGGCTCGGCTTCTTGCGCTCGAGCTGCTTCAACGCTCGCAGGATGCCCGGGTCCTTCGAGCCGGTGTTCAGCTCCTCGTACTTCTTCTTCCACTTGTAGATCTTGACGTCGTCCTCGTGCGCGAGCGCGTACACGTGGCCGCGCGAGTCGAACTGCGGCCGTCCGGCGCGACCGAAGATCTGGTGCGCGGTCGACGGCGGGATCAGCTTCTTCTCGCCGTGCTTCCCCTTCAACAGCGACCCGAGCACCACCGACCGAGCCGGGAGGTTGATGCCCGCCGCGAGCGTCTCGGTGCACACGACGTAAGGCACGAGCTTCCTCAGGAAGAGCTCCTCGACGACCTCCTTGTAGCGCGGGAGGACGCCCGCGTGGTGCACGCCGACCCCGCGGATCAGCATCTGGCGCAGCTTCGGTCCGATCCCCTTCGAGAAGTCGTGCTCGTCGAGGATCTCCTCGACGAGCGCCCGCGTCTCCTTGCCGATCAGCGGCAGGCCCTTCAAGCGCTCGGCCACCTCCCAGCACTGGTCGCGGATGAACGAGAAAACGAGCGCCGGCGTGCGGCACGTGGCGTCGTCGTCGGTGTTCATCTCGGGGAGCTGCTCGCTCAGGAGCTTCTCCTCGACCCAGTGGAACTCGAGCGGCACGCGGCGTTCGTCCGTTCGCGCGATGCGAAGGCGCCGGCCGTGCTTCTCGCGCAGCCAGTTGACGAAGTCGAGGGCGTTGCCGACCGTCGCGGAGAGGAGCATCATGCGCACGTGCTTCGGCAGGAGGACGAGCGACAGTTCCCACACGACGCCCCGTTCGGGGTCGTTGAAGTAGTGGAACTCGTCCATCACGACGGCGCTGACGTCGTCGAACCGCTCCTCGTCCGAGAGCAAGTGGTTCAGCAGGATCTCCGCCACGACGATCCGGACCGGCGCGCTCGCGTTCACTTTCCGGTTGCCGGTGATCAGCCCCACGTCGTCGCGCCGGAACCCCCACTCCTCAGCCTTGTCCTGGAACTCGCGGAACTTCTGATCCGTCAGCGCGATCAGCGGCGTCGTGTAGTACATGCGCTGCCCGGACGCGAGCGCCTCGAAGATCGCCGCCTCCGCGATCAGCGTCTTTCCCATCCCGGTCGGGGCGGAGACGAGCATCCCATCGTCGCAATCGAACCAGGTGAGGAGGGCGTCCTCCTGGAACGGGTAGAGCTCGAACGGGACGGCGTCGAGGTACTCCTCGCAGATCTTCTCGCGATCCATGGCGTCAACATAGAGGTTGCCCGCGGTGGACGAGCGGCGCTTCGCGGGTCGGTTCCGGTCGGCACCGGCGGTTTCCCGGTTCGACTCCTCGCTTCGCGACCCGCCGGTGGGACGCGAACGCCGCTGACTCCGTCGGTCTGGACGTTTTCGGCGGTTTCGCCGGTTCCTCACGCGCACCGAGACCGGGGGACCGGGCGCGGCGCGAACGCCGGTTCAGCGCATCGTAACGCAGCGACCGAGACTCGTCCCCGCCTCGTCGCAGAGCGGGCTCGAGGCCAGGATGAGCTGCCGGTCCTCGTGCGAGCAGTCGAGCTCGACCACGCCGGCTTCGGTGGTGAGGAGGCGCTCGACGTCCTCCGGGCTGCGCCGCCGGCGACCCAGCACGTCGCCGAGGATCTCGGAACCGCGCGAGCCCGCGATCTGGGCGGTGTCGGCGCCGATGAGCTCGGCGAACCGACTGTTGACCGCCGCCACTCGACCGCTCTCGTCGAGGACGATGACGCCGTCGCGCGACAGCGCCATCACGTGAGCCAGCGCGCGCTCGGTCCGAACCCGCGCTCGGTTCGAGCGCTCCGCGATCGAACGATCCTCGAGCCTCACGATCACGCGGAGCACCTCTCCCATGCGGTCGCGCTCGACCTGGAGATCGACGTCCGCGTCGAACTCGTCGCCGCTCTTGCGGACGTACCGCTTCGTCATCCGTCCCGTGTCGGCCCCGCCGGAGCGCAGCCGCAGCATCATCTCCATCGTCCGGCCGATGTCGTCGGGATGCGTCAGGTCTTCCGCCGTCATCCCGATCAGGTCGTCGGGGTTGTAGCCGAACATGCGGGTGAACGCCTTGTTGACCTCGACCAGCCGCCCCTGACCGTCGTACACGGCGACGCCGAGCGCGGACGTCTCGCGCAAACGCCGATCCTGGTCTTCGCGCCGGCGCAGCTCGGCGCGCAGCCTCGTCACCTCACGCTCGGCCGAGTGCCGCGCGGTCGACTCGATCGCCACCACGTTCCAGCCCTTCGCGCGACCGGCGGGGCTGCGCAGCGGCTCCAAGACCAGGTGGAACGTCCGCGCGCCGACGTGGACGTCGACCGCCTGCGTGAGGCCCTGCGTGCACCGATCCTCGGTCAGCATCATCTGCACCTGGGGTCCGAAGACCTCGCCGACCGTCCGGCCGCGCGCGTCGTGCAGGTGCTTGCCCATCGTGGTTCCCCCGTCTCCGTTCGGGTCCGTGACCATGAGCCCGACGGGAGCGTGCCGCGAGATCGCGCCGACCTGGTCCCGCAGGTTCGCGAACCGTCCCTCGAGATCGAAGAGCTGGCGGCGCGTCTGCTCGAACCTGATCTGGATCACCGCGGCACACACGACCACCGCGCATGCCGCGACGGTGAGTCCGTCGGAGAACCGGAAGGGGATCTCCGGGGAACCGACCGCGTGCGAGATCTGCGAGACAGCGGTCGAGACCACGAGCAGGATGCCGAGCAAGGCCCACGGTCGAGCCAGAAGGATATCCCGGGGAAGTGCGCGCAGCGCGATCATTCGTTTCTCCACGGTGTCACGTCGAATCCGCCGCCGACGTTCTCCACGCGATGCTGTTGTGTCGAGCGATTCCCCTTCATTTCGAATCCGAGGCAGGGCGACTGATGGCAAATCTCGCGTTCGCTTCGCCGTGGAACGGACCGCGTATCGCAGGGTGAACGCGCGCGGACCATCCCGGTGACGCTCGAAGCGGCCGCGTTCCTACCGAGGACTCGACTCGAATCGCAGCGTGACGTGTTCGTCGTTCCGAGCGAAGACCTCGACGGGCTTGCATGCTCTACGCGACAGCCGCGCGTCGCGGATGCACAGCTCGAACCAACCGGCGGGTAGACCCCGCAGCAGCAGCGAGCCATCCCGGTCGACGACCTTCTGTCCGACGACGAAGCGCCCGCTCGGCCCCTCCAGGGAGACCGTCAGCGACTCGACGTTCCACCCCTTCGGCTCGAGCGCGACGCGCAGGGTCCCCGCGTCCCTCGCCACGAGACGCATCTCGCGGTCGGTCCCGTCCGCAAGCTCGATCGTCGAACGGCTCGAGACGGTCGCCGGGCTCTCGGCGTGGATCAGGTACCGGCCGAGGGGAAGGAGATCGAAGTCGAAGCGCCCGAGGGGACCGGTTCCTTCCGATCGATTCCCCCAGAGGTCGTCCCCCTTCCACTCGCGGACGACGACGACGGTCGCGTCGGCGACGGGTCGACCGCGCTCGTCGACGACGGTGCCGTGAACGCGGGCGGGATCGAGACGGATCTCGACGGCCGAGATCGCGCCGGGCACGAGTTCGACTCGACGGCGGTGCATCGGACGAGACTCTCCCTTGGCCTCGACGACGACGAACCAGACTCCGGCCGGCACGTCGTGCAGCTCGAACGCTCCGCGGTCATCGGTGACGTCGCTGGCCCCGAACGTCGCGACGATCGGCGCGTCGCCGCCGCCATCCGCACGATCGAGCTTCACCTTGAATCCCGGCGCGGGAACCTCCCGCACGAGAAGCACTCCCGTCAACCCGCAGCGCTCGCTCGCGGCGAGATCGAGATCGACGCGGGTCTCGAGGCCGTCACGCACGACGATCGGATAGTCGCGCGGGTCGGGCGGCGCCACGCCTCCCGACGCGAGGTGCATCGCGAACCGTCCCCCGGAGCCGCGTCGCGGATCGCCCGCCTCGACGCGATAGCGGCCGGGCGGCACGTGCTCGAGTCGATACGCTCCGGCCGGGTCGGAATCGCCGCCGCGGCACAACCCGAACGCTTGGTGCGCGACGATCGGCCTCCCCGGGGCGGGCTGCCCATCCAGACCGATGACCCGGCCGGACAGGACGCCTCCCGACGACAGCGGGGTCTCGACCGTCGTCGCCGCGCCGACCCGGACGTCGACGCCGTCCCACTGGCCCGTCGCGAACCCCACGGCGGAGACGCGCAGCGCGAGGACGCCCGACCCGAGCCCGTCGAAACGGAACTCGCCGTCCTGATCGCTGCTGGTCATGGCCCGGACGTCGTGGTCGTCGCGGATCTCGATCCCGAACTGACGGTGGCCGGCGGCCCGACGATCGGACAGCCGCGCGAGCAGGATCACCTCCGCCCCCGCGATCACGCCGCCGTCCGACGCTCGAACCACGCGGCCGTGGATCTCGCCGCCTCGCTCCAGGAGCAGGACCACCGGGCCGATCGTCTCGACTCCCTCGATCGTCAGCGCCTCCGTGCGGCACGCCGCGTACCCCGGCGCATCCACCTGCACCCGATAGATGCCGCTCTCCGGGTACGGGACGCGAAACACGCCGCTGGTCGCTCGCACGACGTCCGGTTCGAACCGATCGCGCACGAATCCGTCGCTGGTCGAGCTCCACGGCGGAACGCTGGCGAGCAGCAGCGCAGTCGGTTCGACCGCGCCTCCGGTCGCCGCGTCGATCGGGCGGACCTCGATCCACCCGGTCCGCTCGAGCTCGAAGTCGACGCGCGCGCCGGGCCGAACCTCGTCGGCCGCCTTCTCGCGGTAGTCGTTCGCCGCCGCCACGATGCGATAGACGCCCGTGCTCGGGATCTCCGCGAGCTCGTATCGTCCCGCCGCGTCGGCGCTCGTCGTGGCGAGCGCGTACAGCGTGTTCCCGCGGCGAGAATGAGCGTGCACCGTCGCCCCGGCGAGGGGTCGTCCTTCGACGTCGGTCACCGAGCCGTGGATCGGAGCCGCGGGAACCATCGTGATCCGAACCCCGGTGGTCTCCGCGCCGGCGATGACCGTCGCTCGGGGAGGCGCGGGCGGCTCGAGCGCGTAGCCCGGCTTGCGCGCGGAGATCTCGATGTTCCCCGAAGGCAGGCCGGTGACGCGGAAACTCCCGTCCGCCGCCGTCACGACGGGAGTCGCGGACGGCTCGATGCGGACGCCGGAGAGCGGGCGGCCGGCGTCGTCGACCACGACCCCCGACGCGGCGCCGCCGATCTCGAGGATGAGCTCCACGAAGGTGGTCGCGCCGTCCGCGACGTCGAACCGGCTCCACGTCGTCCGGTGGCGGACGCCGCCGGCGCGGACGCGCCAGCCGCCGGCCGGGACGCCGGCGAAGTGGAAGCGGCCATCGTCGTCCGACGCGCGGCCGGCAAGACGGCGGCGGAGCTCGTCGGGCATTGCCTCGAACGCGGCCGGCTCGGGCGGATGCAGTTGGATCGGCACGCCGGCGAGCGGTGCGCCCGATGGATCGCGCACGATCCCGACGACGCGGCCGCCCGGCCCGCCGGAACCGCTCGGCGGGGTCGACGCGACCGCCTCGATGCGCCGGCTCGGCGGCGAGTCCTCGGTGCCGGTCGCCGGCACGAGCGCTCCGTCGATCCGTCCTTCCCGCCGGACCTCACCGTCGCCGGAATCGAGCACCGATCCCACGTCCACGGGTCCCACGACGTCCCGATCGAGGCGGAGGAACGCCGTCGCGCCGATCGCCACCGCGACCGCCGCGAGGAGAACGAGGATTCTCGCGACCGTCGCGCGCATCGAGACCTCCACGTGAGCTCGAGTCGATTGTAGCGGCAGGAGGATGGCCGAGTCCTCGTGCGCGCCGCGAGGCCGGGCGGGAACCTCGCCGGCGCCGCGGTTCGAACCCCGCGCGAGCTCGAACCCGCTCTCCGCTTGCGACGGCGGCTCGAGCGAAGCACTATCTTGTATCGACTCCAGGAGCATCCGTGAGGCTCACCGACCTTCCCACCCCCTGCGCCCTCATCGAGCGCTCGACGGTGGTTCGCAACGTCGAGCGCGCGTCGCGGCGCGCGCTCGAGCTGGGCGTTCGACTGCGTCCCCACGTGAAGACCCACAAGTGCGTCGAGGCGGCGCGTCTCCAGATCGCCGGGGTCGCCGGGGTCGCCGGACCGTTCTCCGGGATCACGGTGTCGACGCTCGCCGAGGCGTGGCACTTCGCGCGCGCCGGATTCTCCGATCTCACGTACGCGTTCCCGATCCCGGTCGATCGGATCCCCGAGGCCGTCGAGCTCGCGCGCCGCGTCGATCACCTCCACCTCGTGGTCGATCACCCCGAGGCCGCCGCCCGCCTCGAGGAAGCCGCGGCGCGGGGCGGCGTGACGCTCGACGTCTGGCTCGAGATCGACTGCGGCGATCACCGCGCCGGCGTCGACCCCGCCGGTGCGGGCGCCGTCCAGGTGGCGCGACGCCTCGCGGCCGCCGAAGGGATCCGGTTCCGCGGACTCCTCACGCACGGCGGTCAGTCGTACGGCGCGTGCTCCCCGGACGAGATCGCGGACGCCGCGAGGGAGGAGCGCGACGTGACCGTCGCGTGCGCGACGCGGCTGCGCGCGGCCGGCGTCGACGTGCCGGAGGTCAGCATCGGGTCGACCCCGACGTTCGGTGTGCTCGACTCGCTCGCGGGAGTGACCGAGGTACGCCCCGGCAACTACGTCTTCTTCGACGCCTACCAGGTCGCGATCGGGAGCTGCTCGCGCGCCGACGTGGCGTTCTCCGTGTTGGCCACCGTGGTCGGCGTCCACCCGGAGTCGAGGACGCTGATCGTGAACGCGGGCGCGCTCGCCCTCTCGAAGGACGCGGGGCCGACGCACGTCGATCCGGACTGCGGCTACGGCGTCGTGCTGAGCCTCGACGGAAAGGGGGTCCACCGCGACCTCCGCGTCGATCGACTCTCGCAGGAGCACGGTCGGATCCGCTCGCTCGCCCCGCTCGATCCGTCCCGCTTCCCGCTCGGCTCGCGGCTCCGGATCATCCCCAACCACTCCTGCCTTGCCGCCGCTCTTCACGACCGCTACCACGTGCTCGACGGCGATCGCGTCGTCGAGATCTGGAGGCCGGTGCGCGGCTGGTGAAGCGGGAGCGACGAGCCGGCCGAGAGACAGCGCGTCGTCGACGGCGATCCGGACGGCCCCCTGCCTCTCGCCGGGCTACTCCTTCAGCGACAGGACGAGGCGGTCGATCTCCGCGGACGTCAGGTGGATCGCCCCCGTCTCGAGCATCGTCCGGAAGTGGGCATGGTCGGCCTCGCTCGACGGGAAGCCGACGTTCTTGCCGTCGGTCCGGTTGCTCTCGACCTGCTTCTCGCCCTCGGGGGAGAAGAAGCAGAACCAAGGGATGCCGCCCGGCTCGCCGGTCCGCGTGCGATCGAGGAGCAGGCGGCCGCGACTGGTGCGATCGATGTCGATCTTCACGTCGACGAACTCGCGCTCGAGCAGGGGACGGACGTCGTCTCGTTCCATCCAGCGCTCGAGCTGACGGCAGTTCCCGCACCACGGCGCGCCGAAGTGGACGAAGAGGCGCTTCCCCTCCTGCTGGGCCCGCGCCTTCCCGGCCTTCAGCAGGTCGGTCGCCTTCTGGTACGGCGCACGGTGCTGATCGAGGAACGCGAGGATCTTCTCCGGGTCATGCCGCTCGCCGTCGAGCTCGAGCGAACCCGTCTCCTGGTTCACGACGACGTCGCCGTTCGCGTCGAGCACCGTCAGGAACGGGATGCCCCGGCTCAGGTCGAGGCCGTACTTCTCGACGAGGTCGACGTTCCGGTCCCTCCGGCCGACGTCGACGAGCACGACGTCGTACTCGTAGCGGAGCTTCTCTCGAACGTCGCGGTCGCCTCGAAACGCGTCGTGGAGGCGATGGCACCAGACGCACCAGTTCGCCCCCCACTGGATCAGGACGCGCCGGTTGTTCTTCTCGGCCTCGACCAAGGCGGCCGCGATCTCCGCCTTGGCGTCCGCGGTCTCGTCGTAGATCACGGGCTTCGCCGGCTTCGAGTCCTCGCCGGCGAGGCACGGCGCGGCGAGCGCCGCGAGCAGCACGATTCGTGTCGAGAGCATCGATCCTCCGTTTCGGCGGTCCCGTTTCCTTGGAAGAGTGGGAGAGAAGAGTGGGAGCGGGAGCGGGAGCGTCAGTGGTTCCGATCCGCCGACGCGACGTGCTCCTCTTGAAGGCGCTGAGCCGCCGCATCATCGACGTAGTCCGAATGGCAGGTGAGCTTCGTCCCATCCGACGATTCGGCCATCACCGCCTTCGTCTTGCTCGCAAGGCGGTGGATCTCGTCGGGGGTCAGGTGGCCGCGTTGCTCGAGGATGGTGCGCTGCTCCGAGGTCAAGGCCGGCGAACGATGCGCCCGGCCGGGATCGAAGCCCTCGGCCTTGCCGGACGCAAACTCCACGATCTCCTTGCTGATGCGGACGCTGCACCAGTCGTGCCCGCACATCGCGCAGAAGTCGGTGTCGACGTCGAGATCCTCGTCGTGGTACGCGCGCGCCAGGTCGGAGTCGAACGCGAGCTCGATGTGCTTCTCCCAGTTCAACGCCGCGCGCGCCTTCGTCAGCTCGTCGTCGCGGTCGCGGGCGCCGGGGATGCCGAGCGCGACGTCGGCCGCGTGCGCCGCGATCTTGTACGCGATGCAGCCCTGCTTCACGTCGTCCCGCTTCGGCAGCCCGAGGTGCTCCTTCGGGGTGACGTAGCAGAGCATGCTCGCCCCGTGGTAGGCCGCGTTCGTGGCACCGATGCACGACGTGATGTGGTCGTAGCCGGGGAAGATGTCGGTGACGAGCGGACCGAGCACGTAGAACGGCGCCCCGTGGCAGAGCCGGCGCTGGAGCTTCATGTTGTACTCGATCTGATCGAGCGGCACGTGACCCGGCCCCTCGATCATCACCTGCACGCCCTTCGCCCACGCGCGCTCCGTCAGCTCGCCCAACGTCTCGAGCTCGGCGAGCTGCGCGCGGTCGGTCGCGTCGGCGAGCCCGCCCGGGCGCAGCCCGTCGCCGATCGAGAAGCTCACGTCGTACTCGCGCATGACGTCGCAGATGTCGTCCCA
Source organism: uncultured Phycisphaeraceae bacterium (assembly GCA_964649825.1). Taxonomy (GTDB): domain Bacteria; phylum Planctomycetota; class B15-G4; order B15-G4; family JADJEK01; genus CAZYQW01. The sequence continues at coordinate 40,906 of CAZYQW010000137.1, read as the reverse complement.
GAGCTCGTACATCGGGTTCTGCTTGCCGTGCACGAGCATCCACTTCGCGAGCAGCGATCCCCCGCGCGACACGATGCCGATCAGCCGGTCCTTCACGAACGGGAGGTGCTCGCGCAGCACGCCGGCGTGGATCGTGAAGTAGTCGACGCCCTGCCGCGCCTGGTGCTCGAGCGTGCGCAGGATCGTCTCGTGGTCGAGGTCCTCGATCTTCCGGCCGATGATCATCGAGTAGATCGGCACCGTCCCGATCGGGACCGGCGAGTGCCGGATGATCGCGTCGCGGCACGCGTCGAGGTCGCCGCCGGTGGACAGGTCCATCACCGTGTCGGCACCCCACCGCACCGCGAAGCGCATCTTCTCGACCTCCTCGTCGGTATCGCTCGCGACCGGAGACGCGCCGAGGTTCGCGTTGATCTTGGTTCGGCTCGCGCGGCCGATGCACATCGCGTCGAGGCCGAACGCGAGGTGGATCCGGTTCGCCGGAATGATCATGCGGCCCGCCGCCACCTCGTCGCGGACCTGCTCGGCCGTGAGGTGACGCTCGCGCTCGGCCACGCGGTGCATCTCGGGGGTCACGATGCCGAGCCGCGCCTTCTCGAGCTGCGTCGTCGCACGCTCGACCGGCCGCGGGTCCGGGTCGAAGTCCCACGCCGTCTGGTCCGACGGCGCCGGCATGCCCGGGGCGTCGGGCGACGAGAACGCGAGCGGCCCGCCGACGTCCGCGCGGCGGGCGAACGACCCGGGGTTCGTCCCGTCCCGTCCGGATGAGGGATTGTGCGCCCCGGCCAAGGGCAACGTGTAGCCGGCCTCGCGGCTGCGGCCATGCGTGGTGGCCATGTAGGCGGATCCTCCATCGGATGGATTCGCCGGGCAAGGAAGACGGGCGGACCCGAGGGTCCGTTCATTCGCTTCCCTACGCCGGTACGAACCGGATCAGGTTCGACGGGTGCGTCTCAGCCGCCATCGACAGAGTGTGAAGGCTGCGCCCCGAGCGAGTCAGAGAGGATAGATCAATGGAGGGAGCTTCGCTCGTGCGACGCCGGATTCTCGTGGCCGATCCCGCCCCTCCCAAACGGCACCGCCGGCGGGTTCTCGGTCCCCGCGACGGGCCGAGGCGGGCCAGGGCGTCCGACTCGCATCCGAGGCCGACGCGGAAAACGCCTGACATCGCCCGATGACTCGCCATGATGCCGGCCATTCGTCCCCGATCCGTCCCGCGAGGATCCTCCATGAAGGCGCGCGTGCGCTCCACCGCCTTGGCCCTCCTCCTGCTCTCGCTCGGCGGCTGCGCCGTCGTGTCGTACGCCCTCTCCCTGCCCATCCGTGTCCTCTACGGCGCGCTCGCGTTCACCGTCGCGGTCATCGGCTCCGATGGCTCGTCCTCGCAGGAGGAGCTGTGGTCCGGCGGGATCGACGTCGACCGGTACGTCGTCGACGTCTCCCTCCGGGACGACCTGACCTACGAGGCGGTCGGGGAGGTCGCACGCACCGTGACGTCGACGGCCGGACTGAAGGACGCGCAGCAGGCATCGGTGACGTTCGATCCGCGGTCGCAGGAACTCGAGGTCGAGTGGGCCGAGGTCGTGAACCCCGACGGGACGCACGTCGAGGTGGGAGCGGATTCTGTCTTCGTCCGGCCCAGCGCGGCCGCCAGCGCGACGCCGGGGTTCGCGAGCAGCCAGACGATGACGGTCCTCTTCCCGCAGCTCCGCGTCGGGTCGAAGACGGTCGTGCGCTGGCGCTTTCGCGAGCGCGGTCGGTCGGAGCTCGGATTCAACTACCTCTGGAGGACTCCGTTCGCGTACCCGGTGCACGAGGCGAGGATCCGCATCGCGCATCCCGACGACGTGCCGCTCGAGTTCGAGGCTCGTGGGCCGTTCGATGTCTCCGAGTTCCGCGAGGGTGGAGGTCGGGTCGTCGAGGCCACCCTGCGCGGGTACGCGGGGCAGGAGCCGGAGCGGGCGATGGTCGACCCGATCGATGTGTGCCCTCTGTTCGTGGCGACGACCGTGCGAAGCTGGGAGGAGATCGGCGCGCGGTTCCACGCCGCGGTCGAGGACCGGATCGAGGTCACGCCCGCGATCCGCGAGCAGGCGGCCCGGATCACGGCGGGTCGAACCGGGCTGGACGCGGCCCGAGCGATCCACCGATGGGTCGCGCGCAACGTCCAGTACGTCGCCGTGTACCTCGGCCAGATGGACGGCTGGGTGCCGCATCCGGCGAGCGACGTCCTCGCGAACGGGTACGGCGACTGCAAGGACCAGTTCGTGCTTCTCGCCTCGCTGATGCGGGCGGCGGGGATCGAGTGCCAGCCCGCCCTGGCGCGGCTCGGACGGTCGTTCGAGCGGCTGCCGTTGCCGACCCCGCTGCAGTTCGATCACTGCCTCGCGTACCTTCCGGAGCTCGACGTCTGGTCCGATCCGACCGACCCGTTCCGCGATCTCGGCGAGCTCGACGTCACGCTGAGCGACAAGTTCGTCGTGCTCGGGACGCCGGAGGGGCGCGTCGCGCGAACCCCGGAGGGAAGCCCGGACCGGAACCGCTACCAGTCGCGCCACGACGTGGTTCTCGACGCGAACGGCCGGCTGTCGGGTACGAGCGTGTTCGAAGCCAGCGGCCGCCCGTCCGGTTTCGTGCGGCGCACCTTCGCGCTCGCCGGCTCCCCCGACACGGCGGCCGACGGCCTCCTGCAGGCGGCCGACGGGGGGACGGGGGACGTCTCGGCGACGGATCCCGCCGACCTCGAGACCCCGTTCCGCGGCGAGGCGCGGTGGGAGGCGGACTTCCCCGTGGAGATGGCGGACACGATCCACTTCCCCGTGCCGGCCGGCGCCGACTTCGCGAACCCGGCCCTGATCCGGCGGTTCGTCACCGCTCCCGACCGCACGCATCCGGTCGTGGTCGCGGCGGTCGAGCTCCGGTGGACGTACGACGTGCGGCTGCCCGACGAGTACGAGTATTCTCGGACCCCGCCGCCCCGGGCCGTCCGGAACGACGCCGCGACCTACGCGAGCCGCTACCGGGTCGAACCGGACGGGCGGATGCGCATCGAGAGGACCCTGCGGGTCGAACGCGACCGCTTCCCGGCCGAGCAGTACGCCGGTCTCCGCGAGGCGTTGATCGCGGCGGGCGCGGACGGCAACACGGTCTTGGTCGCCGTGCGAACGCGCTGATCGCCGGTTCGGTCCAGCCGTTCCGCCGGATCGAGCCGGCTCGACGCACCGGCGAGGCTCCGGCGCGGCGCGACGTCGTCTTTTCCGATCGTTCGCGCGGCGATCCTTCGGACCCTTGTCCAACTCGTCGAGCTCGTCGCCTAACCTTCTCATGACGCGGGCTCGTCGAGCTCGCCCCGAGTTCGCCCCGTGGTCGCCCCGTCGTCGCCCCGTCGTCGAGTGAATGAGGAGGAGGAGACATGTCATCGCGAAGGTCGATCATCGTCGGTCTGCTCGCGGCCGCGGCCGTCCCGCTCGTGGCCGAGACCGCCCGTGGACAGGGCTGGCTCGACGCGGCACGCTGGCACGTCCCGTTCAGCTCGGTGCCGGGCGAGTTCCATTACATCGCCGACTTCGACGGGAACGGGTTCGACGACCTCGTGTGGTTCGACGACACGCCGAACCAGGCGCAGTACCTCTGGACGAGAATGCGCGTCGACTTCAACGACGGCACGGGCGACCTCCCGGGGCAGGGGCCGACGCTGACCTTTCCCGTGAACGGCAATCGTTGGTACCCGGTCGTCTACGAGGGGGTGCGCCGGCTCCAGGACGTCACCGGCGATCTGATCCCCGACGTGTTCGTGCGGGAGTACATGACGGGTTCGATGCAAGTCGCGGGAGACGTCGCGCTGCACGTCTACCCCGGCCGGACGAACGGGAGCTTCGGCGCGCCGATCTCGATCCCGCTCTACGGAGTGGGCCAGCTCGACGGCATCGCGCTCGGGCAGATCGATGCGGATCCGGTGTACGAGATCGGAATCACCGTGAGACAGACGATCCGTCAGACCGTGTTCTGGCTCGATTGGAACGGTTCGGGCTTCACCGCGAGTCCGACCGTGGACGTTCCCGTTCCGCCGTTCTTCCCCAGGGCGACGAAGCTCGTGGCGTTCGACCTCGAGGGCGACGGTGACGATGACCTCGCGTACGGCCAGCTCAACGGCAACGAGCTGCGCGTGTTCCCCACCGTCGGCGGCGCGCCGACGATGGGCCAGGTGATCGGGCTGGCGATCGATCCCTACGCCGATGCGCACCTCCACGTCGCGGATCTGGCCGGCGGAGGGACCGAAGACGTCCTCGTCGCCTACAGCGGTCCTCAGACGTCCGATTTCGGTTTCATCCCGGTCCTGAACGTCGGCGGCGTCCTGGCGCCCGGCGCGGTGCAGCCGATGTCGTACCTCACGTCGCTCGTGCACGGCGGCGCGTACGAACTCGGCGACTGGGACGAGGACGGCGACGTCGACGCGATGTACTACCCATGGGACGACCCCGGGACGCCCGACGACGGCATCGTCGCGTTCTTCGAGAACGACGGCGTCAACGGGTTCACGGGCCCGGTCGAGAAGGCCGAGACGATCTATGCCGGGTTCGGGCCGATCGCGGCAAGCGACTTCGATCAAGACGGACACCTCGACCTCGTCCTGTCGCAGACGACGTTCTTCGGGCGAGGGCGGTTCGAGTCGACGCTCGTCCCCATTCCCGACGGATTCTTCGGCGCGATCCCGCGGGCGATCTTCGACCTCGAGGGCGACGGCGACCTCGACCTGTACCTCGAATCGAGCCGCGTCTACCTGAACGACGGGACGGGCCGGTTCGAGACCATCGTCGGCAGCCCGGCGCCGCCGGCCGGACTGACGAAGCGGCGCCCGTGCGGCATCGGCGACTTCGACGGCGACGGGCGCGTCGACTTCCTCACCGCGCTCGGCACCCCCGGGATGATCTTCGTCCCGGCCGCGTTCCAGGAGATGCGCCTGTACACGGGCACCGCCCTGGGCGGTTTCTCCGACGCGGGCGTCGTCAACCCGCTTTCGATGGAGCCCTTCTACCGCGAGATCAACGTCTCGTTCGACGTCGACGCCGACGGCGACCTCGACCTCCTCGACGTGACGACGAACGGTGGGTACTGGCCGAACAACGGGAACGGAACCTTCGCGCCGCACGTGTCGCTGTTCGGCTCCTTCCACGAGCCGTCGGCGATGGCGGACCTCGACGGCGACGCCGACGCCGACGTCATCACGACGCAGACGTCGACGAACGGGCTCTACCTCGAACGAAACCAAGGCGGGCTCGCCTTCTCGACCAGCGCGATCATCGTGGCGACGGCGCCGGTCGACTCGAACTCGGTCACGCTCGGGGACATGGACAACGACGGCGACCTCGACCTCGCCGCCGCGTACTGGTACGGAAACGAGGCGACCGTCTTCGCGAACGACGGTTCGGCGGGATTCGCGCAGACGGCGGTTCTCTCGACGAGCATCCATCCGATCGGCGCCGACGCCGTGATGACGCACATGACGTTCGACGACGTCGACGGCGACGGGATCGCCGATCTGTTCTGCGGAGGCGATCCGTGGGACTCCGAGGACGTGCACCACGTGATGGTCTTCCGCGGTCTCGGCGGGGGCGCATTCGAACCGACGCGGATCTTCGCGGCGGAACCGATGGGTGTAGCCGGCGACGTCGACGGGGACGGCGACGTCGACCTGTCCGGAAGCGTCGTCGTCCGCTCGCGTCGCTTCGACGGCGAAGGCGCGGGCGTGATCCGTCAGTACGGCCAAGGGACCCCCGGCACGGGCGGAGCCGTGCCGGTCCTCGGCGCCGCCGGCCCGCTGCGCCCCGGGTCGACGACGGCCGAGCTGCGTCTGCGCCGCGCGCGCGGCGGCGCGAAGGTCGTCCTCCTCTACGGCCTGAACGAGGGAGCGACCCCAAACAGCCCGGTTCTCGGCGCGACGCTCTACGTCGACCCCCCGATCTTCTCGTTGAACCTGGTCGCGAGCGGAGCGCTCGGCGCGGTCGCGGCCGGCGAGCTCGACCTGCCGCTCGGCCCCGTGCTGGCGCAGGTGGCGGGCTTCACCATCTATATGCAGGCGGCGACGATCGACCCCGCCGCACCGGGGAGCCTGGCCACGACGAACGGACTCCGGCTGACGTTCGGGATCTGACGCGATCCCGTCGAGCGACGAGGACCACTTGCCGGCCGGACGACTCCCGGGTCGGAACCACGTCGGCGTTCGTCAGCGTTCGTCCGCGCCGATCGCGGCGGCCCATGCGCTCTCGCCGAGCGTCCAGTCGTGCGCGAAGAAACCCGCCCCACGAATCGCCGCGCCGCCCCGTCGGAGCATGTCCGCGCCGTAGACGATCCAATCCGGGTAGCCGGTGCCGGAGACGAAGTACGGCGAGAGCTCGGTCGCCCGCAGGCCGGCCACTCCGGTCCCACCGACCATGCCGACGCTCGCGGTGCGGCTCCCCCGGCGCGGCGCGATGAACAGGCAAGCGAGGTCGTCTCCCTCGAGGGCGCGCGGGCCGATCTCCACGCGCCCTCGCCGAACGCGGATCGCGGGGCCTGCGGCCGCGCCGCCGAGCACCCGCCCGAACGCCGCGTTCGTGTCCTCGTTGCCGTAGAGGATCACGTTCCGCGGCGGCGCCTCGGAATCGAAGGGGTCGGCGTGGAAGAGGTCGTCGGACACGAGCTCGACGGCCCCGTTCGCGCGGTAGGCGTCTCGGCGTCGAAGCGCGCCTTGGCGTAGGACCACGCGCACTCGGCCGGAGTGCCCTGGGTGCCGTAGACGAAGATCATGCGGTTGCGGAACGCGGCCTTGAACGGGCCGGAGCGCGCCGCGGACTTCTCGGGGCCCCGTTCGGGCCGCTCCGTGCCGGCGACCCGCCACTTCGCTTCCGCGTCGTGGGCGCGATCGTCACGGCGCGAGAACCGAACCGGCGCCACGCCCAGCCGCTCCGACGCACGGAACGGCTGGCCATCGACCACGATCGTGGCGTCCTCGCCGGTCGGGAGCGGATCGAGGTCCAGGACGAGCTCCCGCACGTTCTCGGTCGCGACGACGACGCGCGGCGGGGTCGGATCGGCATCGATCGTCACCTCGACGCGGCTCGGCTCGAGCGCGCGGACCATCGTCGACGTCTCGCCGAGCGGCGACCCGTCGGGCCGGTTCGCATGGACCGTGATCGCCTCCGTCGACGTCGATGCGTTCGTCACGCGGATCCCGGCGTGGACGATGCCGCCCTCGGCGCCGCGCCACCACTCGGGCAGCGTGGCGTCACGCGCGTCCGCGTACACCGCGGCCGGCGGTGGCACGAGCCGCGCCCGGAATCGCCCGCGACCCGCGCGGAAGAGGACGTGATTCGTCCCCTCCCGCACGAGCACCGGCAGCGACGAGAGACCGAGGTCGTAGATGTCGCCCCCGCGCGGCTCGCCGTTCCAGAAGCAGAAGCGATGCCCGCGCGCCTCGAGCATCATGACGCGCTCCGCGTCCGACTCGATCCGCGCGTAGCCGTAGCCGCTCGCGAACGCGCCGGGCGCGAAACGGCCCTGGTCGTCCGCCGCGACCGCCTCCCACGTCCGCGGCGCGTCGTCGAGCCCGTGAATCGTCGCGCCGGCCGAAGGCTCCACGAACGTCCCGAGCACGAGGTCGGACGCGATCGCGTCCCGCACGATCGCGGTGCGGCCCGACTCGACGACGTCCTTCACCGCGAGGAGCCGGTCGATGACGGTCTCGCCGTCGCGACGGAGCGCGATCGCGGCGTCGTCCATGGTCGGCGCGATCGCGACGGCAAGGGTCATGAGGAACGGGAGCAGCATCGACGCGGGGTCCTCGAGCGTCAGGTCTCGGTCGCGAGCACGGTCTCGCCCTCCCCGCTGGCGACGATCGCGGCGCAGCAGGTGTCGGACCACACGTTCACCACGGTGCGCAGCATGTCGAGCGGCCGGTCGATCGCGAGCAGCAGCGCGGCGCCCTCCACAGGGAGGCCCAACGTGGAAAGGATGCCGAGCATCATCACCAGGCCCGCGGACGGCAGGCCGGCCGCGCCGATGCTCGCGAGCAGTGCCATCAGCACGACGAGCGCCTGCTTGCCGAGGGTCAGCTCGAAATCGCCGGTGCTCGCGTAGTACTGCGCGAGGAAGATCACCCCGACGCACTCGTAGAGCGCGGTGCCGTCCATGTTGATCGTGGCGCCGAGCGGCAGCGTGAACGAGCTCACCTTGTTCGAGACCCCACCGCGCTTCTCCACCGTCTCCATCGTCACCGGCAGGGTCATGTTCGACGAGCTGGTGGTGAACGCGGTCATCAAGGCCGGCGACATCGCGCGGAACCAGCGGAGCGGAGAGACCCGCCCGAAGACCCGCAGGAGCAGCGGCAGGGTCACCGCGGCGTGCAGCACCAACGTGATCGTGATCAACGCCATGAACGCGAGCATCGGCTCGAACAACGCGACGCCGGTGCCCGCGACCACCTTCACCAGCAGGCAGAACACGCCGTAGGGCAGGAGACGCAGCACCCACTCCGCCATCATCAGCATCACCTGGAAGAGCGAGGCGAAGAGCTCCTTCACTCGCGTCCGGTGCGGCTCGCTGGCCCGCGTGATGCAGAAGCCGAGCAGGAGCGCGAAGAAGATCACCTGCAGCAGCGCGCCGTTGTCCCCGAGCGACTCGAACACGTTGGCGGGGACCATGCGCCGCAGAACGTCCAGGAAGCCCCCGTCCGGGACCAGCCGATCCGCGTCGACTTGCGCGAGCCCGAGCGTCGCCCCGTCGCCGAGCCGGAACGTCGAGATCACGACCTGGCCGAGCAGGATCGCGAGCAGGCTGGAGACCACGTAGAACGACAGGGTCTTGACGCCGAGGCGCCGCAGATCGCGGAACCCACCCACTCCCGCCACCCCGGTGACGATCGAGGTGAGCACGATGGGGACGATCAGCATCTTCAGGAGGGCCATGAAGATGTCGGCGACGAAGGTGAAGGGTCGGATCCACGTCGCGAGGTCGGAGCTCGGATCCAGGTCGAGGGCGACCAGGCGCTCGCCGCCGTCCGCCAACTCGAACCACACCACGTCGCCGTTCCGCGCCCGGTCCAGCACGGGGCCGAGGTCCACCGCGCCGCGCAGATCGATGCGCAGCTCGGTGGCGTCCGGCCCGTGCTGCCCCTTCCTCAGCACCACGGCCGCGATCACGTCGCCTTCGGCCACCTTGCCCTTCGCGAGCGGCCCGCCGGCCCGCAGCGAGACCAGCTCGAGCCCGTCCTCGTGCGCGGCGAACGAGGCGCCCGCCCCGGCGCTACCGTCGAGGAAGCGCTGCATCGCGAGGCCGACGAGGGCGCCCGCGACCATCCAGGCGAGCACCTTCCAGTGGAGTCTCATGGGGTCGACCTCAGGCGCGGCGGCCTTGCGGCGCTGTTTCCTGAAGCCCCCGGCTCCAACCATGCGTGCGGATTTCCCGCCCACGGCCGACCGATGGTCTTCTCACGTCGCATGCGCGCCTCCGGAAGAGCGGATCGTACCGAGCCGTTCGTGAAGGCCGCACTCCTCGACGAAAGTGCACCCCGGCGCTCGAGGGCGAGGAGATCGATCTTTCCGGATCCGACGGAAGTCCGGCGCGCGCGGCCCGTCTCAGGCGGGCAGTCGATGAGAGGGCCGGAACGATGCCGACGCGCGCGACGATGCTGATCTTGGGGCTGCTGCTGTGGGCGGTTGCCGCCGATCGGGGCGTCGCCGAAGAGCTCGTCTACACGACGGCGACCTCGGTGGGGCCACGGATGGTCCCGCGCGCGCTGCTCGTGGACGACGGGACCGGGTCGACGAAGGAACTGACCCCGCTGGGCGTCGGCGTGATGACCCCGTGCTGGTCGCCCGACGGAGCGGCGCTCGCGTTCTGCGGCGACATCCGCTCCGGGTTCGCGCTCCACACGATGGCGATCGCCGACGGCGTGGCACGGCCTATCGTCGAGGGGTTCAGCACGTCGACGCCGGCCTGGTCGCCCGACGGCGCGTGGATCGCCTTCACCGCCCTCACGAGCGGCGCGAGCGGTGTGTTCGTGGTGCGCCCGGACGGTTCCGACCTGCGTCGCCTCGCCCGCGGCGCCCGACCCATCTGGTCGCCGGACGGCCGCCACCTCGCCTACTACCGCACCGACATCCATCCGGCCGAGGTCGGGTGCCTCGACGTCGCGACCGGGGACGAACGCTGCCTCGCCGGCCTCGGCTCGTTCGCGATGCCGGCCGCCGCGCTCGAGTGGTCGCGGGACGGGGTCTGGATCTTCTTCACGGAGACCGCGACGACGACGGGCGGCGAGGGGATTGGTCACGTGCGCAAGGTGCGCCGCTTCGACGGCGCGACGGTGCCGGTGACGAGCGGCCTCGGGGAACGGCTGCTCGGGATCTCGCCGGACGGGGAGACCGCCGTCATCCTGCGCGCGGAGGCGATCGGCGGCCGGCGCGCCCGCCTCGCGCGCGTCGATCTCGCGACGGGTGACGAGTCCCCACTCCTCGACGACGAGGGAAACGCGCGGCTCGCCGACCTCGAGCTCTTCTCGGGCCGCACCGTGACGCGGTTCGCATGGTCGGCGTCGGGCGGCCGGATCGCGTTCGACCTCCGCGAGCCGGCGATGGAAGGGAGCGGCGGCGTCTTCCTCGTCGACGTCGACGAGGGTCGCCTGAGCGTGCCGCTCGTGACCTCGGGCCGGTTCGGCACGAGCCTGGCCTGGCGGCCGTCCCGGTAGCCGGGGCGCCTCCCGCGCGCAATCTGGCAGAATCGCGTTGCAGATCTCCGCCGGCGGGTACCAGGAGCGTCGTCCGTACCCTCCTCGGGAGCCGCAGAACGATGAGCACGCCCTCCACCCCGACCTCGCTGCTGCGCCACCGCGACTTCGTCCGCGCCGTCGCGCGCCACCTGATCGCCGACGATCACCAGCGCGACGACGTCGAGCAGGAGACGTGGCTCGCGGCGATCGAGCGTCCGCCTCGATCCGAGCGACCGACGGCGTGGCTGCGCTCGACGGTGAAGCGCGTCAGCGGCAAGTGGTTCCGCGGCGAGGGGCGGCGGCGGGCGCGGGAGATGGCGGCGGGGCCGCGCGATCCGGTCCCCTCGCCCCAGGAGCTGGTCGAGCGGATCGAGCTGGAGCAGGAGGTCGTCTGCGCGGTGACCGCGCTGCGCGAGCCGTATCGCGAGACGATCCTCCTGCGCTACCACGAGGGTCTCACGACGCGCGAGATCGCCGCGCGCCTCGGGACGACCCATGGTGCGATTCGGGCGCGGCTCAGCCGCGGGATCCGCGAGGTCCGCGCGTCGCTCGACGGCACGTTCGGCGGGCGGGATGGTTGGATGGCCGGGCTCGTGCTCGTGGCGTCGATCCCTTCGTCCGCGAGGACCACGACGACCACGACCCCGACCACGACCACGACCACGACGGCCGGCTCGCTGAAGGTCGTCGTCGCGGCAGCGTGCGTCGCGCTCGTCACGGGCTCCATCTGGCTCGCGACCGGAAGCGACGGCGACGGCGACCGCTCGGACGACGGAACGCCGGCGAGGCCGGCGCGGCTCGGGGCCGCCGCGATCGACCCGACCCCGGCGACCGAACCCCCGCCGGACGTCGGCGCGCAACGAACACTGGCGTCCGCCGCCGTCGAGGACGTCGGCGCGAGCGACGCGTCGGCCGCGCGGCCGCGCGGGATCGGGACGGTCGTGCTCGAGGTCGTCGACGCCGAGACGGGAGACCCGATCGACGACGCCACGCTGCGGTTCCTCGCGGCCGACCGTTTCGCCGAGTCGCGCGTCACGTCCCGGGTCCGGGAGCGGCTCTCGGCCGCGTCGTACGAGATCTCGCTTTGTGCGCCCGGGTACGACGACGTCCGCGTGGGAATCGTCGACGTCGCGGCGGACCGCCATCACGACCTGGGCCGGATCCCGATGCGCCTTGGCTCGGGCCTGGTGGCCGGCTACGTCGACGCGTCGGCGGCGCTCCGCGCGTGTCCGATCGTCGTCGAGCTTCGCGGCAACGTCCGCGGCGGCCCCGACGTCGATCCGGAGCGGCTCGCTCCGAGCGAAGCTCACGAGCTGAACGAGGAGGCGGCCGGGCTCGACGACGACGCGACGAGCCCGGCCGGCCCGATCACGACGCCGGCCGGGCTTCGTCGCGTCGTCGCCACCGCCGGGGACCGGTTCCAGTTCGACGGGCTCCCGGGCGGGACCTACTGGGTGCGAGCGGTCTCGCGGCTCGCGCCGCACGCGCCGTACGCGCGCGTCGACCTTCCAAGCGGCGGCCACCGCGAGGTCCCGCTGACGCTCGCACCGGCGTCCGAGCAAACGTTCGTCGTGTCCGACGCCGAGGGTCGGCCGCTCGACGTGATGACGCCGGGAGGAGACGGAGACGACGCCGGGTGGTTGTCGTTCGAGTTCCGCGACGACGCGAACGAGAGGTCGTTCGCGTACTGCGAGATCGGGCTCCCGATCGAGGTCGCCTTCGAAGACTTCACCACGTCGACGTCGGTCGACGTGAGCACGGAGCCGGCGCCGCCGATCGACCGAGAGCGCCAGGCGGAGGACGGGCTCTTCCCGCGCCCCGCCGCGCCGCTTCCGGGCGCCGCGTTCCTGGCCGGACGCCAAACCGCCCCCGGCACGTTCGTCGTGAGCGCGGTGCCGGCGGGGACGTCGTCGATCCACGTCGCCGCGCACGGAATCGGCGAGGCGTCCTTCGCTCTCCGTACGCCGGCCGGGCCCGTGCGCGTCGTGTTGCGTCCCGCGGGACAGACCGACGTCGTCCCCGGACATCGCTCGCGGTAGCGACGCCGGGTTGCCCGGCGCCCCCCGCACCGATCCCGACCCGTGGGACGACCGCATCCGGCTCGCGTCCACCCCGGCGTTCGTCGACGATCGCGTCGAGCGACGGCGGCGCGCATCGCGGCCCGTCGGGACGCCGCGGACAGGCTCTTCCTCACGGACGCTTGCGGGAGGTCGTCGCGTTGGGCCGAGGATGGGTGATTGGGGGTGACGGGACTTGCTCGGAGGAAGGGGGAGGAACTTGATGCGCGAATTCGACGGTGGTGGTGGGTCGAGCCGGTGCCGCGTGGCCGCGGCCACGAGTCTGGGCGTCGATTCCTACGCGGGAGCGGGGACGAAGAGCTCTACAGAGTGATACCGCGTGGAACGGGGACCGGGGACCGGGGACCGGGGACGGGGACGGGGAGGGGCCGGACAGAGGGTCAGGGGGGGAAGCCTTCGGGGGAGATGGTCGGGCCCGGGATCTCGGATGGATCGATGAGGTGGAAGCGGCGCCAGCCGAGCAGGAGGTCGAAGACGCGGGTGTCGGTGACGGGGCGGGGGACGTCGGGGACGAGGTCGGTGTAGCGGTGGCCGTTGGACCAGCCGTTGAACCAGGGGGCCGACGAGAAGAGATCGACGGGCCAGGGGAGCTTGACGCGATGGCGGCGGGCGTTGTTGAGGACGCAGGCGAGGACGCGGCGGACGTCCTTGGCCGTCTTGAGTACCCGGTCGTGGTAGCGGTCGCGGAACACGCGGCCGCGTCGGCCCCACAGTCGGTTCAGGCCCTTGGCGACGCGGATCAGCAGACCCTGCAGACCACGAGACACCGCGCGGCGGTCGTCACCTTCGACGATGAGGTGGAGGTGGTTGTTCTGCACCGTGTAGTGGCACAACCGAAAGCCGAAGCGATTGCAGCCCGCCACGAACGCCTCGCGCAGCGTGCGATACGCCCGCTTGTTCCGCAGCTTCGGCAATCCCTCCCTCAGCTTCACCGTCACGTGGACAGTCCGCCCGTCGATCGCCTCCCGCGCGTGATGCGACACCCCCGACCCTCGCTTCGGCTTGGGCCCCGGTCGCTTGCGCATGGTCGTCGAGGGTCGGTTCAGCATTAGGGCGTCTATTAGTCCAGGTCGAACCAAGGTCAAGTCGCCGCGTCGAACAACCTCGACTTTCCTGGCATCGCGCCGCGCGCCGCGCGGCCCGCGACCGCGCGACACCGTTCCACGCGGTATCACTCTGGAGAGATCTTCGTCCCCGCTCCCGCGTACCACGTCGCTCCTCCTGTCCGCGTCGTCAGGAATCGACGCCCAGACTCTTCGCGCGCCAAGGTCCCCCCCTTTCTTAAGAGCAAGTACCGTCACCCCATCACCCATCGTCGTCCGAACACGATGCCCGCCCGACACCGTTCCACGCGGTATCACTCTGGAGAACTCTTCGTCCCCGCTCTTGTGGACGCCCGGACCGGGGCGTGGCAAGCGGTCCTGTGCTATCGTTCTCGATGGACTCGAAGCCCAAACAAACGCTGCGCTCTCCCCTGAGGTCCTTCATGCGAATCCCCCTTCTCATCGTCGGGACGGTTCTCGTCGTGGCCGTGGTCGGCCCGATTCCCGAACGTCCCGCTTCGGTCTTGTTCCCGAGCCACGAGAACGGCTGCAAGCCGCACGCTCCGGTCGCGATCGACGTGATCGCGACCGCCGAGCGCGGCGGCGTCGTCACGATCGATTACCGCGTCGAGGCGCGGATCGACGCGGCGGACGTCGTGACGACGATCGAGCTCAGAGACGGCGGCCGGGTCGTCTCCCATGCCCCGGCCTCGGGGCTGAAGCTCGCTCGCGGCGATCGCCGCGAGGGACGCACGCGCGTCCGCCTGCCGGGACCGGCCCGCGTCACGCTGCGCGCCGAGGTGGTGTTCCCGGCCGATGGAGGCGGCCCGCTCGAGCGACAGGTCCGCGAGGAGACGATCGTGTTCGGCGACGTCGACCTCGGACCGAACCTTCCGGTCGTCTACTCTGGGGCCGAGCCGTCGCTCGACGTGCCCGCGCTCCGCGTCGGAGGTGACGGACGATGAGGCTCGGCTACCTCCTTCTCGCTCTCGCGGCGCCCTGCGCCACCGCGTCGGCTTCCTTCACGGTGACCGGCGACTTCCGCTACGTCGACCGCGCGTTCACGTTCTCGGGCTTCTCGGGCGCGGAGCCGCAGCTTCCGATCCGGCACGCCCAGGTTCAGGTCGTGAACAACGCCACCAGCCAAGTGCTCGCGACCGGCGCGACCAATGCGCTCGGGCACGTCTCGCTGTTCGTGCCCGGCGCCGGCACGGCCGACATCGTCGTGCGCTGCCAGTCGCGCAGCGATCCGTTCGGCGCCTCGCTCCGCGTCACGAACTCGTCGAACGTGCAGTACTCGGTCTCGTCGAACGTCTTTGCCGGCTGGAACCTCGGAAGCGACCTGAACGTCGGCACCGTCGTCGCTCAGAAGATCCTCTCCGGGTCTTCCCAGGCCAACCCGTTCAACATGCTCGATCAGATGGTCGCCGGCATCGAGTACGTGCTCGCGCAAGGCGCGCCGAACCCCTCGGCGAGCTTGCGCATGATCTGGCCGGCGTCCGGCTCGTTCGCGTCGGGCACGACGGCGAGCATCGACACCGATGACGGTTACGACGACCTGGTCCAGCTCCACGAGTTCGGCCACGTGATCCACAACCACTACTCGGACAACGACGAGCTGGGCGGTTCGCACGGTTTCGGCGACTCCGACCAGGACCCCCGCCTGTCGTTCGGCGAAGGCTGGGCGTCGTTCTTCGCGGGGGCGGTCCGCCAGCACCAAGGCATCTTCGATCCCGGCTTCTACCTCGACTGCTCCGGCCAGGGACAGAACGGCATCGGGTCGGTGCAGCTCCGCATGCGGTTCGAGAACGGCACGCCGTTCGGCAACTCCACGTCCGGCGAGGCGAACGAGGGCGCCGTGTTCTGCGTGCTCTGGGACGTCGTCGACACCGCGCAGACGAACGACGGCGGCACGGCCGACGACGACGCCCTCGACGGATCGATCGCGTTCAACGGCGGACTGAGCGGGGACGAGGCCCAGTGGCTCGTCTTCGTCGGCCCGGTCAAGTCGGCGGCCAACCTGACGATCCGCGACGCGTGGAACGGCTTCTTCGCGCCGGTGAACCACGGCAACCACCCGCCGCTCGAGGCGATCTTCGACACGTGGGACATGCGCTTCTTCGGCGACGCGCTGGAGCCCAACGGCTCGACGCCGGCGCCCTACACGCTGACGACGGCGTGGGGTCCGATCCGAACCCTCTACTTCTCCGCGGCGAGTCCGCCCGTGCCCGGGGACGGCGACGTCGACAACTACTCGATCGTGCTGACGAAGGGCACCACGATCGAGCTCGAGACGCGCTACCCGAACGGGGCTTCGGACGCCGACACGTACTGCGACCCGCGTCTCGAGCTCTTCCGGCCCAACGGCCTTCCGTTCGCGACCGACGAGGACGGCGGCACTGGCCGCAACGCCCTGCTCACGAACCAGATCGCCGACGTGACCGGGGCCTGGACGGCCCGGGTGCGGACCGTGCACTCGTACCGGCGCACGGGGTCGTACCAGTTCCGCGCGCGGCTGTTGTCGGGCCCGCCGGGCGGCTGCCTGAACCCTTCGGCGGACATCCAGTTCGGCGTCGGCAAGGCCGGCGTGAACGGGACTCCGCAGCTCATCGCGGTCGACGATCCCGTGATCCCGTCGCCGTTGTTCCGGCTCCGCGCCACGAACGCGCCGGCCTCGTTCCCCGGCGTGCTGCTGCTCGGCGTCACGCCGCTCGACGTCGCGTTCGACGGCGGCCGGCTCTACGTCGACCCGTTGCTCTTCATCTCGATCGTGTCGAACGCGACCGGCACCGTCGACCTCGCGGCGCCGCTCCAGAACCCGAACTGGTGCGGTATCACGGTCCACCTGCAGGCGATGTTCCCCGGCGATCCGGGTGCGAGCGACTTCCTGCAGACGTCGCAGTCGAATCGGCTCACGCTGACGTTCGGCGGCTGAGCCGGACCAGGTCGGTCCGCGGCGAGCTCAATCCGGAATCTCGGCCTTCTCGATCGAGAGGATCTTGAGCTTGCGCGGACCCAACTCGCCTTGCGACTCGACCTCGTCGCCGACCTCGCGTCCGAGGAAGGTCTGCGAGAACGGCGCCAGGTAGGAGTAGGTGCCCGCGTCGAGGTCGACGTCCCACGGCCCGAGGAACGTGTACGCCTCCTCGACCCCCGTCGCCGGGTCGATCACGCGCACGCGCGTGCCGACGTTCACGCGCCCCGCGTCGATCGTGTCGATCGGGATCACCCGCGCCTTCTTGATCTCGTCCCCGATCTCGTTGGCGCGTCGCGACAGGAAGTCGCGTTGCTCGAGCGCGGCCGTGAACTCGGCGTTCTCGGACAAGTCGCCGAAGTCGGCCGCGTGTCCGATCGCCTCGCTGTTCCTCACCATGTCCACGTTGACGATCTGCTCGAACTCCTTCTGCCGGCGCTTCAGTCCGCGCGGGGTCACGAAGATCACGTCCTCCTCCCACATCTCCTTCTTGCCGAAGATCGCGTCGTGGTGCGTCGCCCTCAGCCCACTGATCAGGTGGTGTCGCGTCTGCTCGGTGATTCCCTCGTTCGTCTTGACCGCGTGGAACAGGGCGACCGCCGTCTGATCGTCGACGAGCGCGAGGACGTTGTTCATCAGGCGGTGGCCGTTGGCGCCGACCGCGGTGCGCATCTTGCTCAGCAGGGACCTCTGCTCCACCGACACTTGAGACCGCGCGCTGCGTGCCCAGCGGTCCATGAGGCGCAGCATCGCGACGGTCACCGTCACCGGGTTCGCGCTGTCGGACGTCGCGTCGATCGATCCGCTGCAGATCGACTTCCAGAGCCAGAACACGCCGTCGCCGCAGCGGTGCGGCGACGCGAGGATCGACTGGATCGACTGGGCGAGCAGTTCGTCGTGCCCCACTGCCGTCAGCTCCTTGGCGATCATGTCGGCGACGCGGCCGGGCGCGAGCGGGAGCGCGGACGCGTAGGCGCTGGGCCACGCGCCGTCGCTCGCGTTCTTCAAGAACGTGAGAGCGCGACGGATGCGGTCCTCCGAGCGGAGCGACGTCACGATGTCGTTGAACCCCGACTCGCGGTTCACGAGCGCCTCGCGGTCGATCGCCTTCTCCGGCGGATCGGCCAGGCGTTGACGCAGCTCGCCGTGCACGTCGGCCGCGAGGAGCGCGACGCCGCTGGGAGTGGACTCCGCGTTGGCGACGTCGGCGAGGAGGTCGGCGCACTCTCGCAGGAACTCCTGCTTCGGTTCGTGGCCCTTCTCGATCCCGTCCATGTACTCGAGGATGACGTTGATCTGCTCGAGCGGGTCGGACGTCTTGTCGATGCTCCCCTTCATCTCCGCTTCATGGCTGATCGGCGCGGTGCGCAGGATCAGGGTCGGCTGACGGTCGCCGTACACCTGGATCATCGGGTTCCGTTCGACCAGGCCCTTCGCCTTGTTCCACCAGCGCGAGAACGCGGTCTGGGGCACCACGCCGCGGATCATCAGCTTCTTCAGGTTCTGCCACTCCAGTCGTCCGTTCTCCGAGCGGAGCGCCGACTCGACGAGGCCCGCCGGATCGGCCTCCGCGAGCTCCTTCAGACGATCGACGTCGAACCGCAGGAGCGAGCGGAAGTGGTCGCTCGAAAGCCGGGTCAGCTCGCGCGCGGCCTCCTCGGGGGTGAGCCTGCGCTCGGAGTGGCCGTCGGTCAGGACGAACTCGCCGGTCTCCGCCTCGAACCTCTCCACGCGCTCGGGGCCGACGCGTTCCGTGCCGCTCACGAACGTTCCGGGCCGCAAGGCGAGGCACTTGCGGACTCGTTCGCGCGCCGATTCGCCGTCCGAGGTGGCGAGCGGAGCGAGGAGCCGCGCGAGCTCCGCGCGTCCTGCCGCCTCGTGGATCCGGACCGCGTGAAGGCGGACGGAACGCTCCTCGATCGAGAGCTGCACCGCCTGCAAGGCGAACTCGACCAGCTCATCGCTCGGTTCGTCGCCGCTCATCGACTCGAGCAGCACGCCCAGCAGCGGGCCGGCTGCGTCCGACCGGCCCGAACGTATGAGCTGGACCGCCGTCTCCCGAAACGAGTCCAGGTCTCGTTCGCCCCGTTCCACCGCGGCCATCCACTGCTCTTCGACCTCTTCCACCCGGCCGTCGAGGACGAGCTGCTTCATGGACGTCGTGGGGGTGTTCATCGGTTCTCCGCTACTCCGCATTATCCGGCCGGACGACCGCATGAGCCGGCCGGGATCAGACCCCGCATTCTCGGAGAATCGCGCGAGGCGATCAATGATGCTGGGCATTCCCAGTCGCGGAACGTCGGCGACGCCGCGGAGGAGCCGATCCGAAACCGTCGGAATCGTGAGCTCAGGATCGCTATCGTCATAGCCCGATCGTCGAGCGTTCGCACCCGTCCGGCCTCGTCCGGCCTCGTCCGACCGGATTCGGCCCCATTCATCCCCTTCACCCATTCAGCGGAGAGATGGAAATGGTCGTCCGCCCGTTCTGGCTGATCCTTCTGGCGCCCTTCCTGGGTTGCACGGCGCTCCACCGGGCCCAGACGACGTTCGAGCTCACCGCCGAGCACGTGGCGGACGCCCCGATCTTCGTCGAGAGCTCGAACGGAGGGGTCGAGGTGCGGGTCGAGCCGTCGCTCGCGCACATCGAGGTGACGGGGACGGTGACGGCCACGGCGCCGGCGCAGGACGAAGCACAGGCCCGCCTCGACGAGATCGAGGTGGTCGCGGTCCGGCGGGACGACGGAACCCTCGACGTCCACGCGCACTTCCCGGAAGGCCGGCGCTCGTCGGAGGGGTGTTCGTTTGTCGTTCGGACGCCGTCCGCCCGCGGCGTCACCATCCGGACGTCGAACGGTCGGATCACGCTCGATGGGACGGCGGGATCCGCGGACGTGAAGACCAGCAACGGCACCGTGACGGTCCGCGGCCATCGCGGCGACGCCCGGATCGGTACCTCGAACGGAGCGGTGACGGTCGAGGATGCGGCCGGCGCGGTCGACGTCGACACCTCGAACGGCTCGATCCACGTCGATTCGGTTCCCGGGCCGGCCGTGGTCCGCACCAGCAACGGCAGGATCGAGTTCACCGCTGGCCCCGACTACGCCGAGGCGCTCGACCTGCGGACCTCGAACGGCAGCATCACGGTGCGGCTGCCGGGATCGCCGCGCGCGCGCCTCGAGACGTCGACGTCGAACGGCTCGGTGGTCGTCACCGATGACGGCGGCGCCTGTCAGGTGGACGGGTCGCGGACGAGCAAGACAGTGGTCGTCGGCGGCGGAGCGGCCCCGTCGTCGATTCGGACCTCGAACGGCTCGATCCGCATCCTGGTCGCCGGTGCGAGCGGTTGACGACGATGCGCCGGACGATCCGCGTCAGCACGCCCGGTCGCGGCATGCATGACGTCACCGACTCGATCCGCGCCGCGGTGCGGGAATCGGGCGTGCGAGAGGGGTTGTGCCACGTCTACCTGACGCACACGAGCGCGAGCCTGGTGGTCCAGGAGAACCATGACCCGTCCGCGCGGCGCGACCTGGAGCGGTTCTTCGACCGGATCGCACCGGACGGCGACCCGCGCTACGAGCACGATGCCGAAGGGCCCGACGACATGCCGGCGCACATCCGCGCCGCGATCACGCGCACGTCGGAGACGTTCATCGTCGACCGCGGCGAGCTCCTGCTCGGGCGTTGGCAAGGCGTGTTCCTCTTCGAGCACCGGCATCGTGGCCATTCGCGGCAGCTCGAGGTGATGGTCCTCGGCGGCTGACGGGGCCGCACCGAAGCGCCGCGATCGGCTACGATCGACGCGTCGCTCGAGCCCGGGAGGTCCCATGCGAACGCCATCGAAGCGAACGTTCTCCGCCGCAGTCGTCCTGATCTCGATGCTGTTCCCGGCGCCGGCGCGCGCGACGTGGTCGATCGTCGTGACCGACGCGGCGACCGGCGAGGTGGCGATCGGAGCCGCGACGTGCGTCAACAGCATCGACCTCGAGCGATACCTGCCGGTCCTGCGCGTCGGGCTCGGCGCCGGCGTGGCGCAGGCTCTGGTCAACCAGAGCGCCGCGAACCGGAAGATCATCTTCGCCGAGCTGGCCCTCGGGACGCCGCCGGCCGCGATCCTCGCGAAGATCCAGGCGGCCGACAGCGCGTACCAGTCGCGGCAGTTCGGGATCGTCGACCTGAAGGGGGAGTTCGGCCAGCACACGGGGACGCAGAACGGAGCTTGGGCGGGAGGCACGACCGGCACGGTGGGGACGATGGCCTACGCGATCCAGGGGAACGTCCTGACCGGAGCGGCGGTGGTGGCTCGCGCGCGGCAAGCGCTCGTGCAGACGCCGGGAGACCTCGCCACCAAGCTGGACGCGGCGATGGAGGCGGCACGGTCGATGGGCGGCGACGGGCGGTGCTCCTGCTCGCCGCAGATGCCGACGAGCTGCGGGTCGCCCCCGCCGACCTTCACGAAGTCGGCGCACGTCGGCTTCATGATGATCGCGCGCGTGGGCGACCTCGACGGCGTTTGCACGAGCACGCTCGGCTGCGCGAACGGCGACTACTACATGAACCTGAACGTGAAGGGGAACCAATCGGGGCAGCTCGATCCGGTGACGCAGCTCCACGCGCTGCTCCAGGCGTGGCGGACGAGCTGGCTCGGACGGCCGGACCACCTCCTGTCGAAGGTCACGCCGAGCGCCGGGGTGCTTCCCGCCGGCGGCGCGGCGTCCGGCGTGCTGACCATTCAGCTCGCCGACTGGCAGGGGACGCCGCTTGCCGCGGGTGGTGCGAACGTGGCGGTTCTCCACGAGGCGGGCAGCGACGGCGTCGTCACCCTCGGCGCGCCGGTCGACCTCGGGAACGGGACCTATCGCGTGCCGTACCTCGCCGGCCTGCAATCGGGCAAGGACGTGCTCCGCGTCGTCGTCGACGACGGGCAGGGCCCCGTCTCGCTCTACCCGTTCACCGAGGTCGCGGTCGCGCCCGCGGCGTTCCTCTCGAGCGGCGTCGCGCAGGTTTCCGCGTCGCAGGGCGACGACGTTCCGATCGCGCTGAACGGCGGCAAGGGGCTCGGTGGGCGCGGCCATCTCGTCCTCATCTCGGCCAGCGGCACGGCGCCCGGCTTCAGCGTCGGCTCCGTGCAGGTTCCGCTCGTCCTCGACGCAGCGGTCGGTTTCTCGTTCCTGCTCTGCGGCACGCCGTCGCTGCCGAACACGTGCGGCACGCTCGACGCCAACGGTGCCGCGACGGCCGCGGTCCTCCTCAACCCGAACGACCTCGCGCCGCTCGTCTCGGGCGCGCTCCACTTCGCCGCGGTCACGCTCGGGCCGATCGACTTCGCGTCCGACCCGGTCACGGTGAACGTGCTTCCCTGACTTCGACGCGAGGCCGCGCCCTCTCGCTTCCCCTCGTGTGCCGCGCTATCGACGCCCCGCCGCGTCGCTCTCGCCGCCGTCCTGACGAGGGGCGGCGCCAACGAACGTGAGGTGCTCGGCGATGATCCGCGCGATCAAGTCCGCACCCTCGGCGTTCGGGTGGATCGAATCGCCGGGCAGCGAACACGACCGCGGGTTCGCCTGGAGGTCGGCGGACACTCCTGGATGCAGGTCCAGCACGTCGAAGGCGCGTTCACGAGCGAGGCGGACGACGGCGGCGCGGATCGCGCGGTCCTGTTCGCGTTGGGGGTGGACGAATCGAGGGCAGACGGCCACCGTGACGCCGAATCCCCATCGCGCGCGGGTGCGCTCGATCCGATCGAATCCTTCTTCGACCACCCGAAGGGGAACGCCGGCCGCGACCTTGTCGCGGTCCCCCTTCCCGGTGATCGTCAGCCGCGACTCCAGGAGCATGCGCATGAAATGGGAGTGCTTGACCAGCGCCCGCCTCGTCGGCGACCACCGCTGGCTCGCGTGGACCTTGGCGAGCGCCGCGGCCGCCCCCTCGCGGTTCGCGTGCCGGGCGACTCCCTCCGGGATGCCCGTGAGCGGCTCGAGATCGTTCAGGCAGAAGATGAGCACGACGTGGTCCGGGCGAAGCTCCGGCGCGAGCCGTTCGAGGGACCGTGCCTCCTGGGTCGTGTTGTAGCCGGCGACGCCGGCGTTCAGCACCTCGGCGCCGCGGCCTCGTTCGGCGAGTCGTTCGGCGAGGCGGACGGGAATCGTCTCGGCGAGGTCGAGGTAGATGCCGTAGGCGATCGAGTCGCCGACGACGAGGACGCGCTCGCGCGACTTCGGGCTCTCGACGGGAGGACCGCGCAGCCCGTGCGGGTTGATGCCGGGACTCGCGGGGTTCAACTCCCACAGCAGCTCTGGATCGTCGCTCGTGCGGTTCTCGCCGAACGGGACCGCGCCGAATCCGGGTGCAACGCCGAGCACGCGCACGACGACCTCGGCGACCACCAGGGCGATGATCGAGGCGAGGACCATCGTGAGCCCACGAACGGCAATCCTGACACCCAACGAGCGCGCTTGTCGCATTCCGACCGAGTCACATCACCGGCCACGACCCGGAGAGGATCATAGGTCATGGCCGCCGCGACCGGAACGTCGTCGCCACGCGCCGGCGGGCCGGCCCGACTCGCGTCGACGGCCTGACGCCCGCCGCGTCAGCGGGTGAAGCGCACGCCGTGGACGTCGACGCGCACCGTCCGATCGTCGCGTTCCTCGATCGCGAACCGAACGTCGAGGAACCGCGCGATGACCTCGACGTTGGTCCGCGCGTGGAGCGACAACGGCCCGGTCACGAACGCGCCGCCACCCGCGAGCGCCAGCGGCAGCAGGAGCTGGTCGGCGAGGTGCGGACCCACCGGAGCGTCGCGGGACAGGTACGAGCGGACCTCGCGCGCCAAGTCCGTCGCGACGCGCTCGGCGGAGACGCCGCGGGACCCGAACGAGGTGAACATCTCGCAAGTCGATCCGCGCTCGACCTCGGCGAGCAGCACGTTGCCCGGTCCGACCGAGTCCGTCGCCTCGACGAGGCGGAGCGACGACTCGGGCCATCCGAGGTGGCTCGCGAGCACGTGGAGCTCCCGTTCGCCCACGTGGCGCGGGACGTGCGCGACGATCGCGGTGGCGAGCCGGCCCGTCGTCGGCGCGGTCTCGACGATCTCGATCGGCTCGAGAGCCGCGCACGGCTCGACCTCGACTTCCACCCGGCCGCCGCCCGCCGGGTAGAAGCCGGGACGCACGAGGCGCGCTTCGACGCGCGCCCCCATGCGGCAGAGCAGCGGCAGGAAGACCCGGTCGAGGTACGGGAACGGCGGCGCCATCGGATTGTGCGTGCCCCCCTCCAGCACCACGCGCGAAGGAGCGTCCGCGAAGCAGAGCGGGAGCAGGACGGTCTGCAGCACCAGCCCCGTGCTCCCGGCGCCGCCGATCGCGACGTCGACGTCGCGCGCGGCGAGCCGGCGCGGCGCGAATCGCAGCTCGGTCGATCCCGGCGTCGCTCCGTCGGTCTCGGCCTCGCAGATCGCGGCCGCCGCCTGCACCGCGGCCAGGTGCTGGCGAAGCAGCCCCGGTCGCTTGCGCCCGGCGCGGATGCCCTCGATCGTGAACGAGCGCCGCGTGAGCGCGCTCAACGTCAGAGCTGAACGTAGAACCTGACCGCCGCCTTCACCGGCGGAGCCGTCGATTCGAATCATCTTCCTCACCGGCTCGTCAGCCCCGCTCAACCCTTGACGCAGACCACCTGCTTCAACGTATGGACCACGTCGACGAGGTCCTTCTGCGCGGCCATCACCGCCTCGATCGGCTTGTACGCGGCCGGCGTTTCGTCGATCACCGCCGCGTCCTTGCGGCATTCGACGCCGGCCGTCGCCAGCCGATGGTCCTCGATCGAGAACGACTGCTTCGCGAGGTTGCGCGACATCAATCGCCCCGCGCCGTGGCTGCAGCTCTCGAAGCTCTCCGGGTTGCCGCGACCGCGGACGATGTACGACCGCGCGCCCATGCTGCCGGGGATGATCCCGAGCTCGCCGGCGCCCGCGCGCACCGCGCCCTTGCGGGTCACGAAGACCTCTTCGCCGAAGTGCGTCTCCTTCACCACGTAGTTGTGGTGGCAGTTGACGACCATCGCGTCGGCGCGGAACTTCCGCACCCCCGGCGTCCGCGCCACGGCCTCGACCACGTGCTGCATCATGAGGCGACGGTTCGTCATCGCGAACTCCTGCGCCCACGACACCGCCTCGACGTAGTCGTCGAACAGCTCGCTCCCCTCGTCGAAGTACGCGAGGTCCCGGTCGGGGAGGGTCCGGTCGAGGCGCGTCAGCTCGTCCCGCGCTTTCTCGATGAAGTACGTGCCGATGCGGTTGCCGACGCCGCGCGAGCCGCTGTGGAGCACGAACCAGACGCGGCGCTCCTCGTCGAGGCAGATCTCGATGAAGTGGTTGCCGCTGCCGAGCGTGCCGAGATGCTTCAGCGTGTTGGAGTTCTTGATCCGTCCGTGCTTCTCGGCGATCTCCAAGAACCGCGGCTCGAGCGGCTTCCACGCGCGCGCCACGTCGTCCGGGGCGTCGTGCCACGAGCCCTTGTCGCGTCCGCGTCGCCGCGGCGAGAGCCCGTGCGGGACCGCGCGCTCGATCGAGTCGCGGATCGGCTTCAAATCGTCGGGGAGCTGTTCGGCGGAGAGGGTCGTCCGCACCGCCATCATCCCGCAGCCGATGTCGACGCCGACCGCGGCCGGGATGATCGCGCGGACGGTCGGGACCACCGATCCGATCGTCGCGCCCAGGCCCCAATGAACGTCCGGCATCGCCGCCACCCAACCGTGGACGATCGGGAGGCTCGCCGTGTTCTTGAGCTGCTGGATCGCCTTCTCGTCGACCGGCACCCCGCGCACCCACGCCTTGATCGGCTTTCCGCCGGCGTTGTCGATCAGTTCGTAGCTCTGGGTCATGATTCCACCTTCGGCCGAATCGTCGGCCCACGGATCGAGACGGATCGAGGGGCCGTCCGAAGGAAAGCAGCCGACGTGCCAAGTCATAGCCACTCGCCGAGCCCGCGCGTCCGAGACGCTCGACGTGACGGCGTCTTTGCGACCGCGTCGAGGCGCTCTCCGGTGGCGGGACCGCGAGTTTCTCCTTCTCCACCGGCCGGTGACGTCGCGGACCGCGGCTTTTTGGGTTCCCAGTGGGGTCGGTCGCGGGCGTTTCCGCTCACGTTTCGGAGTCGGTTCCGCCGACTCCGTGTATGATCCGGCGTTCATTCGACCGGGTCGGAGCGGCGCAATGGAGATCCTCACCGGCACCAGCGGCTACAGCTACAAGGAGTGGAGCGGGTCCTTCTACCCGGAGGATCTGCCCGCGTCGGAGCGGCTCGGCTTCTACGCGCGGACGCTCTCGGCGGTCGAGATCAACAACACCTTCTACCGCATGCCGCGCACCAGCATGCTCGAAGATTGGAAGGGGCAGGTGCCGGCGAGCTTCCGCTTCACGTTGAAGGCCTCGCGCCGCATCACTCACTTCAAGCAGCTCGACGGCGTGGTCGAGGAGACCGCGTACCTGCTGAACAAAGTCCGTTCGCTCGGCGAGCAGCTCGGCGCGATCCTGTTCCAGCTCCCGCCGCACTTCGAGGCCGACGCCGATCGACTCGCGACGTTCCTCGACCTCCTCCCCGACGACCTTCCGGCGTCCTTCGAGTTCCGCCACGCGTCGTGGTTCGACGACGCCCGCGTCGAGGAGAGGCTGCGGGCGAAGAACGCCGCGTTCTGCATCACCGACGGCGACGCCGAGGACGAGGACGATCCCGGCACGCCGATGGTCTCGACCGCGGACTGGGGCTACGTGCGCCTGCGCAAGCCGACGTACACCGAGGAGGAGCTCCGGACCTGCGCGGCGCGGATCGCGGAGAAGGGTTGGAAGCGAGGCTACGTCTTCTTCAAGCACGAGGAGGACGGCGCGACGCCGGCGCTGGCCGCGAAGTTCGCGACCTGGTTCACCGAGCGTCCCCCCCGCAAGCAGGCGGCGTCGGCGGGGCGGCGGCGTCCGCTCGAGGAGCGCAAGACCGGCTGATGCCCCTCGCGATCGAGGACGGGATCTGGAGGATCGCGAGCGATCGTCCCGGAAGGACGGTCTGTCTCTCGTTCGGGGTGCACGGGAACGAACGTTCGCCCATCGACGCCGGGCTCGAGCTCGTGCGTCGCGTGGAGCGCGGCGACGTCGAGGTCATCGCGGGGACGCTGCTGCTCGTCCACGCGAACCCGAAGGCGTCGCAGGAGAACGAGCGGTGGTCGGCCGGCGGCGTCGACTTGAACCGCTGCTTCCACGCGAACGTGCTCGCGCGCGCTCCGACGCTCCACGAAGAGCATCGCGCGCGGCAGATCGTCGCCGCCCTCGAGGCGAGCGCGGCCGAGATTCTCGTCGATTTCCACTGCACCATCGAACCAGGCCGCCGCTTCTTGATGCACCACCCGCCCGCCGGCGAGCCGAAGCACCGCGAGGTCTCACGGCTGCTCGAGGCCGAAACGGTCCTCGCCGACCCGACGCTGCGCTTCGGCGGCGTCTCGTTCGACGAGTGGATGTCGACGCGCGGCCGCGTCGGGATCTGCTACGAGACCGGTTGGATGGGAGACCCCGCCAACACCCCCGACGGCGTGCTGCGCGAGATGCGAAACGTCCTCGCCGGGCTCGGATCGACCGCCGGGGACGCGATCACGTACGACGAGAAGGAGCGGATCGAGCTCTACGACGCCATCGTCTGCACCGGCGATGGTTTTCATTGGGCCGACGGCGTCGGCGAGAACCTCCAGGCGCTCCGCCGCGGCACGCTGCTCGGCCGGTACGCGGACGGGAGGGGCGTCACGCTCGAAGACGACGCGACCCTGATCTTCCCGAAGAAGAAGTCGCACCTGATCCAACGCGGCAAGCCGCTCGTCCTCCTCGCGCGCCGCGTCGAGTGATCGACGGGGACACGCGCGCGACCCGGCGTCGCGCGCGTGTCCCACCGATCGACCGATCGACCGATCGACCGATCGGTTCGGATCGATCAGTTGTCGATCGAGAACTTCACCGCGATCTCGCCGTCGATCTTCGCGGGGTAGTAGAGCCACGCCGTCATGCCCGTGCCGGGCGCGTACGACGACGCCGCGCCGCCGATCACGATGTCCAACGGATTCGACATCTTGATCGGGTCGGTCGGGTAGTCGAACGGGTTGTTCATCGCCACCTGCGCGTAGACGTGGAAACCGAGCAACACCGGGTCGTTCGGGATCGGGATGGCAGGGATGGTCTCGATCGTCACCTCGAACGAGAGCAGCGGCAGCACGTAGAGGGAGTCGTTGCCCGGTCCCACCGGCGCGTTGGTCGGAGCGACGCCGACGAACAGGTAGCACTCGGCCGCGCACGGCGCGAGGGTCTCGTCCGGGTTCATGCGGAACGCGTTGCACTCCGCCTGCGTCACCGCGTTCGTGTTCAAGTTCGTCGCGTGCATGATGAGCTGGGCGCACGTGTCGTTGTGGGCGAGGCCCTGCGTGTGTCCGAACTCGTGCGCCCAGACGTCGGCCGGGGCGGTCGCGACCATGACGATGTTGCGCGCGTTCGTCTTGGCGCAGCCGAGGATCGCACCGGCCACGCCGCAGCAGTTGCTCGCCGACGTGACGACCTTCGTGTGGAACCCGTTCACCGCGAAGACCTGGTTCAGCTCCGCCTCGCTCGTGATGACGTCGAGGCCGTCGGCGGCCATGCCGAACACGCCGGTCGTCCCCGACTGGGTCAGCGTCACGCAGCAAGCGACGTCGTTGCAGACGTTGTCGTTGGTCTGCAGCAGCGCGGTTCCCGCGGCGTACTTCGCGGCCGCGCCGCCGTCGTCCGCGAGCGCCGCGTGCCGGGCGACCGTGATCTTCATGACGTGGTTGTTCTGGGCGCGGAGCGTCGCGTCCGTCGTCGCGAAGAGGACCAGGGACGCAAGGAGGATCGACTTGTTTCGCTTCATGTTCTCACCTCCTCGTCAATGGGCCGACTTGCGAAGTTCGTCGCGGCGAAGTTCGTACGCGACGAGCCCGACCGGCTGGATCTCCGCGTGGCGCGCGATCCCTTCGACGACGTTCGAGACCTGGGTCGGCGAGAAGGGTGCCTTCTCGAGCGCGGCGAGCACCGCGCCGGCTCGCGCGGTTCCCGTGTACGCCAGCGCGTTGATCGTGAGCTTGCTCCAGAGCACGTGGAGGCGTTCGCCCTCGTAGTGATGGTAGCGCCACTTCAGCCGAGTGCTCCAGTACGCGGGATCGACGCCCTTCTCGAGCTCGGTGCGGAGGTCGTCCGAGCCGAACGCGGCGATGTGGCCCAGCATTCCCTGCGCCGCGATGAGCGCCTGGAAGGTCGGCAGATCGACCTCGCCGGTGAAGCGGGCCTGAATGAACCGGTGGAGCACGTCGTGCGACTTGGAATCGCCGATCATCGCGACCACCGTGACGATGTTGCTCCAGCTCGACTTTCGCGTCTCGTCCTCGAGCATCTGGTCGAGGATCGGAATCGCGGCGACGCCGAGCGCGCGGGCGGGGCCGTAGTCGATGCCGTGCGCGCGGCTCGGTTCCACCAGCTCGAGGACGCGGGCGCGCAGACCCTCGTCGCCCGCGCCCTGCGGCGCCGACGCCAGCGCGGCCACCAAGAACAACGGGATGAACAACGGGATGAACAACATGGATCCTCCTTCTTGCCGAATGCAGACGCCATGAACGTGCAGCCGCAGCGGCCGCACCGTTCGTTTCCGTGTCGCTCGAGGAATACTCCCGCGCCTGCAGCGCCGTCAATGGCGACGCGCCCGCAGCCGAGGCGGACGCGACGGTCTCGTCTTCGGTTTGGATGAGATCAGCTTGGACGAACGAGGGTCCGCCGAGTCCAACCGCCGGTCCACCCACGGTTGCGGTCGGCTCGGGCGCCCGCACCGAATCGACCTCTCCCGCGCCGCGGCCCGGTCGATGGCGTCGGCGGGCAGAGCGACTTCGGTCGGGCTCTTCCTCTGCTCAGGGCAGCGCGACCCCGCTCCGTTCGGCGATGGTGCGCGCGAGCGCGCGAAAGTCGCCGTAGCACTCCTGCACCGCCTTGGCGTGACCACCGATGGCGCCGTCGGCGGGCTTGAGATGGAACATCGGCTTGCGCGCCTCCTGGGCGAGCGGCATGAGGCTGCGGTAGTGCTTCAGCGTGGCGAGGCCGTTGGGATCCCGCTCGATGGTGACGCCAGGCTGCGCACGCTCGTCGAGAACGGCCTCGGCGTACACACGCGGGATCCGCTCCATCCAACGCGCATAAGCCTTGACGGGCCGGTCGAGGCGAACGGCATGCTGCATGACGATGTAGCCGATCGGCCGCATGGCTCCTTCCGGCAGCTCGAGATCCTGCACCGGGTTCCGATCGCGTCGTTCGGCCCATTCCCTCTGCCAGCGACGCAGGGTGGGGCCCAGGTTGCGCAGGCCCTGGAGCGAGTAGAGATCGGGGGCCAGCGGAACGACGACGTAATCCGCCGTGACGAGGGCTGCGCGGTTGAACGCGCCCAAGTTGGGCCCCACGTCCACCAGCACCAGGCCGGCCCCGGCCGCATCGGCGGCCTTGCGCAGGATGCGCCACAGCGCCGAGAGCACGCGGAACGCCCGGGGGTCGCGGTCGAGGCATTCAGGCCACTGTCTGGAGAGCTCGTCCTCCGCCGCCGAGAGCGCGAGATCTCCCACGACCAGACCGAGGCTCGCCGCCAGCTCCTCGACGTGCGGTGCGGAGACGTCGCCGGTGCCTTCGAGAAGCGGTCGCAGCGCGCCGTGCACGGTCTGCCGGATGCCGGTCTCGGACCAGAGCGCTTCGAGACGCTCATCGTCGAGAAACATGCTCGTCAGGTTCGCTTGCGGATCGAGGTCGGCCGCCACGACGTCGAGACCCAGGTCGGAGTACATCCAGGCCAGGTGGTAGACGAGCGACGTCTTGCCCACGCCGCCCTTGTTGTTGAAGAAGGCGATCGTCTTCATTGCGCCGCCCTCACCGTGACCCCGATCAAGGTCGATTGCACGTCGAACTCCGGCGGAGGATTGCCGTTCTCCTCGAGCAGCCCGCGAGCCGTGGCGATGCCCACGCCGTAGCGCTGGACGAACCCGAGCACCCGCATCGCCTCGGCCAGGTTTGGATTGCGATAGTCGGCCACGCCGGGTGCGCCGAAGTTCTCGGCCCGGACCGTGCCGAAGGGACCACCGGGGCTCGAGATCTCGATGCGGTCGTCGTACCAGGTGACCCGGACCGGGGCGTTCGTCGCCTCGTACGTGCGGTGCAGGACTGCGTTGCGCACGAGCTGTTGAAGCGCGCCCTTGGGATAGGTGCGGTGGCGTTGCTCGCGGGATGCCGAAGTGAAGTCGACCGCCGTCATGATGTGCGCCTCCAGCTTCTCGTCGATGCGCCGCAGCACGTCGCTGAGCAACCCGTCGATCAGGCCCTCGTCGGTGATCGGGTCGTCGAGATTCGTGCCCTGGATGCGGAGGAACTGAACGTAGGCCCCGGGCAGGAAATCGCGGGTTCGTGGCGAGAGTACCAGCACCCCGAGCACGGTGGGCGTGGGCTCGTCCGAGGCGACGACCATCTTCGTGGCCGCAAGACGCTGCTCCAAGGTCCGGTCGTTCGCGTCGAGGACGTCTCGCGCGACGGCGGACGGAAGGTACTCGTTCTCGAACACGTCTCGGTCGAGGTCTTCCAGCGTGGCCGAGGGAACCGGCTGCGCGTCGAACGGACGGTCGCGGTGGCGACGGCGTTCGTTCAGGATGCTCTCGTCGTATGCCGTAGCGATGGCACGACGGGGCCCGATGCGCACCCACACCCGGCCCTTGAACCTCACGGGAGGCGAGTCCGCCGGACGAACGGTCAGCACCGCGACCTCCGCGCCGAGCAGGACATGCTTCGCGACCGTGAGCGTCGGCGGCGGGACGATGTTCCCGTCGGTCTTGACGTCGGCCAGTGCACGAAGCAGCTCGTCGGTGATCGGAAGTCCCGACGGAGACCCGTCGTCGCGGACGCCGACGAAGACCACTCCCGGGCGTCGATGATCCGGCAGATCGTTCGCGAAGGCGCAGACCGCTTCCCGGACCTTGGTCCGAGCATCACCCTGGAGCGATTCCTTTCGCTCGACCCGGTCGGACTCGAGGTCCTTCATCATCGCCTCGAGCTCCGCCGCGCCGTAGGTCGTCATCTCGGTGCCTCCACGAGCGCCAGGAGCTCCGCCGTCTCACCGCACCCTCCACCAAGGGGCGCCGCCCGCCGGCCGGGTGCGAGCCATTCGAGCGTGCGGCCGGTTCGGAGGAAGACGCCCCCGCGGGCCTTCCCACCGGACTCGCGCGGAGAGTGCGCAGGCGCTCCGTGACCAGTTCGCAAACTCGACATGAGCGCACGAGACACGACCGCGTGGAACGCGTCAAGGCTCGCTCCGGAGCCTTCGGTGGATCGGGCCGCACCGCGACGCAGATCGACCCTCGCGTTCGCCGGGGAGACGCGAGGGCCTTGTAATCCGTTCCGACGGGAACGTCGCGGCCAACCGTCAACGCCGGACCGCCGCGGCGCGCGCGGCGTCGACGGCGAGCGCGAACTCCTGCGGCTCCGTCTGCTCGACCACGTCGATCGTTCGCGTCTCGGAGACCACCCGGTCCTCCGTGCCGTCGCCGGTGACGATCGCCGAGTCGAGGACGAGCCGCGCGTCGAACGATCCCGCGATCGGGAGCTCGAACGAGACCGTGCCCGACGCGTCGAAACGGAGGCGCTTCCCGGTGATCTCCGCCGCGCTCTCCGCTGCGATCGCCGCTTGGAGCTTCCGGAAGGACGATGCGCTGAGGACCGATTCCCGCGCGCGCAGATCGAGGAGGAGCCGCCACGGGAGCGGCGGGACCTGCTCCGGCGGCACGACGATCTTCACCGTCATCGCGGGGGCGAGAGCGACGCGCGCGGCTCCGGCCCCGATGCGGGCGAGCGTGGCGCGCCGGCCGGGCGCGGTTACGATGACGTCGAGAGAAGATGCCGCGTCGACGAGCGCCACGGGATTGCCGGCCGCGCCCCGCCACCCGAACGGATACGGGTCGGCGACGCAGCGGACCTGGAAGGTCGCCATCGGCTCGGCTCGTTCGTCGGCGGCGAGGATGGAGAACGCGTGCGCCCGCCCGCGCAGGTCGATCGATTCGGGCACGCCGCGCGCGCGGCCGTCGCGGGTGATCTCGAACTCGAACTCGTGGAGGGGAGCGGACCGCGAGATCGATCCCGCGAGCGAGACGCGATACGACCCTGGCTCGAGCTCGCCGCACTCGAGGATCGCGTCCTCCCCCTCGCCGCGGAGAGAGGCGTACCGCGTGGCTGCACTCGAGCCGGCCGACGTACGGATCAGCCGCGCGGAAACGCCGGCGGGGAGCCGAACGGGAACCGTGACCGTGACGAGCGGAAGCGCCTCGACCTCGAGGCCGGTGGCACCGGGCTCGAACTCCATCCCGTCCTCTTCGATGTCCGCGTCATCGTCGGCGGAGACGAGCCAGCGCCCGTCCATCCGCGGCCCGCGCAGGACGAACGTTCCATCGGCCGCCGCGTCGGTCTCGAAGAACTCCGTCGTATCCGTCGTCGCCACGTCGACCCTCACCCTGACGCGGCGGTCCGCCACCGGCGCCCGGGACACGCAGTCGACGACGCGGCCGGACGCGAAGATCGGCAAAGGGATCGGCTCGAGGTGGCCGACGTCGAGGTCGCCTTCCGGCCAGCACTGCGGCAGCTCCACGCGGGCGATGCGGAGCGGGTCGTCCGGCTTCTGCGGTGACTCCGCGCCGTCGACCGCGACCAGCGTTCCGCCGCCGGAGAACGAGATCCTCGAGGGAACGACGATGCGGAAGCAGCCAGGATTCGCTCTCGACCTCTCGGCCCTCAGGCCCGGGTGCAGGAAGAGGTTCAATGCGTCCACGTCGGACGTGCCGTCCGGCACGAGCGCGAAGCGGCACGACTCCGGCGCGGTGCCCGTCAACGCGAGGTTCCGCCGGGCGAAGCGAACGCCGACCTCGGCTCGTCCTCCGTCCACCGCCGGCGTGTCGAACGGGATCGAGATCGCGCGGTAGCGATCGTTCGGATCGACGAGGTGCACGAACCACGTCGCGCCGATCGGCAGCCCGGACCACGTGACTCGGCCGCGATCGTCCGGTCTGCGGAACGGCCACACGCCGTACGTGTGGAAGGACGGCTCCGCTTGGTCGGACACCTGCACGGAGACGTCGTTCAGCGGCGCTCCTTCCGGCGCGGCGACCACCAAGTCGACGCTCCCGCGCGACTCCGATGCTCGAAGCAGGATCTCCGAGCCGACGGCGTCCTCGACGTCGACCGAGCGGCCGATCGGGCGGGGCGAGAGATGACCCGTGCAGATCCACACCCAAGCCCGACACCGCGGCGCTGCGATCGATCGCGAACCCGCCGCATCGGTCGAGCTCAGTCGACCTCGAGGCGCACGCCGTTCGAGTTGGCGAACGCGGGCGGCGTGCCGGGATCCGGCACGAACGCCTGCATCGCGAGGTCGAGCTGCGACGTCCCGAGCGGCAGCGGCGCCGTGACCTGGACCGAGCCCGCCCCGGCCCCGCTGCCGCCGAGCGGAAGCGCGATGGTGAGCGGCAGGAGCGGAGCGGCGAGAAGGTCGCAGCCGAACCCCATCGGGATCGATGCCGGCGCCAGTCCGAAGAAGACGATCGCGGTCGA
This sequence comes from uncultured Phycisphaeraceae bacterium, assembly GCA_964649825.1. Lineage (GTDB taxonomy): Bacteria > Planctomycetota > B15-G4 > B15-G4 > JADJEK01 > CAZYQW01. The sequence goes on along the minus strand of CAZYQW010000137.1, from coordinate 6,417 downwards.
CCCGCCGAGCGCGTTCGTGATCGAGAGCGTGAGGGCGCCGCCGGGCACGGTGCATCCGTCGATCGCCATCGCGGGGACGAAGCCGCCCGAGCCGGGGCACCCCGCGCCGAACGCGGTCGCGCCGGACGAGCATGGCGTCTCGTACGCGCCGATGTCGACGATCGGCGCCGCACCGACGCCCTGGTCCGCGACCGCGGGGACATCGGCGAACCGCGGCGACCCGGCGAGGTCGAACGGGACGGGCTCGGTCACGTCCTGGTCGCCGTCGAGGTCGGCGGTGTCGGCGCCGACCAGCGGGTTCGAGCCGGCGTCGACCGCGGGCGAGGAGCCGGACAGGCGGAGGTCGTCGTCGTCGGTCCCGAAGACGCCGTCCTTGCCGTCCGCGTCGACGAGCTTGGGGTCGGCGCCGGAGTTGCCGTTCCCCCCGAGCGCCCCCGTCCACCCCTGGACGATGCAGGACGCGAGCATCGGGGCGGGGCCGGTGAACGAGATCTGCCCGAGCTCGCCCGCGCCGCCGGCGTCGGTGTTCCCCCAGAAGACGCAGTTCGAGAACGACCCCGCGGCCGCCGAGGCCGAGAAGCAGACGGCGCCGCCCGCGTCGGCCGCCGTGTTCCCGGCGAACGTGGAGCTGGTGACGGTCAGGGGCGTCGACCCCCAGTTGAAGATCGCCCCGCCGTTCCGCGACGGTCCGCTCGCCGTGACGCGGTTGCCGCTGAACTCGCAGCCGTGGATCTGGACGCCGGAGGTGTGCGCGGCGTAGATGGCGCCGCCTTGCGCAGAGTCGCCGACCCCCGTCGCGGAGTTGCCGCGGAACGAGCAGTGGTGGATCGAGGCGTGGATCGCGGTTGTCCCGAACAAGCGCGTCACGAAGATCGCCCCGCCCAACCCGGCATTTCCGGTGACCGAGTCCGCGACGTTGCCGAGGAAGCGGGAGCGGATGACCGTGAGCGCGTCCGTCCCATCGGAGCTATGCGAGTAGACTGCGCCGCCGTGGCCGCCCAGGGGGGCGTCGGTCACCCGGTTCGCAGTGAACTCGCAATCGCGCAGCGTCAGCCGACCCGTGCTCGAGATCGCCCCGCCGAACGTCGGGCCGCCGTAACCGAACGCGGTGTTCGCCTCGAAGCGGCACCCGTCGACCAACACGTCGATTGACCCGTTGACTTGCAGCGCGCCCCCGTTGACCCCACCGGGTCCCGTCGCGTGATTGGCGGAGAACTCGCATCCCTCCACCACGGCCGCCCCCGTTGCGCCAAAGAGAAAGAGCGCACCGCCCGCGGGATAGTAGTAAGCTCGGTTCTCTCGGAACGTGCAGTCGGAGATGTGCGGCGATGCGTTGACGCAGTAGACCGCGCCTCCCCTGCCGTCGCCCACTGAGCCACCGACGACGGTGCCGCCCACCGATTCGTTCTTCTCGAACAGGCACGACTGGATCGTGGGCGCGCCGTTCGAGATGAAGACGGCACCGCCGACGGCGTTGTCGCCGAGATTGCCGACGAAGCTGCAGGCGACCAGCGTGGGCGAGCTCGCCGAGCTCACGAGCGCGCCGCCGCCTCGCGGGAAGAACGCGGTCGTCCGATTCGATTCGAAGCGGCAGAGCTCGACCCGGAGCATTGCGCCGCTCGTGATGAGCAGACCGGCGCCTCCGATCGCCGTCGGGCCGTCGTCGTTCCCGGAGGCGATCCGAAAGCCGTCGAGCACGGTCGTCGCGTCCACCGCGGTCGCGGTGACGACGTGACGGCTGTTGTCGCCGACGTTCAAGAATCCCGGCTGGTCGTCGCCGGCCAGATCGCCGTCGAGGCGCGTCTGATCGAACAGGCCCGTGCGCGCCGCGAGGGAGGTCTCGAAGCCGGCGAACCCGCCGTAGACGCGGACCCCCGACGGCAGCGCGAACGTGGCCGCGCGATCGCCGGCCGTGGCCCCGGTTCCTTGGTCGGGGCGGTACGTCCCGGCCGCGACGAAGATCTCGTCGCCGGCCGCCGCCACGGCCAGCGCGTCGCGCAGGCGCGTGTACGCGTCGCTCCAGCTCGACCCGTCATTGGCGCCGGTCGCATCGTCGTCGACGAAGATCGTTCCTCCGGCCGCGTTCGCGATCACGGAACCTAGAACGATGCAGAAGGAGAAGAAGGACGTGGGGACCGCGCTCATCGTGACCTCCGGGTAGGGAACCGTCGTCGGGCCGAGGAGCCGCGCGAGCCGCCCGGAACAACGCGAAATCCGCGGAAAACTCCGAACTCGAGATCCGGTGGCACGGCCCCCACGGCGCGGCGACTGCCGGAAGCGAATCGGGACGAAGGCGGGCCCGAACGGGAACCCGTAGACCGTGCCTCCCCGCCACGCCGACCCGGAGACCGGGTGGAACGGCGCGCCCGCCCGTCGTCGAGCACGTCCGCGATCTCCGTCGAACCGGTCCGGCGATCCCACCGAGCTCGCTCGCCCTCCCCGGCTCGGGCGTCGCCGCGAACATCGGTCGCATCGAACGCGTCGCCTCCCGTCTGGCGCGGTCGCCGCCGCGCTCCTATCCTTGCCGGCCGGAGACGAGCGATGGCGAGCCGGGAGGGGTGACGGGTGCTGTTCCTGACGTTCTGCCGCGAAGACGCCGAGGCGGCGCGCGCGCTCGCCGAGGGGCTCGAGCGGGCCGGGCAGCCGGTCTGGTGCTCGGCGGTCGCCGGGACGATCCCGACCGGGGAGTGGACGAAGACGCTCTACGACGCGCTCGAGAAGTCGGACGGCTACCTGATCCTCATCGGCGACGCCCCGCTCGAACGGCGCTGGGTCGACGTCGAGATCGATTGGGCGCTCAACCTGCGCGCGCAGCGCGGCGCCGAGTTCAAGATCGTGCCGTTGCTCCTGCCGGGCCGGGGCGACGCCTGGCCCGAGCGTTTGCCGAAGCGGCTCGCGACGTTCGAGGCGCTCCGGCTCCGCGAGGACCCGACGAAGGCCGGCCCGGACACGTTCGTCGAGATCCACCAGCAGCTCGGTGTGCACTCCATCCCGGCCGTCGCCATCGAGGCCGAGGACGGCCCGTTCCCCGGCCTCGAGCCATTCGACCAGGACCGCGCGCCGTTCTTCTTCGGTCGCACCGAGGAGGTGCGCGACCTCTGCGCGCGGCTCGGGCAGACGAAGGACGGCTACCGCCGCTGGCTCCACGTCCACGGCGCGAGCGGCGCGGGGAAGTCGTCGCTCGTGCGCGCGGGATGGATCTCGGCGGTGCGGCGCGGGTGGCTCGAGGGCGCGCCGCGGCGTTGGGCGATCGCGGTCTTCCGTCCGGGCGGGGAGCCCCTCCGGAACCTCGCCAAGGCGGTGGCGAGCGCGCTCGGGTACGTGGGCGAGTCGTACAAAGACACGGTCGGCCAGGTCGTGCACAAGGACGGGCTCGGGCTCGATCTGGTCGCGAGCGAGTGGAGCGGCAAGCAGGCGAAGCCGGACGATTACGGTCTGCTTGTGTTCGCCGATCAGCTCGAAGAGGCGTTCACGCACGGCGGCGACCTGGTGACGTTCGACAAGGTGCTGGCCGGCGCGCTCGAGCACGAGAATCCCGTCCACCTCGTCACCACCATCCGCACCGACTTCCTGCATCGGTTCGAGCAGCGGCTCCCGCGCCTGTTCGCGAAGATCAACGAGCGCGCGAGCACGTATCACCTCGGCCGCGTCCGCGACGGCGCACTGCGACTCATCTTGACCGGGCCGGCCGCCGTCCTCGGCCTCGATTGGGAGAGCGGGCTCGCCGAGCGGATCGAAGCGGAGTTCCGCGACACGATGCGCCCTGCCGCGTCGACGGAGGAGGACGACGACCGAGGCCGCGCCCTCGCGGCCGAGCTGCCGATGCTGGCGCACGTGCTGCGCGAGCTGTGGCTGAACTGCGGCGGGGTCGCCGCCAAGAGGCTCACGCACGAGAGGTACGAGGCGCTCGGCGACGGCGAGGGGAAGGGCGAGAAAGTGGTGCGCCCGATCGACGGCGCGATCGCCCGCAGCGCGCGGCGCCGGATGGCGACGATCCCGGATGCGAAGCGCGAGCGCGCGTACGACCTGCTCGTCCATCTCGTGAAGACGGGCCGCGGCGAGGCGGACGCCCGGCGGACGCTGACGCGCGCCGAGGCGCTCGCGCTGCTCGCCGGCGTGCCTTCCACGGGTGGTGAGGAAGAGGAGTCCCTCCTCGCGACTCTCGCCGGAGGCGACGATCCGAGCGGCGGCGGCCGCGGCGCCGCGGCGATGCGATTGGTCCGCGTCGACGGCGACCGGGTCGATCTGATCCACGAGGCGCTCTTGCGCGTTTGGGCCGACCTGCGGGATCGGGTCGACGCCGTGCGGAGGAACCTCGAGCTGCGCGACGATCTCGACGACGACGCACAGGACTGGATCGAGCACGACCGGAACCCCGGCTACCTGCCGGCGGACGCGAAGCTCGCGCAGTACGCGGGAGTGAAGAACCCGACGGATCGAGGCGCCGAATGTCTGCGCGCGGCGACGCGGCATGCGCGCCGGCGGACGAACCTGCGCCGCGCGGTCACGGGCGTCGTCTTCGTTCTCGCGGTGGTCGCCGGTTGGTTCGCCGTCGACGCGGCGCGGAAGCAGCAGCGTCTCCAGCCGAACATCGACCGGCTCGAGCTGGCCGCCCTCGTCGAGCTCGAGAAAGAGCTCTGGCCGAAGGGACCGAAGGGGAGCGAGGAGATTGGGGGCTGGCTGGCACGGATCGACGAGATCAAGACCCACGTCGAGGATCACCGAGCGGTGCTCGAATCGATGACGGCGAGGAGCGCGCCGACGGACGCCGAGAGCGGCGAGCGCCAGCAGATCGAGCAGCTCTTGGCGGAGCTTGGAGCCGTGGATCGCGCGGCGATGAAGGCAAGGTTGGACGAGGTGATCGGGTTCGAGAACCGAATGGTTCGGGAAGACGCCGACGCTTGGGCCGCCGTGAGGGCGCGGGTTGCGGCGAACTCGAAGTACGGCGGCATCTCACTGGCGCCGCAGGTCGGCTTGCGTCCGATCGGGCCGGACCCCGCGAGCAAGCTCGAGGAGTTCGCGGTCGAGCGAACCGGCGAGGTTCCCGTTCGAGGGAAGGACGAGAGGTACGAGATCGGCGCGGCGACGGCGCTCCTCCTCGTGCTCGTTCCGGCGGGGGAGTTCGAGATGGGCAGAGACTCAGGAGATAAGTCGCCTCGACATCCGGTGGTGTTCGAACGACTGTTCTTCATCGCGAAGACCGAGGTGACGGAGGGGATGTGGTCGCGGGTCATGGAATCTGGCGCGAGTAGCGGCGTCTCCGCGCTGCCGAAGGCCGAAGTGGAATGGACGCGAGCCCGCGAGTTCTGCGAACGTGTCGGGCTGCGGCTGCCGTCGGAGGCGGAGTGGGAATACGCGTGTCGGGCGAGGACGACGACCGACTACTCGTTCGGCGACGATCCAGAGTTGCTGCCCCAGCACGGTTGGTTCGGCGACAACGCCAAGGGTTCCTCGCACACCGTGGCGAGGCTCGAGCCGAATCCGTGGGGGCTCTACGACATGCACGGCAACGTCTGGGAGTGGTGCGAGGACTGGTATCACGAGTCGTACGAGGGTGCACCGGCTGACGGAAGCGCATGGGTGGAACCAGCCTCCGTGCTCCGCGTGATCCGCGGCGGCTCCTTCTGGAACACCGCCCGGTGCGCGCGCTCGGCGCTCCGGATCAGGAACCACCCGGCGGGCCCCTGGGACAGCGTCGGCTTCCGCCCCGCCAGGTCCGTCACCTCCGACTAACTTCACCACTTCACCCCTCCCATCGGCGCTGATGCGAATCATGGCGCAGGTACTTCCCGCGTTGCATCCACACACCGCGTCCCCGAGCACGCTGACCCTCTACGGCCGCGAAGCGCCCGTGCGAAGCCGGGCGCCGCGGCCCCGTCGGCCCGCCGTGAAAAAGTGCGCCGCGCCGGGAGGCTCGGGCCCGTTGGCCCTACGACCCCCGGCGGGCGCTTCGGTGTTCCGCGGGAGACGGGCTCCCGCGAGGACGCTCGGGCGGTCCGTCACCTCGCGCTGCGACGCGATCGCCGGACGAAGTCCGGTCGACCGCGCCGATCGGGCTTCGTGACGCGCTGGCGGGGCGGAAGCCGACGTTGTCCCAGGTGTTCGCCGGGTGGTTCCTGTTCCGGTTCGCCGAGCGCGCGTTCCGGGCGGTGTTCCTGAAGGAGCCGCCGCGGATCACGCGGTTCTCGGAGGCCTATGCCCAAGCGCCCGGTCATCGATTCAGATCTCCTGTTTCGTGCGCGCGACCCAGGCGCGGCGCAGCGCGAGGGTGTCGCCGGGGTGGAGCAGCTCGAAGAGCGACGCCACGCTCTGGCGGTAGCTCTCCGTCGTGCGCCGGCCCTGCTCCAGCTCGCGCCGGCGCAGGCGCCATCGCCAGCGGTAGCGGCGCAGGTTCTCGGGGCGGACGCGCTGCGTCGC
>CAZYQW010000136.1:0-73139 GCA_964649825.1 uncultured Phycisphaeraceae bacterium | reverse complement strand
TGGACGAAATCGAGGTGCCAAAGATGATTGGGCCGCACCGCCTCGTAGCGCTTGTCGTGTTTCTCGCGCTTCACCTTCGGGGGGCGGTATCCCGCATCCTCCATCACCCGACGCGCGGTCTGAACCGAGACCTTGATCCCGTGGCGGCGGAGCTGGTTCCTGACTTGGCTGGGGCCCAAGCCGGGGTGCTGCTTCCACTCGGCGAGGATCTCGCGGTCACGCTGCTCCTCGATCTCGGCCGGCGCCGGACCACTCGTGGGCGAGGGTCCTTCTCCGGCCGCCGACTTCTTCGCCTGGCGTTGCCACGCGTAGATCGAGAAGCGACTCATGCCGAGCGTTCGCGACGCGTCACTCACACCAGAAGTGGCGGCCAGCTCCAGGGCTTGCGCCTTCTCGGACGGCGTGTAGCTCCTCGCCGGGCTTCGGGGCTTCTTCTCTGCCGCTCCGCCCACCGTCTGCTCCGCGCCACCATCGCGACCGTCCGCGACTGGCGCCTCGTCCGACCGGGCTCGCGAAGACGGCGGCTCCGACGCGGGGCTTGATGATCCCTCGGCCTTGCCGCGCAAACGGTGTCGCCAACTGAACACCGTGCTCTCCGACATCTCGTGCCGGCGCGCCGCCTCGCCCACGCCGAACTCCTCCGCGTCGCGGAGGATCTTTTCGCGCTCCTCGTTCGTGTACCGCCGTCGTCGGCTGTTTCCGCTTTCTCTCATGATCGACCTCCGGGAGTCGATCGCTCCGCACCGCCGGCTCGTCCGGGGTTTCAGGGCTCAACTCGCGTGGCCGATGATCGGCAACGGCAACAACTACGGCTTGGGACGGTTCGATGGATCGTGACGATGCCGCCGGACCATCGTGGTTCGCCCGACGCGCCGCCGCCGCCGCCCTCTCCGTGCCGGGTCCGATGATCGACGCCGCGCCCGCACCGTGGCGGCCGAGGCTTTGGGAACGCGCGCGAGACCTGTAAGACACCGGCTCGCATGAGCAGGAAACGATCGAAGCATCCGGCGAGGCGGCGAGCACGCCCGGCCCCCTCCAGCCGCACGATGGAGACACGGGTGGTCGTCGGCGTCGAACCCGATCCGAGACCGCGCCGCGAGATCGCCCGCGAGTTTCGCGCGCTCGTCGCGAATGGGGCGGTGCTCCGCCCGGCCGGCTCCGCGCGGCTCGATCCGTCGATCTTCCTCGAGCGTGGGTACGTCCCGCGCGCCGCGATCCACCTCTTCCACGTGACGTTCTTCCTGACCGATCCGAAGTTCGACGACGGCCTCGGCTTCTTCGTGGCGTATGTGGTGCCGCGGGGCGATGCACCGACTCGAGCCGTCTATCCGCGGCTGTTCTACAAGGACTCGTCGCTGGTCTGGCGCGCGGCCAGCCACTTCGTCCACACGGCGGAGGAGTACTGGATCGGCAAGGGCGACACTCGATGGGCGTGGTGCGGCGACGGCGAGGCGCTCTGCAGCGCCGAAGAGACGACGAACCTCCCGTTCGAGCTCCAGGGCGCGCTGGACGCGGTTCGCGGGACGAAGCGGCCGCGGCGCGACGACGACGCGGTCGAGCGCGTGCTGCGCGAAGGGCCGGCCGGCCGTCTGAAGCCGTACGCGGAGTTCACCGCGCCGCGACGCCGCGCGGAGGCGCGATACCAGATCAACGGCGGCCGGCCGGTGGCGCGGTTCACGCGGCGGGGAGATCCGACGTCGCTCCGCTTCACGCGCGGGTTCGAGCCCGACTTCGCGGCGGGCGTCATCGAACGGACGCTCTCGGACAGCAAGTTCTACGGCGGGCCGCTCGAGAAGTACCGGATCCTGTCGTCGAACCGTCGCATCCAGTACTACTTCATCGCGTCGCCCAAGCACGTTTGGGTCAACCCGCCGCAGAGCCTGACCACAGAGCTGTCGAGCTTCGGCGTGCGCACCATCGACGTCCTCGTGGACGACGACCTCTGCGTCCCCGGCTACGAGTACCACTTCGTCGACGAGGAGACCGATCCCCCGCGGCTCCACAGTCAGATCCCGCCCGGCTTCGCGGGAGAGCCGAACCCGCTCGATCCGTCGCGGGCGGACGCGTCGGCCTGGCTCGACGCGCTGCCCGTCGTCCAGGAGTTCCGCGCGAAGGTGCTCGCGCGCCCGCCCGCCCCGAAGACTCGGACGACCCGGAACGTCCGGCCCGCGCGATAGGCGAGTCGCCGCGCCGTTCTATCCCCAAGGAAGCGTCAAGACCCGCATCGTGAGCGTTCCGTCGTGGCTCGTCACGGTCGGGCTGCTCTCGAGCGAGTCGAGCAACCGCACGAGCTCGGGCCAGAACGGGCAGCCGGTGATGCCCCTCTCGTTCACGAACGCCGGGAGGCGATCGAAGTCTTTCCGGTGGCGCTCGACCAGGACGAGCACGAGGTGGCGATAGCCGCCCTGCTCCATGCGATCGAGCAGCTCGGCGAGCGTCGTCGCGCCGTCCATCACGATCTGCAGCGGCATCGATCGAATCGATCCGGCCAGATGGTCGTCCAGCGCGCGACGTTCCGCGTCCGATCGCAGGCGCTCGCGCTCGATGCGGAACGCCCGGATCTCCTCCTCGCGGTCGAGGACGCGCGCGGGAGGGGCGGACGCGAGCTCGAGGTACACCTCGCGCGGATCGAGGTGCGCGTGGGCCCAATCGCGGAGGTCTTGCCGGCGCTCGCGGTCGCCGACCTGCCGGCGGATGAAGCCCGTGTTCTCCGCCAGGGCCGGCAGGAGCGTCGCGGCGCCCACGACGCCGACGATCCAGGCGTGGCGCCCGGGGCGGACGGTGATCCGCGCCGCCGCGCGGTCGATCGCGTAGGCTCCCAGCAGCAGCATGAACGGAATCGCGGGGAGCAGGAACCGCATCCGGCTGAAGATGCCCGAGCCGAGGAACAGGTAGCACGGGACGGCGGCGAGCAGGACGAGCGCCGCCTTTCCGTCGCGTCCCGTGACCGCGCGCACGAACGCGAGGACGGCTCCGGCGCCGCAGAGCACGGCAAAGGCGACGCCTGCGTTCTCTTCGCCGAACGCGGTGACGTAGTAGCTCCACCCGCGAGCCCCGACCGTCGCGTCGTTCGCGACGTAGCCCGCGTGCAGGAACGACGACTGCTTGGCGAAATCGGTCACGAACTGCTTCGCGTTCACGAGCACGTACGGAGACGTGGCGACGAACGCGAGGGGCGCCGCGACGAAGCCGATCGAGCTGGCGAGGATCCGGCGCGGCCGCATGCGGTCGGGCGCCCCGATCCACGCGGCGGCCGAGGCGAACCCGAGCGGGGCGACGACGACGAACGCGTTGTACTTCGTGGCCGACGCGAGCCCGAGGAGCAGGCCGCAGGCGAGGTGGCGCGCGACCGAGGGCCGCTCGTGGTACCGCAGGATCGCGAGGAACGTGGCCAGCACGAGCAGGACCATCGTGGACTCGTTGCCCGCGATCACGCAGCGGAGCGCGTGGGTCCGGTCGACGGCGAGCGCGGCCGCCGCGACGAGCGCGGCGGGAGTGGAGACGACGCGGCGTGCGACGAGGAAAAGGAGGAGGACCGAGAGCACGCCGAAGGCGGCGGCGAGGACCCGTCCCACCATGCGGACCAGATAGGGGTCGAGCGTGATGGCGAGCGCGAAGTGATCGAGCGAGTCGTAGCGTCCGATCAGCACGCCGGCCGACCCCGCGATCCGCGTGGCCGCGTAGAGCAGGTACGACTGGAACGTCGGGTTGATGAAGCTCGCCACGTGCCAGTAGCCGCGCGCGAAGCGGACGACGTTCGAGACGTAGTGGATCTCGTCGTGCCGCGCGAACGCGTGATCGGGCGTCTCCGAGTCGTTCAAGAACGACCGCAGGAGCGCCGCCGTGGCCAGGATCAGACCGAGGAACGCCGCCGCTCCACCGAACTTTCGCACCATCGAGATCGTCCACTCGCGGCGGGCATCCGCTTGCCGCGAAGAGAGGCTACCGGACCGACCGTGGTTTCCAACGACGACTCCCCAGGTCCGGTCGGTGGCGCGTGGCCCGGGAGGGAGGGTAGAATCCGCCTCAGACCTTCCTGGTTCGAGCTTCGGCCCGACTTTGCGCTCGAACCATTCGGCCCACGCTCCGCGTGAGATGGCGGAGCGATCCTTGGAGGGGTGGTGTGGACTCGATCACCATCTTGCTGGTGTGCAGGTTCCTCTCGTGCATCGCGCAGTTCACGTTCGAGGACGCACGTCCGAACTTCGTCTGCATCGTCGTCGACGACATGGGGGTCGACATGGTCGGCGCGTACGCCGAGGCTCCCGTCGCCGCGCCGTGCACGCCGCGGATCGATCGGATCGCGGCGGAGGGCGTCCTGTTTCGCAACGCGTGGGCGGCGCCGGTATGCAGTCCGACGCGCGCACAGATCCTCACCGGGAGGTATGGATTCCGCAACGGCATCGGGACCATCGTGGTGTCGAACAGCTTTCAACCGGGGCTGTCATTGGTGGAGAAGACGCTGCCCGAGGCATTGCCCGGCTATGACAGCTCGGCGGTCGGCAAGTGGCACCTCGCGAACCCGGCCGACGGGTTGTCCCATCCGCTCGCGAGCGGCTTCCAGTGGTACGCGGGCTCGATGTACAACGTGGGCGAGAGTCCATTGGGCGTCGTCCCCGGATGTCCCGGGCCGTACGCGTACAACCACTGGGTGAAGGACGTCAACGGGATACAGGTCTGCGTCGATCAGTACGCCACGACCAACACCGCGGACGACGCGATCCGGCGGGCGGCATCGATGACGCGGCCGTGGTTGCTGTACGCCGCGTTCAACGCCGTTCACCATCCCGTCCACTCGCCGCCGCCCAGCCTCTGCGCGTCGATTGCGTGTCCGAACCCTCCGTACACCTGCCCCACCACGGGCGCGAGCTCGACGCCCGTTCGGGTCAAGGCGATGGCCCAGGCGCTCGATCGCGAGATCGGGCGCATGATCGATGGCATCCGCGCGATCGATCCCGACGTCTTCATCTTCTTGATCGGAGACAACGGGACGGCGGGGTTCGCGAGCGAGGGGGCCGCCAACGGCTGCTTCGATCCGGCAAGGGCGAAGGGGACGATGTACGAGGCGGGGATCAACGTCCCGTTCATCGCGGCCGGGCCCGGCATCGTGCCGGGAGAGGTCCAGGAGCTGGTGGGGGCGACGGACCTGTTCGCGACCATCATGGACCTGGCCGGGTCGGCGGCGGTCGCCGACGACTCGGTCTCCCTCGTGCCGTACCTCTACGGCTCGACGACGTCGCAACGGTCGTGGATCTACGCCGAGCATTTCCAACCCAACGGCGTGCCCGTCGCTCCGCAGTCGTACGAGCGGGCGATCCGCAACCGCGCCTACAAGCTGATCCGTCGCACCGCGTACTCCGGCCCTGTCCCGGTCACGGTCGATGAGCTGTATCACCTCGTCACGGATCCGTGCGAGTCGTTCGATCTCGTCCCGACGCTCGCGCCCGGAAGCCACGCGTCGGCCAACTACGGGCAACTGGTGCAGCACCTCGTGACGTTGGTCGGCGCGCACTGAGCGTCTACGGACCACGGTCTCGACGAGATTTCCAAGCGCGTTGCTCGAGCTTGGAACTGCACCCCCGAACCCCACTTTTGCCGAGACGCCCGCGCGCCGTTCCGGATCGGGCGGGATGGAACGTTGCTTCGCGGAGGTGCCCATGGACCGATCACGTCACGCCACGTGGACTCGAATCGTCCTTCTCGCCGGGTTTCACGGGCTCGGATCGGCGGGCGCGCCGGCCCAGGAGGCGGCATCGAATCCGGCGTCCCTCGCGACCCCGGTCACCGTGACCGATCCTCCTGGGGGCACGATCGTGTCTCGGCCGCCGTTCCGCGGCGAGGCGATCGATGGGGGCGCCACGCTCTTCGGCCGGGCCGTCCTCGATGACGAGGTGCCTCGGGCGGGCTCCGATGAGGTCGTGCCCGGCGACGGGGGCGACGCGGGCGACGAGCGGATCGCGGAGCCGTCGGAGGACCCGTTCTTCCTTGGCTTCGCGGCGGGTCGACGTGCGCCGCCCGAGGGCGAGGTCGTCGATGCGCTCCTCCTCGACGCGATCGCGAAGGTCGGCGCCGGCGGACGGCCGGCGAGCGAGGTCTACGCGTTCTGCATGTTCTCGCGCCGGATCACCGGCGAGCGCCTCGCCGTCCTCGCGGCGAACGGCGCGCGCCCGCTCGGCTTCCATCCGCAGTACTGCGTGAAGGTCGCCCTCGACGTGGCCCAACTCAACGTCGTGGCCGGTCTCCCGTTCGTGCGCTGGCTCGGCGTCGCCGAACCGTGGCAGAAGGTGCATCCCAATCTTGCGCACCGGCTCGTCACGACCTCGAGGGACGCGGAGGTGCCGCTGTTCATCTCGGTGTTCGAGTCCGACCAGGACGCCGACTCGACCTGGGTCCCGCTCGGGACGGCGTCGCGCCACGATCCCGGACAGGAGGACGTCGTCGTTGTCGAGGAGGATCCGAAGGTCAAGCGGTGGCGGAGCCGCGGGTGGCAGGAGGCGCAGCTCGAGGAGCTCGGCTTCACGATCGTCGAGTACGTCGACGAGATCGCCGCGTTCCGCGTCACCGGCCGTGCCGATCGCGTCGTTCCCGCCGCCGGTCACGACTTCATCCTGTTCATCGAGGAGGAGGTGCGGGCGTCGCTCGGCCACGAGGAGTCGATGCCGATGATCGGAGCGGACTACGCGCGAGCGTTCTACGACGGCAAGGTCAACGGCGCGGCGTTGGCGGGGACCGTCGACTCGGGGATGCACATCTCCCACGAGGCGCTCACGAGCCACTACTCGTACGGGTGGGACCTCACGTCGTTCGGAGGCCCGTGGCAGGACCTCTGCGAGCACGGATCGCACGTGATCGGCACGATCCTCGGCGATCCTCCGGCCGCGAACGAGCGTTTCACCGGCGCGGCGCCGCGCCTGGGGTTCGCGGCGAATCGCCGCTTCCGCAACGCGAAGATCTTCTTCGGGTCGACCTGCTCCGGTGCGGGCGTGTCGTTGAGCGGCGCGTTCCAGACCATGCGCGGCAGCGTCAACGACGGGCTTGGCAACGTCTCGCCGGCGCCGCACGTGATCAACCACTCGTGGGGGAGCAGCGGGCCCGGAAGCCCGAGTCCGTACGTCGGGACCGAGGCAAACGCGCGATTGATCGACGCCGAGATCTGGAGCGAGGACCAGCTCCACGTCTTCATCGCGCACAACTACGGCCCGAACGGCGGGACGATCAGCGAGCACGGCTCGGCGAAGAACACCCTCACCGTCGGCAACGTCCAGGACCTCCACGAGCCCACCTCCGGCGGCGACCCGGGAAACCTGTGGACCAAGTCGGGCCGCGGCCCGTGCGGCGACAACCGCTGGAAGCCGAACGTCGTCGCGCCGGGGCGATGGGTGCGGTCGGTCAAGGCGAACTCGTCGAGCAGCTACTCGAACAAGTGGGGAACCAGCATGGCCGCGCCGCACGTGGTCGGCGTGATCGCGCAGCTCGTCGACCATTACTCGTGGTTGCGCTACGCGCCGGCGCGCATCTCGTCCCTGCTGATGGGGACGGCGACCACGAAGGATGACATGGTCTACACGACGGAGAACGACGTCTTCCTCGATCACTACGGAGCGGGTCGCGTGGACGCGTATCGCGCGCACTTCCCGGACAGCGAGACGCTGCTCGTCAACTGGGGCTTCACGCAGGGGAGCGGCAACTGGCACTCCGGCGACTTCACGGTCGAACCCGGAGCCACGCGCGTCGTCGTCGTGATGCACTACGTCGAGCCGGCCGCGTCGGCGGGCGCGTCGAAGGCCCTCGTCAACGACATCGACATGTACGTCGACGCGCCGCCGATCGCGAGCGGCGGGAACACCGGCGAGTACGTCGCGCAGCAGAGCGCCGTGGACAACACCGAGATCCGCATCATCAACGCCCCACCGGTCGGGATCTGGCGCTGGAAGACGTGGCCCAAGTCGACGGTGACGGCGGTGAAGATGAGCGTGACGGTCCAGGTGATCTACGGCGACACCACGCCGCCCGCGACGCTCTCGCTCACCGTGGACGACTCGTACGTGAAGCCGGGCGAGTCCGTCGACGTCTCCGCGACGGTCAGCGTGCCCGACTTCGTGGCGTCGGCCGTCTACATCGACACCTTGAGCCACGTCGGCGCCTCGCTCGACGAGGCGACGACGACGTTGAAGGACGGGATCGTCACCGATCTCACCGACAACCTCGGGCCCGAGCCCGGCTTCGACCTTCAACTCGGCAACGTCATCCACGGCCTGCCGCGCACCGCGAAGTGGACGGTCCACTGGAACAGCGAGGGAGTGAAGGCGTGGCAGGTGCAGGCGCGCTCGGACAACACGAACGACCCGTTCTCGACGGTCAACGTCACCGTCGACGGTACGGCGCCGTCCCTGCCGGCGAACCTCGGGTCCTCGTCGCACGCCATCAACGTCTGGTCGAACGACCCGAACGTGACCCACACCTGGACGGCGGCGACCGACAACCTGTCCGGCGTCGACGGCTACGGGCTCTTCACGTCGGGCAGCGCGGCGTCGCCCGGCGCGACGAAGGACATCGGCGCGGTGACGAGCTACACCGAGACGCTCGCGCCGACGACGAGCGGGTGGTGGTTCAACATGAGGACCGTCGACCGCTCGAACAACTGGACCGCCGGGTTCGCGAGCCGCGGGCCGTACCTGATCGACTCGGGGCTGCCGAGCCAGCCGAGCACCTTGACGTCGAGCACGCACTCGCCGGGGATCTGGTCGTCGAGTCCGACGCTGACGATCCAGTGGGCAGCCGCGACCGACGCGCACTCCGGCCTCGCGGGGTACTCGCACGCGGTGACGGCCGGATCGCCGGCGACGCCAGGCCTGACGCCGACGCTCGGCTTTGCCACGACGTTCTCGGACACGCTGCCCGGCGTGCCCACCGGCTACTACTTCTCCGTCCGCGCGCTCGACAAGGCGGGCAACGGCAGCGCGCCGGCGAACATCGGGCCGATCCTCATCGACACGCAGCCGCCGATCGGGCCGACGCAGATCACGTCATCCTCGCACACCATCGGCAAGTGGTCGTCGAACCAAGTCGTCATCGTGACGTGGGTGAAGGCGACCGACGCGCACTCCGGCGTGTCGCACTACGAGGTGCTCTTCGATCACTCGCCGTCCTCCTCGGCGGCGGGAGGAGCGATCACCGCCAACCAAGTCGTGGCCCAGGCGCTCGCGCCGTCGAGCCAGGGCTGGTACGCGCACGTCCGCGCGATCGACGGCGTCGGGCACGCGGCGGCGACCGGCCACTTCGGCCCGATCCTCATCGACGCCGGCGGTCCGGCGATCCAGTCCGTCGTCATCGACGCGGGCGCCCTCCACACCGGCGACCCGAACGTGACCGTGGCGGTCCAGGCGACCGATTCGCACTCGGGCGTGATGGAGATGCGCCTGAAGAACGACGGCGGGACGTTCTCGTCGTGGATGCCGTACTCTCCGGCGATCGCGTGGAACCTGAGCGCGAACGGCGGCTCGACCGCGGGCGGCACGCGCACCGTCGACGTCGAGGTGCGGGACGGCTTGAACCAGGTCGCGTCCGGCAAGGACACGATCTACTGGTACGTGCCGATCGGCTACTTCGGCAACGCCTGCGCGGGAAGCCTCGGACTGCCGTCGTTCCATGTCGACGGCATCCCGGGTCTGAACCAGACGATGTCGGTCACGGTGACGAACACCGCCGCGACCTCCGGCGCCCTCTGGCTCGGTCTCTCGCGGACCGACTGGAACGGCGTGCCGCTGCCGGCGAGCCTCGCCGGCGCCGGTGGGCCGGGCTGCTTCCTCAACGTGTCGCTCGACGTGCCGGTCTACACCGGGCCGCTCTTCGCGCTTGGCGGCGTGATCCCGAACGATCCGTTGCTCGTCGGGTTCCCGTTCCACCTGCAGTGGTTCCTGTTCGGCGACCCCTCGGGCAAGCAGGTGGTGAGCACGCGAGGCGCGACCGTCTCGATCAGCGGGCCGTGAGCAACGAGCGCCGTGTCGCCGCCCCGGGCTCCCGGGCCCTCGAGCCGGCGCGGTGCTCACTGCCCGATCGTCACCGCGATCGCCGCGCTGATCGACACTCCGGCGATCGCGGCGGGATCCTGCTCGAACGCCTGGGCCAGGAACCCGCCTCCGCAGAAGAGCGTCTCGTTCGGGACGGCGGCCGGGATCGACAGACCCGCCGCCGGCAGGAAGAACGCGTAGACCGCGGCCGGTTCGACCCAGAGCTGGCCGCCGAACGCGGGGAGCGCGGTAGGGACGGCGCCGGCGATGAGCAGCGCGGGCGTGCCCTGCCCCCGCGCGTTGCCGATCTGCAGGGTGAACGTGGAGCCGAGCTGCGGAAGGCCGCCGCCGGTCAGCGCCGGGATGCCGAGCGTCCCGGCCAGCCCCATCCCGAAGTTCGACCATCCCGCGAGCGGGCAGGCGGGAGCCCAGCCGACGATCGCGAACGCGTCGAGGTCGCCGTTCGTGTCGGAGCTCACCAGGTTCGATGCGGCCGCGTGCCAGGCCACGACCGCGCCGTTCGCCGAGACGTTCGCCGTCGAGCAGTTCGCGTTCGGCTCGGCGCCGCCGAACCCGTGCGTGATCCGCGTCGTGCGGAACGACCAGAGGTCGCGCACGAAGACGTCCTCGTGCCCGTTCGTGTCGTTCGAGACGAGGTTGCTCGACGCCGTGTCGAACACGACGTACCGGCCGTTCGCGCTGACCCGCGGGTTGCGCGAGTGCGTGTGGGCCGACCCGAACGCGTCGTTCACCGAGGCGAGCACCGTCGCTCCCTTCGAGACGCGCCGGACGTAGATCCGCGCGTCCGAGTAGATGAACCCGGGGACGAGGTTCGTCGCGCCGCTCTGGTAGACCACCGTATCGCCGTCCGCGGAGACGTCGGGGAGGATCGAGTCGAGGTTCGAGTCGCTCGGCCCGCTCCACGACTTCGAGACGACCACGGTGACGCTGTTCCCTTCGTCGAACGTCCCATTGCCGTCGGGGTCGCGGTCGTGCCGGTAGACGTCCCATCCCCAGATGTGGCCCGGGGAGAGGTTCGGCGCCAAGCTCTGGAACACCACGAATCGTCCGGTCGCCGACGCGTTCGCCCAGAGCGAGACGCCGTTCGTCTGCACGCCGAACGTCCCCACGCTCACCCGGTGGGTCGCGCCGGTCAGCCGATCGAACGAGAAGACGTCCTCCACTCCGTTCGTGTCGCCCGGGACGATCGTCGCGACGTTCGTCTGGAACAGGACGTGGCGGCCGTCCGACGAGACGTCGACCCCGCTCAGGTTCGGCCACGCGGGGTTCCCGTTCACGTCGCGCGACGCGAGGATCGACGTGCCGTTCCCCTCGTCCGGGATTCCGTTGCCGTCGGGGTCACGATCGTGCAGCACGACGCCGGGCCCGGCGGGCGTGACGAGGTTGTTCGCCTGGGTGAGGAACGCGACGAAGCGGCCGTCGCCCGAGATCGACACTTCGCCCGCGGAGCCGTTCGCCGGGGCTCCGCCCGGCGTGACGTCGACGATCGTGGTCGCGCCGGTCTGGAGGTCCTTCACGTAGACGTTCCGCACGGACGGGTTGGTCGAGGCTCCCGGCGCGAGGTCCGCGGCCGAGAGGAACGCGACCCAGCGTCCGTCGTCCGAGACCTCCGGACTCTGGCTCCGTCCAGGATGCTGCAGCCCCGCCGAGTCGGTGCTCACGAAGACGTTCGCTCCCGCGGCCGGAACGGCGAGAGCGATGAGGAGAAGCGGGGGTAGGGACGGGCGGCGCATCGGACGGTCCTCCTGTCGGTCGGGTGGGCGACTTCACCTCGCCGTAGGGCGTAGGCGAGAGAACCGCTCGGCGTCCCCGGAGGATTCTCGAGGAGAAACGCCAGCGTGACGGAGCCGCGGAACCCGTGATGCCACGCCCGGCCGGCGCCGGCGCGGCTTTCGCGGCCTTGACAAGGGGGACCGCGGGCCCGAGAGTGTTCCTCGTGATGGACTCGAACCAGCGACGCAGAGGTGTCTTCCGCGACGGCCGACGCGTGGGGCCGGCGTCGCTCACCGCGGCGGGGTTGGCGTGCCTGCTCGTGCTGGCCGGACCGCTGCTCGCGTGGCAGACGTCGTACCGCTGCGTCATCACCGGGGAGCTCGAGTCGGGCGAGCGATGCTGCGCGGAGTCGATCGACGCCTGCTGCGACGTGGCTCCGGCCGGCGGCGAGGCGTGCGATTGCTGCGAGGTGATCGAGACGCGGCGGCTGCTGCACCTCGCCGCCACGCCCTCCGGACCCGACCAGCCGATGCCCCACGCCGACTGCGTCATCCTCGCGGCCGCGCGATCCGAGACGCCCGGCACGGTGTCGCCGTGGCTCGGCTCGCGTCTCGGCTGCGACGCGGCGCGTGCCCGCGCCGGACCGCGCGTTCATCTGCTTCATTGCTCGTTCCTCCTCTGACCGTCGCGCGGCGCTCGTTCGCTCCGTCGTGCGGCGGCTCGTCTCGGACTCCATCCGGGCCACGGGTCGACGCGTTCCCTCGAACCGTTCGAATCGGAGGTTCCTCATGGGGTGGTGCTCCTCGGTCGACACCGCTCGGATCGTCGTCGCGGGCCCCGCGACGGTCGCGCTCGAGCGCGTCGCGAAGCGACCGCTCTCGGCCCGCGCCGTCGAAGCGGACGAGGAGCGAGACCAATGACGGAGATGCGACCCGACGTCGACCTGGGTGCGTTCGAGCGTCCGCCGCCGCGTCCGCGGCCACGGCGACGCGCTGGCTGGTTCGTGGTGGGAACGATCGTCGCGGGCGCGGCGGCGCTGCTCGCGTGGGGGTTTCGCGACGTGCTGCGACCGTCCGTCGAAGTGACCGTGATTCGCCCGCGTCCGCTCGAGCGTTCGGCGGCGCGTGCGACCGCCTTCCAGGCCGCGGGGTGGGTCGAGCCCGACCCGTTCGCGCGCCGGGTGGTTCCGCTCACCCACGGCGTGATCCTCGACGTCCTGGTGCAGGAGTCGGACCGCGTGAACGAAGGAGACGTCGTCGCGCGGCTCGTGCCGGACGACGCCACCCTCGAGCTCCAGCAGGCGGAGGCGGAGCTCGCGGCCGCGCGGGCGGAGCGGGAACGAGCGCGCGTCGAGCTGGACGCGGCGACGATCGATTTCGACGAGGCGATCGCCCTCGGCGAGCGCGTCGAAGTCGCGACCGCGGTCCACCAGAGTCGTGAAGAAGAGGAGCGGCTCCACGGCGCGGCGGTCGCGCGCGGGCAGGCCGAGGTGCGCGTCGCGGACGAGGAGCTGGAGCTGCAGAAGGTCCTGCAATCCCAGAGCGCGGCCGGGACGCGCCAGGTCGAGCTCGCCGAGGCGCGGCGAGACGTGGCGCGCGCCGCGCTCGTGATGCTCGAGGCGCGCGCGGCCCAGGCGACGGCGGACCGCACGGCGGCGGCGGCGACGCGACGCGCGGCGCGGCGCGAGCAAGAGCTGCGGACCGAGGATCGACGTCGCGTCGAGACCGCGCGCCACGTGCTCGCGAGCGCGGAGGCTGGCGTCGCTCGCGCGGTCTCGGCGCTCGAGCTGGCGCGCTTGCGCGTGGACCGGCTCGACGTCCGGTCTCCGTGGGCGGGGGTGGTGCTCGAGCGTCTGATCGAGCCCGGGTCCGGGATCGCCGGCCACCGCGACGTCGCGGTCTGCTCGCTCTACGACCCAGAGCGGCTGCGCGTGCGCGTCGACGTCCCGTTCGAGGAGGTGGCGGCGACGAGCATCGGACAGGCGGCGGAGATCGTCTGCGACGCTCGACCCGGGCGGCCGTACCGAGGCGAAGTGACGCGGCGCGTGCAGCTCGCCGACGTCCAGAAGGTCACGCTCGAGGTGCAGGTGCGGGTCGTGGATCCCGACGAGGCGCTCCGTCCCGACATGGTCTGCCAGGTCCGGTTTCTCGGGGCGTCGAACGGGGGCCCGACGGATCCGGCCGACGGCCCCGATTCCGTTGCAATTCCCGTGCGGCTCCTCGTCGGCGGCGATCGAGTCTGGGTCGTCGGCGCGTCGGAGGCGCGGGCCCGGCTCCGCCGCGTCGAGGTGCAGCAGCGGGACGGCGACTGGGTCGAGGTGTCCGGCGGGCTGAACGCGACCGACAAGCTGATCGACGATGGACGCGACCGGCTCGAAGAGGGGCGGCGCGTGCACATCGTGGAGGGGGCAAGATGACGTTCATCGTGCTCGAGCACGTCACCAAGGAGTACCGGAAGGGGGAACACCGCGTCACGCCTCTCGCGGACGTGGACCTCGCCGTCGAGGCGGGAGAGTTCCTCGTGCTCCTCGGACCGTCGGGGAGCGGGAAGACGACGCTCCTGAACCTCATGGCCGGAATCGATCGCGCCGATCGCGGGCACGTCACCGTCGGCGGTCACGAGCTGACTCGGATGAAGCCGCGCGCCCTCGCCAAGTGGCGCGCCGATCACGTGGGGTACGTGTTCCAGCAGCACCACCTCGTCCCGGTGCTGACCGCGTACGAGAACGTCGAGGTGCCCCTCCACCTGTTCGGGCTGCCGGCGCGGGAGCGGCACGAGCGCGTCACGCTCGCGCTCGACGTCGTCGGGCTCGGCGGGCGGGCCGACCACTTCCCGCGCGAGCTGTCGGGCGGCCAGGAGCAACGCGTCGCGATCGCGCGCGCGATCGTCACCGATCCGCCGCTGCTGGTGGCGGACGAGCCGACTGGCGACCTCGATCACGAGTCGGCCACCGCCGTCTTGACCCTGCTGTCGCGGTTGAACCGAGAACGGGGGAAGACCGTGGTGATGGTCACGCACGACCGCGGTGCGGCCGCGTACGGCTCGCGCGTGATCACGCTCGACAAGGGGCGCATCCTCGACGTCGGCGCCGGCGCGGAGGTACGGTGATCTGGCTCACGCTCGTCCGGCGGCATCTGGCGCGGCGCGCCGGCCGCTCGGCGGGCACGGCGTTCGGGGTGGCGAGCGCGATCTTCCTGTTCGTGTCGATCGAGAGCCTGAGCCGTGGATTCGACTCCGCCCTTTCGGGAAGCGACGCGTCGCGAACGCTCATCGTCTACCGCGAGAACCGGTACTGCCCGCAGACCTCGTTCCTGCCGGAGCGCTACACCGAGCGGATCCGCGCCGTCGCCGGAGTGATGAGCGTGCTCCCGATCAAGGTCTACCTGAGCAACTGCCGCGCGAGCCTCGACGTCGTCTTGTTCCACGGGGCGCCGGTCGATGAGCTCCTCCGATCGAAACCTCTGCGCGTCTTGGCCGGCGACGTCGAGCGTTTCCGTCGTGAGGAAGGAGCGGCCCTGGTGGGTCGTGAGTTCGCGGCCCGTCGTGGGCTCGGCGTCGGCGACCAGTTCCGCTTCGGCGACGTCGCGGTCGACGTGGCCGGCGTCTTCGCGTCCGACGACCCCGCGGACGAGGGAGCGATCCTCACGCACCTCGAGTTCCTCCAACGGAGCGGTCCGGTCGATCGTCTCGGCACGGTGACCCAGTTCGAGGTGAGGATCGACGACCCGAGCTCCGCCCGCCGCGTCGCGCTCGAGATCGACTCCTTGTTCGCGACGGCCGAGGCGCCGACGTCGACGCGCCCGCGCGCCGAGTTCCTCGACGCCGCGACGCGGGAGCTGCGCGAGATCCTCCGCTTCGCGCGCGCGTTCGGTCTGGTCTGCGTGCTGGTCGTCATCGTGCTGGTCGCGAACACCGTTCTCCTTGCGGTGGCGGAGCGACGGCGGGAGTTCGGCGTCTACCTCACGGTCGGCTACGGCGGGGCGCATCTGATGCGGCTCGTGCTGCTCGAGACCCTGGTGCTGACGCTGTCGGGAGCCGCGCTCGGACTCGCCGGCGTCCTGATCGTCGCGCGCTGGTCGCACCTCGCGGTCGGGGTCGAAGGCGTCACGATCGGGTTCGAGGTCACGATCCTCGAGGTCGGCAAGGGCGTGGCCGTCGCCACGGTCGCGGCCGTTGCGGCGGCGGCCGCGCCGGCGATGCGCGCCGCGCAAGCCGATGTGAAGCACCTCCTGCGGAGCGCGTGACGTGCGGTCGCTGCCCCTCGACTACGCGGTGCGGAACCTCGGACGTCGTCCGGGCCGGACCGTCCTGAACGGCATCGCGTGCGCGCTGGTCGCGGCGGTGCTCGCGGCCACCGTCGCCTTCGTGCGCGGGCTCGATCAGAGCCTCGCGAGCCAGGGCCGTGACGACGTCGCCGTGCTGGTCTCGTCCTCGTCGATGCGCGACATCCTCCGCTCCGCCGTCTCCGAGTCCGTCGCCGACCTGGTCGCGGCTGCCGTCCCCGGGGTCCTCGAGGTTCACGGAGTGGCGGCCGTGTCGCGGGAGATCCACCTGGGCACGCGGATCGAAGTGGGGGCCGCTTCATCCGAACTGCCGGGGGGCCTTCCGGGCCTCGTGCGAGGGGTGACCGATCGGGCGTACCTGGTCCACGAGACGGTCACGCTGATCGAGGGCGCGACACCCGGACCGAGCGAGGTCATCGTCGGACGGCTGGCCGCCGCAAGGCTCGGGGTACCGGCGGAGGCGATGGCGGTCGGGGCGACGCTTCGGTTCGAGGGGGCGACGCATACGATCGCGGGGGTCTTCGCGGCGCCGGGGACCACGCTCGAGTCGGAGGTCTGGGCGCCGCTGCACCCGCTCCAGGGACTGGCGCGCCGGGCGGACGTGTCCGTCGTCTTCGTGCGGACGCACTCGCCGGACGACATCGCCGACGTCGCCGCGTTCGCGCAACGTCGTCTCGACCTCGAGCTCATTTGCATTCCGTCGGCCGCGTACTATCGCGAGGCCGCGGCGTACTTCGATCCGATCCGCGCGCTCGCGGGCTTGATGGCGCTCCTGATCGCGGTGAGCGTCATCGTGACCGGAGCGAACACGTTCCACGCGGTGGCGATCGAACGCGTCGGAGAGCTCGCGGCGCTGCGCGCGGTGGGCTACTCGGCGTTCGCGCTGATCCGCTCATTGTCGGCCGAGGCTCTGGTGCTCGCGGCGGCGGGAGGCGTGCTCGGCATTCTCGGCTGCCTCGTCATCGTGGATGACGTCGCGTTCCGGATTGGAATGACGGCCTTCGCCCTCGAGGTGAACGGAGAGTGCGTCGTCGCAGCGTTCGCGGGCGTGCTCCTGCTGGCCGCGCTCGGGACGGTTCCCGCCGCGCTCGAGACGGCGCGCCTCGAGATCGCCGTCGCATTGAAACCTGATTGATCCGGTCGTGCTCGCGACATCGAGACATCGATCACGGACACAGCCCCACCCGACCACTGAGGTCACGAAAGGAGGTCACGAAATGAATCACATGCGGCTTGGACTTGCGTTATGCGGAATTTTCGCTGGTTGCTCGGACGAGTCTTCACGGGGGCCGGCATCGGACGTCGCGCTGCTCGCCGAGAAATACTGGATCGAGGTTGCTCCCCTCGGCGCGATCGGCGTCATCGAGGCTCGCGACAAGGCGGGTGTCACGGACGAGATCGTGGTCGTGGGTCGAGTCGGCGATTTCGTGGATTCCCGCGGCCAATTCAATCTGACGGACTTGTCCTTCTTGCCCTGCAACCAGCGGGAAGGAGACTCGTGCCGGACGCCCTGGGATTTCTGCTGCGAGCCGCCCGACGAGCTCGCGGCCGGCACCGTGGTCGTCGAGTTTCGTGATGGCAAGTCGTTGGAGACGGCCCGCCTGGAGGACTTCCATGGTTTCGACCACCTGAAAGAGGTCGTGGTCGCGGGGCACGCGGAGCGGGACGAGTCGGGAAACGTGACCATCGTCGCGCGGGGCGTTCACGTGAGGCCGTGACGTCGCGCCGGGTCGCTCCGGGTGGTCCGCGACCGAAAGAGACGAACGAACCCTCGACGCGTGGCAAGAAGTGGCTATTCTTGCACGCGTCCGTGCGGGTTGCGGTAAGCGCGTAAAACTCTTCTCCCCTTCTCCCCCCTTTTCCCGGAGTCTCCCGCACGGCCATCTTCCTCGCCCTCTTTCTGCAATGAGCCAGGGGACGACGAACCTGCCCCCGCGAGACGCGGTCGTGTCAAGGGCGGGTCGTGGCTCCGATAGAGTCGCGTCAATTGCCGCTCGAGGGCCGACGTTCCGCCCGTGTCCTCTTCGCGCGCGGGCCATCGTCGGCTACGAGTGACCCGCCCTCCCGTCCCGCCCCAAGGAGCCGCGCGGCAACGTGGATCCGGACCGTCCGATGGAACTGTTCATTCTCGACGGCATTGCGCCCTTCTTTCGCGGCTGCCGGAAGAAGCGCATCAACTGGTCGAAGATCCCGTTCGAGAGCCTCGAACGCGATGGCCGCGTCGATCGAGATCGATTCGACGAGATCCGCCCGTACTTCGACCGGTTCGTGGACCACGCGAAGGAGGCGGGCGCGAACGCGCTGTCGCTCGACGACCTCGCGCATCTCTTCCCGCACGAGGCGCACCCGGACGCCTTGCGCGAGCGGGTCGCCGCGTATCGCGAGGAGTTCGGGCGGCTCTTCGACGTCGCCGGCCGAGCGGGTCTGCACGTCTTCCTCACGTCGGACGTCCTGTCCTTGACGCCGGAGCTCGAGCGTCGCATCGGCGACGACGACGGCCGCGCGATCGACCTGCTCGCCGCGGCCTGCACACGGATCCTCGACGACTATCCCCAGGTCGCCGGCGTGATCCTGCGGATCGGCGAGTGCGACGCCCGCGACGTCAACGACGCGTTCAAGAGCCGGCTGCGGATCCGGACCCCCGCTCAGGCGCGGCGGTGGCTTCGTCGTCTCCTCCCGATCTTCGCGGAACGGGGCCGCCGCCTCGTGGTGCGCACGTGGACGGTGGGCGCGTACCCGATCGGCGACCTGATTTGGAATCGTGATACGTTCGCCGCGACGTTCGACGGGATAGAGAGCGACGCGCTCGTGATCTCGATGAAGTACGGCGAGTCGGACTTCTTCCGCTACCTGCCGTTGAACCGGCACTTCTTCCGAGGCCCCCACCAGAAGATCATCGAACTGCAGGCGCGGCGCGAGTACGAGGGGTGCGGCGAGTATCCTTCGTTCATCGGCGTCGACTATGAGCGGTATCGGCGCGATCTCCACGGCGCGCGCAACGTCATCGGTTGCATGGTCTGGTGCCAAACGGGAGGCTGGACGCGCTTCCGGCGGCTGACGTACGTCGGGCGGCCCAAGGTCTGGAACGAGATCAACACGTTCGTCACGCTCCGGATCTTCCGCGACGGATGGAGCGCCGAGGAGGCGGTGCGCGAGTACCACCGTCGCTTCCTCTCGAGCGACACGAGCGCGGATGACCTGCTCGAGCTGCTGCTCCTGTCCGATCGGATCGTCAAGGAACTCCTCTACATCGACGACTATGCGCGCCAGAAGCTGTTCTTCCGGCGGACGCGATTGCCGACGCTCCTGTCCGTCCTGTGGGACCGCGTCTTGGTCAATCATCCGATGCGCAAGGTCCTGAGGTGCTTCGTCGCGGACGGCGAGGCGAAGGTGCGTCAAGGTTGGGAGGCGTGGCGAGAGATCGATCGCATGCACGAGCTCGCCGTCCGGCTCGGCCTTCCCGCCAAGGACATCGAGCGGATGCGAGACGCGTTCCGCCTGCTCGCGAAGGCGCGCGAGTACTACTTCCGGCCGTACGACCTCTCCACCGTGCAGGAGCTCGAAGCGATGGAGGTCGACTACAAGCAGCGGCATCGGCGCCGGCACCGCTACGCGATCAAGCTCGACTTCAAGCGCGCGGGCGTCGCGCGTTCTACGCTGCGCGGGATCCTCTACATCGCCCTGCGCCGGCGGCGCGGCTATCGGCTCATCGATCGCGTCGTGACGGTGGAGCTCCTGGCGTGGCTCCATCCACTGGTGAAGGTCGCCAACCGCCGGCTCTTCCCCGAGGCGGTGCGCGACGAGGCGATGGGGGTGGACACCCTGTTCAAGTAGAGGTCCGAGCCGGCTCGAGAACGGGACCGCGAGGATTTCTTGGCGAGAACGTCGCCATCTTCCGCCAAAGAGCGTTCGGATCACGACGCTGGAGCGTTTCTCGTCTCCCGGACGATCGCGGACATCGATCCCGGTCGATAACGTGGAGATGAACCATGGATCGTACGAAGCCGAGCCCGATGAGCGAACCGAAGGATGAATCGGCGTCGAAGCGACAACGTGCGTCGCGCGCCGGAGGCCCGCCTCCGGTGCCGGAGCTGGGGTTGCCGTTCGATCGGCTCGGCGAGTTTCGCCTGCTCCGGACGCTCGGCCGCGGCGGCATGGGGGTGGTGTATCTGGCCGAGCAGGAGTCGCTCGGCCGGCTCGTCGCCCTCAAGGTCGTCGAACCGGAGTTCCGCCGCCGCGAAGGCGCGCGTGAGCGGTTCGAGCGCGAGATCGCGGCGGTGGCGCGGCTGCAGCACGCGAACATCGTCACCGTCCACGCGGCCGGCGAGGAGCGCGACGTCCAGTACCTGGCGATGGAGTACGTGCCGGGACGAGGGCTCGACGAGGTTCTCGCCGAGGCGGTGCGAAGCGAGCGGCGGATGCCGGTCCGGACGGCGCTTCGGCTCGCCGCGCAGATCGCTCGGGCGCTCGAGTGCGCGCACGCGGAGGGGATCCTGCACCGGGACGTGAAGCCGACGAACATCCGCGTCCGCGACGACGACGGCCGCGCGATGCTGCTCGACTTCGGACTCGCCCGTTCGTCCGAGTCGACCGCGCTCACGCGCTCCGGCGCGTTCCAGGGCACCCCGCACTACGCGTCGCCGGAGCAGATCCGCGGGCACTTTTCGCGCATGGACGGCCGCGCCGACGTTTTCTCGCTCGGGGTCGTGCTCTACCGCTGCCTGACCGGCCGCGTGCCGTTCGAGGGCGACACGATCGAGGAGATCCTCCATCGCATCCTCTCGGAGGCGCCGGCCCCGCCGCGCCGCACGAACGCGGCGCTGCCGCGCGACGTCCAGACGGTCGTGCTCACCGCGCTCGAGAAGGACCCGAGCCGCCGCTACTCGAGCGCGGCCGCGTTCGCCGACGACCTCGACGCGCTGCTCGAGTTCCGGCCGATCCGCGCGCGTCCGCCGGGACCGATCCGCCGGCTCGCGATGGCGGCGCGCCGGCACGTGGTGGTGAGCGCCGTCGCGGCGTTGGTCCTCGTGGCCGCGGTGTCGGTCGGCGCGACGCGTGGGCTCGACCGCGTGCGCGAGGAACGCCTGTTTCGATCGCTCGTCGCGACGGCGCGGCAGGAACTCGACGCGGGCCGGACCGAGGCGGGGCTGGCCGCGGCGGAGGAGGCAGCGCGGCAGCGACCCGACGACGGCGACGCGCTGCGCGTCTTGACCGTGGCTCGCCGCGTTCACGATCGTTCGCGCGCGGTGGCCGAGGTCGATCGCGCACGTGCGGCGCTCGCGGGCGTGGCGAAGGCGTACGGCGAGATGCGAGCCCTCGAGGCGACGGTGCGGCCGCTGCAGACGGCGCGGCGCGTCCGTTGGCTCGACAAGCCGGAGCTCGACGCGGTCGAGAACGGCGAGCCCGAGCTGGCCCGGCTCGAGCAGACGTCCGAGTCCGCGACGCTCGACGTGCTCGAGGCACTGCACACCGCGCGCCTGCTCGACCCGAAGAGCCCCGCGCCCGACGAAGTGATGTCCGACCTCTACATGCAGCACTGGCGGCGTGCCCTCGAGAACGGCGACGACGCGGGCGAGGCGGCGGCGCGCGAGCGCGTGCAGCGGCACGACGTCGCCCGCCGGCACGCGGCCGATCTCGCCGGCCGCGGCAGCATCGCGTTCGACGTCCAGCCGCCGGGCGCGATCGTGCACCTGTTCCGGTACGTGGAGCAGTCGGCGCTCAACAAGAACGGCGAGCGGCGGCTCGTCCCCGTCGCCGTCCGGCCGTTCACTCCGCCGAAGCCGTACGGCATCTGGGTGCTGCGGGTGGTCCGCGGCACCGGCGACGTCGCGACGGACGACCTCATCCTCTCCGTCGGCGGCTGGCCCGTGCGCAACACCGTGCTCGTCCTCGCGGGAGACGGCGGCGTGCGCCCGTTCGACCGGCTCGCGTCGATCGACGGGAATCCCGTCCGGGAGACGTTCGACGTCTGGTACCGCGAACGGATCGACGCCGAGGATCGAGACGCGTCGCACGTCTATCGGTTCGAGCGCAAGGCGGCGGGCGGCGCGACCGAGACGCGGGACGTCGTCGCACGAACCCTCGCCGAGGCCGGCATCGAGGTGATCTCTCCGGCCGCGCTCGTCGCGCGCGGCGGAGTCCCAGTGACCGCGTGGCACGGGGGCGAGAGCATCGACGTCGTTCTCGGGCCCGGCGTCGACGTGCGCACGACGGCGACCCCGCTTTTCGTCGCCGAGGCGACGCGCTTCGGCGCGGCGCCGATCGCGCCGACCCCGATCGATCCCGGCTCGTACCTCGCCGTGATCGAGGCGCCGGGCTTCGAGACCGAGCGCGTCCCGTGCGTGGTCGATCGTCGCAAGGACGCCCGCGTCGAAGTCGAGCTCCTGCCCGCCGGCACGACGCCGTACGGCTTCGTCCACGTGCATGGCGGCGCGTTCTCCGCCGGCGGCGACGCCGAGGTCGGTGCGTACGAACCGGGCCGCGAACCGTTCGTGCCCGGCTTCTTCATCCAGGACCGCGAGGTGACGTTCGCCGAGTACGTCGAGTTCCTGAACGATCCCGATACGCGAGCTCGCGTGGGCGACGCGGGGGACGACGGCGGAGCTCCGGTGCTCGTGCCGCGGGCGGTCGGCGACACGCGCGGCGGCCTGCTCGCGCGCGACGCGGACGGAACGTGGCGCGTTCCGGCCGGTCACGACGACGTGCCCGTCTACGGCGTGTCGTTCGAGGATGCCCTGGCGTACGCCGAGTGGAGGACGAGACGCGCGGAGGGGAGCGGCCTGCGTTTCATGCTGCCGACGTCGCTCGAATGGGAGAAGGCGGCCCGCGGCGTCGATGGCCGAGTCCTCGTCTGCGGGCGGCACTTCGTCGCGCAGTGGATGAAGTCGCGGCACGCGCGCCCGGTCGCCGACGTGGAGCCGGTGCTGAGCTTCCCGGTCGACGAGTCGCCGTACGGCGTCTTCGACCTCGGCGGCGGCGTGAACGAGTGGTGCTCGGATCCCGTGATCGAAGCGCCGGACCAACGCATCGTTCGCGGCGGCGCCTGGAGCGATCCCCGCGCCGACGCGTTCCGCGCGGCGTATCGCCAGCAGGTGCTGGCCGCGACCACGGTCTCGTCGATCGGCTTCCGGCTGGTGGCGCGGCACGAGTGATGGATCGCCGCGGCCCGACCCGCGCCGAACTCGACGCGGCGCTGGACGACGTTCGACGCTCGCCGCGCGACGCGGGCCGCATCGAGATGATCGTGCGGCGGCCGTCCGCCGGCGAGCGCGAGGTCCTCGACGTGGGCGAGATCGATGTCGTCCTGGGCCTCGTCGGCGACGCGTGGACGCGACGCCGAAGCTCGAGCACGGCGGATGGAGCGCCGCATCCCGGAAAGCAGCTCACGTTGATGAACGCGCGCGTCATCGCGGCGATCTCCGGGCAGCGCGGCGATCGCGGCCGCTGGCCGCTCGCCGGCGATCAACTCTACGTCGACCTCGATCTGGGCGTCGAGAACCTCCCGCCCGGCACGCTGATCTCGATCGGCGCGGCCGTGATCGAGATCAGCGTCGAACCCCATACCGGTTGCCGGCGCTTCGTCGAACGATTCGGCGCCGACGCGCTCGCCTTCGTCGGCTCCGAGGTCGGGCGCCGGCTGCGGCTGCGCGGAGCGAACGCACGCGTCGTTCGCGGCGGTCGAGTGCGGGTCGGAGACGTCGCGCGAAAAGTAGCGACGATGTCGTCGTGGTGGCTCGACGTGACGAAGCATCGACGTGACACCCCTTGACGGAATTCGTCACGGTCGGGTAGGACCACGTTTCTTGGTCGGCGGACGCAGGAGAAGTTCCGATCGTTCGGTCGAGCCTGCGCATCGACGCGGAGATCGACGGACTGGATTCTCATGGCGGGTCGTTCCGCCGTCCGCGCGTCGACGTGACGCGGCCGATCCACTTTCCCGATTCGAAGGGCGAGGCGAGATGGCGAACGCCGAGAGCATCGCGGCGGCGGGCAGGAGCCTCGAGCGGTTCCTGACCCAGCAGTTCGCCGAGCAGCCTCCCCTTGTCAAGACGACGACGGCTCACGTCGTGCGCACCGAGGACCTGAAGGAGATCGGCACGAACGGCAGCAACTGGTCGCGGCCGCTCCTCACGCTCTATCTGTATCGCATCGACTTCAACACCGCGACGCGCGCGTCGTGGTCGGCGCGCGGTCACGTCGATGGTCGCTCGCATCTTCCCGTCGACCTCCACTTCCTTGCGACAGCGTGGGCCGACAACGCGATCGATGAGCTGAAGGTGCTCGGCCGCGCGATGCAGAGCCTCGAGACGACGCCGATCCTCTCCGGTCCGCTGCTCCACGCGTCCGGCGGGTTCGCACCGCAGGAGGCGGTGCAGATCTGCATGGACGAGCTGTCGACCGAGGCCGTCATGCGAACGTTCGATTCGCTGCCCGTCGACTATCGACTCAGCGTCCCGTACATCCTCCGCGTCCTGCGCATCGACGGCCGGACCGCGCACCCGACGCCGCCCGTCACCACCGCGATCGCGGGCGCGACTCCGACCGTCGACGGAAACGGAGGTGGGTCGTGATCTTCGTGCCCGCCGGCCACGTGGAGATGGTCGAGAGGCTGGCCCTCGGCATCGAGCCGTTCGATCCGGTGCGGGGAACGGTGCTCGTGCATCCCGTCCGGATCGACATCGAGGGATCGCGGCCGTGGACGCGCGCCGCGGCGAACGCTCCGTACCGCTCGTACGTCGCTCCCGGGTCGACGCCGTGGTTCAACCGCGGCCCGTCCGGCCGCTACGCACTGATCTATCGTCCGGGGCTCGGCGATCATCTCGTCGTGCGGCTCTACGACCACGGCCGCCGCTACGTGCCCCGCCGCCTCGACGTGCCGCTGCTGACCGCGGCCGAGATCGAGGACGAGCAGATTCCTTACACTCACCGCGTGCGCCGGCCCGCGCTCTTTCCCGGCGCGGCATACGACGCGTCGCCCGCGTCCGTCGGTCTACGCGGGCGCGTGCGCCGCGTCGACGCCGCGACCGCGGCGTTGGTCGACGTGCGCTGGGCCGTCGTCGAGGCGGTGCTCCCCGCGACGGACGCGGTCGTCGGGCGCGCGCGCGGCGACGATCGCGGCGAGTTCCTCCTCGTCGTCGACGCGACCGCGGCGCCGGTCGGCGACCTCGTCGATCCGCTCGCCGTCGACGTCGTGGTGTACGCCCCGGCCGACGCGCCCGACCGCGAGGCGATCGATCCCAAGCACGAGGACCCGTACTGGGACCTGCCGATCGAGATCCTTCCCGACTCCGGCGTGACCGACGACGTGTCGGCCGGAGCGAAGCGTCCCGAGGACTACGTCGAGGGCGTGCGCCGCGGCGAGGCGCTGCCCCTGGGACGGATCGCCGTCGGAGTCGCCGATTTCGTGTTCGAACCCTGACGTCTTGGCCGGACCGTGTCGCCTGACCGAGTTGCCTGAGTGAGCCTGACTGAGTTGAAGGGAGAGATCCAACATGCCCGAGTACTTGGCACCAGGAGTCTTCGTCGAGGAGGTGAGCTTCCGGGCGAAATCGATCGAGGGGGTCCCGACCAGCACGACGGGGTTCGCCGGGATGACGCGCTTCGGGCCGATCTGGTACCCCGATGGGCCCAAGAACAGCGAGCCGCGCCTGGTGACGAGCTTCACCGAGTTCGAGCGCGTGTACAGCGGGCTGGAACGGTTGAACGTCGGCGCGAGCGGCGAGGACGAGCGGCTGAACTACGTCGCCCACGCGGCGCGCGCGTTCTTCAACAACGGCGGGAAGCGTCTCTACGTGTCGCGCGTCTTCGCGCCGCGCGACGACGCAGGGGATGACGACTGGGGCGTCGCGTCCTCGGGCGCGATCGTCGCGCTCGGCGCGACCGGGCGCTGGCGCGCGCGTTGGCCGGGGGCGGCGGGCAACGTCTCCGTCGTCGTCGAGCTGGTTCGGACGAAGAACATCGCCTCTCTCGACGGCGACGGCAACGTGCAGGTGCCGCTCGCGAAGGCGGGCGCGGTCGTCGAGGTGTTCGCCGCGGCGTTGGCCGACAAGCCGGACGGGAACGACCCGCTCAC
Source organism: uncultured Phycisphaeraceae bacterium (assembly GCA_964649825.1). Taxonomy (GTDB): domain Bacteria; phylum Planctomycetota; class B15-G4; order B15-G4; family JADJEK01; genus CAZYQW01. The sequence continues at coordinate 47,040 of CAZYQW010000136.1, read as the reverse complement.
CACGTCGATGCTGCGCGTCGTCGACGTCGACACCGACGGCAACAAGACGTGGATCGACTCGACCGGCGTCGACGGACCGCCCGTGGCCGGCCAGCACGTGCAGCTCGTCGAGCTTCGCGTGCGAGTCGCGGTGAACGACGAACGGCTCGACGAGACGGTGCAGGTCGCCACGTCCGAGATGCAGAAGCGCGACGTCGTGCGGATCCTGCAGAAGGACGATCCCGAGGACGAGGACTCGACGATCTGGTTCGACATCGACCGGACCACGGCCGCCGGAGCGACCGAGTTCCTCCCCGCCGCGCTGATGAAGGCGCTGCACGACTTCTCGCTGACCGAGTCGAACCGCCGGTTGACGGGAGGTCACGACGGGCTCCTCGCGCAGCCCGATGACCTCGCGGGACAGGAGTCCGACCCCGACGACGTCGCGATCAAGGCGACCGGGCTCGCCGCCCTCGGCGAGATCGACGACGTCGCGATCGTCGCGACCCCCGACGGCGGAACGTACGGCGACGACGCTCTCTGCCAGCAGGCGGCGGATCGGCTGATCTCGCACGCCGAGCGGATGCGCTATCGGATCGCGATCGTCGACGGCCCGGAAGGAAGCTCGATCAACGAGGTCCGCGACTTCCGCGGGCGCTTCGACACCAAGTACGGCGCGCTCTACCACCCGTGGATCGAGATCCTCGACCCGCTCGAGCGCGCCGCCCAGGGCGCGCCGCCGCCCCGCATCATGCTGCCGCCCTCCGGCTTCGTCGCCGGGATCTACGCGCGCAGCGACATCGAGCGCGGCGTGCACAAGGCGCCGGCGAACGAGGTCGTGCGCGGCCTGACGCGCTTCGAGGCGAACGTGAACCAGGGACGCAACGAGGTGCTGAACCCCGAGGGGATCAACGCGCTCCGGTTCTTCGAGGGGCGCGGCTACCGCGTCTGGGGCGCGCGCACGATGTCGTCCGACCCGGAGTGGAAGTACGTCAACGTCCGGCGCCTTTTCATCTACGTCGAGCACTCGATCGACAAGGCGACGCAGTGGGCGGTGTTCGAGCCGAACGGCGATCGGCTGTGGGCGAACGTGCGGCGTATGGTCGAGTCGTTCCTGCTCGGGCTGTGGAAGGACGGCGCGCTGCTCGGTGAGACGCCGGAGCAGGCGTACTTCGTGCGTTGCGACCGCACCACGATGACCCAGAACGACCTCGACAACGGCCGTCTCATCTGCCTGATCGGGATCGCGCCGGTGAAGCCGGCGGAGTTCGTCATCTTCCGGATCGGCCAGTGGACGGCTGACGCCGAGTCTTGACGAGGAGGTAAAGAGACATGGCAACGTTCCGCGACAACCCCTACGGCGCGTTCAACTTCATCGTCGAGCTCGGAGGAGCCCAGGGCGACGGCACCGCGACGATCGGAGGCTTCTCCGACGTCAGCGGGCTCGGCACCGAGGTGAGCTACTCGGAGTACCGCAACGGCAACGAGAAGGTGAACACGGTACGCAAGGTCCCGAACACGTTCAAAGTCGACGACGTGACGCTGAAGCGCGGCGTCGTCGGCGCGACCGACCTCTTCCAGTGGCTCGACACGTTCCGCCAGGGCAAGGATGACCCGCGCGAGGTGACGATCACGTTGCTCGACGAGGCGCGCAACGCGGTCGCCGCGTGGGTGCTCCGCGCCGCGCGCCCGAAGAAGTGGACCGGTCCGACGCTCGCGGCCAAAGGCGGCGGCGAGGTGGCGATGGAGGAGCTCTCGCTCTGCTGCGAGAACATCAAGTACGAGTAAACCGTGGAGCCGCGCCTCTCCGAAACTGCACCTGGGGTCTACACCGTTCCCGAGACGTCACCGCGAACGATCGATCCGGTGCGTTTGGACGTCTGTGCGTTCGTCGGGGTGGCGCCGCGCGGCCCGTGCCGCGTGCCCGACCTCGACGTGCCGCGGTGGCGTCGCGAGCGACCCTGCGTGGACGCGACGTTCCCCCGGCTTCGCTCGGTCGCCGTGCCGGTCGAGAGCTTCGAGGAGTACCGGCGCCTCTTCGGCGGGTTCGAAGGGCCGGGGCGGCTGCCGTACGCGGTGGCGTCGTTCTTCGAGCAGGGCGGCCGGCGCGCGTACGTCGTCCGGATCGTCCATGACTACGGCGACGCCCGCGACGACGCCGGGGTCGCGCGCGGCGTCCTCGACGGCTTCCGGTTCGACGGCAAGCCGGTGGAGCTCGTCGCGCGCAGCGAGGGGAGCTGGGGGAACGGGCTGCGGGCCGCGCTCGGGCTCCGTGCCGCGCCGCTCGTCTTCGCGTCCGCGAACGCGGGCGGGTTGACGTTCGACCCCGACGACGCGATTCCCTTCGGCTCGCTGGTCCGATGTCGGACGGCGAGCGGCGAGCGGCACCTGCGCTTCGTCGTCGCGGCGCGTCTCGAGCATCACGGCGACGTACCGGTCGTCGCGGTCGACTTCGACCTGCCGCTCTCCGACGTCATCGTCTCCGCCGAGCTCATCGACGGAATACTGCTGGTCGACGACGGCGACGGCCGGCGGGAGCGGCACGAGGAGCTCGGCCTGATGGCGGGTCACCCGCGCTGGATCGGCACCGTGCTGTGCTACGAGTCCGAACTCGTCTGGCCGGCCGGCGAATGGGCCGAAGGGACGCTCGTGCCGAACGACGCCGCCGGCGTGCCGTTCGATCCCGAGCTCCCCGATGCCGACGACGGACGATTCGACGACGGAACCGGGAACGCGGTCATCGATCGCTACTCGGACCTGACGCCCGACGACTTCTTCGACTCGAAGTGGGTGCTGGGCGACGAGGATCCCGCGTCCGGAGCCCACGCGGTCGCCCGCGTGGTCGACGTCGCGTCGGTCGTGCTCCCCGACCTCTACGTGCCCGAGCCGCTCGACGTCCAGGACGAGGTCGAGGACGTTTCGACGACCGGCCCCGACTTCGCGCCGTGCGTCGACGTCGCGGTCTCGCCGGGCGGCGCGAACGCCGTGCCCGAGCTCTCGGGGCTCTACCTCGATCCGGCCACCGAGCAGGACGCGATCGTCGCGCTCCAGACGCGCGTGGTCGAGCTGGCGGAGGCCGTGCGGATCGTCGCGCTGCTCGACGTTCCCCCGGGGCTGCGCCCGAACCAGATCGAGCGGTGGCGGCAGCGGTTCCGTTCGTCGTACGCGGCCGCGTACCACCCGTGGATCTACGTCACGCGCACGGACGACGACCGCTCGGCCCGCGTCCTCGCGAACCCGTCCGCGGCGGCGGCCGGGATCATCGCGGCGAGCGAGATCGAGTTCGGCGTGCCGCACGGACCGGCGCAGCGCGTCGTGCGCGGCGCGATCGATGTGACCGAGTCCGTCGGTCCGAGCGAGCACGGGCGGCTGCACGGCCGCGGCATCAACGTGCTCGTTCGCGACCGCGACGGCGTGCGGCTGACCGCGGCGCGGACTCTCTCGCGTGACGCGTCGGTCCGCCAACTCTCCGTGCGACGCCTGATGATGCTGCTCACGCGCACGCTCCAACGCGAGATGCAGTGGGTCGTGTTCGAGCCGAACGGACCGCGCCTGCGGTCGCGGCTCCGCCACCTCTTGCGGATGTTCCTCCGCCGGCTCTACGACGCCGGCGCGTTTGCCGGTGCGACCGAGGCGGAGTCGTTCTTCGTGCGCTGCGACGACTCCAACAATCCGCCGGCCTCGGGCGACGACGGCCGCCTCGTGGCCGAGATCGGGGTCGCTCCCGCCGAGCCGCTCGAGTTCATCGTCCTGCGGCTGACGCGCGCGTCCGACGAGCTCTCGCTGGAGGAGGTCTGACGGTGGCGGATCCTCTCCTGCGTGCGTGGAACTTCGAGGTCTCGCTCGAGAAGAGCGCCGCCCTTCCGGCCGGTCTCTCGGGCACGGCGCGTGCGTCTGGGTCGAGCGACTCCAACACCACGCTCGGCGACGGCTCGTTCCAGGACTGCACGGGGCTCGAGGTCGAGATGGACGTGCAGGAGTACCTCGAGGGCGGGCGGAACGACGGCGTCATCCGCCGCGTCGGGCGCGCGAAGTACCAGAACGTGGTGCTGAAGCGCGGCATGTTCCACGCGAGCGGCGGCGAGGTGAACCGCGAGCTCTGGCAGTGGCTGCAGGACGTCGTCTCCGGCGTTCGCCCGGTGGTGCGGTTCGACGGCGTCATCCAGGTGCGATCGACGGGCGAGAACGTCGTCGCGGTGTGGCGGTTCGACCGCGGGCTGCCGGCGCGCGTGAAGGGTCCCGAGCTGAACGCGAAAACCGGCGAGATCGCGATCGAGGAGCTCCACATCGCGCACGAAGGACTTCGACTGGTGGAGGTGTAGCGATGCCCGCTCTTCAGAAGGCGCGCTTGATGAAGATCACGAGCCCCAAGTCGGGAGATCCCGAGGTGCTCGAGCAGGTCGACGTCCAGTTCAACCCGACGAGCCTGAAGCTGCAGATCACGAACAAGTCGGAGGGTGGTCGCAGCGCGGGACGCTCGAAGCGGCAGAACACCGGGCAGAGCTCGGCGACCCTGACGATGGATCTCCACTACGACACCGCGGATGAAGGCACGACGGACGAGCCGGTCTCGGTGCGCGAGCGCACGCGTTTCGTCGAGTCGTTCGTGCGGCCCGGGCCGAAGGGGAGCGAGCCTCCGCCGAAGGTCCGGTTCCACTGGGGAAACCTGGTCTTCGACGGGCTCGTCGAGACCGTCGACGTCGACTTCGATCATTTCGCGGCGAGCGGCGTGCCGCTGCGCGCGAAGGTCGGGCTCGCGATCGTCGAGCAGGATCCGACGTACGAGATCGAGAAACCCAAGGCGGACGAGGCGGGCGGGGGGAAGAAGCCCGACGCGGGAAGCGCGACCGACGCGGCACCTGGCGGCGCGGCTGGCGGCGTCTTCGATCGCGTCGCGATGGCGCTGGCCGGCGAGACCGCGGTCGACATCTCGGCGCGGCTTGGACTCGATCCGTCGGCGTGGCGCGGGCTCTCGGTCGACCTCGGCGCGAGTCTCGAGCTCGGCGCGGGCGTCGAGGTCGGGTTCAGCGCGTCGCTCGGCGCGAGCGTCGGCCTCGGCGCTACGGTCGGCTTCGCGGCCGGCGTCGACGTTTCGCTCGAGGCGGCGTTCGGCCTCGACGCGGACACCTCCGCAAGCGGCGGCGCGCCGGCCGCGTCGGGCGGCGCCGTCGACTCCGCGCGCGCCTCCGGGTTCGCGCTCGCGTCGGCGGGCGGGGTGCAGTCGGCGATCGAGTCGGTGGCGATCGCGCGCACGTCTGCCGCGGCGGCCGCGGCGCGCGGGGCGTTCACGAGCAAGAGCATGACTCCTCTTGCGCCAGGCGCGCCGCTTGCATCGGGTGCTTCAGGTGCACCGAGTGCGTCGCCGCCGGCGAGCCGGGTCGCGCCGGCACGACCCGGGCGTCCCGAGCAGGACCGGGCGCCTCTCGCGGTGACGAGCGGCACGGGCTCGATCGCGGGCGCGTCGCGGACGTCGCCGCCCGCCCCTCCGCCGCCACGGGTCGATCGTCGCGCCGCCACGTACGGATACGGCGTGCCGCTCCGACCGCGCGTGTCGATCGCGGCCGACGAGCGCAACGGCGTCGTGGTCGTGGGCTCGTCGCGCTCCGCCGCGGGCGACCGGGCCGGCGCGCCGTCCTGGACGCGGCTTCCGTCACCGTCGGCCGCGCCGGGCGGCACGAAGCACTGCGCCTGCCGCGGGCCCTGCGGGCATCGAGGAGGGACGACATGACGGTCCGCATCGACCGCGCGGTGACCGAGGTCATGCCGGCGCCCGACGCGTCGCCGGCGACATCGTCGTCCGATCCGCGGTGGCGCGAGCGCGAGTCGCTGCGGCGCGCGCTCCGCGAGCGGGAGGAGCGCGAGCGGCGGCTCTCCGCGGAGGGCTTCGATGACTGAATCGCTCTTCATCGATTCCCACCCGGTCTTCGAGGTCGACGGCGAGGTCAAGGGCGATCTCGGGTACGACGTGCTGCGGATCGAGATCGAGGAGGGAACGAACGGTCTGAAGCACCTCTGCGCGCGCTTCCTCGCGATCGGATCGGTGGAGGGCGGGCGGCACCAGGAGCACGTCTACGTCGACGGATCGGTGTTCGACTTCGGCCGGGAGATCGTCGTGTCGATCGGCCCCAGCGACGGGGCGCGGACGGTCTTCCGCGGCTTCGTCAGCGGGATCGAGGCGTGCTACGAGGAGGCCGAGGCACCGGAGGTGGTGGTCTACGCCGAGGACCGGCTGATGGACCTGCGCATGACGCGGCGCAGCCGGACCTACGAGCAGATGAGCGACGCCGAGATCGCCGAGCAGGTCGCGGGCGAGCACGGCCTCGCGGCCGAGGTCGACGCGGAGGGACCGACGTACGATGTCGTCCAGCAGTGGAACATGAGCGACCTCGCGTTCCTGCGCGACCGCGCCCGGCGCGTGCAGGCCGAGGTGTGGTTCGCGGACGACACCTTGCACTTCAAGTCGCGCGGCGCCCGTCGTGGCCCCGAGCTCACGCTCGTGCAGGGGAACGACCTCGTCCGCCTCACCGTGCGCGCGGATCTCGCGCATCAGCGGACGAAGGTCCGTGTCTCCGGCTACGACGCGCAGGACCGGACGGTCATCGATGAAGAGGCGACGGCGGACGTCGTCGCGCGCGAGATCGAGAGCGGACGGACGGGGCCCGACGTGCTCGAGTCCGCGTTCGGCGACCGAGTGTCGCACCGCGTGCGCGACGTGCCGCTCGTCGCCGGCGAAGCGCGGGCGTTCGCGGAGAGCGAGATGCTGCGGCGCGCGCGCGCGTTCGTCGTCGCCCACGGTGTCACCAGCGGTTCGCCCGACCTCGTGGTCGGCAGCCGCGTCCGCCTCGAGAACGTCGGCCTGCCGTTCGCCGGCGGCGGCTACTACGTGACGCGCGTGCGCCACACCTTCGACCGGGACCAGGGGCACCGGACCGAGTTCCAGGCCGAAAGAGCGACCATCGAGGAGCTGCGATGACGTTGGAATCCGCGCCGGACGGCGGGCGACAGACGTACTACGGGCTCTACCCGGCGATCGTCACCGACGTCGTCGATCCGGAGCGGCTTGGGCGGATCCAGGTGAGGTTTCCTTGGCTCGGCACGAGCGGCGACCAGGACGTGCGCGCGTGGGCGACTCTCCTCTCCCCGTACGCCGACGAGAACCAGGGGTTGATGACGCTCCCCGAGGTCGACAGCCAGGTCGTGGTCGGGTTCGAGGCCGGCGACCCGCGGCGGCCCTACATCGTCGGCGCAGCGTGGAACGGCGTCGAGACGCTGCCGGAAGACGCGACGGCGGCGAACAACGTCCGCGTGTTGAAGACGCGCGCGGAGAGCGTGCTCCGGTTCGACGACACCGACGGCGCCGAGGTGATCACTCTCGCCACGAAGAGTGGCCACGAGCTGAAGCTCGACAACGCGAGCGACGAGGTGGTCTTGACCCACAAGAACGGCGCGCGCATCACGATCGACGCGGCGGGCCGGGTCGACATCCAGGCGAACTCCTCGGTCGAGGTCAACGCGCCGGTGCTGAACGTCCACTCTGCTACCGCGAACTTCGACGGCCTCATCAACTGCGTGACGCTCGTCGCGTCGGCCGCGGTGAGCTCGCCGACCTACACGCCGGGAGCGGGCAACGTATGGTGACCGCGACCGCCGTCCATCCGTGGAAGCTCGTCGGCCCGTGGTACCGGTGGTCGGCCGGCGACGGTGCCGTCTACGCGGGCGTCCCGGAGTACGGCCGCGCCGCCCGCCCGGTCTTCCAGAAGTACGCCGACTCCGACTTCGTCAACGCGTTCCTCGCCGATCCGCAGCACTCGCTCCGGTTCGACGACGGCGTGCCGGGAGGATCGCCCGGCGAGGACGTCGGCGCCGAGAGCGGCCTGCGCAAGCTGTTCCTTCCGACGCATCACCGGTTCTATCTCGTCGTCTGCGAGCTGCATTGCGACCAGCTCGGTTTCCCGCGCGTGAACCGGGACGAGGTCTGCGAGGCGGGGTTCGTGGTTCGGCGGCGTCACACGCGGATCGAGACCGCGGCGGCGGCGACGCAGGTCGACGGCTGGTTGAAGTCCCTCGGCGCGAAGCGGCGCGAGCTCGCCCGGGTGCAGCGGCGAGAGGAGTCGGCCGCGACGCGCCTCGAGCGGCTCGCGGCGCGCGGCACGATCTCCGACCCCGACTCCTTCTTCTCACCGGCCGTCAAGCAGGAGTACGCGGCCCACAAGGCGGACCTCGAGGGCGAGATCGAGACCCTCGTCGCCCAGCTCGCCGCGGCCGAGGCGAAGGGCGACGTCGTGATCGAGATTCAGGGCTGGTTCGGCGGTGCTCACAAGGGCTACGGCGACTGGATCGGCGTCGACGAGGACGCCGGTGACCGCTCGGAGGAGATCTTCCCCCTCTACCCGCTCGTCCCCGCCCCGAGCGACCCATCGAGCCCCGGCCACCACGGGACGATCTGGTTCGGGGCGGTTCCGACCGGCAGCGCGGACCTCGACTCGGACGGCTCGGCGCGCTTCGACGACCGGCACGTCTATCAGGTCGAGTGCTTCGTCCGCCGCCACCGCCATCCGTGCCCGAGGAAGCGGATCCGCAACGACTGCCACGGCGAACTCGTCTGGAGCGATCCGACCGAGCCGTACCGCCTCGCCGGGCACTTCGACGTCGACGGCACGAACCACAAGCCGGTGATGGTGCAGCTCCCGGACCTCGCGGACCTGAAGGACCGTGCGGCGCTCGGGGGCGGGGTCGGCATGATCGCGCCGCCGGCCTCGACGCTCGACTACGCGATGCCGGAGGGCGACGTCGTCCCCGACGCGGGCAACGCGAGCGGTCCGGGCGGGAAGGGGGTCGAGATCTGCTTCTTCGCGATCCCGCTCATCACGATCGTCGCGATGTTCCTGTTGAAGATCGTCCTCCCGATCGTCGTCTTCCTCTTCAACCTGTGGTTCCTGCTCAAGCTCAAGTTCTGCATCCCGCCGAGCCTCGAGATCGGCGGCGGCGTGTCGGCCGACCTCGACGTCGAGATGGCGAAGATCGAGCTCGCGGCGGAGCTCGACGTCAGCGTCGACCTGGGGATCGACGTCGACGTGATCATGGACGCGTTCGAGAGCCCCTCGATCCAGGCGCAGATCCGCCCCGACCTGCTCGCCGGGATGAAGGCCGATCTTCCGCTCGACCGCGACGACCTGACGCGCGAACAGCTCGAGCGGATCACGTCGTTCCTGGTCGATCAGTCGACCGACTTCTCCGGCTCGATCCCCGACGACCTGAAGAACGGCTTCGCCAAGCCGCCCGATCCGAACTCCTACCCGAAGGCGGCGCTCGCATCGGACGCGGCCGGTCTCGCGTTCTACGAGAAGGAGGAGTGGCCGTGGTGACGCGGAACGCATCCATTGCTTGGGGCGGTCGGGGGCTCGGCTTCCCGATCGTGCCGGACGAGTCGACGCGCGGGCTGCCCCTCACGGACGGGAAGCAGCGGGTGCGCCAGGCGATCCTGATCATCCTCCAGACCGACCCCGGCGAGCGGATCATGCGGCCGGACTTCGGCTGCGGGTTGCGGCGCTACCTGATGAAGCCGAACACCGTCGCCACGCGCACGTTGATGGAGCGCGACGTCGCGCGCGCCCTGGCGCGGCACGAGCCGCGGATCCGGGTCGACGAGATCAGGATCCTTCCGGGCGCCGATCCGGCCGCGGTCGACGTGCGCATCCAGTACACCCACGTCCGCGACGGGTCGAAGGACAACCTCGTGTACCCGTTCTACCTGGAGTAGGGGCATGCCGCTGCCGAACCCGATTCTCGACGACCGCTCGTTCGCGCAGCTTCGCGACGAGCTGATCCGGCGCATCCCCGTCTACAACCCCGAGTGGACCGACCACAACGCGAGCGACCCGGGCATCACGTTGATCGAGCTGTTCTCGTACCTCGGCGAGAACCTGCTCTACCGCTTCAACCAGATCCCGGAGGCGACGAAGCTCACGTTCCTGCGGATGCTCCAGCTCCCGCTCGCGCCGCCGAGGGCCGCCGCCGGCATCGTCACGTTCTCGGCCAAGGCGGTGGCGGGAGTGCTCGTCGAGACGGCGACCGAGGTCAAGGCGGGCTCGATCTCGTTCTCGACCGAGACCGAGGCGCGAGCGTTGCCGGTGTCGTTCCGGTCGTTCATCAAGCGCACTTCGAGCGCGCCGACCGAGGGCGAAGAGCAGCTCTATTTCCAGCAGTCTCTCGAACGTCTCGGTCTGCCGATCGACGCGAACGTGGCGGCGTTCGAGACGAGCGAACTCCTCGCGCCGGGCGAAGGCGATCCACTCGACGTCGGCGCCGCGATCGACCGGCGGCTCTGGATCGCCGTTCTCGTCGACGGCGACTTCGATCCGGCCGACGTGCGCGACGCGTGGTCGGGAGACGAGGGCATGCTCCTGAACGTCGGTTTCGTGCCGGACGCGGAGGCGCCGACGGCGTTCGAGCGCGACGCGTGCCCCGGCGAGGGAGCGCACCGCGATCGGTCGTCGGTCGAGTGGCGCGCGTCGACGGGGAGCGTGGTCGACGGAAAGCCCGTGTACGCGTCGCTGCGCGTCGCGGGCGACGAGACCGGCGGGTTCGCGCGTTCCGGCGTCGTTCGCCTCGAGTTGCCGGCCGACGCGACCACGCTCGGTCCGTTCGCCGACCCCGACGTCGAAGGCGCGTACGACTTCCCGCCGCCGATCGACGACGAGACGAAGGAGAAGCTGCTGTTCTGGTGCTTCGCGTTCGTCGACGAGCAGTCGACGCCGCCCCGCGTTCTTCACGTCGCACCAAACGGCGCGTCGGTGACGCAGAGCGTGAAGGCGCGGGCCGAGCTGCTCGGGACGGGGAACGGCCAGCCGGAGCAGACGTTCTCGCTCGTCCACCCGTCGCCGTTGTCGGGCACGGTCGCCCTGCAGGTCGAGGAGCCGGACGGATGGCGCGAGTGGAGCGAGGTCGACTCGTTCGACGCGAGCGGCGAGAGCAGCCGCCACTTCGTGCTCGACCGTGAAGGCGGCGTGGTGCGGTTCGGCAACGGGATCCGCGGCCAGATCCCGCAGGTCGGGCAGCGCGTGCGCGTCACCTCGTACCGCTACGGCGGCGGCGCGGCCGGCAACGTCGCGGCCGGCGCGATCACCAAGGTGGCGCGTTCGGGCGTGAAGGTGACGAACCCGCTGCCGGCGACCGGCGGCGCCGATCGAGAGGCGATCGCGAACGCGCTCGACCGCATCCCGTCCGAGCTGCGCCGCCGCGACCGAGCGGTGACGCGGGGCGACTTCCGCGAGCTCGCGCTGATCACGCCGGGCGTCCACGTCGGTCGAGCCGAATGCCTGCCGCGGTACTTCCTCCACGTCGAGGCGGGCAAGGAGGCGGTGAACGCCGAGGCGCCCGGCGTGGTCACCGTCGTCGTCTGGCCGAAGGAGGACGTCGCGAACCCCGACGCACCGCGGCCGACGCGGCCGATGCTCGACGCGGTCTGCGCGTGGCTCGATACCAAGCGCCTCATCACCACCGAGCTCTACGTCGTGCCGCCGACCTATCGCAGGATCGCGGTGATGGTCGGGTTCGAGATCAAGGACGGCTTCGGGATCGAGGCGGTGCGCCGCTGGGTCGAGCTCGTGCTCCGCCAGTACCTCGCGCCGCTGCCGCCGTACGGCCCCGAGGGCGAAGGCTGGCCGCTCGGGCGCGCGATCCACGCCGCCGAGCTCGAGGCGGCGGCGGTGCAGGTCGACGGCGTCCGGTTCCTGAACGGCCTGCGCGTCGCCGAGTGGCGGGGCGGCGCGTGGAACGAGGTGGAGGTCGTCGAGCTCGCCGCACACGAGGTGCCCGCGCTCGACAGCATCTCGGTGGTGAACGGCGAGAACACCCTCGATCCGGGCGCGAGCCCCGCCGCTCCGTCGGGAGGCCCGGCAATTCCGATCCCGGTCCTGGTCGAGGAGTGCTGATTCGATGACGCGTCCGTTCCGAGTCGTGCGACAGATGGACCAGTGGCTGCGCTGCAGCTACTCGGACGTCGCGTACGATCCGGCGCGCGACCTGATCGAGCTCTCGTTCCAGCACGACGCGCGCGACGCGACCGACGCGGGCGACGGCGATCCGGCGAACGCGGGGGCCGCGTTCGATCTCGCCTGCCGCGTCTACCACGCGCGCCCCGACCTCGGACAGATCGAGCGGACGACGTTCGACGCCAAGGTCGGACGTGGTCGGGACGACGCGGTCATCGTCCTTGCCGTCGTCGACGACGGCGCGCGCGGCGAGTTCGAATCGGTCGAGCCGCCGCGCGCGCCGCTCGACGATCCCGGCGCGCTCGCGATCGACGTGGGCGGCCGGCTCTTCGTCGCGGAGCGCGGCGCGCGTCGCGTTCACGTGCTCGACCTCGCGAACCGCCGGCTCCTGCGGACCATCGACGTCGACGGCGTCCCGCTCGACCTCTCGACGCTCGGACAAGACGTGTGGGTGGTCACGAGCGCCGGCCTCCTCGGCCGGATGGGCGCCCGGAGCGAGCCGCGCTGGTGGACGCTCCCCGCCACGGTGGCCGGCGCCGCGCGCGTGGTCGCGCTTTCGGCGAGCCGGATGCTGCTCGTGACGGACGTCGGGACCGCGGACGCGAAGTGGGTCGAGGTCGAGCTCGCGGGCGGCGCGCGCGTCGTGGGCGAGCGGAGCGTCCCGTTCGCGAGCGACGTCGAGGTCTTGTTCGCGGGCGGCGTCGAGGAGCGCGTCGTCGCGCGGCGGCCCGGCGAGGACTTCCTGCGCTTCGTCCGTGCCGCGGCGGACGCGCCGTGGGCGGCCGCCGTCGCGCTCCACGCGCACGGCTACGACGGCCGCGGTACGGTCGTGACCCCGACCGGCCGCGTCGGGTACTTCGTCGCGGACGGCGCGACGGTCGGCTTGCGCCTCGCCGTCGTCGCCCGACGGCGCTACCGGCGCCGCGGGCGCGTCACGACCTTCCGCCTCGACGCGGGGCGTTACCGCGAGACGTGGGGCCGTGTGCTGATCGACGCGTGCGTGCCGGCCGGGACGTCGGTCCGCGTGGTCAGCGTGGCGACGGACGATCCGCCCGACGATCCCGAGATCGCGCGGATCCCGCCGGCGAACGTCGACGCCGTCGAACCGCTCCATCCCGAGGCGACTCCGCTGCCGCCGGCGGCCCTCGCGGTCGCGGACGGCGACGTCGTCGAGGGCGCCTTCTTCCGGCGGTCGGTCGGCCGCGAGGTCGCGTGGACTCGCGCGGGAGAGGAGTTCGAGACGTTCGAGGCGGCGCTGCCGGCCGCGACCGGCCGTTATCTCTGGCTCACGCTCGAACTCGTCGGTGACGGGCGGAAGTCGCCGCGGGTGAAGCAGGTCCGGGTCGAGGTGCCGGGCCACGACCTGCTGCGGCGCCTGCCGCGGATCTTCTCCGAAGGTCTGGCCGGGTCCGCGGGCTCGGCGCCCGGGTTGGGCGACGGCGGCGTTGCGGACTTCCTGCGTCGCTTCCTCGCGATGTTCGACGCGACGCTCGCCGACCTCGACGCGCGCTCCACGTGGAGGCACCTGCTCCTCGACGCGCGGTCGGCGCCGGACGAGGTGCTCCCGTGGCTTGCGGAGTTCCAGGGGCTCGTGCTGGACGAGCGCTGGTCGCCGGAGGCGCGACGGACGTTGACGCGCGACGTGGCCTGGTTCTTCCGCACGCGCGGCACCCTGCCGGGGTTGAAGAGGATGCTCGAGGTCGTGCTCGACGGACCGGTCGTGCTGATCGAGCACTACCGCCTGCGCGGCCTCGGCGGGGCGTTCCTTGGGACCGGCGACGCCCCGAGCAGCACCGCGGTGCTCGGCTACGGGTTCCGCGTCGGCGGCGCGGTCGGTGAAGCGGGGGAGGTGACGGTCGGCGGCAAGAAGGCGGCCGACGCGTTCGCGACGCACGCGCACCGCTTCACCGTCGTGGTGCCCGGCCGGCTCGACGGCGAGCGGCGTCGCATGATCGTGGACCTGCTCGACGCGCATCGTCCCGCGCACACCGTCGTCGACGCGATCTGCACGGTCGACGCCGGCATGCGGGTGGGCATGGCGCTGTACGTGGAGCTGACGTCGGTCGCCGGCGCGACGTCCGGGTTCGTCCCGTTGCGGCTGGACGGCGCCGTCCTCGGCCGCGACGCCGTGCTCGGCCTTCCCGCGCCCGGGTTCTCGCTCGGCGACGATCGCCTCGGCGTGGAAACGAGGATCTGGTGAAGAGCGGCGTGCACATCGACGAGCTGGTCGCGCGCTACGTGCTCCCGGCGAGCCGTCGTGGAGAGAGGGCTCGGCTCGACCGCATCCTCGACGCCGTCACGTCGGAGTACCTCGAGGTCGAGCTGGAGCACCGCGGGATTCCGCTCCATCACGACGTTTGCGTGCGTCACGTCCACGTGCCGGTTACTCTCCAGCTCGGCGCGAGCGACGACGAGCTCGCCCGCGCGTGGGCCGCGGCGTTCGCGACGCGCGTCGAGAGGGTGATCGCCGGTGGCCGCGACGACGATGTCGTCGTGTATACCAGCCGCGGTCGAGCGCTCCTCGACTTCGCGGTCGGGGTCGCGACGAACGACGCGCGGAGGGCGTGGGCGTGGCGGCAGCTCGGCTTGACGAGCGCGCCGGCGCTCTCCGTCGACGCGCTCGTCGGCGCCCTGCTCGGCGAGCCGCACGCGATCGTCGCCATCCTCGTCGAGCTGGCCCGGGAGCGGCGGCTCGCGCGCGTGGTCGAGGGTTGGAGCGCGCTCCACGTGCGGCGGCTCGCGGAGGCCGCGATCGAAGCGGCGGGGATCCGCGGCGCGGCGAGCCTGCTCGCCGTCGTCGATGAAGCGCGCCGAGCGCTGCCCGCGTCGGGCCCGCACGAGCGCGACGAGGACGCTGGCCGGCTCGACGTCGTCCGGACCGACTCGCGCATCCTCGCGGCCCTGCAACCGGCGTGGCGGCGCATGGTGACCGGCGCCGCGGGCGCGGCGGATCTCCTCCGCGCGTGGGCGGCCCTCGCGTGGCTCGAGGTCGAGCCCGGCGTCGGGCGGCGCCCGATCGGCGGGCTGCGCGATCGGCTCGATCGCCTCGTCGAGGCGATCCTTCGCGCGCACGGGTCGAGCGCCGGGGCCGGCCGAGCGGGCGGGGAAGCTCGCGGAGCGATGGTGGCGCCCTCGAGCCCGCCTTCCGCGCTGCGCGCGGAGGACGCGACGCCCGGCTCGGCGGCCGGCCCGGGGACGGCGCACGCCACGGCGTTCGGCGGCCTCCTCTACTGCCTGAACCTGATCGGGGCCGCGGGACGGCCCGGCGGTCGCGACCTCGTCGACGAGCTGCTCGCCGTCGCGAACGACCACGCCCGGCCGTTGCGCTGGACTCTCGCCGGGCTGGCCGAGCGGTTGACCGGCGCGGACGCGCGGGATCCCGCGATCGCCGCGTTCACCGGGCGCCGCCCGGATGAACCGGACCCGTGGGTCTCGGAGCCTCCGTTGACGCGCGGCGAGGCCGACGCGCTCGACGCGATCCGAGAGCGGCTGCTCGACCGGCTCGCGGCGAGCCTCGCCGACGAGCCGCACCCGCCGGACGCGCTCCTGGACTGGGTCGTCCGCCGTCGAGCGGAGGTCTCGTTCGATCCGGGCTGGATCGAGGCGCGCTTCTCGCTCCGCGACGTGTCGGTCTCGATTCGCAAGGCGGGTCTCGATCTCGACCCCGGCTTCGTGCCGTGGCTCGGTGTCGTCATCCGGTTCGTCTACCAATGAAGCGTGCGAAGGACATGACGAGCGAGCCGGGGATGGGGTCGAGCGACGTCGCGTCGATCGCCGCCCGCCTCGGGGCGTTCATCGTCGAGAGCATCGGGGAGGACGATCCCAACGTCGCACGCGCGTGCCGCTTCCTTGATTCGTTCCACGAGCCCGACGAGCCCGATGAAAAGGACGAGTCCGACGAAAAGGACGAGTCCGAAGACAAGGACGAGTCCGATCGGAAGGAGGAGCTCGACGAGCCCGACGAGCCCGACGCGAAGCCCGCGGTCGTCGCGAAGGGCGACCGGCGCGACCCTCCTCCCCATCGCATCCGCGTGGCCCGTCCGTTGGATCGCGTCGTCGAGCGCTACGGGCTCTCCGATCTGGAGCGGAACGTGCTCCTGCTCACCGCGCTTCCCGAGCACCACGAAGGGTTCGGCGAGGTGCTCGCCGCGCTCCACCCGGCGCACGAACCGTTCGCGACGGCCGGCCTCGCGGCGCGGCTCTTCTGTAGCTCGCACCGGGCCCGGCTCCGGCTGCGTGATTCGCTCGTGGCCGGAGCGCTCGCAAGGAGCGGCGCGGTGCGGCCGATCCCCGGGCCGCCGTTCTTTCGGCAATCGCTCCGGCTGCCCGACGCGCTCTGGCCGGCGCTGCTCGGGGTCGACGCGTGGCCGGACGACCTCGTCCCGGACGACGAGCCCGAGGTCGACGTCGGACTCGAGCACTGGCTCGATGCGGCGCCGGCGCGAGCGACGCGTCGCGCGCTCGAGTGCCGAACGCCGGTGCTCGTGCTGGTGACGGCGGAGAGCGCGGAGACGGCGCATGCTCGGGCGGCAGCGCTCGTGCGCGCCGCCGGCCGCGTTCCGATCCGCTTCCATTTGGCGCCGAACGTCGCGCCCGAGAGAATCCGCCTGCTGTCGCTCCACGCCGTCGCCCGGGACGTGGTCCCCGTCGTGCGTCTCCGCGAGAGCACCGAGGAGCGCGGCGTCGATCCGCCGGCATTCGACGGTCATCCCGACGTGGCCGTCGTCTGCGGCCGGGTCGGCTCGTTCACGGCGACGCCCGCGCGACCGTCGATCGAGGTCTTCTGCGACCGCCTCGCGCCGGCGGACCTGCGAAGGATGTGGGCCGCGCTCCGACCCGACCTCCGCGATCGCGCAGACCAGCTCGCCGCGCAGTTCCCCATCGAGCCGCACGTGGCGGCGCGCGTGGCGCGAGATCTCGACCTGGCGGCGCGTCTCGGCGAGGAGTCGGACGGCGTCGCCGGGATCGGGCGGCGCGTGCGCATCCGCGCCGGCTCGCTCCTCGCCACCGGCGTCAAGCTCCTGCGACCGCGCGCGGGCTGGGACGACCTCGTCGTGAAGGCGAAGACCCGCGAGCACGTCGGCGAGATCGCGGCACGGCTCAAGTACCAGGCCCGCGTGCTCGACGACTGGGGCTTCCTTGCCGGGCGGCCCGGCGCGCGCGGAGTGCGCGTGCTCTTCTCCGGCGCGCCGGGCACGGGCAAGACCCTGTCCGCGGAAGTGCTCGCCACCGAGCTCGGCGCGGACGCGCTGCTCGTCGTCGACCTCTCGCAGGTCGTCTCGAAGTGGATCGGCGAGACCGAGAAGAACCTCGCGCGCGTCTTCGACATTGCCGAGCGGACGCACGCCGTCCTCCTGATCGATGAAGCGGATGCCCTGTTCGGCAAGCGGACCGAGGTATCGGACGCGCATGACCGGTACGCGAACCTCGAGACGTCGTACCTGCTCGCCCGGCTCGAACGGTTCGAGGGGCTCGCGGTCCTCTCGACGAACCTGCGGCAGAACATCGACGCCGCGTTCCTGCGCCGGCTCGAGTTCCAGGTCGACTTCGAGGAGCCCGGCATCGACGAGCGCCGCCGGCTGTGGCAGATCCACGTGCCGAAGGGTGCGCCGCTCGCGGAGGACGTGAGCCTCGACGAGCTCGCCGCGCACTACTCGATCGTCGGCGGGCTGATCAAGAACGCGTCCGTCGCCGCCGGCTTCCTGGCGGCGGCGCACGACGGACCGATCCGGCGGGAACATTTCCTGCACGCGATCGAACGTGAGTACGAGAAGACGGGCAAGGCGTTTCCCGGGCGGCCGCCCGGGCCACGAGGTTGATGGAGCATCCGGTCGATGCCGAGGAGCGCGCGATGGCGGACAGTCTGAGCACCTATCTCGAGAACTGGGCGGACACGCTCGCCGAGAGCCTGGAGGACGATTCGACGATGATGCAAGCGTTCCGCGACGCCGCGGACGCGGTCACGGCGACGCGGGCGGCGTGGGCCGACCGCCGGGGCGAGCTGGACGAGCAGAAGCGGCGGCAGGCGAGCCTTCGCGTGGAGCTCGCGAGGAACGACGTCTCCCCCGCGGAGGCGGAGAGCCTCGCCGAGGAGTTGAGCGAAGCCGTGATCGCGACGCGCGTCGCCAACGCGGCGGCGCTCGCCGCGGAGATCGACCTCCAGGACGCCGAGCGCGAGCTCGCCCGACTGGGCGCGACCGTCGAACGAACGCGCGCCGCGCTCGAGCGCGTCGGGGCGGACGCGGCCGAGGTGACGGCTTGGACCGCGGCTCGGGCCAAGCGGATCGACGCGCTGGCCGCGGCGGAGGGCGCCGACGACGTGCGGGCGCGCGCGAGCGACTTCCTCTCCGGCGAGTCGATGGCCGCGGCGGAGTCGCGCCTCGAGAACGACGTGACCGCCGAGATGATCGCATTGGCCCGTGCTCGCCATCATGCCTACGCGGCGAAGACCGAGTCGCTGCGCGCGGTCGCCGCGCGCCAGCGAAACGAGTACCTGCGAGCGCGACGGACGACGGACGGCCCCGTCACGTCGGTCGAGCGGGCCGAGGGAGACCTCGAGCGCGTGGAGGCGGAGCTCGACCGGCTCGACCGCCTCGAAGGGCTCTTCGCCGGCGCGGTCGCGACGATCGTCGCGTCGACGAAGGGCGCGATGTCCGACGCCGACCGCGCGAACGTCACGAGCGGCGACCTGCCGGCGGCCGGCAAACCGGTCGCCGCGCTCGCCGCGAGCCTCGCCGACGCGGAGCACGCGGCGATCGAAGCGAGGGAGAAGCTCGATCGATTCAACGACCACCTCGAGGATCAGGAGGTGGAGCCGACGCCCGAGCAGGAGGACGAGCAGAGCGCGCTCGCGGAAGCGCTCTCCAGCGCGGAAGACGCCGAGGAGACGGCGAGGACCGCGTACGAGGAGTCGGACCTCGACGACCTCGAGGAGTGGGAGGCCGCGGTCCCGACGCGGATCCACGACGACCTCCTCCGGTTCCTCCGCGCGGAGGCCGAGCTCGGGGCGATCCGAGACGCGCCGCCGGTCGCCGAGGTCGCCGCGCGGATCGAGGAATCCGAGACGGTGGTCGTCGCCGCCCTGCAGACGTACCGCGAGAGCGAGGACCAGGCGAGCGAGGCCGAGGCGGAGTGGTCCGACGCCGAGAAGGCCCTGGAGACGAGACTCACGATCGATGCCCGGCTGCGACAGAGCGTCGTGGCGGGCGAAAGCTGAAAGGAGGGGCGCAGTGACTGCCGTTTCCCCACAAGACGCGACGCGCGACTGCACCGGATCTCTCGCCGTCGATCCGTTCGAATCCCTCCGGGTCCACTTCGGGATGCTGATGGGCGTCGAGGACTTCGACGTCCTCCAAGCCTACGCGCGGGGCAAGAGCTGGCTGCACACCGCCTGGCTCCATCGGTCCGGCGCGATCTGGGGGCTCGAGGTCTCGGCCGACGTACCGGAGCTGCGCGTCTCACGCGGGCTCGCGGTCGACGGCGTCGGACGCGAGCTGTTCCTGGATCGGGACGCGTGCGTGCACCTCGGCCGCTGGTTCGAGGAGCACGGCGAGGAGCATGGGCTCGAGCTCGACGCATCCGGCACGATCGAGTTCGCGGCGGCGGTGACGATCCGCGCGAAGCACTGCGCCTTCCGCGCGGTCCCCGCGCTGGTCGAGCCGTGCTCGGGGTCGGGGGGCGCCACCGCCTACTCGCGCGTGCTCGAGACCGTCGAGCTGCGGATCGAGCCGTATGACCCGAACGTCGGGATCGATTGGGGCGATCTCCCGTATCGGCGCCTGCGTATCTTCTTCGGGCTCGCGGACGCGGAGGCCGGCGACGCGGCCGAGGCGGAGGCCTCGGCCGCGCGGGCGGCCGTCCTCGCCGCCCTGCCCGAGGATCGCGCGGGAGAGTGCCTCGCGTGGTTCCGCGACCTCGCCGCGAAGGACTCGATGGAGCTTGCGCCGGCTGCGGCCGACGTGGGCGAGGCCGAGTCGCTCACGCCCGAGAAGCCGCCGGCGCCGCTCGTGCTCGCCGTGGTCGAGGGCATCAAGCTCGTGAAGCAGGGCGACGATTGGAACGTCTCGATCGCGGAGGTGGACAACACCGTGCGGCGCACGCTCGTCGCGACGTCGACGCTGCAGGAGCTTCTCTGCGGCTGCCGCTGCGCGCCGGACGAAGTCGCCCCCGACCCGATCGAGGACGACGAGCCCGATCCCGACCTCGAGATCGTCGACGCGCCGCAGGTCGACCGCGCGTCGGTCGAGATCGACGACGAGTCGATCACGTTCGAGCTCACGCGTTCGGTCTACGTCGACTCGGTGACTCCCGGCGCGTTCATCGTGTCCGAGTTCGAGCCCGACAAGGGATGGCGCGTCGTCGGCGTCGACGAGGTCGAGTACGACGGCGGCATGACGATCACGTTGAACCTCGTGGAGCCGCTCTCGCTGAAGTACGTCCGGCTCATCGTGCGCGGCACGGGACCGACGCCGTTGCTCGATCGGTTCTCCCAGGTTCCGCTGACCGGTGCCCTCGGCGAGGTCGACCCGACCGATCCTCACGACGGCAAGGACTTCGTTCACATGGAGGAGAGGAGCACGTCATGAGCAAGAACGGCAAGAACGGCGGCGGTTTCGTGCTCATCGAGGGACAGGGCGGCTACTCGGTCATCCCGAGCGCGTCGCCGTTGACCCGGCTCAACTACTACGACGGGAAGTTCCTGCGGGCGGACGACCTCCGCGTGGAGCAGCAGGGGATTCGCGAGCTCGTGCACCTCTCGAACCACGCGCAGGGCTCGGGCGTCGTGTACGGCCTCGACTGCAAGCGCGCCGGCGACGCGCTGACCGTGCGGCCCGGGCTCGCGGTCGGCAAGGAAGGGCGGCTGCTCCGGCTCGACCAGGAGATCACGGTCAGCATCCAGGAGCTGATCGCGGCCGCGAAGGGAGAGAACGCGGCGAAGACGTCGTCGAGCGGCGGAGCATCCGCGTTCTCGGACTGCGAGCTCGTCGCGGGCGAGCCGCCCAGCGCGGTGACCGACGCCGGCGAGCTCTGGATCGTCACGATCTCGCACGCCGAGGCGAAGTGCGGCGAGGACGCGGTGTTCGGCAACCTCTGCGAGGACGCCTGCGTCACCGACGTCGACCGCGCCTACATCAAGGAAGGGATCGTGCTTCGCGCCGAGGCGTACGCCCTGAAGACGCCGTTGATCGAGTCGACGGAGGTGACGCTCGGGTCCGGGCATCGACGCTCGCGCGTCGCGACCGCGTACTTCGCGGACGAGGCGGCGAAGGTGCCCCACGCGATCACGGGGAGCCTGCTGAAGAGCGAGCTCTGGTGCCGCGGCGCCGAGCCGCCGGTGCACCCGTGCACGGCGGGCATCCCGCTCGTGCTCGTCGCGATGAACGGTTCGATCGTCCACTTCGATGACATGTGGACGGTGCGACGCGAGCGGATGGGGGACCCGCCGCGCGCGTACTGGGCATGGAGGATGCGCATGCGGCCGTGGAACGTGTTCCTGGCCCAGGTGCTCCAGTTCCAATGCCAGCTCCGTTCGATCGGCGTCGTCACCGCCACGCCCGGCGGCGAGGGGGATCCGTGCGCGCCCGCCTACGCGGCGCTCGGCTCGGTGAAGTCGTTCCTCCAGCAGATGAAGAAGTCGCCGTTCCTCGTCGACCTTCCGGACGTCACGAACAAGTTCCAGCAGATCGAGGACGAGATCGCCGGCGTGAAGGCCGGCTCGCAAACGGGCGCCGCGCACGGCATCCTGATCGGCGGCGGGATCGTGACCGTGCCGAGCGCCGGGTACCTGCCGGTCGTTCCGGACGGCGACGTCACGGTCGAGGAACAGGTGCGGCGCTACTTCGGCGACGGCGTCGACCTGCGGTTCTGCGTGGCTCGCGCCGACCTCGTGGCTCACGCGCTCGAGGAGGCGCAGCACCTCGAGCGCGTGTCGCTGGTGCACGGCCTCGATCACCCGGACGACAAGCAGCAGGTCGACGTCATCGTGCCGGACGGAGAGATCGGCGCGACGACGACGAACGAGAAGGTCGCGGGCTACGACATGGAGGTCACGACGGCGCTGAAGCAGATCGTCGCGATCCTCGCGAGCCCGAAGTCGAGCGCGTCGGTCGAGGGGAAGGCCCTCGTGTCGCCCGCGCTCGCGTTCCGCGACGTCAGCGCGTTCCGCTACCAAGGCGTGGGTCACGGCGACGCGACCGGCGCGGGCGGCTCGCGGTTCCACTTCGCGGGCGTCCGCGTTTCGACGTTCTCGACGAACGCAGCTTCGAGCACCAAGGACTCCGAGGCGCTGTGGCTGTCGATGTCGATCGAGAAGGATGCGTTCGTGCTCCCGGTTGCCTCCGTGGTCAAGGTCCAGTTCGAGGCGCTCGTGGGTCTCGCGGGAGACCTGTCGGTGGTGGGCATCGCGGTCTCGTTCCTCGGTGGACTGAAGATCCTCGCACCGGCGACCGTCGCCGCGGGCGCGACGCAGTTGAAGACCCGGCTGAGCGGCACGGTTACGATCGAAAGCGGCGGCCAGTCGATCTCGATCCCCGTCGACGAATCGGTGTCGCTCGCGCGTACGTCGGCGGGTCGCACCGAAGTGCTGATCAAGGGCGTGAAGCATTGGGCGAACGTGTTGCCGAACACCGTCCTCGATGCGCATCGGGCGTGGACGTCAGCGGTCGACGCCGAAGTCGAAGCGGTCCTTTCGATTGCCGTCGTCGGCGCCGCGGCCGCGACGAAGACCTCGGTCCCGCTCGCTCAGTCGAAGCAGCACCTCGACGCCGCGGTCGCGAACGCGAGCCACCCCGCGCACGTGCGGGCGATCCAAGCGATCGAGTCGATCGACGCCACGATCGGCAAGCCGGGCTTCGCGGACCTCGCGACCGGCCTGCTGTTCCCCCCGGCGGCGTCGACGTCGACGTCTTTCGCGGTGAAGGCGACGCGTGACTGGGTCTTCTTCCACCGGCGTCGCGAACGGAGCTGCGGCGGCCAGGCGCCCGTCGTGATCGCCGAGCCCGCGCGTTATCGCGTGCTCCACGTGCGCGTCGATGACAAGAGCTCGCTGCCGCTGTTGAAGCAGGCGTTGTCGGGCGGCTCGACGCTCGGACTGTTCGACTTCGACGCCGTGACGTCGGTCGAGTTCGGTCCGGGCGTCCAGTCGATTGTGTCGTCGACGGATGCGCTGAAGAGCGCGTTCGCCCTGGCGGCGGGAAGCAGCGCGGAGATCGCGTACCTGGCGATCGGCGTCCGGTCGGACGCGGACGACCCGGGTGATGTCCTCTCGGCGGCCCGACTCGACGCGGTCGGCGACTTGCTCGACGACGTCGTGGCGCGGAACCCCGGCGCGGCGAGCGAGGTGTTGACGGCGGCGCCGTCCGCGCTCGACCCGCAAACCGGCGAAGGGATCGTCGTCGTCGCCACGGCGAAGGTCGCGACCGTCTGCCACGAGGTGTGGCGGTACGTCGCAGACGAGGGCGGCATGAACAAGCTGTTCAGCGCGCTCGACCAGATCGGCGCGAAGGAGGCGTTCGCGAAGCTCGAGCTGGTGTCGATCGGAAAAGCCCAGTTCAAGGCGGGGACAACCGAGCTGATCGGCGCCGACGCGCAGATCCGCCAGAACTGGCTCGCGGCGAACGACGGAGCGGTCTCTCAGATCGTGCTGCTCGTCGATCCGAACGCGGGTTCGATGGCGGCGCCGGCGCAGTCGCTTCTCCTCGCGAAGAAGGCGACGGCCGGCTCGATCGACGCAGGTGCGCCGGACCCGAGGCCGGCGAACCTCGACGGAATGTGCCCGGCCGTGACGGTGCTGGTCGTGCCGCCGGAGTTGAAGCTCGAGTGTCACGACGTCTGGGCGATCGCGCAGGAGGCACAGCATCTGCCGACGATCGTCAAGCTGTTCAGCACCGACGACGCGGCGACCCGATTCGAGGCGGCCGCCAAGGAAGGGTTCCTCGTCCTACTCGGCAAGTTCTCGTTCACGGAAGGCACGGCGGCGGCAACCGAGACGTCAATGGCGAAGATCGTGGCCAAGACGCAGGACTTCCTGCTGTCGGTCCCGCATCAGAACTCGCGGCTGCGCGTCGTCTCGTTCTCGCCGAAGGGAACGACCGGCGCGGCGGCGGCCCTCCACGTCGAGAGGAGCGACGTGCTCCGCGAGGCGCTGAAGGCGATCAAGCCGACCGAGGCGGCGACGTTCGGCGCGACGCCGTTCCCGAGCGAATGCCCCGCGTTCGGGCTCCTCGTGCTCGAGCGCGGCAGCATCGAGCCCGTGTCCCTGTCGCACATCGCGTTCATGGTCGAGGACGAGGTGGTGAACGACTTCGCGATCCACTACACCCGCGACGACGAGGTCATCCGCGACGAGCTGTTCGACAACGCGGTCGCCGCGCTGAAGGAGAAGGGCGTCCAGTTCGACGCGCTCGAGTTCACGAAGGCGACGGCGACCGGCGGCGGCCCACCCGACGCACGGCACGTCGCGCTGGCGAAGGTGCTCGAAGCGGAGGGGCTGCTGACGACGGACGCGGATCTGAAGAAGCGCAAGCTGCGCGCGGCCGAGCTCGCGTCGTTGAACGAGCGGCTGCCGCATGCGACCGAGGCATTCGTGCTCAAGGGCACGTAACGAACGCGTGGCGCGGAGCAGCCCGATGCGGCGATCGATGCGCGGCCCGTCGCCGCGGCGCGAGCCGCACGCCGCCGCGCCGCGCGCTCCGTCGCGATCGGTCGAGGCCGAGGCGCGCGAGCCGAACCCGATCTGGCGTCGGCTCGCCACCGCGGGCGAAGCGCGGCCGCTTGTTCCCGCCGAGCGGGCGGCGGCCGAGCGCGGATTCGGCCGCGACTTCGGCGACGTGCGCGTCCACGCGGGGCCGCGTGCCGCCGCGATGACACGCGCGATGGACGCGCGCGCCGTGACGTCGGGCGCCGAGGTCGCGCTCGGATCGAGCGGCGCAGCCGGGTCGTTGAGCCGCCGCTTCCTCCTCGCACACGAGCTCGCGCACGTCGCGCAGATGCGATCCGGCGTCACCCACGGTCGCGGCGTCGCGGGCGCGCCGCGGTCGGAAGCGGCCGCGGAACGCGAGGCGGATCGGATGGCGGTGCGCGTGACGTTCGGTCTCGGTCCGATGCGTGCGAGCGTCCATCGTCCTCGCGGGTCGTTGCTGGCGAGTCCGCGCTCGCAGGGCGTCGAGCAGATCTGGACGTCGACGGCGGAGAAGGGACGCGTCTTCGACGAGCTACGCGCGCAGAGTCCGGTCACCGATCCCGACCTCGACGCGTTGCTCGGGCGGATCTTCACGGCGGGGTCGGACGACCTCTGGCTCGCGCGAACGATCGTGCGGCACGGCCCCGAGCCGCTGTGGCCGACGTCCGCGTTCGACGAGCGGCGGCGCCGCGAGACGACGAACCAGTGGCGGCCGGAGCGCGGTCGGATTCGCGGGGAGCTGGCGGTGACCGCCGGTGGTCGGCCGGTCGACGCTTACTTCTTCCCGGGCCGGAGCGCCGAGCGCGCTCTCGTCATCGCCGGCGTTCACGGCAGCGAGCAGGGCGGAATCGAGGTCGCCGAGATGCTCCTCGAGACGCTGCACAACGCGCTGTTCCGCCCGTACTACACCGTCATCGTCGTCCCGACCCTCTTCCCCGACAACGCCGCGACGCGGGCGCGCGAGGGGGCGACGCCGACGAACCGGAACTTCCCGGACCCCGGCGAGAGCCTGGCGTCCTCCACTCCGGCCGGAGGTACGGCCCCGGTCGACAGCGCGGGCCGCCCGATCCTCGCCGAGAACGTCGCGCTCCTGCGTCTGATCGAACGGTTCCGGCCCAGCCGCATCGCGAGCATCCACGGGACGTGGGACCGGAAGGCGGCGGGGATCTTCACCGATCGACACACGGTGTCCGCGAACGCGCAACGGGCCGCGACCGTGCGGCACCTCGGGGACCCGGTCGGCCTCGGGTTGGAGCTCGCGGCGATGAACGTCCAGGCGGGCGCCCGCAGCGCGAGCGACGAGGCGCTCGCGCTGCGGATGGCCCGTGAGATGGAAGCCCAGGGCCACGGGCGCGCGGTCCGCGGCAACGACCTCGGGGGAACTCCCCACGCGCAGTGGAGCGGATCGGTGCCGGGAGGCACGTCGCTCGGAGGATGGGGACCGCAGGACGTCACCGAGGGCCGCGCGACGGACCGGCCCTCGATGAGCGTCTTCACGATCGAGGTCGCGACGAATCAGCGAAGCACCGATCTCTCCGGCGCGCGGCAGGTCGCGAGGCGCGCGGAGCTCGCCGCCTACCGCGACGTGATCCAGGGCATCTTCCTCGGGCCGCCCTGAACGAGGGGACGCACGGACGGACGGCAGCGCCCCTCGAGCCGGAGCTCGTGCGGGAGGACGAGCGGCGGAGCACCGAGCCGCGAGGCACGCCGGGTCGGCGTCAGCGCGTCAACGCCATGACCTTGTCGAGCGCCGCCACGTGACCTTGGTCGCTCGCCGCGTTCAGCCACCGCAGGGCCTGGGCCCGGTCGGCGGCTCGGCCGACGCCGTTCAGGCAGCAGAGACCGAGGCGGTACTGTCCCTCGGCGTCTCCCGCTTCGGCGGCTTTCGTGTACCACGTCACGGCGTCCACCGCGCTCCTCTCCGTGCCGACTCCGTCCTCGTACATCCGACCGAGCCACGTCGCGGCCGGCGCGTCGTCGTGCTCGCCGCGCCGCGGAGCAACGAGAACGCGCGCGCGACGTCCTTCGTTCCGCCGCGTCCCTCGAGGCAAGCCCGCCCGAGGTTGCGTTGCGCGGCGATGCATCCCTTGGCCGCGGACTGCTCGAACAGGGCGCGGGCCTTGGTCGGGTCCTCGTCGACGCTGAACCCCGCGTCATGGAGCTCTCCGAGCCCGTTGATCGCGTCCGCGTTGCCGCGGTCGGCGGCCCGCTGGTACCAGGACGACGCGAGGTCGGGGTTGGGGATCGAGCCGACGCCGTGGTGGTAGCAGCGCCCGAGCTCGTACCGGGCCTCGTCGTTGCCCGCCTCGGCCGCGGCGGTGTACATCTCGCACGCGGCGAACGCGTCCATCTCCATGGCGAGACCACGCTCGATCATCTGCGCCAGCCTCACCTGGCAGCCGGCGTCGCCCTGCTCCACGCCGATCCGGAACCGCCGCGCCGCCTCCTCGTAGCTCCGCTCCACGCCCGCGCCGCGGAGGTGCATCTCGCCGATCTTGCGTTGGCCCGCGACGCTGCCGCGCTCCGTCGCGTCGGAATAGAGGCGGCCGGCGGCGACCATGGCGCTCGTGTCGCCCTGCTCGGCCGCGCCGGCGAACCGACGCAACGCCACGTCGAGGTCCCGCTCCATCCCGCGGCCGTCCCGCGCCATCTCGCCGGTCGCGCGCACGCACGCGGCATTGCCGCGCTCGGCGCCGCGCCGGTAGCACTCCAACGCCTGCGCCTCGTTCGCGTCGACGCCGCGGCCCTCGGCGTACATCGAGCCGAGGTAGAACGGTGCCTCGATCGATCCGAGCTCATCGGCCCGGGTGTACGACCCGAGCGCCCGGTACGAGTTCTGCTCGGTGCCGAGTTCGTTCTCGTTCAGGTATCCGACCCAGACCGCGGCTTGCAGGTTCGCGCCGAGGACGATCGACGATCAGTCGCCGACGACACCCGCCGCCGCGTCCGACATCACGGCTCCCGCGGGATTGCCGGCGAGCGGGTCCATCACCAGCGCCTGTTGGTAGAACTTCAACCCGATCAGCGCCGGGTCCGCCGGGACTCCCGCCACGAACGTCGCGGAGCTTCCCGCGCCCACGATCGGCGTGAAGGCGTCGAAGCTGACGTAGGCGATGCACCCCGGCAGGCCGTACGCCCCGAGCGGGAGCGGAAGCGGCCCGAGCACCGACGTGGCGTCGCTAAAGCCGGTGATCATCAGCGCGACGCCGGCCGGAAGGTCGAAGACGTTCACGCGCAGCGTCTTGCCGATTCGGGGTGTATCCAGCGGCACGAGCCGCGCCGCCGGACGGCTCCCCGCGCATCCCGCTGCGAACGTCGCGTAGACGCTCGGCGGGCCGATCCGGGTGATCGTGCTCAAGTCCGCGCACGCAACGTCGGCGTAGCCGAGACCGAGCGGCGGCGTCGGTGGGATTCCCGGTCCGTAGGCGTTGCTGGAGTCGTTGAAGATCGCGCCGTCGGATCGACGCAGCGCCAGCGAATGCCCGTTGGCCGCGACCTTGACGTACACGAGCCCGGTGGGGAGCGGTGGGATCGGGAACGCGCCGGATCCCCACGACACCGCGGTTCCGTTGGAGCGGAGGGCGGCGTTGAAGAAGTAGCCGGCCGCGATCTGCTCGTAGCGCACGCCTTGGGGCAAGGGCGGCGGCGGGGCCGTGCCCGTTCCCCAGGTGTCGAGCACGCCGTCGGACCGCAACGCCAGCGAGTGGACGCCCCCCGCCGCGATCGAGACGTACACGACGCCGGGGGGCGGCGCCGGAACGTCGAGCTGTCCGTGCTGGTTCGATCCCCATCCCACCAGGCTGCCGTCCGATCGCAGGCCGAGCGAGTGGTAGAGGCCGGTCGAGACCTGCGTGTACTCGAGACCGGGAGGGAGGGGCAAGACGTCGAGTTGTCCGAACGAGTTCTCTCCGAGGCCGATCACGTGGCCGTCGGATCTCAGCAGCAAGGAATGGAATCCGTACGCGGTCAGTCCTTCGTAGGTCGAGCCTCCCGACAGCGCCGGCACGGACGGCGGGCCGCCCGCTCCGAACGCGATCACCGAACCGTCCGAGCGGCGGGCCACGGTGTGGAGCACGCCACCCGCGGCGTCGGTGTAGCGGAGCCCGGCCGGCAACGGCGGCGCGTCGATCCCCGGTTCGCCCAGGTCGGGGTTTCCGGGCAGCGGGTACAAGGACCCGTTCGACAGCAATCCGATGCTGCCGCCGTACCCCGCCGAGATGGCCTGGAACGTTAGTCCCGCGGGCGGCGGCAAGATGAAGTTGGGGTTGGGCCAGCGGTAGACGCGGCCGTCGGACAGCAGGCCGAGGTTGTAGTAGATGCCGGCATCGATGGCGACGTAGGAGAGCCCTGACACGGTGGGAACCGAGCTCTCTCCGTTCTGGTTGGAGCCCCACCCGAGGTCCACGCCGTCCGAGCGGCGCGCGAGATTGTGCGCATGCCCGGCGCTGACGTCGACGTACGTCGTCCCCGGGGGCAGCGGCGGGACGTCGATCTGTCCGGAACCGTTGTAGCCCCACGCGACGATCGTTCCGTCGGACCGCAGCGCCGTCGCGTGAAGTCCGCCGGCGCTGATCTTCGTGTAGGTCACCCCGGGCGGGAGCGGCGGGACGCTCGTCTGCCCCGCGGCGCTCTTGCCCCACGCGACCACGGTGCCGTCCGAGAGGCGGCCGAGTGCGAACTCGAGGCCGGCGGAGACCTCGACGTAGGATGTCCCCGCGGGTGGCGGCGGGACGTTGAGCTCGCCGAAGGAGTTGCTTCCTCCCCACGCGATCGCCGTCCCGTCGGAGCGGCGCGCGACCGAGAACTTCACCCCGCAGGAGACGTCGGCGTACGTCACGCCCGGCGGCGGCGCCGGCACCTCGCACGTGTTTCCGATGTTGGAGCGCCACGCGTACAACGAACCGTTCGATCGCCGCGCGACGAAGAACGAACCGCCCGCGCTGATCTGGACGAAGTCGTTGCCGTTCTGCACCCCGGTGTCGTAGACCTCGAAGCCCGAACTTGCCGAGGGCCGACGACTGCGACGTCGCCGTCGCCGGAAGCGCCAGGGCACCACGATCAGGGCGAACCGCCCGGGCGCGCGACTCCATCGCGCAAGGTCACGTCGTCGGTTGGATGCTGAGTGCACGTTGGACTCCCGAATGCGTGGGCCCAGGACTGGATCGGTCCAGGGTAACGCCTCGACCGGGGAGGGGGTCGTTCGTTTTCTCGCCGGTGACCGATGGCCGGCGCGGCGAAGCGACCCGCGCGCACCGTCGAGGATGCGCGCGGGTCGATCGATGAGAACAACAGGATCGATTCGGCGGCGTCTACGACCCGAACTGGAGCTCGAGCCCTGGCGTCATCGCCAGGTGCTGCGCGCCCGATGCGGCTGGATCCGGGATCAAGGCCTGAAGATAGAGGCTGGCTCCGCACAGCAGCGGATCGAGCGGAAGGATGCCCGCGAGCTGGAGCGTCCCGGCGGCGCCGATCGGGACGGGGACGTTCACGATGAACGTCGGCGTCGCGAGGAGCACGCCGTCGTCATAGGGCAGCGCCGCCTGCGTCGCGCCGAGCAGCAGGATCGGCAGCGTGCCGGGCCGCGCGGACTGGATCTCGACCGCAGCGACGGTACCGAGAACGGGCGGCGCGACCGCGACGAGCTGTGGGACGCCGAGCTGTCCGGGCTTGCCGGTGCCGTACGTCACGCTGCCGGCGGTGGCGACGCAGAGGCCGATGCGGATCGGACCGAAGTGAGCGGTCGGCCCGAGGTTGCCGGCCGTGTCGCGAGCGCGCACGTGGAACCACCAGTCCTGCCCCGACGCCGACAGGCTCGCGCTCTTCGTCGTCGCCGTCGTGTCGACGACACCGGCGGGAACCGTCGCGGCCGACTGGTCCCACTCGGTGTCGTAGCCTTCGACCCCGGAGTGCGCGTCGAACGCCGCGGACCAGTCGACCGTCACGTTGACGTTCGTCGACGACACGCCGACCTGGTGCGTCGGCGAGGCGAGGTTGACCGGCGCGCCGGGCGCCACGGTGTCGATGCGGATCGGGCCGAAGCTCGCCGCGTCGTCGTCCCAGTTGCCCGCCACGTCGACGCTGCGGACGTTGAAGTAGTATCCGCTCGACGAAGTCGTGAGGGTCTCGGCGTGCTTGATCGCGGCCGGCCCGAGGTCGGACTGTGCGTCGGGCAGCACCGGTGCGCCGCTCGAGGTCGCGACGCTGTAGCCGGCGAGCCCGGAGTGCGCGTCGGCGGCCGGCTGCCAAGCGAACGTGACGCCCGGGTTCTTCGACCAGACGTTCGGCTGGTGGGTGGACGAGCCGAGGTTCACGACCGTGCCCGGCTGCACCGAGTCGATGAGATACGGCCCGTTGCTCGTGAAGCCGATCGACCAGTTGCCCGACTTGTCGACCGATTTCACGTTCACGTAGTGGCCGTCCGCGGCGTTCGGCAGGGTCGAACTGAACTGCGTGCCGGCGGGACCGAGCGCGTCCGGCGGCGCGGACGGCGCGCCGTTGCTGAACGAGACGGAGTAGCCGGCGATGCCGGCGAGCGCGTCGGCGGCCGGCGTCCAGTTCGCGACCAGCTTGTTCACCTTCGACCACACGTTCGGTTGATGCGTCGACGACGTCACGGCGGCCGGCACCGTGGGCGGCGTGGAGTCGACGACCACGTCGACGGTCGACGTCATCGGGACGAGGTTGTCGGAGATCGTGTCGACCGAGAACGTCATCGTCCCCTCGCTCGGCCAGTACACGGACCAGCGCGCCTTGCGGCTCGAGTGCCCGAGGACGTCGCCGAGGAGCAGGTCGCGGCCGGCGAGCGGGTTTCCGAGGAGG
Source organism: uncultured Phycisphaeraceae bacterium (assembly GCA_964649825.1). Taxonomy (GTDB): domain Bacteria; phylum Planctomycetota; class B15-G4; order B15-G4; family JADJEK01; genus CAZYQW01. Next base: position 15,570 of record CAZYQW010000136.1, on the reverse strand, counting down.
TTCGTCGTCGGCCCGTCGATCAGCTTCGTCATCGCCGCGGTGAAGAGCGGCGCGACCGGAGTGACGGTGGAATCGAGCGCCACCGCGGAGCCGATGTACTCGTTCACCTGCACGGTCGCATCGATGTCGATGATCTCGCCGGTGCGGATGAACGTGTCGCTGGCGACGAGCGTCGACGAGGCGCCCGGCGTGGTGTCCGACGTGATCAACACGACCGTGATCGACATCTTGGCCGAGTCGAAGAGCGGCGCGAGCACGCTGGCCGGATACGCCTTCCAGCGCCAGACGCCGGAGATGGGGCTCTCGATGATGCGGATCTCGGTGTTGTCGACGCTGCTTTGTTGAGTGATGTACTCGCCCGCGTTGCCGGCCGCCGAGAGGGGCGGGCGGTCGATGTAGAGGTCCCAGTCATGCAGCAGCGCGGCGCCGGCCCCGGGGAGCGACGGCGGCTCGACGTACGTCATGCACACGACCAGACGTTCCGTGTTCGACGGGACCACGAAGTCGCCGGACTCGAAGACCGGCGAGGTCACCGTGGCGGTCGGGCTGACGCTCCAGTTGAGCCAGGTCCAGTCGCTCGTGTTCGCGGAAAGCAGCTTGGCCGCGTTGACGCGCCCGCAGCCGTAGTTGTCCAGGTGAGAGTCTAGCGCCGTGGCGAGGACGGCGTCGTCCTTGGTGATCGCGGTCGCCTGCACGAGGCTCATGACTCGCTCCGGCTGGTAGCGCATGGCGGAGTTGCCGTCGCAGAGCTGGGCGATCAATCCGGTGACGTGGGGCGCCGCCATGCTCGTGCCGGACTTGAGGGCGTACCCATCCGTCGACCCCGCCGCGACCGAACGGATCTTGTCGCCCGGCGCGACGACGTTCGGCTTCCACCGGCCGTCCGCGCAGGGGCCGCGGCTCGAGCCGGCGGCGATGGTTCCCGGCGGCTCCAGGTTGCTCTTCACGTAGTCGTAGACCGAGCCGACCGTGAGCGCGTTCTTCGCGACGCCGGGCAGGCCGATCGTGCCGCCCGTCGGACCGCTGTTCCCGGCGGCGAAGACGTAGACCTGGTCCTCGCCGAAGACCTCGTCGTCGATGACCCGCGCGTTGTACTCGCTTCCGACCCATGCGCCCGGCGTGCCGTACGAGTTGTTGATCACCATCGGCCGCGGCGACGCGACGCCGAACTGGTCGACGAAGGTGCCTCGCATGTGGGCGACGACGTTCGCGATGTCGGCGGAGCCGCCGAGGCAGGTGTCGCCCAGCCACTTGACGAACCGGTAGCGCCCCGACTGCCACGTGGCGAGGCCGGGGGCCGCGCCGCGGTACGCGGCGTCCACCGCGCCGGGCTCGCCCAGGATGGTACCGGACACGTGGCTGCCGTGTCCGCACACGTCGACGGTGGCCGCGGCGTTTCCGGGATCGGACTCGTTCCAGCCGACCCAGTAGACGTGGGCGAACGCGTCGTGATCGACGTCGAAGCCGCTGTCGATGATCCCCGCGATCGCCTGGTTGTTGACGCCGCCGTCGAACGATTGGCGGCCCCAGTCCGCGAGGATCATCGGCATCGACTCGTCGTGATGCAGCTCGGGCCGCACGACCGGTTCGATGAACTGCACGAAGTCGAGCGCGATCAACGTGGCGAGCTGGCCAGCGCGGATCCTCGCGCGGAAGACGTGGTGATCCGGCATGTACTGGTCGATCGCGACGCCGCGTACCTGCAGGCCCTGCTGCATCCATCCGTTGCTCATCCAGCGGCGCGCCGCATCCGCGGAGCCCCCCTCGACGACGGCGTCCCCGGGCCCTCCCGTCCGCGGCGCCGGCCCCGGCCCCGGCGTCGACGTCGACGCGGCGCAGAGGTCGGACTCGACGACGCTGACGTAGACCTCTTGCTCGGCCGCGCCGTGCGCCATTCGTCGCAGCAGCTCCGGATGCACCTTCTGCCCGTCGCCGGGCACGCCGACCCACTGCACGAAGTCGAGCGCGGCGACCACCGGAAGGACGGCGGCCGGGATCGCGGCGCGCAGCGAGTAGTGAGGCTGCACCCCGAGCGGGCGAACCCCCAGCGCCTCGAGCTCGCCGATCCGAGCGTCGGTCATCCGTTTCCCCATCATGATGAAGACGTACACCTCGTCGCGCGTCCTCCCGTCGGTGCCGAGCCGCGCCAACACGTCCCCGATCCGCGGATCGAGCCGTTCGTCCTTCGGCGGGTAGTAGCGTCCGCCGGCGAAAGAGAGGAAGAATGGATCGCCCGAGCGCTCCTTCACGATGGTGTCACCGTCGGGACCGGCGACGACCTGCGCCGGGTCGGGGAGCGGCACCGCGTCGTCGAGCGGCGCGGCGGTTCGTTGGGCGACGGTGTCCGTGCCCGAGCCGGGGGCGGCGATTGGGACCTGCGCGAGGGACGAAGGCGGCGGCGCCGCCAGCAGCGCGAGACCGACGGCGAGCCAGACGGAGGGATTGCGAACGGTCATGAGGTGTCTCCTGCGTTGACGAGGAATTCGCGGCGAGCGTGTCGCCACGGATGGAGACACCGCGGATTCGGGCGGCGGGGGAGACAGGAGTTTCCGAGAAAAAGCGCCGGCGTCCTTTCTGCGACCGCCGCGGTCCTCGACTGGGCGTTCCGCTACGGAGCGTCGCCTCCGTCGTCCGCCTTCCCCTCCACCACGCGGGCGAGCCTCGCCCGCCATTCCTCGGCCTGCTCGGCGTGCCCTTCGTTCGGCTCGAGCTCGTTCCACCGTTCGTGCAGCGCCACCAGCCCCGCGAGCATCGCCTTCACCGCCCGGTACGACCGGCCGCGACCTTCGAGCATGGCGGCCCGCGCGGACAGGAGCAGCGCTTCCGCCTCGTCGAATCGTTCGAGCTCGGTGAGCGTCGTCGCGAGCGATGACTGCGTCAGGGAGATGCGGTCCTCCGCGAGTTCGGGGTGCAGTTCGAACGCCGCGATGGCCTCGCGGAACCGAGGCTCCGCGGCGGCGTGCTCGCCCTGGTCGTGAAGCACGTTGCCGAGGCCGCTCGTCGTGATCCCGAGCGCGTGAGAGGACCCGGGCTGCTCGCGGAGGATCCGGAGCGCCTCGCGATAGGCGGATTCGGCGCCGGGGAGGTCGCCGCCGGCCCGGAGCGTCGCGGCGAGGTTGCTGTAGCTCCGCACGAGGCGGTTGTGGTCGGGGCCGACGAGGGACTGGAGCGTCTCGATCGACTCGCGGTGGAGAGCCGCGGCCGTTTCGTAGTCGTGCCTGGCGTGATGGAGCAGGGCGATCGCGGCGAGGGCGTCCGCGTCGCCGCCGGACGCTCGATCGGGTCGCGCGCGGAAGATCCTCAGCGCGTCCTGGAGCAGCTCCTCCGCGCCGCTCAGGTCGCCCTGCCGTCGCCGGTTCTCGGCGAGGCCGACCAACGATTGCGCGACGCGCGGATCATCGTCGCCGAAGAGTCGTCGACCGAGGTCGACGGCCCGTCGCTGGAGCGCCTCCGACTCCTCCAGCTTCCCGGCCGAGCCGAGCGTGTTGGAGACGTGGAGCAACAGCGCGAACGTGTGGGGATGGTCGCGACCCAGGCGCCGCTCGTGCAGCGCGAGCGCGTCCTTCAGCAGCAGCTCGGACTCGTCGACGCGGCCGAGCCTGGCGAGGTGGACGGCCAGATTGGTCTTCGCCTCGGCCAACCCGAGCTCGTCGTCGGGCAACGACTGCCGGATCGAGATCGCCTCGCGATACGCGGCTTCGGCCCCGGCGTCGTCTCCTTTCTCGTGCAGCAGGACGCCGAGGTTGCCGAGCGTGCCGGCGACGATGTCGTGCTGGTTCCCGTAACGCGCCCGCGCCAACGCGAGCGCCTCGCGATACAGCGGTTCCGCGCGCTCGGGATCGATCCGGGCGTCGTAGGTCCCGGCGAGGTTCACGAGCGCCGCGAGGGTCATGAGGTCGTCGTCGCCGCGGAGTCGGCGACTGATCTCGACCGCTTCCTTGAACAGGGGCTCGGCCGCGGCGTCGTCGCCGCCCTCCTGCACCGCGATCGCGAGCCCGTTCAAGGCGTCGGCGACTTCGATGTGGTCGTGCCCGAGCTCGGCGGCGCGCAGCTCGTACGCCTCGCGCAGGTGGTGCACGGCGTCATCGAAGAGCCCGAGCGCACGGTAGGCGGCTCCGATCGCGAGGTGGAGTTGCGCCCGGACCAGCGGAGGAGCGTTCGCGTGCTGATCGGCGAGGGTCTTCGCGGCGGGGCCGAGCACGTACGAGCCGAGCACGTGACGCGCGACGTCGGCGCCGTTCGTGGCTCCGACCGTGTCGTCGAACGTGCGAAGCGCCGCCGCGACCTCCGCCGCCGAGCGTGGCCTCCGGGACGGCCACTCGCCGACCGGGTTGCGCGCGAGAGCCGCCCCGATCTGATCGCGGTAGTAGGCCGCGACGCCGCGACCCATCGCCTCCACGTCGATCCTCTCGAGCATCTCGGATTGGAACCGAGTGACCTGCGTGGTCTGCAGGGCGCGCAGGTCGGCGAGCCGTCGCTGGCGAGCTTCGCCGAGCGCGAAGCGGATCGATACGATCGTCGCGGTGACGAGGACGACGACGACGGCGGCGAGGGCGACCGCGGCGGCGCGGTGGCGACGCGCGAGCCGGCGAATCGAGTCGCGCCAGGTCGGCGTCCGCGCGAGCACCGGCTCGTCGCGGAGCAGGCGCGCGAGGTCCGCTCCGAGGGCGGCCGCCGATCCGTAACGACGCGCCTTCTCCTTCGCGAGCGCGGTGCCGAGGATCGCGTCCAGGTCGCCCGCGCATTCCGCGTGGAACGCGGACGCCGGCAGCGGATCGCGGTCGCGGATCAGACAGGCGGCGTCGGCGAGCGTCTTGTGTCGAACGTCGAGCGGAAGCCGGCCCGTGACCAGCTCGTAGCCGATCGCGCCGAGCGCGTAGACGTCGCTTTGCTCGTCGACGCCGGCGGGGTCGCCGAGGCACTGCTCCGGGCTCATGTACGCGATCGTGCCGAGGATCTGGCCCGCCTCGGTCTGGAGCGTCGCCGAGACGGCGTCGTCCGCGGCGACGCGGGCGATGCCGAAGTCGAGCACCTTCGGCTCGCCCTCCGCGGTCACCAGGACGTTCGCCGGCTTCAGGTCACGGTGGACGATGCCGCGAGCGTGGGCGTACTCGACCGCCCCGCAGACCGCGGCGAGGAGCTCGACCCGCTCGCGCGTGCCGAGTCCACGCTCGACCGCGAAGCGCGTGATCGACGTGCCGTCGACCAGCTCCATCGCGAAGTACGGCACCCGCGCGCCGCCGATCAGGTCGTCGCCGGCCTCGTAGAGTCGCGCGATCCCGCGGTGCTCGAGACGACCGAGCGCCTCGACCTCGCGCGCGAACCGTCGCGCCCGCTCGGCGCCGCCGCGGCCGGGGTGGAGGACCTTCAGTGCGACCTCGCGGGCGGGACTCTCCTGGAGCGCGCGGTAGACCACGCCCATTCCGCCTTCGCCCAGCAGGCCGACGATCGCGTACCGGCCGATGCGCTCGGGCCGCCCCGCGCTGGACGCCAACGCCTCGGCGAGGAACGGCACGGGATTCGGCCACGGCAGGTCGCTGGAGAAGGAGGTGCTCACTTCCGGTGCTCCGCGCGATCCCACTCGCGTCTCAGGTACGCGCACGCGTCGCTCCAGTCGTTCTTGATCGTGCTCTCGGACACGCCGAGCACCGACGCCACCTCCTCGACGCCCAGGCCGGCGAAGTAGCGCAGCTCGACGACGCGAGCCTGGCGGGCGCTCTGCTCGGCGAGGCGGCTCAGCGCTTCATCGATCGCGAGGAAGTCGAGCGCGAGGTCGAGTCCGGGCTGCTGGTTCGGATCGGCCTTCAAGCCGCCGAGGTCGCGCTTCGCGGCGGCGCGGCGGCGCGCGTGGTCGACGAGGATGCGGCGCATCGCGGTCGCCGCGACGGCGACGAAGTGGTCGCGGTCGTGGAACTCCGCGCGCGTCTGATCGACGAGGCGCAGGTAGGCCTCGTGCACCAGCGCGGTCGGCTGCAGCGTGTGTCCCCCCGATTCCCCGCGGAGGTAGCGCGCGGCGAGCCGTCTCAGCTCGTCGTACACCGCCGGGATCAACCGCTCCGCCGCCGGACGATCGCCGATGCGCGCCTGCTTCAGGTCGTCGGTGAGGTCCATGAGTCGCTTGGCTACCGGCCCGGCTTGGGGGCGCGATCGCGGAGGAGCGCGTTCCACTGATCGAACTCCTCGCGGCGGTGCTGATCGCGATAGAGCCGGGTGAGCTCGACGATCGGCCAGATCGCGTTGTGGTCATCTCGTTCGTCCGCCTGGTTGGCTTCGTGCGCAAGCAGGAGCTCGCGCTCGGCGTTTTCGTCGCGGTCCAGGTGGCGCAGCGCCTCGAAGGCGCGACGCGAGCCGTCGCGGTCGCACACGTCGTCGAGCCGATGCCCGGAAGCTTCTTGGGCGCGGATCATCGAGTCCGTGGGCTCGGTTTGAGTCAGAGGGTGGAGCTCGACGGCGCGGCACGCGCGGACTTGCAGCAGCAACGTGTCTTCCGCGCACGCGTCGGCCACGAAGCGATCGCGTTCGCTCGACGTGAGCTCGAAGGCGCGTTCCGAGATGCGTCGGACCTCACGGAAGCGGTCGACGTCGGGGCGATCCGGGTCGGAGGCTCCCGTCAACGGTCACCATCCGTCCATGGCGGCGCGGCTCGGCGGAGAGGTGGAGTCGGACGGCGTCGGCATGCGGCCCATTATCGACCGGTCCCCTCGACCGCACAAGGAGCCGTTCGGCCGGCGTCCGAGCGATCCGACCGATCCGATTCATCCGATCGATTCGGGCGACGCCCGCCGAGTCCTTTGTATTCGGGAACGAGACGGGCGCCCATCGGTCTTCGCGGCGAGCCGGCGACCCGCTCCGAGGTCGTCCTGTTGCTCATGAGGTCGTCGCAACGCTTATAAGGAAGACCCATGAACACGAGAGTCGTCCCGAGCCCCGTCCTGCCGCTGCTCGCCGCCGCGCTCGCCGGCTGCATTCGCGACCCGTCCCTGGTGACCGGCGCCCGCCGGCCGGCCGACGCGCCGGTCGTCTGGTCGACCGGGTCGATCTCCGGCTTCGTGCGGGACGCAGCCGGCGGGCCGATCGAGGCGGCCCGGGTCGTGGCGTACGCCGATGACGTCGCCGAGGCGCAGAGGATCGAGGATGCGGAGGCGGTCGCCACGACCGGCGCCGGCGGCTCGTTCGCGCTCCCTCTGCCGTCGACCGGGCCGCGGGCGATGGTGTACGTCGAGGCGGCGGGGTACTCGCCGGCGCTCGTTCGATCCGTGGCGCCCGGCGACGACGTGCTCGTGACTCTCGGTCCACCGCGCACGTTCTCCGGCCGGGTCACCGACGGGCGAGGGGCGCCGGTGGAGGGCGCGCGCGTTCGCTGGCTGTCGTTGCTCGACGCGCATTGCGTGGTTCGCGAGGCCACGAGCGACGAAGCCGGACGGTTCGCGGTCCGCGGCCTGCCGTCGCTCGACGCGGCGGCGGCGGGCGGTTTCATCGATCGGTGGTTCGTCGAGGTCGACGCGGTCGGCTTCGCGCCGCTGTTCGTCGAACCCGACGAGCTCGCGCGCCGCCCGAGCGAGGCGCCGGCCCTCGACCTCGTGGTGAATCGAGGCGTCACCGTCCGCGGCCGCGTCGTCGATCGCGAGGCAGGCCACGCCCTCCCGGGCGCGCGCGTGCTCGTTCGATCGCGACAAGGGTGGGGCTCGTACCGGCGTCCGAACGGGATGTACCTGATGAATCCGTTCGGTCGCGGCGTGCTCCGCGAGGCGACCGCGGCGGCCGACGGATCGTTCGAGCTCGGTCCCCTGCCGGCGCGCGGCCATCACTCCTCGAGCCGGATCGAGGTCGGTGCGCTCGAGGCGCATCCCGCGATCGGGCACGTGCCGACCGAGCGCGACGTGCCGTGGCGCGGCGAGGGCGAGGTGATCGAGCTCGACGTTCGCTGCCGTCCGGGCGGCGGACCGATCGAGCCGCAGGTGCCACCTCCGCCGCCGTGCTCGACGGCCACGCTCGCGGCGGCGCGGCCCCGCAAGCCCGCCGCGATCGATCTGTTCGTCACCGATGCCGCCGGCGATCCCATCCGCGGCGCGTTCGTGCGGAACGTGGGCGTCGCGAACGTCCGGCACCGGCGCACCGGGGAAGACGGACGCCTGCGCGTCGTGGTCGAGGACGTTCCCGTCCGGCTGCGGATCGAGGCGCACCGGTTCGCGGTGGCGAGCACGGGCGATCTGGCGCCGGCACCGGACGACTCGGTCGAGCTCCACGTCGTCCTCGAACCGGAGCGGATCATCTCGGGCCGCGTCCTGCGCGCGGACGGCTCGCCCGCGATCGGCGTCGACGTGTTCGCGGCCGATGCCGACGCGCCCGTCGAGCGGGCGTTCGGGCACGGGGTGGACTGGACGGCGGGGCGGCCGAACGAGTGGACCTTCGCGTCGGCGACGACGCGGTCCGACGGGTCGTTCGTGGTTCGCGGCGTCCCCGACGGACGCTGTCGGTTGGGAGTTCGCGAGACCGAGCCGCCGGCGTGGCCGGGAGGAATGAGGACCAGCACGTTGCGCGGGACGCTCGCCGGTGTCGCCGCCGGGACGATCGGAGTGACGTTCCGGCTCGACGAGGATGGAGGCGCACGAGCGGCGGTCGACGTAGAGGGGACGGTGGTCGACGCGGCGACGGGCTCTCCGGTCGAGGACTTCGCGGTGCGGCTCGAGAACGGAGGGAGCACGTACGGCGCCTACCGCCCGCGACTCGGCGCGTTCCACCTCCACCAGGTTCCCGCCGGTTCGTGGGACGTCGTCGTGAGCGCGCCGGGATACCGGACCATTCGTTACGAGACGCTCGAGGTCGGCGCGACGCCGCTCCACGACCTGTTCCGGCTTCGTCTCGAGCGCGGGGCGACGATCCGCGGTCGCGTCCGCGTTCCGCCGCACGTGTCGCTCGAGGAGGCGGAGCTGGTCGTAGTCGACACGCGCGGCGCGGAGCTCGCCCGCGTCCCGGTTGGCAAGGACGGCCGCTTCGGCTCCAGCGGGTTCGGTCCGGGCGACTACCGGCCGTATCTCTCCGTTCCATCCGGGATCGATCGCCTCCTCTCCACGAGTCTCGTCCCGCGAGCGGAGCCAGTCTGGTCCGTGCCGTCCGGCGCGGGCGAGGTCGTCGTGGATGCGACGTTCGAACCGGCCGTGCGCCTGAGGGCCTCCGTGGTCTCGGCGCGGCTGCCGTCGACCGGGGCGACCGAGCCGTTCGAGCCGACCGGGGAGCCGCGTGCGAACTCCGCGGCGTGGTGGCTCGAGGTGCGGGACGGCGCCGGCCGGCTGGTCCTCGAGCGCCGCCGTTCGACCCCGTTCACGGTGGTCGAGGCGACGGTCCCGTCGGGCGACTACACGGTGATCCTGCACCGCCCGGTCGAGGGCGACGACGTCCGTCACGTCGCGGCCGACCCGGGGTCGGGGGCAAGCGTGCGGTTCGAGATCCGCTGATCGCGCGGTCGCTTCCGGGTCGGACACCCGGAGTGCCGTGGGGCGAGTATCGGGGGGTCGGATCGGTCGCGTCAGGCGACGGACGGGCGCCGATCCCGAACGGGGGGCCCGAAGAAAAATCGACGCGAACGGCAAGTTCGCCGTCACGCGGGCCGTGTGCCCCCGATTCGGGTCCGTCGCGCGCTGCGCCTCGGGTGCGGTGAGGGCGACAGGAACCAAACTGCTCCGAAGGAGTCGAGCCCATGTTTTCCGTCCGAATCCAGCGAATCCTGCTCGCCGGCGCCGCCGTGCTTTGTCCCGTCCTGTCGGCATCCGCCCAGGACGATCGATCGAACGACACTCCCACCGGCTGGGTGTGGTACTACGGCCAAACCTCGGCTCAAGTGAACCAGCTCGTCAACAGCGGGTTCCGGATCGTCGACATCGAGGTCGAGAGCACGTCGCCCTACTCGTTCGCGGTCGCGATGGTCGCCAATTCCGGCGCCCACGCCAAGGGATGGTGGTGGCTCGTCGGCGTCGACGGGTCCGCGTTGAGCTCGTTCCTCTCGTCCAACAACGCGCGCCTCATCGACCTCGAGGTGTACGACGTCGGCGGGCAGACGAGGTTCACCGCGGTGATGATCTCGAACACCGGGGCCGACGCGAAGACGTGGTACTGGTACTACAACGTGAGCTCGACCTTTATCGGGCAGGCGGCCGCGAGCAACAACGCGCGGCTCGTCGACATCGAGCGATACACGATCGGCGGCAACACGTACTACGCGGCCGCGATGATCAAGAACACCGGGGCCGACGCGAAGGCGTGGTACTGGTGGCTCGGCGTCGACACGGCGTTCCTCGTGAACGAGATCAACACCAAGAACCTGCGCGTGTACGACCTCGATCGCAACTCCGACGGCTCGCACAACGCGATCCTCGTGGGCAACAACGAGGCGTTCCATTGGTGGTGGTACGTCGGCGTGACCGAGTCGTCGCTGAACACCCTCGTCGCGCAGAACGGTGCTCGAGTGATCGACATCGAGCGCTACACCGTCCTCGGGTTCGCTCGCTTCAACGTCGTGATGCTCAACAACTCGAACGAGTTGACGACGCGCATCGGCGACATCCTGCGCACGATCAACGGCGTGAACGGCCTCTACCTGAAGCGGATCAACGGCTCGGTCCTCGCGGATCTCCAAGGCTCGTTCGACTTCGAGCCGGCCAGCACGTTGAAGACGCTCGTCCACGCTCACGCCATGCGCCAGGTCGCGCTCGGCAACGTGTCCCTCTCGCAACCCGTCACCGTCTACACCGGAACGAGCGGAAGCTGCCCGCAGTACACCTCGCCGATCACCGAGACGCTCGAGGTCGTGCTGAAGAAGATGATGGAGAACTCCGACAACAACCGCACGCGCGCCGCGGTCGACTTCTTCGGCCAGGCGAACATCAACAACACCGCCGTCGCGCTCGGTCTCACCAACACGAAGATCAACCACGTCATGGGCTGCGGCGGGCCGCCGCAGAACGAGCTGACCCTGGCTTCGGGTGCGAAGCTGCACGAGACGATCGCGAACGGATGGCTGGGCGCTCAGCGCGAGAAGTTCTACCAGTTGATGTCCGATCAGCCGCTCTCGTACGCCAGCGGCAAGTTCGCGACCGTGATCAATGAGGAGGCGGCGGCGCTCGGGATCAACACGAACACGAAGAACGCGTTCACGAGCATGATCGACATGGCGTGGAAGGGAGGATCCTACTTGTACCTCGGCCCGACCGAGGAGTACCGCTCCTACCTGAACTGGTGCCGTCTGCCGTTCCTGGTCAACGGGAACATCGTGACCCGCGAGTACGCGAGCGGCATCTTCATCCACAAGTCGAGCAACTCGGCGCAGGTGGACAGCGTGCTGAGCGAGGCGTCGGCCGAGCTCCTCCGTGACGTGGTGCACGACGCGCTCGAGAGCTGGAAGGACGCGTGCGCGGCGTCGGCGACGACGTACGGCACCGGCAAGAAGGGCACGAACGGCGTGCCGACGTTCACGAACGTGGGTCTGCCGGTCCTCGGCGGGAACCTCACGGTCCAGCTCGGAAACGCGCTGCCCGGTGCCCTCCCGATCCTGTTCCTCGGCACGAAGAAGATCTCGGTTCCGTTCGACAACGGCACGTTGCTCGTCAACCCGATCATCACGCTGAACCTGCCGGCCGTCCCGGCGAACGGGTCGCTGAAGCTCGTCGGCGCGCTGCCGCCGGACCCGAGCATCTGCGGCGCGACCGTTCACCACCAGGTGGTGTTCTTCGATCCGGGTGCGTCGGGGGCGTTCCACACCGCGCAGACGAAGGGGCTCTCGCTGACGTTCGGCTTCTGAGAGGACGCCGGCCGAGGACTCGTCAAGATCACGCGGGCCGGGAACGCAGCGCCGTTTCCGGCCCCGTTCTCGTTCGGGTCAGGGAGTTCCGAGCCGCTCCCCGAGCTCGGTCAAAGCGCGGTACAAGAGCGACCTCGTCGCGGGCTCGCTACGCCCCATCCGCTGCGCGATCTCGGCGTGAGAGAGGCCGGCGATGCGCGAGAGGACGATGATCTCGCGCTGGTCCGCCGTGAGGTGGTCGAACGCCTCCTCCATGCGGCGCGCTGCCTCGGCCGCCATCGCGATCTTGCTCGGCGTCGTGATCGTGCGGTAGACGTCGATCAGTCCCGCGTCGCTCGCCTGGGCGCCGTTGCCGAGCGGGCCGATCGGCACCTCGCGCGCCGCGTCGCGCCGACCGGCCTGCCAGTGATCGGCGCGGTCGGCGACCTTGCGCAGGGCGGCCGAGTACAGCCAGGCCTTGAACCCGGCCTCGGTCCCGTACTGGAAGCGGTCGAGGTCGCCGAGCACCTCGCGGCAGACCGACTGGACGAGGTCGCTCACCGATTCCTTGGCTCGAAGCATCGGCCCGACCCGCAGGCGGATGAACGCGCGCAGCGCCGGGAGGTGGCGATCCAGGAGCGCCTCCATCGCGGTGCGCTCACCGGCCCGGACCCGGTCGATCAGGCTTGCGCTCTCGGACTCGCTCATTTCATAGGTCACTCGTCCTGGGGCCGGTCGAGGTAGTCTAACTCGTGCCCCGCGTCGTTTCGAAGAGGCCCGCGGCCCGCCGTTTCGACCTGCATCCGGAATCCACCCGTGTCCGATCGTCTCGATCCCGCCCCCTCGCAAGCGTTCCTCGATCTCGTCGCCGAGGCCCTCGAGCGTCTCGAGGCGGAAGGGCCGACCGCGATCGAGGACCTCTGCCGCCGGCACCCCGAGCACGCCGGCGCGCTGCGCGAACGCGTGGCGCGAATCGCCGGGTTCGGCCTCCTGCGGGTCCCCGAGACCACGTCAGGGATCCCCGACCGACTCGGCGACTTCCGGGTCGTGCGCCGCATCGGCGCCGGTGGGATGGGAATCGTCTTCCTGGCCGAGCAGATCTCGCTGAAGCGGCTGGTCGCCTTGAAGATCGTCCACCCCGAGATGCTCTTCTTCCCCGGCGCGCGGGATCGTTTCCGCCGCGAGGTGGACGCGGTCGCGCGCCTCCAGCACTCCGGGATCGTGCCGGTGTTCGCGTTCGGCGAGGAGGGCGGGCTCCCGTACCTGGCGATGGAGCACGTACCCGGGGTGACGCTGCAGGCGGTGATCGACGGGTTGTCCTCGCGCGAGGTGAGCGACCTCACCGGAGCCGACCTGCGCGACGAGGTGAAGAGCTTGTGCGGGCGCGAGGGCGAGACGTCCGCCGCGTCGCTCCTGCTCTTCGGTGGGTCGTACGTGCAGGCCGTGCTGCGCATCGTCCAGCTCGTGGCCGAAGGGCTCCACCACGCGCACGAGCGCGGCGTGCTGCATCGCGACATCAAGCCGAGCAACGTCATGATCACGCCCGAAGGGAAGGTCGTGCTCCTCGACTTCGGCATCGCGGCGGCCGAAGGCGCTCCGCGGATCACGCAGACCGGGACCGCCCTCGGCAGCCTGGCGTTCATGTCGCCGGAGCAGGTCCGCGGCGAGACCGAGGGCCTCGACGCGCGCTCCGACGTCTATTCGCTCGGCGTCGTGCTCTATGAGCTGCTGACGCTCCGCCACCCGTACGACGCGACCGGGGTGGAGGAGATGCGCGAGAAGATCCTCGACGGAGTCGTCGATGCGCCGCGCCGGCTGAACGGCGCCGTTCCCCGCGACGTGGAGACGGTCTGCTTCGTGGCGATGGACCGAGACCGCACGCGGCGCTACCCGTCCGCCGCGGATTTCGCGGGGGACCTGGGGCGGCTGCTCGAGCTCCTTCCGGTGAGGGCCCGCCGGCCCGGTTCGCTGCTGCGCGCGCGGCGTTGGACGCAGCGTCATCCGGCGGCGACCGTCGGCCTGGCGATGACCGCGCTCGTGGTGATCGGCGGCCCGCTCATCGAGCTCCACCGCCAGCGCGCGGCGAACGCCGCCATCCTCGCCGCGCTCGAAGAGACGCGCCGCCAACGGGATCGCGCGGAAGTGAACTTCCAGCGGGCCCGCGAGATCGTCGATCGCGTGCTCACCGAAATGGCCGAGGACGATCTGCGCGAGATGCCGCACATGGAACCGATCCGTCACCGGCTGCTCGAGACCGCGCTGAAGTACTACTCCGAGTTCGTCTCCGAGCGCGGTGACGATCCGGTCCTTCGTGCCGAGGCGGCCCGCGCGGCGCGCCGCGTCGCCACCCTTGCCGGCGAGCTCGGCCGGTCGGACGAGAGCATGGCGGCGGCGCAACTGGCGGTGGAACTCGCCGAAGAGTTGTACCAGCCCGGCACCGACGACCCTCCGACCATCGAGATCTACGCGGACGCTCTACGCGCGCGCTCGGGTGCGCTCGCGCAGGTGGGTCGGCTCGATGATGCGTTGGGAGACATCGATCGTTCGCTCGCGTTGCGCCGTCGCAACGCCGAGCACATGCCGAACGATTCGATCGCGCTCGGCGACCTTCACGAAGCGCTGATGGTTCGGAGCCAGCTCCTGTTGCAATTGCAGCGTGACGAGGAAGCGATCGCCAGCTTCCGAGAGACCAACGACCAGGCAATGGACTGGCTCGATCGCGTGCGTGGGACGGACGCCGAGCTTCCCGCCGTGCGGGCGGTCATCACCGCCGCCAACAACTTCGCCGTGCGTCTCCAGGGGGGCGGCCAGCTCGCCGGAGCGCTGGATCTCGTTCGCCGAGCCTCCGAGGAGGCGAGCCGTCTCGAGGGCCACCCCGACGCCGATCGGATCCTCTTGACCGGCGCGGCGGTCATTCGAAACCACCTGGGGGCATGGCTCGCGGCGGCGGGAGAAGTCGAGGAATCGGAGGCCTGGTTCACCGATTCGATTCGCTCCCTCCGGGCGTTGCGGGAGCGGCATCCGTTCATCTTGACGATTCGTTCGCATCTTGCCGGCACGCTGAGCAATTACGCGAACGTCCTCGCGCCGCAGGATGGAAGGCGCGCCGAGGCGCTCGACCTGCTGGACGAGTCCGTGGCCGTCATGCGCGGATTGATCGCCGATTCTCCCGCCCAGCCGGCGTTGTGGGCGCGGCTCGGCGCTTCGCTCGGCAACCTCGCCGAATGGACGCGCGACGACGACCCGGCCGAGGCGCACGCCTTGCTCGACGAGGCGATCGACTCGATCGACCGGGCGCTCGAGGCCGTGCCGACCGAGCCGACGTGGATCGACTTCGCGTTCAAGGCCCGCTGGATGCGCGCCCTCGTCGCGCTCGGCGGGGGCGACGGAGAAGCCGCGGCCATGGACGCCGAACGAATGACGCAAAACTCCACGGATCCGGGATTCGACCATCGCATCGCCGCGGGCATCGTCGCCCGCGCGAGCGCGGTGGTCCCCGATCCCGCCCGCGCCGCCGAGCTCCGCGCGCGCGCCGCCGAGCTCCTGTCCATCGCGTTCGCCTCCGGGTTCGACGACGTCGAGAACCTCTTCCAGGCCACCGACGTCGATGCGATCCGCGACACCGCCGAGTTCAAGCGGATCGTCGAGAGCGCTCGGCCCTAGCCGCCCGTGGTGAAAGTCATTCCGGCTGCGGCGGGCCCTCGCGACCGATCTCTTCGTTGCAGGATCCTCGACGTACAGGCAGTACGCCTGCGGTCCTGCGCCTCGATCTCGGTCGCGATGACCTCGCCTCGCTT
>CAZYQW010000135.1:0-12521 GCA_964649825.1 uncultured Phycisphaeraceae bacterium | reverse complement strand
GGATTATCCGGAGGTCATCGTCGTCGCTGGCAAGGCGCGACGACGACCGCGTATTCGAGATACGTCGAGGAGGAGCAACGCAGCAAGCGATGACGAGGGCCCCGGAGAAACGTCAACAACTCTGAATCACACCACTAGGATCCACCTCCATCGAGGAATCCACTGGGAACCCAAGAGAGGACAGAAGCGGTGCTTCATCTCGTGGCGCGCGTCCTTCCCATCCTGCTCCTGGCCGCGCCGGACGCGTGGCCCGACCAGTTCGTGGTCGAGCCCTCCGCGAACCTGCAGAACGTGATCGATCAGGCCCTCGGCAATGACGCGCCGAACGACACGATCTTCCTGAAACCGGGGACCTACGACGGCCCGATCGCGATCGACTACACGGGCACCGTGCAGACGTCGTTGACCCTGGCGCGGACGACCTCCGAGAGCCCGCTCGTCGACGGGGGGATCGTGGTGACGAACGCGTCGCGCGTGAAGCTGGTCGGCCTGCGGATCGACTCGCCGCACGGCGACGGCATCGCGGCGATCCGCGTGATCGACAGCACTTCGGTCGGGATCTCCTTCTGCTACGGCGTGACGGGCGACGACGGTGGAATCGACGCGATCGACAGCCGCTCGCTCGCGATCAACGACTGCTCCTTCACTGGCATGAAGGCGAAGGACGGGGACGGCGGCTTCGGGATCCGCATCGTTGGAGGCTCCGAACACGTCGTACGCGACTCGGTGCTGAAGTGGAACGAGCGGCATGGCGTTCTCGTCGAGGCGAACGGCACGTCGATCACGAACTGCAACGTCACCGGCAACGGAACCGCGGGAGCGACCGGAGCAATCGTCGTCGTCGGTCTGCGCAACGGCGTCCGTGACTGCACGGTGAAGGCGAACGACGGGGCGGGAATCGAGGCGAAGGGCACCTGCTCGGTGCGGAAGAACGCGGTCATCGCCAACGGCGACGACGGCATCCGCCTCGGGGACGGCGGCGTGGAGCCCTCGTACGCCGGCGACGTTCGCGACAATCACGTAAAGCAGAACGGCGGGGCCGGGATCCGCATCAAGAAGGACCAGCATGGCTCCGTGGCGGCGGGGAACGTCGTCTCGGGGAACGTCGGCGCCGGAATCCGGGTGTCGGGAACTGGCCACCTGATCGAGAAGAACAAGTGCTCGTCGACCGAGGGCGGCGGAGCCGGGATCCTGATCGCTTCCGAGTCATCCGACAACTGCTTGATGGCGAACAAGCTCGCGGGAAACGCGGGCGACGGCATCAGCGTGGAAGGGAGCGGCAACCTCCTCGTCGAGAACTCGGCCACCGGGAACGACGGCATCGTGGAAGCGGCCGCCGCGTCGGGCAACGTCGGCCACTCGAACACCACGCACGCCGGTTTCAACGATTTCCCGTGATCCCCGGAGGCACGCGGTGAAACGAGCCGCCGTCGTCCTGCTCCTGCTGCCGGCCAGCGCGATCATCGCGCGAGGCCAAGGGGTGCTCTGGTCGTTCTCGGGCGAGACGGTGGCGGAAGCGCTCGGCGGCGGGCTCGAATCGGTCGCGGGGATCGGCGACGTCGACGGCGACGGCGTCCCCGACCTCCTGATCGGAGCGCCCGGCGCGGACCGAGCACGGCTCTATTCAGGGCAGACCGGCGCCGTGATCCGCACGCTCGCCGGCGCGCCGGCCAGCTCGTTCGGCCGCGCCGTGGCCGGCCTCGGCGACGTGGACGGCGACGGCGTCCCCGACGTGATCGTGGGCGCGCCGGGCGGCGACTGCGCCGACGTCTTCTCCGGCGCGGACGGCTCGCTCTTGATCCACGAGCCGGCGCCGTCGGCCGGATCGTTCGGCCACTCGGTGGCGGGCGTCGGCGACGTCGACCTCGATGGCTTCCCCGACTACGCGGTCGGTGCGCCGACCGCGAGCGCGGCCGCCTTTCATTCGGGGCTCGTGCTCGTCCGCTCCCTGCACGCGATGACGCCACCCACCGTGCTCCCCGGCGACGTCCTCGAGGGCGGCCTCGGCTTCTCGATCGCCGGCGCCGGCGACGTCGACGGTGACGGGCGCGCCGACGTGCTGGCCGGTCCCGCGTTCGGCCCGGCCGCACGCGTCTTCGCGGGCGCCTCGATCACGCCGGGCGGCACGGGAACGGCGGCGCCGGCCTTCGAGATCCCCGTCACCTCGATCGTCGGCGCCGCGGTGGCCGCGCTGACCGACGTGAACGGCGACGGCATCGATGACGTCGTGGTCGGCGGAGGGCTCGCCGTCGGCGTGGCCGGCTCCGTCGCGACGGTGCACTCCGGCGCCGGCGGTGCGGTGCTCCGCACTCTCGTCGACGAGGGCTCGGCCGACCTCTTCTTCGGTGCGTCGGTCGGAAACGCCGGGGACGTGGATGCAGACGGATTCGACGACGTCATCGTCGGCGCGGTGCTGAACCGCTTCGCGCGCGTCTACTCCGGACGCACCGGTTCGGCCCTCGTCACCTATCGCGGCGCCGAGAACGGGTTCGGTCTGGCGGTCCGAGGCGCGGGCGACGTGAACCAGGACGGCGTCGACGACGTCGTCATCGGCTCGTCGGCGAACCTCGCGCGAGTCCACTCCGGCGTCATCCGCTTCCTCGCCGGCGATCGCCTCGACGGGTCGATCGATGACGCCGGCGACGTCGACGAGATCTCGTTCCCCGCGCTCGCGGGGATGACGCTCGAGCTTCGCGCGAAGAAGCTCGGCGGCGGACTGGCGCCGCGCGTCACCGTGCTCGACGACCTCGGCGCGGCCGTCGCGTCGTGGACGTTCGAGTCATCGAAGGGAAAGAAGTCGATCGTGCTCGGCCGCAACGCGATCCACCGCGTCGTCATCCAAGGCACGAGCGCCGCCACCGGTACGTACCGCTTCGACTCCGATCGCAAGCTCCCGAAGATCGCGAAGGATCGAAAGGGCACGGGCAACGGGACGGACTCCGGCGGGTTGATCGAGATGCCGATCGGCGGGCTCCCGTCCGCGACGCTCTCGATCACGATCACGCCGCAGCACGGTTTCGCGGATCCCGCGGCGTTGCTCTTCGTCGGGCCGCCGGGCGACGTCATCGACGTGACGCCGTACACCGCGCCCGCCGCCGGCGGGAAGATCCGACTCGAAGGCGTGCCGCTCGCCCTGCTCGGTCGCTACTCGCTCTGGCTCTCCGGCGCCACGAAGGTGGAGAGCAAGGCGAAGTTCACGATCGACCTCGAGCAGCCGAAGTCGTCGGCGATCGTCGCCGTGGAGTGACTCCTTCGCGGGGCGCTCAATCCAGGGGCGGAGGCAGGAACGGCGGCGCCTGGTCGATGTTCCGGATCGCGTTGCCGAACGGCTGCTGGATGACGAGCTTGAACTTGGCCTCGGCGTCGACGGAGGAGCCGCCGTAGATCTGGAACGAGTACTGCCCGAAGCCGAAATCGAGCGGCGCGCCGGAGACGAAGAACGCGCCGTCCTTGATCGAGCTGTGGGTCACGATCGGGATCGGTGCGCCGAGGGGCTCCAGCAGCAGACCCGACGGCACGGTCGGGAAACCGGCCTCCGGCTCGACCTTCGCGGTCAGCTCCGCCCCCGGCAGCGCGAGGAGCGAAAGCGCGAGCACGCCGTCCGCGGACGCCGCCTTCGCGGTCCCCTTCGACTTCGAGAGCTTGCCGGGGAACGTCGACTTGTCGGTATCGATGACGTACGCCCCGACGGTGTCGTTGCGCGCCGACACGGTGATGCGGTAGAGGCCGGTCTGCGGGAACGTGACCTTCCGGTGCTGCTCGGCGGCCATGTTCTTGAAGTTCCACTCCGCGATGACGTCCCCCTCCTCGTTGCGGACCTTCATCGTCAGGTCGACGGCGGGATCCGCCATGACGCCGACCTTGAACCTCTCGCCCGCGAGCGCGCGCAGGGTCGCCTCGTCCTGGTCGGCCACCGGTACGATCGTCCCGTTCAACTGGTCGCCGACCAGGAAGAACGACGCGCCGGAGAGGACGCGGGTGGTGTCGTCGGCGCTCGAGATCAGGACGTCGGGGATCCCGTCCGCGTTGACGTCGCCCGCTCGCCCGACCGCGAAGCCGAAGCCGTCGTCGACGCCGACGTCCGCCATCGCGCTGCGGTAGCTGAAGATCCGACCACCGGTACGACCGTTGAAGACGCGCGCGTTGCGCGTCAGGAACGCGCCGACCAGCACGTCGTCGAAGCCGTCGCCGTCGCTGTCGCCGGCCCCGCAGACGGAGGAGCCGGCGAAGAAGTCGAACGGCTTCCCCTCGATCTGGTGCAGCGGCATGCCGTCACGACCGGAGAAGACGACGGCGCCGCTCCCGCTGCTCCCCGCGCCGAGCGTGCCGCCGATGATCACGTCCGCGAAGCCGTCGTTGTTGACGTCGCCCGCGGACCGTGTCGTCGTGCCGACGATCGAGTTGATCGCGAACGTGTAGAGCGGCTCGATCGCCACCGACTTCGGATCGATCGGCGGATCGGACGCCGCAGCCGCCTCGATCGTGACCGCGAGAGTTCGGCCAGAGTACGCGACCGTCCTCTCGCCGCGGAACGACGCGACGATCAGGTCCGTCGAGCCGTCGCCGTCCATGTCGCCCGGTCCCGCCACCGAGTAGCCGAAGAGCTGGTTCGACTCCGACCCGTCGTGGATGTACAGACAGTCGCCGGTGGACGCGTCGAAGAGGACCGCGCTGCCCGCCTCGGGGCCGTTCTTGTCGGCCCGGTCGGCGCCGACCGCCACCGCGATCATCGGCGCGCCGGGTTCGCCGAGGTAGTCGCCGAGCCCCGCGACCGAGCGCCCGAACCCATCGCCGGCCTTGGCTGCGTCGAGCTGCAGGAGCTCCGCGCCGGCCGGGCCGCCGAAGATCTTGGCGTAGCTCACGATCGGGAAGAACGGGTCCGGTTGACCGGGGGCGCCGACGATGACGTCGTCGAAGCCGTCGACGTTGGTGTCGCCGCAAGGAGCGACCGAGTAGCCGAATTGGTCGCCCGGCGTCTCGCCGTTCAGCGTGGCGAGGACCAACCCGTTCTGGCCGGAGATCACCTGGACGTATCCCGCCACCGGGGCGCCGATGATCACGTCTTCGTAGCCGTCGGCGTTGAAATCCCCAGCGCCGTCGATCGCCTGCGGGCCGAGCCCGAAGCCGTCACCCGCGGCGCCGGCGAACTCGTAGAGCGTCCCCTGGGCCCACGACGAGCAGGGGACCGCGGCGACGACGAAGGCGACCTGGATGCGGCGCCACATACGATCTCCTCCGACGAGCTCTTCTCCGGGACGGGTTCAAGCTACCGAGCCGCGGAGCGCCGATCAACGGCGCAACGGCCACGTCCTGCCGCAACTCGAGGATTCATCGGCTGAAACGCGCGGAAACCGCGAGCGTCGTCGCGAACTCATTTCGTTTCCGTGGGGCCGCCACGGGCCGAGCTCGCGACCCGCTCGCGCAGGCGCTCGAGCATCGCGACTCGCGCTCGGCTCTTCGGCGTCACCTGCTTCTTGCCCGGCCGCGGAAGGCGGAACGCGACGATCAGGAAATCCAGATTGTCGACCATCGAAAGGAGCTCGCGGGGGGACGCGTCGAGGCGAGCCTGCGCGAACTTTCCCGCGATCCCGTCGATGTCGATCTCCTGGTCCAGGGCGATGGCCCGCAGGACCTCCGCGTCCGCGAGCGCGGCGCGATTCCAGACGCTCGGGCTGACGGCGTCCCGACGCCGGGCCGAGCGGCACGAACGGTCCAGCCATGCCTCCAGGTCGTCCGGGGCCTTGCCCTCGAGGATCGTCGAGCAGCCAAGCCAGACGAGGGCCGGGTATGGATCGAAGTCGCCGTCCGGGTCCCTCGTCGCAAGGTCATGAGCCTGCTTGTACGCGTCGCACGCGGCCTTCACGTACTTGGCCGCTCGCGCCGGCGGCACCGTCGCGTTCTTCGCGGCGGCGAACGCGTCCTCCCAGCGGAGCCAGCGGCGCATGAGGCTGCCGAGGATCGCCCAGCGCTCCGGCGTCGGGCGGATCGCGATCAACGACTCGATCTCCGTCTTCGCGGCCTCCAGCCATGCCTGCGTCTTCTTCTTGAGCTCGGCCGTCCAGGGCCCGGCGCTCGCGAGCGCGATCGCGGCCCGCGAGCGAAGGTTCGCGAGCTGCTCGACGGTGCGGATCGGCGCGGTGGAGTCGCTGTCCTCGAGCGCGCTCTCGTAGTGCTCGATCGCGCGCTCGAACTCGGCGATCTCGGCCCAGGCCGACCCGAACGCGCTCCGCACCTCGGCCGACCGATCCCAGACGCCGCCGAGCAACAGCTCGAGCGCCTCGATCTCGGCCGCAAGCTTGCCCTTTCTCTGATCATCGGCGTCGCGCGCCCGCTGGCCGACCGTCTCCAGCCGGTGGATCAGCTCGCGCCGCGACACCGGGCGATCGTCGGCCTGCGCGGACAGGAACGTGTCGTCGTCGACGAGTCGGAATCCCGGGTCGCCGTAGCACTGATACGCCCCCCACGTGTTCGACGACGGGTGTCCTTCGTACGCCGCCTTCCGCGCCGCCCGCACCGCGTTCCCGAACTCCGCGCCGCGGAGGAACGCCTCGTAGAACGCCACCGCGAACGTCTTCGCCGCCGCGTCGTCGACCGCCCACCCGGCCGCCACGACGCAGCGCACTCCGCCCTCGATCAGCTCACGCGCGATTCCCGCCGCCATCTCGTTGAACCGGCTGCCCTCGGGAGGCACGTCGATCTCGCCGAGGTGGCAGCAGTTCAGGAAGACGAGGCTCGGGAACGGCAGGAGCGTCGACATCTCGCTCGCCGACAAGAACAGGCCGTCGCCGAGGACGACGCCGTTCATGCGGCGCATCTCGGGCCCTTCGATGAAGCTCGATGCACCGTGCGCCGCGATATGCAGCACGGCGTACGATTCGGCGAACAGGTGGCGGAAGGTCGCCAGCGCGGGCTGACCGATGACGGGATTCACGTCGTAGCCCGCCTGGGCGAGGAGCCTCTCGACGCTCTTCGCCTCCTCTTCCGCTCCCTTCAGGCGCAGCTTCTCCTCGACCTGACCCGGGTCGCCGATCACGAGCGCGCGACGACCGCTCCCGGCGACTCCCGGTGCGACCGGCCGCGGCGACGCGAGCTGCCTCGTCAGCGCGCATCGCACCGCGAGCGGCTCGTGGCCCGGCTCCGTTCGATCGCGCAACAGCTCCCACGGGAAGTTCGCCGTCGTCTCGTCCACGAGAATCGCCAGGTTGCCTTCGAACGACGCCTCGAGCTTGAGGTCCGGCGGAAGCAACAACGAGAAGAGCGTCCTCGACATGGTCGGGTCGTCGAGCGAGGTTCGGATCGCGTCCTGGATGAGCCGGTCGATCAGCTTCCATTGGATCGCCTGCGTGCGCGTCGCCGCGGCCGCGCGCGAGGTGAGGATCTCGTACTGGATCTCGTCGAAGGCATCTTCGACTCGCGTCACCTTGATGCGCCGCCACCACGCGGCCGAATTCTCGCTCAGGGTGACGCGTCGACGACCCGACGAGTGCTCGGCCAGCCGCTCGCCGGCCTCGATCTCCTCGCCCGGCAACAGGTGCAGACGGTCGGAGATCCGCGCCACCACGCGTGCGGCATCGATCGCTTGATCCTCGAACAGCTCGACGAACTCGAGCGTCCGGAAACGGACGCCGCCGTCGCGATCGTCGAGCCTGCGGTTGGCGTACAGGACGCCCTGCACGATCGCGCCGACCGACTCCTCGATGGTCAGGCGCGATCCGAACCCCGCACCCACGAGGAGCGACGAGAGGCCGAGCTCGGTCAGGGCGTCCTCCTCGCGCGCCAGCTCGAGGGCGTACCTCAGGCACGCCGTCATCACGCTCTCCGACAGCTCGCGCGCGCGCAGCTCGCCGACCGGGCCGAGTCCGATGATGATCGCGCCGGACAACCTCCGTCCCTGGCCCGGACGGGCGTGGACGATCTCGAGCGAACCGATCGGCCCCGCGTACATGCCGAGCTGGTGACGGTAGCGGAGCTGGCCGTCGAGCTCGTGGTCGATTACCGCTTCCGCGGAGACGATCGGGTCGCCGACGTGGTGGCCGACCACGATCGGGAAACGCGCGATGCGCAGGTGGGTGTGCCGCACGACCACCTCGAGACGCTTCGCCGCGCGAGCCCCGGGAAGCACCGGGACGAAGCCAAGCGCAGCCGCGACGACGTCCGTCTCGTCGGGGTACACGCCCTCCGGGTCCGGCGGCATCGGGATCGGCCGTCCGATGCCGCGAGTCGCTTCCCGCTTCGTCGGCAGCCGTCCGGTCGAGCCGTTCAGGAGGAGCTCGCGGATCGCCGGAAACAGGTCCCGCTCCATCGGGAGCTCGCCGTGCGAAGCCTTCGCGAACCACGTCTTCACGCCGGGCAACGCGGCCGACGCGTCGGTGACGCGCCCGTCCCCTCCCGTCGTTGACATGAACGTCACCTTCCCCCGCCCGTCGACGTCGACTCCGCACGGCGTCGACGTCGCGCTGCCCGCCACGAGGAGAACGCGTTCGGCGTGCGGGATCTCATCGGACAGCGACGCGCGGACCGCTCGTGCGCGCTCGAGGTCCTCGAGCCGCGGGTGGGGACATCGCCCTTCGTCGAGGAGCGCGGGCCAGAACGCGGGGTCGGACAGGGCCGGCTCGCCGCTCGGCAGCAGCTCGAGCACCCCGGGGAACTGGACCATGTACGCGAGCAGCTCCTGGTGGCTGTGGCTGAAGTCCCACCGCGCGAGCATCCGCGTGAGCTCGTCGTGTCCGGCGAGCATGCGGGCGATCGACCACGAGCCGTGGTTCGGCGTTCCGAGCATCACGAGACGACCACCGTCGCGACCGCACACCTGATCCCACAGCCCGGAATGCTCGCGGATCATCCGGCGCACGACGAGACCACCCATCGAGTGCGCGAGGAAGCGGACGGGTTCCTGCGTCCGGTCGAGCACGCGTCTCACCTCGCCGGCGAGCCGATCCGCCGCACCGGCGATCGAGAGGCGCCAGTCGTACGCGAACGGCAGCACGTGGTGCGAGCGCGCCAGGAACGCCACGATGTCGGCGTAGGCTTGGTCGACGAGGCCAGCCGCCTGGACGCCTTCGCGACCGAAGCCGATCGACTCGAACCCGCCGCCCATCAGCTTCCGCTTCTCGACCCAGACCGGCTCGTCCCTGAGCGAGAGCGTCGATCCCATGATGCCCGGCAAGACGAACACGACCGGCATCCCGCTCAAGTCGCCGTCGGGGCCGCGGGACCGGACGGCGGTCCGGCGCGCCTCGGTCAATCGCGCGAAGCCGCGTGGCGGATTCGCCTCCGCGATCGCGTCGTCGCGCAGGAGCCAGGTCTGAAGGCGCCGGCGCGTGCGCAGGTTCCGGAAGTAATGGAAGTGATCGACGGTTCGACCCGTGTCGAACGTGAACCACGCGCCGCTCTTGCGCTTCAGGCCGCCGTACATCGACCGCGTGTGCACCACGAGATCATGATCCTCGCGGTAGTACGCGTCGGTCAGGAGCTCGAGGACCTTTCGGCCCAGCCCTTCGCCCTCCATGTCGCCGGCGACCACCGCGAGGTCGGCATCCGTTTCGTGTCGCGAGTCGTTCAGCAGCCGCACCAGCGGCGACTCGGTCATCTGCGCCTCGAGCCCCGGCAGCTCCCACGCGTTCGCGCGTTTCGACACGAGCGTGAGGATCAACGCCCGCGTGAACTCGAACGCGGGGTTCCCGCTGACGCCGGGGATCCACCCGATCGCGTTCAGGATGACCGACAGGTAGCGATCGAGCCGCGCGGAAGCGAGGTGGGTGCCGCGCGCCGGGCAGCCGACGCGCACGAATCGCTCGATGCGGAGCTCGCGGGCCGCGAGCTCCGCGAGAAGCTGGGTCAGGAGGTCCCGGTCCAGGGTGTCGCGGGCCGCCGCGTCGGGGAACGCGTCGCCGGCGCGCCGATACTGTTGAACCTCGCCGGCCGGGAGCCCGGCCGCGCACAGGAGCTCCCCGATCAGCCCCCCGCGCGAGTGCGACACCAGATGGAGTCGCGCCCCGCGCGGGAGCTGCTTCACGAGCGCGAGCGCGTTCGTGATCGGGCTCTCGGAGAGCGTCCGGTGCTGGAAGGCGAGCACGCGGTCGCGGTAGCGGCGGCGCAGCTCCTTCCACTCGTCGCTCTCCGTGTCCTCCGCGAACCCGCCGAAGCTCCCGGCCGTGCTGGACGCGGTCCCGTGCAAGAAGAGGAGGAACGGTCCTTCGCCCGCGTTCAGATCGGGCTCGATCGGCGCCAGCCGCCGGGGATGCTCGGCGCGATAGAGGCCGGGAGGCGGGGTCATCCGATCCTCGAGCGCGTGGATGATCCCCAATCGTCCGAGCTCGGCCGCCGCTTTCCCCAACTCGTCCGGGTCGGCACCCAGCCGCAGGAACCGGATGCCCTTGCGGAGCCACTGCACCGGTCCCCGCTCGGCGCTCCGCGTCCCGACCGTGGCCGGGACCCGCGCCACGTTCCCCTCGACCCGGCCCTCCGCCCGCAGCTCGTCGCGGTATTGCGCGACCGACACCCAACGGCGGATGCCGTTCTCGTGCTCGATCTCGACCACGTCGTCGTCGCGCGCGTCCGCGAAGTCGTGCTCGTCGGACGGGCCGCCGCGCACGAGCACGATCGGCGCCGTCTCGTGCACGACTTCGACCTCGAGCAGGCCGCAGAGCCGCTCGGACGACGGCTTCGATTCAGCCGCGCGGCCGGGAAGCCGGAACGTTCGAGTGGTCATCGATTCGCCCTCCCCTCGGGAGACCGGGCCCGCCAGCACGGCGCGACCGGCCACGTCATTCCTCACAAGGCCCCGACACTACGCCAGCTCCACCGACGTGTCCAGGTGTCAGAGCGGCCGCGGACGGAGCCCCAACCCTCAGTCGCCCTCGTACGTCGGGAGTCGTTCTATGTGCTCGCGCAGCGGCCGGCCCTCGGCGTCCTTCTTCGACAGGAGCGGCTCATCGATCGGCCACTCGATCCCGATCTCCGGGTCGTTCCAGATCACCGTGAGCTCGTATCCCGGGTCGTAGAGGTCCGTGCACTTGTACTCCACCTCGGCCGTCTCGCTGACCACGCAGAAGCCGTGCACGAAACCCGGCGGCACGTAGATCTGATGCCGGTTGCGCGACGTGAGCGTCGCTCCGACCCACTTCCCGAACGTCGGCGATCCCTTCCGGGCGTCCACCGCCACGTCGAAGATCTCCCCATCCAGACAGCGCACCAACTTTCCCTGCGGCTTCCGATGCTGCGCATGCAGGCCCCGCAACGTCCCGCGACCGGACTTCGAGTGGTTGTCCTGCACGAACGTCGCGTCGAGCCCGCCGGCCACGTACTTCTCGCGGTTGTAGCTCTCGAAGAAGAACCCCCGGGCGTCCTCGAACACGTCGGGAACGATGATCAGCACCCCAGGAAGCTCGGTCTTCCGGAATTCCACGGTGTCTCCTCGCGCGCAGCCGGTCTGACAAAACGGGCCATGTTATTCCGTCATCCAATGCCCGCTCTCGCTTTCCCGATCGAGACGACCAAAATCCCCGCCCAGCATCCATCCCCACGCCGGGCCGCGTCTGCCCATTCCGGGCGAGCCGGGGCGGACCACAAAACCTCTACGATCGCCCCGTGCTCCTCTCCACCCTCGCACTCCTCGCCGGCCTCCTCGCCGGATTCGTGAACGCCCTCGCCGGCAGCGGTTCCCTCCTCACGCTTCCGGCGCTCCTCTTGCTCGGCCTCGATCTCCACGGCGCGAACGCGACCAACCGCGTCGGCGTCCTGCTCGCGGCGGCCGCCGCCGTGATCCAGTTCCACCGTCGCGGACGCCTCCCGACGGCCGGCCTCGCCTGGATCGCGCCCCCCGCGATCGCCGGCGGCCTACTCGGTGCGCTCGTCGCCGCTCGTCTCCCCGAGCGTCCCTTGACGATCGTCTTCGGCATCTGCTTCGTCGCGCTCCTCGTCGTGATGACGCGCACCCCCAAGGCGTCCATCCGCACGACCGACGCCGCGCGTCAACCCGGCGTCGTCACCGCCCTCCTCTTCTTCGTCACCGGCGTCTACGGCGGCTTCCTCCAAGCCGGCGTCGGCCTCCTCCTCCTCGCAATCCTGACGCTCCACCTCGGCCGCCCACTCGTCGACGCGAACGGCGTGAAGAACTTGCTCGCGCTTCTCTTCACCCTCCCCGCCGTCCTCGTCTTCGCCCACCAGGGCCAGATCGACTGGAGCATCGCCCTCCTCGTCGCGGCCGGCCAGATCACCGGCGCCGTGATCGCGTCCCGCTTCGCGACCAACGCAAGAACCGCCGACCTCTGGATCCGCCGCCTCGTCCTCCTCGCCCTCGCCGCCACCGCCGCCAAACTCCTCTTCGATCTCCTCTGACCCCCCACCCCTTCTTTCAAATCTCCCCCTCTTCAAGTCTCCCCTCTTGGAGTGCACGCCCACCGCTACCCAGCCCACGGCGCGGGATCCGCGACTCGGGACCGTTGAGCGAGCGCAGCGAAGCGATCGAGCGCAGAGGACGGCCCCCGTATTCCGGGGGGCCGTCCTCGGAGCGTGTCCCG
>CAZYQW010000134.1:0-18453 GCA_964649825.1 uncultured Phycisphaeraceae bacterium | reverse complement strand
CGAAGCGAGGCGAGGTCATCGCGACCGAGATCGAGGCGCAGGACCGCAGGCGTACTGCCTGTACGTCGAGGATCCTGCAACGAAGAGATCGGTCGCGAGGGCCCGCCGCAGCCGGAATGACTTTCACCACGGGCGGCTAGGCGGGTGTCCGCGTCTCTCGCTGACCGAATCCTGCGCTCGGTCTCGGGCGCAGACGCGAAGACGTCGGACCCTCTCCTCTCCCGAGCCCTGCGGTCTTCGGGGAAGGCGCGCCCGCGCGATGCGACGAGGCGCGCCTTTTTCGTGCTCTGATCGAGCGGGGTGGGGCGATCGAGGGGGAGGGGCGGCGCGCGGTCAAAGCCCCATCACGAGGGGAATCAGGACGCTCGCGAGGATCCAGACGAGCGCCGCCACCGGGAGCCCGAGGCGGAGGAAGTCCAACGAGCGGTAGCCGCCGGGACCGAGCACCATGAGGTTCACCTGGTGGGCGATCGGCGTCGCGAAACACATCGATCCGCCGAAACAGACCGCGAGGAGCAGCGCGCGGAGGATGGCATCCGCGCGCTCGTCGCCAACCGCGAGCCCTTCGAGGGCGATGAGGCGATGACCCGCCGCCACCGCGATCGGCGTGAACAACGCGGCGACGGCGCTGTGCGAGATCAGGAAGTTGAACAGGAAGCAGAGCAGGATCATCCCGCTCACGACCGCGCCCGGTCCGAACGCGGACAACGAGTCGACGACCGCGCCGCCGACGACCTGGGCGACGCCGGTCCGCTGCATCGCGGCGCCGAGCGCGAGGCTGCCGACGATGAAGATCAGGATCGACCAATCGATGGAACGGTACGCGGCCCGTGCGCTCAGGCACCCGGCCGACACCATCGCCACCGCGCCGAGCAGCGCGACCGACGCGGGTGGAAGCGCATCGATGTCGCTGACCGAGTTCGAGGCGAGGAGCACGATGACGAACGCGGTGATCACGAGCGCGTGGCGCGCGCGTCGTTCGAGGTGGACGGGGCTCGGCTCGCCCGCGAGGAGATAGAAGTCCTGGCTGGCTCGGATCCGTTCTCGCGAGTCCTCGGTGCCGGAGACCAGCACCAGATCGCCGCCGCGCACGCGGCGGCGTTCGATGCTCTCGTGCAGATGCCGTCCGTCCCGCAGCACCGCGAGCACGGACAGGCCGAAGTCCCGCTGGAGCCCCAACGCCTCGACCCGCGTGCCGACGAGCGTCGAGCGCGGCGAGACCGCGATCTCGAAGAGCAGCGCGCGACGCGGGTCGACGTTCGGTCCCCGCCGCGGCTCGAGCCCGAGCCCCTGGACCCGCGCGAGGTCCTTCACGCTTCCGTCGAGGAGGACGACGTCCCCGCTCGCCGCCGTCGCGTCCCCGAACGGCGGGCGGATGAGCGTGTCGCCTCGCACGTAGTAGACGATCGTGGCCTGGCTCGACGCGAACGCCTCGTCGTACCGTTTGCCCACGAGCGGCGACGGCTCAGCGATGGTCATCTCCATCACGTAGTT
Source organism: uncultured Phycisphaeraceae bacterium (assembly GCA_964649825.1). Lineage (GTDB taxonomy): Bacteria > Planctomycetota > B15-G4 > B15-G4 > JADJEK01 > CAZYQW01. Next base: position 16,959 of record CAZYQW010000134.1, on the reverse strand, counting down.
GCGCGTCTCGTGTTCGAAGAGCATCGCCACGCTCGTCCGGACCGGCAGCAGTCGACGCGTGACGAGGGCGATGAACACGATCGCGACCAACGCGATCGGGACGCCGATCGGAGTCATGGTGAACATGCCGAGCTCGGGCGCGCCGAGCTCCTCTCCAATCCCGCTTACGATCAGGTTCGTCGACGTGCCGACGAGCGTGCACGTCCCGCCGAGCAGCGCCGCGAAGGCGAGCGGCATCATCAGGTGGGAGACGGCGACCCTGGTGCGGCGCGCGAGATCGATCAAGATCGGAATGAACACGGCGACGACCGCGGTGTCGTTCAGGAACGCCGAGACGACCGCCGCCGTCGCTCCGGTCCACAAGAGCAGTCGAACCGGCCGACCCTCCGCGTGCCGGACGAGGATTCGTCCGATGAAGTCGACCGCCCCCGTGCGGGTGAGCCCCTCGCCGATAACGAAGAGGCCGGCGATCGTGAGGACCGACTTGTTGGCGAAGCCCGCCGCCGCGTCGCGAAAGTCGAGGATGCCGGCCCCGGTCAGGACGACGATCAATCCCAGGCCGAGGACGTCGAGCGATGCCTTCTCGAGGAACAGGAGCACGAGGAAAACGATCGTCAACGCGATGACGAACCAGGCTTCCCAACCGAGGGTGTCCATCAAAGAGAAGGCTCGCGATGGCGGGAACGGCGGGACATCCTACCTCCGCACGGTATCGCGTCCATCCGCCGGTGCCGGCGGAGGCGGCAGCTCGCTCGAATCAGACGGCGCCGTCGACGATCGTGAGGAGGCTCGAGCTGCCTACGACCCCCTGCCCGAGCGCGCCGGGAACGGCGACCTGGACGAACACGTCGAGGGCGTCCACTCCCGCCGGCAAGAGGTTCACCGGAAGGGTCGTCGCGAACGCCAGGGTCCCTCCGGGCGGAATGGCGACGAACGGAAGGGCGAACAGCGGGGATCCCGGCACCAGCGTTCCCGTGAGCGCCGCGAACGGTTGGAGGTCCTCTTGGAACGAGTACAGGAGGAGAGTCGGCTCGCCGGCGACTCCCTTGATCTGGAACGCGAGCGTGTTGCCCTCCCGGGCGGGAGAGGCGAACGCCAACGAGCGGTGCGGCTCGGAGGCGGTGGTGAACGATCCCGCCTGGACGTCGGTCGGCGGGCCCGTCGCGCCCATGCCCGACGGACAGGACGGCGACGTGCTCCCGCCGGGCCCGCCGGTGAACGCCGAGGCGACGTCGACGACGGTGGGCCCGACGCCGGTCACGCGCAGCGCCGGGCCGCCGTCGCCCGGCGGGTTGCAGCTCGAGTCGCCGTTGCCGCCGGCCCCGCCCTCGAGCGTCGCCCCGCCGAGCACCGCGGCACCGCCGGAGAGCTGCATCGCGGGATTCCCCTCGCCGGCCGGAATGGTGCCGAACGGCGTGACGGCGCCGTCGTTTCCGGCTCCACCCGTCAGCACGCACTCGTGAACATGCACCGCGGACTGCGCGGCGTCGATCGCGATGCCGCTCGCCGTGAACGTGGAGCGGGTGAAGAGGGTCTGGCTGGAAGCGGTGACCGAGACCACGGGAGCGCCGCCCTCGAGCGCCATGTTCTCGACGAACACGTGACCGGCGTTGGAGCTCACGACGAGGTTCGACGAGACTCCGAACGGGTTCGGGAGGACGCTCGACTGCAGCCCGCGCAGCAGCGCGTACGATCCGGCCGGGAGGTTCTGGATTCGGAACCACGAGACGATCGGGCGCAGTCCCTCGGAACCCGTGTCGGCGAGGATCGAGACGCCCTTGCCGTCCACGATCACCGAACCGTAGATCCCCACTCGCACCAGAACGGTGTCGCCGTCGGAGGCGGCGTTCACCGCGTCCTGGATCTCGAGGAAGTCGGCGCCGGGCCCGTTGGCCCAGTCGACGACGTGCGCCTGGTTCGCGGCGAGCGCGGGGCTGGACACCGCGGCGAGAACGAGCATTCGGCAGAAGATGGCGCGCTGGATCATCGGGAATCCTCATTGACCGGACTTGACCGGCTTTGCCGGGGAGCATCGAGGATCGAGTCGCCGGCACGGCCGGCATTCTAACGGATCCGGAGGTGCAACCGGGCGGCGGCCGAGGACACGGCCGGCCGGTCAATCCCGCTCGAGCGACCCGAGCTCGAAGAACAGCAGGAAGCGCCAGCGGGCGTCGCCGCGCGCGTACGCGCGTTCGAACAGGAGCGGGCGACCGAACAGCGTCGGGAGGAGCTGGAAGCGACCGCTCTTCGTCTCTCCGTCGACGCTGACGGACGCGAGCAGCTCCCACAACAGCTCGAGGCGGAACGAGTCGGGCGGCGACTCGAGGAGGATCGATCGCAGCAGGAGCGACGCGTACCAAGAGTGCTCGTGGTGGCGCCAATGGAGGAGATACGGCACGTAGAAGTCGCTGGCCTCGTTCGCGGACCCCTCGGGCCATTCCTGGAGGAACGTCCGCACCGAGACCGCGCGGATCCATCGGTGCGAGATCGGAGCGAAGCCGCGTTCGACGAGGCCGTCCGCGATCCCCGGCATGTGGTTCGCACCCCACGGGATCGCGACGCGCTCCATGGACGGCTCGAGGTGATCGAGCGTGTCGAGCACCGCCGCGTTGCGTCGATGGATGATGCCCGGCAGCAGGAGCTCGAGACCGTCATCTTCGTCGTCGCTCGAGTCCTCGACGAGGAAGTGGCGCCAGCTACCGTCGATCTGCTCCCCGGCGAACGCCACGCCGTAGAGGCCCTGCGAGATCCACGTGGTCAGCGCCGCCGATTCCATGACGACTACCAGGAACGGAGTGAACCCGACCTGGACGAGCGGGGTCCACCACGGGGATCCGGCCTGCCACTCCTCGATCGACAGGTCGGCGTTCTTCACGTTGGCGCCGAACGACAGCGCCTCGGACTGCGCGGTCAACTGGGCGAACGACGCGAGGCGGCGCATGTTCCCGAAGACGTACGACATCAGGAAGAGCTGCGGGCCCAGGGACGGCGTACCGCGCACTCCCTCGGCGAGGACCACGTCCGCTCGATCGAGCTCCTCGCTGACCGCGTCGTAGAAGCCGGCGTCGGCGACGTGGATCATCGGAATGAGCACGACCGAGCGCCCCTGTTCGTCGCCGTACTCCGTGACGCCGACGTAGAAGTCGCCCGCGACCGACGAGGAGCCGGAGTAGAACTGGAAACCGGACTCCGGAAGGTCCTCCTCGAAGTCCCGCCGAACGTCCGGCGCGACGCACGCGGCGAACAGGACGGGGAGCATCGCGAGGAGGATCCGCCCCCCGGGTGCGCGTCGCGGCCGTTCCGCGCGACCTCTCACGCGTGGCGACGACGCCCGCCGGCCGCCGGTCGATGGAAGCGTCGAGGAGCGGGTCCGAGACGCGCCGCCGGCCTCCATCCTTTTCAGCTCTCCTGCCGTTCCGTGTCGAGTGGATCGTGATGTCGTTCGAGCCGTTCCACGGCCAGGCACAGCGCGGCGCGGGCGCGGGACAGGAGCATCCGGACCGCGCCCGGCGAACGGTTCATCCGCTTCGCGATCTCGGCGTGATCGAGCTTCTCGAACGTGCGGAGGAGGATCACCTGCTGGTACTCCTCGGGAATCCGCTCGAGGGCGCGTCCCACGATCATCACGGCCTCGACGTGCGTCGCGGCCACGCTCGGCGTGTTCCCGCCCGCGGCGCGACCCGACTCGTCGGGCTCGAGCCTCTCGTGCTCCCCTTCGCGCTTCGCGGCCGAGAAGTAGCGCGCCTTCATGCGGATGTTGTTCTCGATGATCGAGCCGGCCCAACGCACGAACGCGTCTTCGTCCTCCCCCTCGAACGCACGAACGTCACGGAGGATCTGCAGATACGAGCTTTGGAGCACGTCCGACGTCCGCACCCTGGCCCGAAGACTGGATCCGAGCCGCGCCTCGATCAGGGAGGAGAGCCGATCCGCCGTCCTCACGATGATCCGTTCCAGGGCGGTCCGGTCGCCGCGGCGCGCGCTCGCGAAATCTGAGTCCATGCTCGCCTTTCGCGGGGTTTCTGCCCGAGTCGATTTCGACGGGGTCCGGCTGGTGCAAGTGTGTCACACTTGCCCAACTGGATCGCCGGTCTTTTTTTGATTGGAACACCGTGACGTCGACGTGGCCTTCGCACTGTCGCGAGGTACGACACGTCGATTCTCATGGAATGGAGACCCATGTCACGATCTCACGCTGCACTTGCCGTCTCTGCCATCTTCTTCGTGACCGTCGATCGAGCGTTCGCGGGTGAGTTCGGAACGCCGAGGATCCTGGTGGCAACCGAGAACGATCCGACGTTCGCGGAGCCGGCCGGCGAGCTCGGTGACGAACTCATGGCGCTCCGGATCGATATCGCCGCCGACCAGCCCGGGGGGACGTGGATCGGCCTGGTGGGCCACGTCTACGCCGAAGCCGGGACGGCTCCGGCGAACGAGCCGTGGCTTCAGCCGATCACGAACGACGCAGGCACGCTGGAAGGCATGCTGGAGACGAACGCGCTGATCAATCAGGATGACGTCAGCGAGATCTCCTTGGCCACGTTGAAGGTTCCCGCCGCGACGTGCCGGAGCATGATCGAGGTCTGGCTCGCGAACCAGTACCACGTCACCGAGTGCGCTCAGTTCGTCGACGCCGTGCCCTCGGGTCAGGACGGCCAGCTACATTGGGTCACGTCCGCGGCGGGGTGGCTCGATCCGATCACGACGTCCGGACTCGCCGACGCATCGCTCATGTTCTGGCGGCCGGCGCGCGGGGGACAAATCTCCGTGGGAGGCACGAACCGCATCGCGATCGATGTCGCCTCCTTGGTCGAGGGTCTCCTCTACACACAGGCGACGCCTTCGCAGTACTCGACGTTCCGTGGCAGCGAAGCGTTCCGCGAGCTGATGGAGAGCGGCCGCGTGGTGATCCAGGCGATCGCGACGCAGCCCGAGCCGGTCCAGACCCCGCCGAACCCCGCGACCGGACTGCCGGCCACCGAGATCTGCCCGATCCGTCTCACGTTCAGCCAGCCGGTCGTGATCGACCTCGGCTCCGCCTCCAAGACCGACGACCCGGGCTGTGTGGCTTTCCTGCCTCGGCCGCACGTCGACCCCGTGCTCGTCGACGTCCTCGGGATCCCGAACCCCGCCTACTACGCCTACGCCGGCTACCCCCTCTACATCTACGTCAGCCGCGCCTACGTGGACACCCTGGTTCGCTTCACGAAGGTGGGCGGGGGCTTCGTCACGGCGCTCGCGATCCCGGATCTTCCGGGAATCGTGCGCATCGTCGTCCCCTCGAACGTGGCGCCCGGCACGGACCATTTCGACCTGATCGAGCCGATCTGCGGCACGTTGATCGACGGCTCGTCGACGACGTCCGGAATGAGCGTCGTGTTTCCCCCCAACTGACCGCGATCGAGCCGAGTGGAGCCCGATTCCACCGAATCCGTCCTCGCCGATCTCCTGACGCGGTGGTTCGAGCGTTCGGAGCACGGCAAGGACATCGATCTCGACGAGCTCTGTTCCGAGCACCCGCATCTTCGCTTCCGCGTCGCGGAGCTGCTGGCGCGGGACTCGAGCATCGGCGAGCTCCTTTCGTCGTTGGGACCGGCCGGAACACGATCGGACCCGCCCGAGACCCCACCGATCGAGCGGCTGGGCGAGTTCATCATCCGGCGCGCGCTCGGCGCGGGAGGGATGGCGCAGGTCTACGTCGCCGAGCAACCCTCCCTCAACCGCGAGGTCGCCGTCAAGGTCCTCGGCGCGCAGATGTCGGTCGATCCGGTCGCCCGGGCGAGGTTCCGCCGCGAGGCCGAGATCACCGCCGCGCTCGATCATCCCCACATCGCGCCGATCTACGCGATCGGGGAAGAGAACGGGGTCGTGTACCTCGCGATGAAGCTCCTGAGCGGCCCGAGCCTCGATCGATTGACGCAGCGCCTGTCGCCGCGTCGCGCGGCCGAGGTTGGAATCGCCGTCGCTTCCGCGCTCGAGCAGGCGCACCGGGCCGGGGTCGTTCATCGTGACGTCAAGCCGGCGAACGTCGTGCTCGACGGAGACGTGCCGTTCCTTCTCGACTTCGGGTTGGCCCGCGTTACCGCGGATCACCGCCTCACTCTCGAAGGAGCGATCCCGGGGACCCTGGCGTACATGGCGCCGGAGATGTTGCGGGTGGGAGGCGCCGCGTTGGACACGCGAAGCGACGTCTACTCGCTCGGCGCGACGCTCTACGAGGCGCTCGGCGGACATCCACCGTTTCGCGAGCAGAACCCGGAACGGCTCTTGTACGCAATCCTTCGCGAGGAGCCGCCGGCGCTGCGGCTGCCGGGGCGCGACCGCGATCTCGAGACGATCGTCGCGCGCTGCCTCGAGAAGGACCCGGCCGATCGCGTGGCGACGGCGCGCGACCTCGCGGACGACCTGCGCCGCTACCTCGACGGCCGGCCGATCCTGGCCCGCCGCTCGGGGTTCGTGTCGCGCACGATCAAGACCGCGAAACGGAACCGGCGCGCCTCGGCGGCCATCGCGGGGGCGATGCTCGTGATCCTCTCGCTCGGCGCGACGGTGGCCTGGAAGTCGTGGCGGAACGAACAGGTGTTGGCTCGCCGGATCGAAGCGGCCGAAGCCGCCTTCCGCGGCCTCCGCATCGACGTGGGTCGCGCGCAGCGGGACCTTCTGGAGGCGCACGCCCTGGACGACGCCCGCGTCGTCGCCCTGGGTCGGTTGGAGACCGCCGCCCTCGCACTGATCGACCTCCTCGATCTCGTCCAGGGTACCGGCTTCGTGATCGATCCCGCGCGCGTGCGGCGAGTCCTCGAGGAGACCGAAGCCGCCGGGTCGCGAGAGATCGACGTGCGCCTCGCCGGATTCGGAGCGGCCGCGGCCCACGTGCTGCTCGGCGAGCACGACCTCGCGCGGGCGAGGCTGCTCGACCTCGTCGAACGGTTCGGGGGGGATCGCGGCGTCACCGCGTTCCTCGCCCTGCTCGATGGCGCCGACGTCGATCGGGCTCTGACGGACGCGACCGCGAAGCAGACCGCAGATCCGTATTCGCACGTCTTCGCCGCGCTCGCCCTGCGGTTGTCCGACGGGCCGCAGGTATCGGTCGATCGCGAGCTCGACGCGGCCCTGCGCCTCGACATCTCGAGCGCTCTTGCGCAGTACGCCAAGGCGATCGCCCATTGCAAGCGGTACCAGTACCAGTCCGCGCGCGCGGCGTTCGCGAGCGTGTTGCGGCAGGGGCGCGCCGGCCCGGTCATGTTGATGACGTTGGCGCTCCAGGAGATCCACCTCGGCGACCTGGACTCGGCGGCCCGCCACCTCGCGGAAGCCGGTGACGCGCATCCCGAGCTCGTGGCGATCGGGCGATACCGCCTGCTCCAAGCCGCGGAGGATCTCGCGGGGGCCGATGAGATCCTCGACGCGGCGCTCGATCGTTGGCCCGGCGATCCCACCATCCAGATGCTGGCGGGAGAACGGAGCGCGGCGCGCGGGCAGTTCGCCGCCGCGATCGAGCACTTCGAGCGCGCGCGGATGCGCGTCACTTGGCCGGCGACGGCTCGCACGGTGGAGCTCGCGCTGGCGGAGTCGCGGTACGCGCTCGAGTTCGCGGCCGGCGACCTCCACCCGATCGCGCTGCTCCAGACGGGCGTGGAACGGCTGGCCGCCGTGGTCGAGTCGGCCGAGCTCGCGGCGGAGGATCATGACCCGCACGTACGCGCACGCGCGTTGCTGCTCGCCTCGAGAGGCCGTCGCCGGCTCGGCCAGATCGAGCGATCGTGGGAGCTCCTCGACGAGGCGGTGGCGACGGACGCGAACGTCGTGTCCGTCTACGTGCGACACGCGATGTTGACGGCGCTCCTCCTCGTCTTCGCCGAGGTCGATCGCGAGAGCGGCCGAGCTCAGCTCCCGGACGCGGACGCGCGCCGCGTCGCCTCGTCCGGGGCTGCCGCGTGGCGCGCGCGATTGAGCGCCGCGAAGGTCCTGCAGGATCGAACGATCGCGGCGCGTGCCCAACCGTCCGAGCTCGAGCTCGCGCTGTTCGCGGAAGCGATCCTCGCCCGCGTGATGGGGGACGACCCGGCCGCGCGCGAGTCGCGGGAGAAGGCGATGGCGCTCATGTCCGGCGCGCCGGCCGGTCGCGACAACCCGTTCTACATCGTGCTCGCGCGCGAGGCCCGTCGGAGCTCCGACTGACGGGTTCGAGGGCAGGGCCGCAGTAGGCTGTCGCGACGAGAGCTGGAAGGAAGTCGCCGCTGAGCGCCGACCCCGCGTCGGCGGATGCCGCGACCGTTACAACAGGCCTAGAACCAAACCCAGTGCAATCACGAACAGCATGACGGCGACAATACGCTGGACGCCGGGCAAGGTCATTCTCTTGAGGTAGTTGCTCCCCAGTACCGCCCCAAGGAACGCGGCCAGCACCGCAGCGGTCAACAACCCGTAGTCGATGCGTGCGCTCTCGCTGGCCAGTGAAGCGGAGTAGATCGAAAGGCGCGAGACGTCGATGAAGAAGGCGATGACTACGCCGGTTCCAATGAATGCCTCCTTGGTAAGTCCGGCCCGGGACAGGAACGCCGAACGAAGTGCACCCTGCATCCCGGAGAGACCGCCAAAGAACCCACTGAGCAGGCCACCCACCGGCATGTACGATGCCCCGAAGGACAGACCGCGAAATCGTGGGAGAAGCTCAAGCGAGGCGAACAGCAGAAGGACCAATCCAACCACGAGCTTGACGGGCGTGACCGAGACCAGGTGCCCGAAGGCCGAGTAGGACAATACTGGCGCAATACCTGAGAGCCAGACCAAGACCGATGCACCAAGGAACGACATGGCGATGGCGGGCAGGCCAAAGCGGAGAACCACGTGCCGGTCAGCGTGCCGCCCGACCAGGACGAGCTTGAACAAGCCGTTGAGAAAATGCACGACAGCGGTGAGCGCAACGGCTCGCTCGACCGGAAAGAACAAGGCAAAGGCGGGCAACAGCAGCGTGCCCAGGCCGAAGCCGGAGAAGAACGTCAGAGCAGAGGCGAGCAACGAAACGGTGCAAATGACCAAGTAGCTCATGCCGGACTCACCCAAGTCCTCGTTTGCGCCGGCTCCATGCCGTTCACACTGCGGTCGCCCACCCAGATTCGCCGAGGGTTGGACGCCGGGGCGTCGAACGCGGGGGTGATCCAATCCGGGCCATGGGGGGCCATGGTAGCAAGAGGCCGTGGAACTACCGCGCGTCGGATCCGGTGGCGTGAGCGGATCGGCGCTATGCTTTCTTGCGTGACGACCGCGGTCCTTCTCTCGATCGTGCTGGCGACGTCGGCCGGCGCCGACGAATCGCGTGCCCTCGTGGCCGCGCGGGGCGCGGCGGAGTGGCTTCGGTCGATGGCGGTGCGAACCGAGCAAGGTACGGTCTGGCGAAGCGACGCGTCCGGTGCCGGCGCGGCGACGAACCTGTACGCGGGCGGCGCGGGAGTCGTGCTCTTCTTCCTCGAGATGCACCGAGTGACGGGGGAAGCGTCGTACCTGGCCGACGCGCAGGCCGGCGCGGACTTCCTGGTCGCGTCGCTCGAGACCGAGGCGCGCGACGCGCCGCGCGGGCTGTACACCGGGACGGCGGGCGTCGCGTTCGCGCTCAACGAAACGGGGATCATCACGGGGGAGCAACGGTACGAGGCGGCGGCGGAACGGTGCGTCGATCGAATCGTGGCCGACGCCCGCGAGGTCGGGGCCGGTGTCGCGTGGAACGAGTCGACCGACGTCATCAGCGGAAGCGCGGGGATCGGGCTCTTCCTGCTCGACGCGGCGGAGCGTTTCGACCACGCCGCCGCGCGCGAGGCCGCGATCCGAGCGGGATGGCGCCTCCTCGAGGTCGGCGAGACGGTGGGGAACGGTCTCTCGTGGCGGATGACGAGGACGGATCCGCGCCGCATGCCGAACTTCTCGCACGGCACGGCCGGTGTCGCGTACTTCCTGCTCGCCCTCTACGAGACGACCGACGACGACGCGTTCCTCGACGCGGCGACGAAGGGCGCGGAGCGGCTGCTCGAGCTCGCCGCGAACGGGAAGGACCGCTGCCTTATCGGCCACCACGAGCCGGGCGGCGAGCAGCTCTTCTACCTCGGCTGGTGCCACGGCCCGGTCGGTACGAGCCGGCTGTTCGCGCGGCTGCATCGAGCGACCGGCGACGACCGTTACCGCGAGTGGATCGATCGGAGCGCCGCGTCGATCCGGACGAGCGGGATTCCCGAGTCCTCTCCCGATGGGTTCTGGGAGAACGTCTCGGTCTGCTGCGGCTCCGCCGGAGTGGCCGCGTACTTCCTCGAGCGTTCGCTCCAGACGGATTCCGGCGTCGACCGCGAGTTCGCGGACCGCATGCTCGGGGACGTGCTCGACCGCGCCGTGGTCGAGGACGGAAGATGGCGTTGGCCGCAGGCGGAGCACCGCGTGCGACCGGACCTCGTCGTCGCGCAGACCGGCTACATGCAGGGGGCGGCGGGGATCGGGGCGATGCTCCTGCGCTTCGAGGACGTCGCGCGCGACCGCGACGACTGGATCCGCCTGCCGGACGACTCGCGCGAGTAGCGCCGCCGCGAGCATCGACGGCTTCTCAACCGCCGGACACCGTCAACGTCGCGCGCGTCGTCTCGCCGGACTCGACGTGAACGTCGATCGTGCCGAGAGCGGTGCTGGAGTCCGCGCCGCTTCCGTCGATCGAGAGGGACTCGAGGAAGAACTCGTACGTTCCCGGCGCCACGGTTGGCAGCGTCACGACGAGTCCGTTGGCGGGAACGATGAAGCCGGAATGCGCCTTCCAGGCGCCGAGGGACAGGTCGTAGCGGAGATAGGTGGTGGCCGGACAATTCCGGAGGTCGATCTCGAGGCGACCCGGCGGGTCGATCAGGAGATCGACCTGCGCGACGTCGCCCGGAGAGACGTCCACCGCTCGAAAGTAGGACCCATGATCATCGACCCGGAACGTGAGGAGCATCCGACCGGGCGGCAACCCCGGCAAGCTGAAGGAGCCCGCCGCGTTCGTCCTGGTGTTTGCGAACGGCTCCGATGGATCCGATTCGGTCGGCGTCACCGAGATCGACGTGGCGAGCGGATGGCCGGTCGTGCCGTGGCGAACGATGCCGTCGACTCGACCGGTGCGAACGTCGAACGTCACCGCCTCGACGTGACCGACCGCGAGCGCGACGGACCGCGTCGCGAGGGGGTGCCAATGGTGGCTCGGCGTGACGGCGACCACGTAAGGACCCGGCGGTATCGCCCAGAACGCGAAGTCGCCGTCGTCACCGGTCCATGCGACGCGCGTCGTGCTCGAGAAGCCGAAGTGGAGGAGCGCCTCCGGCAGGAGCGCCACGCGATGGCTCCGCCTCGGCTCGCCGTCGACGAGGACGCGCCCTCGGATCGTCCCGCCGAGCCGGCGCAGGTCGACGTCGCACCGCGCCTCGGCCCCCGCCTCGATCGTGACCTCGCGCTCGACTTCGCGTGTCGCGTCGAGCGCCACCCCGGCGAACTCGGCGGGCATCGAAGTGGATGCCTGCTCGTAGATGTTGCCGATCGCGATCCGGTACCGTCCGGGCGCGAGCGAGTCGGCCCGGTATCGACCCGACCCGTCGGTGCGTACGGTGTGCACCGCCGCCGCGCCGCCATGGACGACGACCGGCACGTCGCGCGCGGCGTCACCGTTCAGGCCCGTGACGATCCCCGAGACGGCTCCGGCCGGTCCGAGGCGGAGGACGAAGGGCGACTCGGCCGTCGTGCCGCCGAGCGCGTCCGGAGGGACGTCCGCGCGCGCGAACCCGCGCTTCTCGACCTCCGCCAGGACCATGCGGAGCCCCGACGTGGGAAGGCGGAAGCGTCCCTCTGCGTCGGTCCGGGTCGTCGCTTCGGTTCCCCATCGCTGCGGCCTCCTCGTCGCGACGCCGAACGAGACGCATACCCGTTCCGGTCCGGTGACGTGGCTGAGGACGCATCGCACCTCGGCGTCCGCGATCGGTCGCTCGTCGGCGGCCGAGATGACGACGCCGTGGACGTACCCGTCGAACTCCGAACGAGCGAGTGCGATCGTGACCGGGCCGTACGACGACTGCCCGTCCGTCGCGATGGGAACCGACTCGGCCCTGCGGAAGCCCACCGCCTCGACCGCCACGTGATAGGTGCCCGCGGCTCCGTACGGCGCACCGAACGCGCCCGAGCTCCGCGGTCTCGGAGCCCAGAACTGACGCACCGCCTTTCCGTCGACGAGGACGTCGATCCTCCGCGGCGCGACCGGCTCGCCGGTCGTCTCGTCGACCACTCGAAGGAGGATCGCGGGAAGAGGGACGAGCGCGAGCCGGAGCGGATCGGCACCGGGGCGCGCGTCGTCGACGATCGCCTCCTCGTGGTCATGGAGGTATGCGCGGACCCGGTACGTTCCCGCTCGGTCCAGCCCCGGGAGCTCGAACGCGCCGACTTCGTTCGACGTGGTCCGGATCCGCATCCGGTCGAACCTTCCCGGGTTGTCGCTGGGGTCGATGCGTTGCCCTTCGACGTCCACTCCCGCGAGCGCGGAGCCGTGAGCGTCGACGACGAATCCCGTGATCGTCGCGGCGCGCGGCAACACGAGGGTGACCTCGTCGTGGGCCGGGGGGGTCGTCGCATCGCCCGTCACTTGGTGGATCGAGCGTTCGATCTCGACGTATCCCTTCTTCGTCGCGCGGAGCGTGACCCTCCCGTCGCTCAGGCCCGCGAACTCGAACCGTCCGCCGGCGCCGGTCGCCGACTTTCGTCGTCCGTGCCGGTACGCGACCGTGACCTCGGCCGCCTCGATCGGGCGTCCGTCCTCGTCGGCCACCGATCCCGACACGGCTCGGCCCGGCCGGAGCACGATCGTCCCGCAGTCGGAGTCGCGGCCCGACCAGACCGGGAACCGCTCCTTCGGCGACGGCGCGTGGGTCTCCGTCAGGGCGAGGAGAACGTAACGAATCGACGGAGAGAGATCGGCGATACGGAACCGTCCGTCGACCCCCGTGGTCGTCTCGCCGAGCGGCGCGATCTCGTCGGGCGAGAAGCCGAACGAGAAGCCGAACGAGTTCGGGAACGTCTCGTAGACGCGCACGATCGCTCCCGCCACCGGAGCGTCGTCCTCGTTCACGACGCGGCCGGTCAACGCGCCCGTTTCGGTGGCGTCCTCGTCGGTCGGCGCATCGGCGCGCGACGAGGACGCGGAGTTCGCCGTGGCTTCGACGCGAGGAGCGGCGACGTCGGTCGGGTCGGGCTCCTCCATCGCGGTGGACCTCGGTATTCCGACTTCGCGGGGCTCCGCGTCGTCGAAGAGGATCGCCGCAACGGTCACGAACACGGCGATCGCGAGGACGAGGATCCAGCCCTTCATGTTCGTCTCCCGCGCGGTTCCGCGCCCGCGCATCGTAGCCGGACCGAGACGGCGCGGGTCGGTATATTGACGCCGCTGCCACCGATCTCGAAGAGCGACCCATGAAGCCAATCGTCCGCCGTGATCGCCGTCGATTCTTGAAGAGCGTGGCCGCGTCGGGTGGTGCGGCCGCGGCGAGCGGCTTCGCGTTCGCGGCGCGGGACGAGCCGGCGATCGACCTCGAGGCGTTGGTCGGCGCCGAGCGCGTCGCCGGCGTCGAGTTCACCGAGTCCGAGCGCCAGCAGATGCTCGAGAGCGTCCGGCAGCAGCGTCGATCGTGCGAGACGCTGCGCGGTCGCCACCCCGACGAGGTCGACGGCGGGGCGGACGGTGGTCCGGCCGAGGTGTTCGATCCGCGCCTGCCCGGCATGACGTTCGAGCGCGACGTCCGTCCGCCGCGTTTTCCGGCGCATCGTCCCCGCCCGATCCCCGACGACGAAAGCGAGATCGCGTTCGCCCGCGTTCCCGACCTCGCGCACTGGGTACAGTCGGGCCAGATCACGAGCGTGCGCCTGACGAACCTCTACCTCGAGCGGCTCAAGCGTGCGAACGAGACGCTCGAATGCGTCATCACGTTCACCGAGGATCTCGCCCTCGAGCAGGCGCGCCGCGCCGACGCCGAGATCGCGGCGGGGCGCGTCCGCGGCCCGCTCCACGGCCTGCCGTGGGGAGCCAAGGACCTGTTCGACACGAACGGCATCCCGACGACGTGGGGAGCCGCGCCGTACAAGGACCGCGTGCCGAACCGCGACGCGACCGTCGTGCGCAAGCTCGAGACGGCGGGGGCGGTGTTGATCGCCAAGCTCGCGCTCGGCGCGCTCGCGTACGGCGATCGCTGGTTCGGGGGACGGACGAACAACCCGTTCGACCCGAGCCAGGGGTCGAGCGGCTCGAGCGCGGGTTCGGCCGCGGCGACGGCGGCGGGACTCGTCGCGTTCAGTCTCGGGACGGAGACCTACGGCTCGATCATGTCGCCGTCGATCCGCTGTGGAACGACCGGCTACCGGCCGACGTTCGGGCGCGTCTCGCGTCACGGCGCGATGACCCTGTGCTGGTCGCTCGACAAGGTCGGGCCGATCTGCCGTTCGGCGGAGGACTGCGCCTACGTCCTCGAAGCGATCGCGGGCCCCGATCCGCTCGACCCGGCGACGGTCGGCGTCCCGCTCAACCTCGACCTGCGCGCACCGCTCGAGGGTCTTCGGGTCGGCACGGTCGGTTTCGACGCGCGCGAGCCGTCCCCGAACGACCAGGCGGTGCTCGACGCGCTCGTCGCCGACGGTGCGACGCTGGTCCCGGTCCAGCCGCCGGGCGGCGACCTCGGCTCGCTCATCTTCCTTCACATCGCGGTCGAGGCGGCGGCGGCGTTCGACGAGCTGACGCGCTCGAATCGTGACGACGAGATGGTCTGGCAGGACGACGCCGCGTGGCCGAACACGTTCCGCGCGACCCGCCTCTTCCCGGCCGTCGAGTACTTCCAGGCGCGGCGCCGGCGCCGGACGCTGATGGTCCGCACGGCCGAGCTCTTCGACGACGTCGATGTCCTCGTGGCGAGCGGGCAGAACTCCCTGACCGCGCTCACGAACATGACGGGTCACCCCGCCGTCACGATCCGCAAGGGATTCCGTGACGACGGGACGCCGCGCGCGACCACGTTCTGGGGCCGGCTGTTCGACGACTCGACGCTGCTTCGCGTCGCGCATGCCGCCGAGTCCCGGCTCGGGCTCTTGGACCGGCGCCCGGCGATCTGATCCCGAAGCGCGCGGATCCCGTCTCGAGAACGAGAACGAACGTCAGCCCTCGCCCTCTTCGTCGCTGCCGCCCGTGAGATCGAGCTTCACGTCGGCGACGAGCTCGTGCTTGCCCCAGTGAATGGTCAACTTGCCGTTCTCCGGCGTCTTCTTGTCGACCTCGATCGCGATGACCATCTTGCGCGCGGTCTCCGCGAGGCCGTTCTTGTTCAGCTTCAGCGTCGCCATCGAACCGCCCTTCCACTGCTCGGGAGCGAACGGCATCATCCCGTTCTTCATCGCTTTCCTGGCGGGGAAGATCATCAGGCTGAACGTGCCGTCGTCGGCGCAGTGGAGTCCGAGGAAGTAGGAGCCCGCCTCGACCTTGGTGCCCGCGACGTCGAGCGCCACGCTCGTGTCGAGCGACACCCACCAGTTCTTGCCGAGGCGCAGGTTCTTGCCCTTGAGGGCGTCGAACTGCGCGTCGTACTCATCCCTCCATTCGGGCGCGCTGTAGTCGATCGAGACTCCGGCCATCATGTTCGCGCCGAAGAGGACCGCCGTCGACGATCGACGATCTTCGTCGGGGCCGCCGAAGACCTGGATCTGCGCGTCGAGCGCCGGCGCGATGAACAGCACGCTGGCGACCGCCGCGACCAAGGAAGTGCCGAGGTTCCGCATGGTTTCGAATCTCCGTTGAGTCAACTGGATTGGTGGATTGGATCGGTTGGTCGATCGACCGTCGAGCCGCGCGAAGCGCGGGACGAGTCGAACCGAACAGTCTACCGACCGCCGCCGCCGGCTTCCGAGCGCGACTACTTCATCTTCTGCTCGGCGTTCTTGATCCAGTTCTCGGGTCCGCCCTGGTCGTAGCCGTACTTCCCCAGCACCCTCCCCTTGTGATCGAGGAACAGGATGGTCGGGAAACCCTGGATCCCGTACTCCTTCTTCAACTTCTCGTTCTGCTCCGCGACCTCGACCGGAAGCTCGGACCTCCGCGGGAAGTCGAACTCGACGAGGACCACGTTCTTGCGGGCCCATTCGCGGAACTCGTCGGTGTCGAATACTTCCTTCTTCAGCTTGATGCACCACGAGCACCAGTCGCTGCCGGTGAAGTCCGCGAGGATCGGGCGGTTCGTAGCCTTGGACAGCTTCTTCGCCCGCTCGAAGTCAGTGATCCAAACGCCGGACCCGGAAGCTTCGTCGACGATCTTGATCAGCTTCGTCATCCATGCGTCGGGCTCCTCTCCGTTCTCGTAGGCGAGCCGCCCTGCCTCTTTGCCGTCCGACGTCAGGACCACGACGGTGGGGAACTTCTCGACCTTGAACCGTTCCTTCAGCTCGTCGTTCTGCGTTCTGGTCTTGCTGCTCAGCACCTTCCTCTCGGGGAAGTCGACCGTGACGAAGATCGCAGCCTTCTTCGACCACGTCCGGAACTGGCTGCTGCGGAACACGTCCTTGTCCAGCGCTTGACACGTCTCGCACGCGTCGCTGCGACTGAACTCGACGACGATCGGCAGAGCCGCCTTGTCGGCCCTCTTCACCGCGTCCTCGTAGTCGTCGAGAAACCCGGAGCCGCCGGGCACGGCCGCGACGGCCGGCGCGATCAGCACGAAGAAACAGCTCCACGGGTGAGCGAGGCCCTTGAACATCGAAACCTCCCGAAAGCGATCCCCGATCAGCGACGGGAGTGATTCTAGTGGTGTGATTCAGAGTTGTTGACGTTTCTCCGGGGCCCTCGTCATCGCTTGCTGCGTTGCTCCTCCTCGACGTATCTCGAATACGCGGTCGTCGTCGCGCCTTGCCAGCGACGACGATGACCTCCGGATAATC
>CAZYQW010000133.1:0-58498 GCA_964649825.1 uncultured Phycisphaeraceae bacterium | reverse complement strand
GATTATCCGGAGGTCATCGTCGTCGCTGGCAAGGCGCGACGACGACCGCGTATTCGAGATACGTCGAGGAGGAGCAACGCAGCAAGCGATGACGAGGGCCCCGGAGAAACGTCAACAACTCTGAATCACACCACTAGACCGAACGAATCGTCGAACGAAATCGACCGCATCGGGGTTCCGACATGCTGAAAGCGCTTCTGCCCGTGTGCTTCCTCGCCGTGGTCTCCGGGGTTCCGGCCACGAGCCGTTCGATCGTCGAGCTCCTCCCGCCGAGCACGTTCGCCGTGGTCGCTCTCGAGGACGCCCGCGCGCTCTTGGCCGCGTGCGAGTCGTTGCGGGCCGTGGAGATCGGCGAGCTGGAGGAGTTCGCGGAGTTTCGCGAGCTGATCCGCGGGTCGCTGGAACGGCTCCTGGCGAACGAGGGCCTGGCGCCGCTCGTCTCGGTGCCGTGGACGCGCTGCCGGCGTGGGTTCGTCGCGCTGTTGGCCGCGCCGGACAAGACGTCGGTCGACGTCCTGGTCGGGGCGGAGATCGACGCGGAGCCGGGCGAGTGGCCGCCATCGACGGAGCGCCTCTTCACGGCGCGCGACGGCGACCTCTGCCTGGCCGCGACGCGACCGGAGCCGATCGACGAGCTCCTCGCGCGCCGCCGCGACCCGAGCGGCGCGCCGAGCCTCGCGACGAGCGCCGCGTTCCGGCGCGTCTCCGGCCGGATCGATCGGTCCCCGGATCGACTGTTCGCGTACTTCGACTTCGCCGTCGTCGCACGGTGGTTCGACGTCGATCTCCCGGGGAGCGAAGCGGATGCGTCCGGCGCGATCGCCCCGCGGGTCGCGGCGACGTGGCGCGTCGTCGATGGAAGGATGCGCACCGACGGTTTCGTCGAGACGAGCGAGACCTTCGCGGCGTGCTTCCCGAGCACGCCGCTCGATCTCGAGCTCCTGGCGTGGATCCCCGAGGACGTGACGTCGTTCGAGCTGACCGACGTGAGCTGGGCCTCGGTCGCGGAGCGCGTCGCGGCGTACTGGCCGGAGTGGGACGCCGGCGCGTGGCGCGACCGGCTCCGAGGCATCGGTCCGAAGGTGCTCGTGATGGCCCCGAAGCCGGCGAATCCGTTGGTATCGACGCTCGTCGTCGCCGTCGAGGCCGACGATCCCGACGCCGTGATCGCGTGGCTGGCGAAGGAGGCGGAGGACAACTCCGAGTTCGCGATGGAGCCGGTCGAGGTCGCCGGCGGGACGATCCACCGCATCGTGACGACCGAACCGCTTCCGTTCACGCCCGCGCTGACCGTTCACGATGGTTGGGTCTTCGTCGCGCTCGCCGTTTCCGACCTGCGTCGGCTGGAGCGCGTCTGGAGCGGCGACGCGCCGAGCATCCTCGACCGCCCCGCGTTCGCGGACGCGTGGGTGCGGATCGTCGGCGAGCCGGACCAGGCGCGAGTGGCCGGCGTCTCCTTCACCGACGTTCCCGCCATGCTCGAGGCGATCTGGCCGCGGCTCGGTCTCCTCGGCGTCTACGCCGACGCGATCGTTTTCCCGTTCGATCCCGCGGCGCTGCCTTTGGTCGAGGACGTGATCGCGCCGCTCGAGCCGACGCTCGCGGTGAGCTGGCCCGCGGACGGCGGCTGGCGGTTTCGGCGCGAGGGCTCGCCCGGCGGCGAGCTGACGTCGCTCGGCGGCGTGACGCCCATGTTGGGCGTGCTGGGCGCGATCGTCGTGAAGAACGTTCTGCCGATAGTCCGAAAGGGAAGGGTGAACGCGGCACGCGCGTCGATCAACCAGTTGAAGGCGGCCACGACCCACTACGGCATCAACAATGGTCGGCCGCCGGCCTCGCTCGACGTGCTGTGCGAGCCCGACCCGAACAACCTCGACGAGCCGTACATCGATCAGCGTGACTCGCTGATCGATCCCTGGGGCACGCCGTACGACCTGAAGGTCGAGGGCCGCCGGTTCGTCATCGTCTGCTACGGCGCCGACGGGCGGCCCGGCGGCGAGGGGGATGACGCGGACATCCGCTCCGACAAGCGGTGAGACGCGCCGTGCTCGTCAGCTCCGCAGCTCGCCGCACTGCCCGCAGAACTTGGAGTCGGGCGCGACGGGGCTGCCGCAGTCGGTGCAGAACGCCGGCTCGCCGGCCTTCGGCCCCTTCTTCTTCAGATCGGTTCCGCAGTGCGAGCAGAACCGGCCAGGCGGCACGCTCGTCTCGCACGAGGCGCAGAAGACGCCGGCCGCGGCGTGGGTGAGCACCTCGCCGCCGCGGAGGTCGCGCACGAGCATCTGCTGCGCGAGGCCGAACCCGACGCCCAGTCCGGCGCCGCCGAGCAGCCCACCGGCTCCGCCGTCGCCGCCGCCGCCTCCGCCCCCCTTCGCCATCCCGTCGCCCGCGCCGATCAACGCCTTGCCGGCCGCGAAACGCTGGTAGCCGTCGACGCCGCCGGCGGCGCGCAGGTAGGCCGCGTCGGTGTAGAGGCGCTTCATGTTCTTGGCGTCCTGCTCGTCGATCGCGATCACGAAGTTGCCGAGGCGGACGATCTGGATGCCGTAGCTCTCGACGTGCTCGGTCAGCCCCTCCAGCACGTCCTTCTCGACCTCCTCCGTGTACGCGCCGGAGGTGACGTCGAGGAGCGGCCACTTGTTCTTCACGAGGAGCTCGGCGACGCGGTCGCGGACGACCTTCAGCACTTGTTCCTTCATCCACGAGCGGACGGTGTACGACTCGGCGCGGCCCATGCCGACGAGACCGACGATCAGGCTCTCCGGGTCGGTGACGCGGAACGAGAACTCGCCGTGGACCATCGTCTCGACGGGGACGCCGCTCTTCGGATCCTCGACGTGGCCGATCCTGCCGCCGAACTTGATCCCGGCGTTCTCGCGGACGTTGACGAAGAAGACCTCGGCGATGAAGACGTTGCCGCCGGTGAAGGTGTCGACGAGGTTCGAGATGAACGGGAGGTTGGACGAGTCGAGCGTGTGGCGACCCGCGTCGAGCGTGGCGACGACCTTGCCGTCACGGAAGAAGACCGCCTTCTCGTCGGCCTCGACCGTGAGCTGCGCCTTCATCGGGAGCGTGGGGTCGGGGTGCTTCCAAACGACCTGCGACTTGGCATCGTCGGGTCGGGCGACCATCATCTCGCCCACGCCGCGCTTGAACCAGTCGATCAGTCCCATGAGTGCTTCCTCCACGTCGAGAACCCGCCCCGCGGTCACCATCGGGGGCGGAGCCGGTTCGGCCGGGCTTCGGGTTGCGGACACGACACGCTGGAACATCGATCGGCGCCGAGCGCAGCCCACCGTGAGCGAAACGTCCCCGGGGATCGAATCTCTCCGGCCGGCGCCGCGGTCGAATCGGCGATGTTCTCCAGGTAGTTTGGACGGCTCACGCACCTCCACCGGCCCACCGACCGCCCGAGACGCCGGCGCCTCGGATCACGATGAGCACGACCGACCCCATCCGCGACGACCCTCCGCCCGCCGACGGTCCTCCCCCGGCCGACTGGAGCCGGGATCGGGCGCTGGTCGAGGCGGCGGTGGCGGGCGACGAGGCCGCCCGCAACGAGGTCGCCCGGCGCATGGACTGCATCCCGCTCTTCGTCTCCGACACGAATCGGAGGCGGGGGAGCCCGCTGAGCACGTTCGAGCTCGAAGAGGTGGCACGGAACGTCGTGCTCACCGTCTGGCAGCGCCTTCCGTCGTTCCAAGGGCTCGCCCGGCTCGAGACCTGGATCTTTCGGTTCTGCGAGTTCACGATTTCGAACGCGATTCGAAGGAACGCGCCGGTCACGGTCAGTCTCGACACTACGCAGGAGCCAGAGGGCTCGACCTGCGGCGACGGCGCCCTGACGAGCGTGGATGCGTCCCGGGTTCGCGAGGCCCTGGGCCGATTGGAAGGACTGGAAGCGGCGGTGCTCATCCAGCGCTACTTCGAAGGTTGCCGGTTCGACGAGATCGCGACCCGGCTGGCGGTGTCGGTGCACGTCGTGCACCGCGCCCACGTGCGCGGGCTGAAGCGACTCGAGGCCAAGCTCGGCCCGATGTTCCGCTCGGACGGACCATGAACAGCGACCATGAACAGGAATGATCGGATGGAGACTCTTCACCGGCTGCTGAGCGGCGAGATCGACGACGCCGCTCCCGAGGCGCGCGAGCTCCTCGCCACCGATGAGGGGAGGCGGGAGCTGGCTCGGTTGCGAGTGATCCGGGATCGCGTCGCGCGGGCGGCGGAGGAGGAGGCGAACCTCGACCGTCGAGTCGCGGAGCTGCTCGAGGCCGGCGCCGGGGATCCGGCGCGCACCGAGCGAATCCAGACGTTCCGCGAGTTCGCCCGCGCCGCCGCACCCCGTCCGGCTCGCGCGGTGCTGTCGCTGCGGAACGGGATGCTCGCGGTCGCGGCGGCGCTCCTGATCGTCGCGGCGATCGCGCTCCAGCCGGCGGTCGAACGGACGACCACGCCGTCCGGCGCGGTGCTCCTCGGGACCGGAGCGGGGAAGCTCGTGAGCCCGCTCGGGGAGATCGGCCCGGCGCAGGGGATCCCGACGTTCGTTTGGGAGCTCGAGCTCCCGCGCGACGGCACGTACCTCCTCCGCATCGTCGATGCCGACGACCCGAGCCGCCCGCCGCTGGACGTCCCGCCGCTCTCCGAGCCGCACTGGTCCCCCGACGAGCAGACCTCGGCGCTGCCGCGACGCTTCCACTGGCAGGTCGTGGCGCTCGACGAGTTCGACGTCGTCCGCGCGCGGACCGCGACCGGGGTCGCGTGGTTCGCGAAACGATGAGCCGCCGGCGGGCGGGGGCCGGCCGGGGGTGGCGGTTCGGTTGGGCGATCGTCGCGGGGCTGGTCGCTCCGAGCGATCCGGGACCGGCGGAGGAAGAGGCGGCGGCGCTGGTCGAGCGGCTCCAGGACGCGGCGCTCGGCGACGCCGACCGGCGCGCGATGGAGGAGCGGCTCGCGGGGATCGTCGAGGTCCACTTCCGAGCGAGCGACGGGGACCGGACGTCCGCCGCTCCCGGCCGGCTCGACGTCGATCGCCGGCGCGCGGCCGTGATCGGGCTCGCGCATCTCGCGGGAGCGTTCGAGACGCAGAGCGGGTGGCGCGCCGCGTGGCGCGAGCCGCTCGTCGTGGCGACGGAGTGGGCGCGCGCCGAGCCCGACCGATTCGGCGACGCGGCGATGTTCGCGTACCTCGCCGCGACCGCCCTCATCGACGCGGGCGAGCCCGAGCGAGCCGCGGGCCTGCTCGATCCGCTGCTCGGCGACGCGCGGTTCTCGAGCGCGCACCTGCAGACGCGCCTCCTCGAGCGGCGGGCGTGCGCGGCACGGCTGCTCGGCGAGACGGCGCGGGCGCTGGAGCACATCGCGGACGCGAGGCGCGGAATTCCGTGCGGGGAGCCGTCCCTTCTCCCGCACCTGCTGGCGGAGGAGTTCCGCATCCTGATGAACCTCGGGCTGACCGACCGCGCCGCGCGGGTGCTCGACTTGCAAGAGGAGAGGATCGTCGCGGCGGAGGCCGCGGGGGCGGGGATCGACGGCTCCGCGCGTCGCGTGCTGATCGCGAACCGCGTCCGGCTCGCCTACGCGCGGTCCCGGCACGCGGAGGTGATTCGCGAGACCGCGGCGCTGCTCGCGCGGCTCGAGGACGACGACGAGCACCGGATCGTGCGAGCGCGGCTCTCCTTGTATTACGCGCTGTCGCTCGCCGACCTGGCGCTGGCGACCGGGGTGGGGATGGAGAAGGCGGCGCGGGAGCTCGATTCGCTCCTCGAGTCGGGCCGCCTCGCGAACGACACGATCTCGGAACGTCACGCCATCCAGCGTCGCGTCTCGGTCGCGTTGGCGGCCGGGGATCTCGACGTCGCAAAGACGCTCCTCGGGCCCGTCGAGCCGACCCGCGCGCTGGACGGACCGCCGACGCTGCAGGACGTGAGCGAGCAGGCGCTCCGGTCGCGGCTCCGGCGGGCTCGAGGCGGCGTCGGACCGGCTACGGAGGGCGGCAGCGAGTGCGAGCGGTTCCTCGATGGCTTCGCGGCATTCCTCGAGTCGTGGGGGCGCACGCCGATCGACGAGTCGGGGATCGGGTTCCTGCACTACCCGTATCGCCGGGAGGTGGTGTGGGAGGCGCTCGAGGCCGCGCTGTGGCTCGCCGGCGACGACCCGGCCGGAGCGTTCGAGCTCCTCCTGCGGGTGCAGGCGATGGGGACGCTGGCGCGGCGGCACGGGATCGCGGCGCCCGACCTGGCGACGGTCCGGCGGCTCCTGATCCCGGTCGACGGGGGCGTCGTCGCGCTGGTCCCGGGGCCGTTCGGGTCGCACCTCTTCATGGTCGATCACGAGCGGGTGCTGCACCTTCGGGTCGCGCCGGAGGGAGAGCTCGCCACCGCTCTACGCGCGATGCGCGTCCACCTCGTCGCGCCGCCCGAGCGGTCCGGCCGCCGCACGGAGCGCGACGCGCTGCTCGCGGAATCGAGACGGCTCGCCGATCTCCTCTTTCCGCCCGCGGCCGTCGAGCGGTTGAGCGACTGGCGCTCGGTCTACGTGACCGGCGTCGACCTCGTCGGCCCGATGTCGGTCGAGGCGCTTCCGGTCAAGGGTCTCGGCGAGCTCGGCGTGGCGCGGGCGATCGGCCGGCTGCCGTCGATCCCGCTCGGCATCTGGCTCGCCGAGCAACGGACGGCGCGGGCCGGAGGAGGCGGGACGGAGCGGACGTCATCGCGACCGGCGGCGGCCGTGTTCGTCGCGACGCGATGGGACGCGGAGCTCTGGCCGGACCTCGGAGCGATCCCGCTGACCGGCGCGGACCTCGAGACGTTGTCCGGCGGGCGGGCCCCGGGGCGGCGCATCGATCGCATCGGAGACGACGCGACTCTGGCCGGGCTCGCGGACCTCGCCGATCAGGACGTCGACCGCATCATCCTCGTGGCGCACGGCGTGCAGGACGAGGCGAACGTCCGCGCGGGGTGCCTCCTCCTGGCGGACGGCCTTCTCTCCGCCGGCGAGGTCGAGCGGACGTTCGCGTCGAAGCGCCCTCCGCCGCTGGTGGTCCTCGCCGCCTGCGAGGGCGATCGCGCCCCGCTCCGGCGCGGCGACGACGGCGTGCAGCACCTGAGCGGGGCGTGGCTCTCGTGCGGCGCGTCCTCGGTCGCGGCGTCCGATCGGGACCTCGACTACCACGCCTCGGTCCGGCTGGTGGGGAAGATGATGGAGGAGCTCGAGCCGGGCCTCGGTCCGGCCGAGGCGCTCCGGCGCGCTCGAGCCGCCCTGAAGAGCGACCCCCGCTTCGACCACCCGTTCTTCTACGCCAACCTGCACCTCGTCGGCCTGATCGACGCCCCACGCTGACGCGCGGGCGTGGCGGGCTCGCGACGGGTCAACCGCCACCGCCGGGCGGCGGCATCGGCGGCCGGACGGGGTTGACCGGCGGGAGCTCGCCGGCGCCCTCCTTGATGCCGACTCCGTCATGGATCGTCAGGACGAACGCGAACTCGTGGTCGGCGTCGAGCACGTCGTCCGAGATCGGATCGATGTCGACCACTCGGATCTGGATCGCGACGTACTCGTTCTCCTCGGGCGGCGCGGAGAACGGAGCACCGAGCCCGACGGTCACGTTCAACGGATCGTTCCGGTCGTGGCCCGAGAGCGTGAACCGTTCGATCGGCTCGGCCGTCGTGCTGAAGGTCACCTCGGCCGCGGTGGGGTCGAGCTCGCGACGGATCGTGACCTCCACGTGCGTGCCGAACGTCGTGGGGAAGTTGTAGACGTTGAACGCGACCGTGGGTCCGGCCTCGTGGTAGTTGAATTCCTCGCCCTCGTCGTTCACCGACAGCCGGTGCGCGGTCTCGGACGTGAGGAGCCCGTTCTGGATCGTCGCTTGGACCGCGCCGTCGACCGAGCAGAGAGCGTCGAGGTCGCCGTCGCCGTCGATGTCCGTGACCAGCACGCCCGGCGCCGCGCCCGCCACGTGGGTAGCGCTCACCGCGATCGCGTACGAGCAGCCGGTGGTGATGCACCAGCTCGATGCCGATCCGGCGGGGCTCGGGGGGACCTGGTTCATGAAGAAGCCGTAGTTGTTGAAGCTGCCGGCCGCGTAGAGGTCGCCGTCGCCGTCGCCGTCGAAGTCGCCCGACGCGAGCCCGCGTGCGGTGTAGACACCGAGGTTGCGATCCGGCTCCTGGGACCCGAGCGACGCGTGCTTCCGCAGGGCCAGCCCGTTCGTGTTGGTGCCGGTCGTGCGCGCCCAAGCGATCCCCTCCTGCGCGGTGCCGTCCAGCGCGACGGCGGCCAGCGCGGGGGTCGTCCCGCCGTCGGTGTAGGTCTTCAGCACGCCGTTCCCGACCTCGACGATCATGAGCTCGCCATCGGTCGCGACCGCGACCTGGTCGAGCCCGTTCGAGAGCCAGCGGACCGGCGCGAGCGTCCGGAGCGGCGGATCGGACGGACTCAGGGAGATGGTCGACGCCGCGGTCGTCGAGCCGCCGCGGGTCAGCACCGCGCGCGCCGGCCCGCTGTGCGCGATGCCGACGAAGTCGATCGGTGCCGTCCCGTCGAGGTCGGCGGCACGGACCGCGTCGGCGCCGGCCCACACGAGCGACGAGTCGAGGGTGGTGCCGACGAACGCGCCGGAGGCCGGGGACCAGCTCCACTCGACGAGCCCCGCGCTCGACACGGTGACGAGCGTGTCGACGGTTCCGCCCGCGGACGGCACGGCGTCGACGTCGTCGACCGTCCCGATCTCGTCGAGCTCCTCCGACCAACCATAGATCGATGGAGCCCAGAGGACGTTCGGGAGGCCGTCGACCAGGACGACGACGTCGCGCCGGAAGTCGCCGTCGAAGTCGCCGCTCACCGCGCGGCGCATCGTCGTGCCCCCGGATGGGTTGTCGAGCGCGATGGAGTAGAGCGCGCCGTCTCGCGCGGTCGCGGTCGCGGCACCGGTGGCCGCCGCCAGGAGCATGAGGGCGGGCAGTGGAAGGTTGACCATGAGTTCCTCGAAGGGATGGAAGATGGGTACGGCGTTCTCCGTGTCGCCCGGGGCCGGGGCCAGCGCGCGGAATGCAAGAAAACGCCCCAGCCGACGCGGTCGGTCGAGAACCCACGTTCGCGACGACCACGAGCGTGAGCGGAATCGAAGGAGTTTAAGCGAACGGCCGCGTGTCCTGCCCGGACGCGACACCACTCTCGCACGACCGTGCGGATCGACCGATCCTCTCTCTCCTTCATCCTCCGAGCTGGCCGGTCGGGCTCGGGAACCTGGAGCAATACCCAATGCGAACCCTCCCGTTCCTCCTCTCCATGCTGGCCGCAGCGTCCTTGGCCCGCGCCCAGACCTACGCGCCATCGATCGACTACCCCGTCCCCTGCTTCCCGATCGACGTCGAGTGGTCCGACCTCGACTTGGACGGCGACCTCGACCTCGTCTCGGTCGCGGGCGCTGCCGTCGAGGTCCGGCTCACGAACTCGAACGGAACGCTCGGGCCGGTGACGCCGGTGGTCGTGAACGGGCGCCCGATCCAGGACGTCGAGTGCATCGACGTCGATCAGGACGGCTACCCCGACCTCGTCACCACGCACCCGTTCGCGGGGGCGGGAATCACCTCCATCGATGTCATCCGAAACGTCCTCGGCACGACCTTGCCGGCCCCGTTTCTCGGGGCCATCACGGTCGTCACGAGCCCGGCGTCGACGCCGAACGACGTCGTCGAGTGCGAGGTGGACGGCGACACTTGGCCGGACATCGCGGTGACCGATACGGCCGCCGGGACGGTCGCCGTCTACGTTCACGGGGGATCGCCGGTGGCCGCGTACACGTCGGGGGCCATTACGGTGCCGGTCGGCGTGAACCCCGGCGAGATCGTGAGCTGCGACCTCAACAACGACGGCTTGATCGATCTCGTCACGTCCGACGCGGGTGGGGCCGGCATGCCGCGCTCGGTAACGGCCATCCGGAACGGCTTCCACCCGGTGTACCTGCCGACCATCATCCCGCTGCCCGGAACCGTCGGGCTCGGCGTCCCGCGGACGCAGGCGGTGTGCACTGACGTGGATGGCGATGGAATGCTCGACGTCGTGGCGACGCACCTGAACGGGATCTCGGTCGCGCTGAACCTCGGGGGAACGTTCGCGTTCTCGTTTTTGCCGGCCACCGGCATCGCGGGGCTTGCGGGGACGAGCTACAGCGCGCTCGACACCAGCGACGTCGACGGCGACGGTGACCTCGATCTGGTCGCCGGGCACGCCCTGGCCGCGTCGATCGAGATCCTGACCTTCGCCGCCGGCGGCTTCACGCCGAGCGCGACGCTGGTCGCCCTGAGCAACGTCGCGGACCTGGAGTGCGCCGATCACGACGCGGATGGCGACGAGGACTTCGTCGCCTCGACGATCGCGGGGCCGGCGGGGCCGTGCGGAATCTCGCTGTTCGTCGACACGACGATTCCGCCGGCGCTGATCTACCCCGGCACGCCCGACTCGCTGGTGCTCGACTCCAGCGTCCTCCCGTCGTTTCCGACCTTCACGAGCGGCCCGTTGAACGACGTGAAGCCGGTCACGAACGGGCAGACCCTCCAGGTTCGCGTCAGCGATCCGGCCGCCACGTTCTCGACCGCGCTGCTCTACGTGGTGGGGCTTCCGACCGGCTCGGTCCTCACCCAGCCGCTCCCGGGAATCTGGTTCACCGTCCCGCCCGCGGTGCTGCTGTCGGCGGGGCCGCTGCCGGGGACGTACGCGCTGACCATTCCGCCCACGCCGAACCTGCTGGGCACGAGCCTCTGGTTCCAGGCGTACAGCATCTCGGCGGCGGCGGCGAACGGGTCCTACGCGGCGACCGAGGTCCACGAGCTGCAGTTCTTTTGATCGAGCCCGCGGAGCGGCCGGCCCGGGAATCGCACCGGTCGCCGGTGCGCGATGATCGTGAGCCGGCCGAGCCTCGCTATCCTCGAGCGCGTGTCGACGCTCTCTCCGATTCTCCAGGACCACTTCCGAGCGCCGCGCAACGTCGGGCGCCCGCGGGGTCCTCACCGTGCCGCACGCGCCGAGAACGTCGCGTGCGGCGACGTCGTCGATCTCTTCGCTGGCGTCGTGGACGATCGAGTCGGCGCCACCGGGTTCCTGGCGCAGGGCTGCTCGGCGGTGATCGGGGCGGCGTCGTTCTTGACCGAGTGGGCCAAGGGACGCGCGGTGTCGGATGTCCTGGCGATCGAGGTCGATCGCCTTCTCGCCGAGGTCGGAGAAACCAACCCGGCCCGTCGCCACGGCGTATCGATGGCGCTCCGCGCCCTCCAGGAGGCGCTGCGGGAGGCGCTGAAGGAGGCCGCTGAGGCGTCGCCCCACGACGCGGGCACGAATCAGTGACCGGCCGCGGATACAATCGACCCCGCATGCCGGCCGAGAAACCCAAGAAGAAAGACCTGCGCGCCTTCCTCCGGGACTCCCTGCTCGGCGGTGGCGAGGAAACGCGCGAGCGAGAACGCCTGATCAGCATCCTCGAGATCAACCGCGCGATGGTCTCGGAGCGCCAACCGAAGAAGCTGCTTGCGCTGATCCTCGACGCCGTGATCGAGCTGACGGGGGCGGAGCGCGGTTTCCTGATCGTGCGCGGCGAACGGGGGCAGGGCCTGGTCGAGGTGGCGCGCAACCTCGATCGCGAGGCGGTCCGTTCGCCCGAGTTCAAGATCAGCCACACCATCGCTGAACGCGTGATGGAGAGCGGCGACGCGGTCCTCACCGACTCGGCGTCGGACGATCCGCTCCTCGGGAAGCTCGAGTCGGTGGCCGGCATGCAGCTCCGTTCGATCCTCTGCGCGCCGCTCCGCTTCAAGGGCGAGACGCTCGGCTGCGTCTACATCGACCACCGCTTCCGGACCGCCTCGTTCACCGAGGCGGTCCGCCGGCTCGTGGAGCTGTTCGCCGACCAGGCCGCGGTCGCCGTGATCAACGCCCGCCTTCACGCGGAGAACGACGCGCAGCGCGAGCGCCTCGAGGATCTGAACCATCGCCTCGAGGTGCGCATCAAGGAGCAGGAGCAGGAGCTGAAGGACGCGCGCGAGCGGCTCCTGCTCTCGGGGACGCTGCCCCCGCCGCGCCCGTTGAAGTACGACTACTCGGAGATCGTGGGGAAATCTCCGGCGATGCAAGACGTGTTCCGCCTCGTCGACGTCGTCACCGACACCGACTACCCGGTCCTGATCCTCGGCGAGAGCGGGACCGGAAAAGAGCTCGTGGCCCGCGCGATCGTCCGCCACGGTCGCCGCGCGGACCGGCCGTTCCTCTCCGAGAACTGCGCCGCGCTCGCGGAGTCGCTCCTCGAGTCGGAGCTGTTCGGCTACGTGAAGGGTGCGTTCACCGGCGCCGACTCGGATCGCGTGGGTCTCTTCGAGCAGGCGGACGGCGGCACGCTCTTCCTGGACGAGATCGGCGACATGCCGGTGCCGCTGCAGCGGAAGCTCCTGCGGGTGCTGCAGGAGGGCGAGTTCCGCAAGGTCGGCGCGAGCGACCCGACCCAGGTCGACGTCCGCATCATCGGCGCCACGAACGCGGACCTCGCGCAGATGGCGGCGGAGGGGACGTTCCGGGAGGATCTCTACTATCGGTTGAAGGTGATGACGATCCGCCTCCCGCCGCTGCGGGAACGGCGCGAGGACATCCCGCTCCTCATCGACCACGTCCTCGACCGCATCGCGGACGAGACGGGCGAACCGCGGCGCACGATCACTCCGGACGCGCAGAAGGCGCTCGTCGCCTATCGCTGGCCGGGCAACGTGCGCGAGCTCGAGAACGAGCTCCGAAGGATGGCGGCCGTCGCGACCGATGGAACGATCGACACGCACCTGACCGCGCTGCTGAAGGCCAACCCGGAGTCGTCGAACCGAGCATCGTTCACCGGGATGACGATGGAGGAGATCGAGAAGATGGCGATCCTGGACGCGATCGAGCGGTGCGGGGGCAAGCGAAGCGACGCGGCGAAGGAGCTGGGCATGCCGCGTCGGACGTTCTACAACCGCCTCCGCAAGTACGGCATTCTCTGACTCGGTCCCTCGATCCCACGTTCGGCCTTCGAATGCGCGCCCTGCTCGTTCCACTCCTCCTCTTGTCGATCCTCTCCCCGCTGTCGCGGGCGGCGGAGTTCGAGGGCCAGCGATTGGCGCGCTTCGTCTCGCGAGACGCTCGCATGCTGCTCTGGGTCGGGGATCGCGCGGCGTTCATGCGCCGGGTCGAGCGGACCGACGTCGTGCGCCTGCTCGGTTCCTCAGGCGCGAGGCACGCGCGCGACGCCGTGGCGGTCCTCGGCGCGCAGGCGAGCCTGTTCTTCTCGCCCGGAGCGCTCGGGGCGATCCCGGGTCTCTTGTCGCGCGGCACCGGCGAGATGGCGGTGTCGGTCGAAGGCTACGTGCTGGAAGGAGGCGAGCCGCAGCCGGACGTCCTCGTCCTCGCCGACGTCGACGGCTACGAGGGGATGATCGACGCGCTCGCGAACGCGACGACGCCGGCCGGTCGAGCGCGCCTCGCGGAGTCGGGCTTCCCGATCGTCCTGGCGGAGCGTGCCACGCCGCGAGTTCGGACCTACCGGGACGCGCGGATCGTGACGGTGGCGACCCGATGGGGAACGATCTCGCTCGCCGAGCTCGACGGCGTGATCTTCGGTGCGCGCAACGAGAGCCGCATCGAACGCGCCCTCGAACGCGCGAGGGCCGGGCTGTTCGGTTCGCTCGCCGACAGCGCGGCGTTCGTCGAGACGTTCGAGCAGGTGGCGCCGGCGCCCGGATCCATGTTCGGCTTCATCAACCTGAGGCAGGTCCGGTCGGAACGGAGCATCGAGCTCGTCGAGGCCGATCCGATCTGGGACGCGCTGCTGAGCGACAAGGACTCGTTCGACGCGGCGGGATTCGCGGTGCGTGGCGTGAGCGGCGAGTTCCGCGCGAACGTCTTCCTGCGCGGCGGCGTCCGGGGCCGAACCGTCGACGCGAGCGGGCGACGAGAGCGGCCGCTCCGTTCGCTCTCGCTGGTCGATCGCAGCGCGGCGGTGACGCTCGCGGTGCACACCTCGGGCCGACAGGCGGGGGCTCTCCTCGCGAGCATGAACCGTCGGCTCGGCGGAGCGTGGTCCGCGGAGAAGCTCGAGAACACGTTCGTCGGCCTCCTCGGTCCGGCCTGGGCCGACCAGCTCGCGAGCCGCGTCGGAGGCGAGCTCGTCCTGTTCCAAACGCCGGCTCCGGGCCAGTACCCGACCCTCGCTTTCCTGCTCGAGACCGCCGATCCGAACGGGGTCCGCCAGTGGTTCGAGCAGACCACGGAACAGGTCGGCTCGCGGCCGCTGCGCGCGTTCGACGCGGGCGGACGGCGGATCTACGTGATGTCGCTCGCCGGAAACCAGTTCCTGTCGAACCTCGCGATGACGGTCTTCGACGGCTGGCTGGTCGGGTCGACGAGCGTGCCGGTGCTTCGCTCGCTCGTCGATCGAATGGCGACGTCGAGTTCTCCCCTCGCGGAGTCCGAGGCGTTCCTCGCGCCGATGGACCTCCTCGACCGCGCGGCCCGCGAACCGGTCTACGCGATTCTCCACGCCGACACGGAACGGCTCGTGTCCATCGTGCAGTTCTGGAACCTCTGGGGCGCCGGCGGCCCTCGGCAGGGTGGAGGAGACGA
Organism: uncultured Phycisphaeraceae bacterium; assembly: GCA_964649825.1. GTDB lineage: Bacteria > Planctomycetota > B15-G4 > B15-G4 > JADJEK01 > CAZYQW01. Next base: position 43,864 of record CAZYQW010000133.1, on the reverse strand, counting down.
AGCCCACCGGGCGGCCGTGGAACTCGTTTCCCTCGGGTCCGATCCCGAGTTCGCCGACGCCGCGCGGGGAATCGCCATCGTGGCGGAATCGCGAGCCGGAGGTCTCTTTCTTGAAATCGTAGGGCCCTGAAACGCATCGTTTTGCGGTTCCGGCCGCAAGTCTCTCCACCCGAATTGACGATCTAGCCCCGTCGATAAGCGAGGGACACCCGGATGCAAGACGCAGCGACGACGCCCACGGAAACCAAGGTCGCGGCCCTTTCCGCCGAAGTTCGCCAACAGCTCGAGCACGTGATCGAGACCGGGCAGATCGAGCTTCCCGTCTTGCCCGAGGTCGCGAGCCAGCTCATCACGATGAGCATGGACGAGAACTGCGATCTGCGACGTCTCACGACGTTGATCAATCGAGACCAGTCGATGACGGCGCACCTGCTTCGTCTCGCGAACTCGGCGCTGTACTCGCCGCCGGTGCCGATCGTCTCGCTCCAGCAGGCGTTGAACCGGCTCGGGCTCGCGAAGATCCGGCAGATCGCGGTCATGATCTCCTGCGAGAGCAAGGTGTTCCAGGTCGCGGGGTTCGGCCTCGCCGTGCGCAACCAGTTCCGCCACTCGATCGCGGTCGGAGCGTACGCGAACGACATCGCGCGCCAGCGCCGTTGGAACCTGGAGGAGGCGTTCCTCTGCGGTCTGCTCCATGACGTCGGGAAGCCGGTTCTCCTGCAGGCCATCTGCGACCTTCGCGACCGGCTGGACATCCAGGTCGAGCGCGCCGCGATCGAAGCCGCCGCCGCCGAGTTCCACTGTCGCGTCGGTGCCGTGCTCGTGAGGAAGTGGGGGCTGCCCGAGAGCCTCGCGGAGACGATCCTCTATCACCACGAACCGGAGGGAGCGCCGAACGTCCTCAACGAGGCACGCATGACGCGGCTCGCCGACGACTTCGCGCACTTCGCGCTGGGGACGAAGAAGATCGGTGAGGATGACCTGCGCAAGCACCCGATGAACGAGCCGCTCAACGTGTACCCGGACGAAACGGAGCGGCTCATCGGGCAACGCGAGATGATCCTCGCGATGGCGGACTCGCTCTCGTGACCGGTGAACCTCGCGACTACGACGTCATCGTGATCGGAAGTGGTCCGGCGGGTCAGGAGGGCTCCGTGCAGGCGGCGCGCGCGGGCTACCGCGTCGCGCTGGTGGAAGAGGAGCTCGGAGTGGGGGGCGCGTGCGTCCACCGCGGGACGATCCCGAGCAAGACGCTTCGTGAGACCGCGCTCGCGCTGACGAACTTCCGCCGCCGGAGCGGGAACGTCTTCCAGGTCTACGTGCGCGAGGACCTCCAGGTCGAGAGCCTGATGGTGCGCCGGCAAAGCGTGGCCGACGCTCACGCCCGCGTGATCCGCACCCGGCTCGAGCGCGACGGCGTCGACGTCCTGCACGGCCGCGCCCGGTTCGTCTCCGACGTCGAGATCGAAGTCGTCTCCGTCGATCGGACCCAGCGTCGGATCCGGGGGCGGTTCATCGTGATCGCGACGGGATCGAAACCGCGCAAGCCGCCGGAGATCCCGGTCGATCACGACTCGATCCTCGACTCCGATTCGATTCTGTCGATGATCTACCTGCCGCGTTCGCTGACCGTGCTCGGGTCGGGCGTGATCGCCTGCGAGTACGCGTCGATCTTCGCGGCGCTCGGCGTTCGGGTGACCATCATCGACAAGCACTCGCGGCCCCTCGGTTTCCTCGACCCTCAGATCACGACGCGCTTCGTCGCCGCGTTCTGCGAGATGGGCGGAGAGTTCATCGGCGACGTCGAGATGCGGTCGGTCGCCTGGGACGGGCTCTCGTCGGTCGTGACGACGCTCGCGGACGGCCGCGAGATCCTCTCCGAGAAGCTGCTCTGCTGCCTCGGCCGCGTCGCGAACCTCGAATCGCTCGAACTCGCCGCGGCGGGACTCGCGCCGAACGGGCGGGGGGTGATCGCGGTCGACGAGTATGGGCGTACCCAGGTCGCGCACATCTACGCGGTCGGCGACGTCGCCGGCCCGCCCGCGCTCGCCGCGACGTCGTTGAACCAGGGGCGGCGGGCCATCGCGCACGCGTTGGGGCTCGAGCTCCCCTCCTCTCCCGAGCTGGTTCCGGTCGGCGTCTACACGATCCCAGAGATGTCGTACGTCGGGCTCTCCGAGTCCGACGCGCGGCGGATCCACGGGGACGTGATGATCGGCGAGGCCGGTTTCGACCAGATCGCGCGCGGTTGGATCGCGGCGATCACGAGCGGCCAGCTACGCCTGATCGCCGACGTCGAGGGCCGCCGGCTGCTCGGCGTCCAGGTCGTCGGCGAGGGTGCGGCCGACCTCGTTCACCTCGGGCAGATGGCGCTTCGCAACCAGGACGACGTCGACGTCTTCGTCGACAACACGTTCAACTTCCCGACGCTCGCCGAGGCGTACCGCATCGCCGCGCTCGAGATCGTCGAGCGCCGGCCGCGTCGTCCGACCCACGATCCCGTGCGCGACGTCTTGAGGCAGGGAGTCCCGATCGAGTCCGGCGCGCCCTGATCGCACGAGAGCCTGCTGCCGGCCGACGACGGCGCGGACGGATCCGGAGACGCCGAAACGGGTCGTTGACGAGCGTCGTTTCCGCGACCAGGATGGCGAGTGCTCATGTACCGCCTGTTCCTCGCCGCCCGCTACCTCTGGTCGCGGCCGATCTCCTGGGTCTCCGTCGTGGGGATCTGGCTGTCGGTCACGGCCCTGATCTGCACCGTCGGCATCATGACGGGGTTCCTCGGCGAGCTGCGGCGGGTGATCCGCGGCACGACCTCCGACCTGATCTTGACGCCGATCCCGCGATCGTACGATGGCCAGTCGCGCGTGGTTCCGCCGTATCGCGTCATCGAGAACGCCGTGTCCGGCATGGCGGGAGTCGCGGCGGTGAGCCCCCATCTGTGGCGGGCCGCGCTGCTGGCGGAGCCGTCGAACGAGGGTGAGGACCGGGTGCGGGTCCACGAGGGACGGTTCGTCCAGATCGTCGGAGTCGACCCGACCGACGAGTTCGGCGTGACGGACTTCGCGCGGTTCGTCGAAGAAGCATCGGAGCGGCTTCGTGTCGCGGACGTCGGCGCACCGTTCTCTCGCGGCGCCTCGACGGGCGGCCGGCCGATCGCGCTGATTGGAGAGGAGCTCGCGACGGAGGCCGGGCTCGCGAAGGGCGACACGATCACGCTGCTGACGGTGGCCGGCGATGCATCCGATCTGCCGGGGCAGTCAGAGCAGGCGATTCCGGTCTTCAGCGAGACGTTCGAGGTGGGTGGGACGGTGCGCACCGGCGAGTTCGACAACGATCGGCGAACCGTCTTCCTCGACCTCGACACGGCGCAATCGTTCCTGCGTACGCCGGGCGGCGCCTCCGAGATCTGCGTCCGCGTCGAGGAAGGCGTCGAGCTCGACGCGCTTGCGGACCAGGTGCGACGGCGCCTACGGTCGCTTTCGCTCCTGGTTCAGGTCGAGACGTGGCGCGACCGACACGCGGCGCGCCTGATCGGCATCGAGAATCAACGCTCGATCCTCGCCTGCCTGCTTTTCTTCTTCGTGCTGGTCGCGTGCTTCAACGTGTTCGCGACGCTCACGATCCTGGTCTCGGACAAGGTGCGGGACATCGGCATCCTGAACGCGATCGGCACGACGACGGCCGGGATCGCGGGGCTCTTCGTGACGTGCGCGATCCTCATGACGCTCGTCGGAGGGCTGTTGGGCTGCGTCTCCGGAGTGCTCGCGGCGCGGAACATCAACCTGTTGAACGACGGCATCGAGACGTTGACGGGCGTACGGATCTTCCGACCCGACATCTACTTGTTCGAACGGATCCCGGTGGACGTCGAGCCGTGGTTCGTTGCGATCGTGTTCGGGTCGACCTTGGTCCTGGCGGTCGCGAGCGCGCTTCTTCCCGCCGTGCGTGCCGCGCGCAAGAGTCCGGTCGACGCGCTGCGCTACGAGTAGCCCCTCTCGATCACGAGCCAGGGAGGCGCAGTCGGACGTTCGAGGCCGAGCGGTCGATCGCGCCGCCATCGACCGGAGGGTCCTCCGGCGGCGCGCCCTCGTCAGGACTCGCGGCCCGTGACGATTTGAACCGCTCGAGCATCTCGCGCAGCCAGGGGACGGTGTCGACGAAGTCGGGGTAGTAGCGCTGGATCGCGTCCGCGACCTCGGCGAGCTTCTCCTTGTCCTCCTGGCGGCTGTAGACCTGGATCGCGATCAGGAGCGTATCGGGCGTGGCGGGGGCGATCCGGCGGGCCTCGTCGACGTGCGCGCGCGCCTTGTCGACTCGGTTGATCAGCATGTAGTGCTTGGCGAGTCGGTAGTGCGGCAGCGCCAGGTCCGGCTTCAGCTTCAGGATCTCCTCGTAGGTCGGCACCGCGAGGTCGTACTGGCCGTTCGTCCACCAGAGCTCCGCCTGGGCGAGCTGGTCGTCGACGTCGGTGACGCCGGGCTCGTCGGACGAGGCCGGCGCGTCGCCCGGGTCCTCACCGGGGTCGCGCCAGCTCGTCAGAGCGTCGACCGCGCGTGCCACCGTGTCGCCGTCCACGTTGAACTTCTCGCGCGCGATCCGCACGCCGAGCGTGGCCCAGGCGGGCGCGACCGCGGCCATCGCCGCGTCGGTCGCGTCGGTGGTGGCGCGGCTCGCGCGAGGGTTGTCGCGAGTGAGGACCGCGGACCTCAACGACCACGCCTCGGCGTGCTTCGGGTCGATCTCGATGGCCCGCGTGTACGCGCGCAACGCTTGCTCGCGGAACCCCTGATCCTCGAGCAGCATCCCCTTGATGACCAGCGCGTCGACGTTCTCCGGGTTCTGGTCGAGGAGCTGCGAGACGCGCTCGTACGCGGCGTCGTGGAGCGTGATCTTGAGCTCGCGGCTCCGCGTCTCCTGCGCCATCTCTCGACAGAGCCGCGACGCGAAGAGGAGGCAGTCCGGGTCGTCCGGGTGCTGGTCGAGCGTCTCGCGGACGTCGTTCATCCCCGCGTTCCGCTCTTCCTCGTTTCCGTAGATCCAGCGGCTCATCCCGCGCCAGAGCTTCGCCGTTCCGTTCTCCGGGTCGCGCTCGAGCGCCGCCTCGAAGTCGGCCAGCGCCCGCTCGTGGGACTGGAGCATGACGAAGCACTTCCCGCGCTCGATGAACGGGGCGACCTGCGTCGGGTCGAGGAGGATCGCCTGGTCGAAGGCGGCAATCGCCTCGGGCCACACCTTGCCGCGCACCATGTTGGTGCCGCGGACGATGTACTCGGCGAACTGCGCGCGCGTCGCGGTCTGGTTCGCCGTCTGCTCGCGTTGCTTGGAGTCGTGTCCGCGCTTGGAGCTGATGAGGACGGCGACGACCGCGACGAGCAGCAACGCGACGAGAGTCGAGATCACGGCGTGCCGGCGGATCCTCTGCGCGGTCCTCACGACGAGCGGAGTGCGCCGCGCCTGGATCGGCTCGCCGTTCAGGAAGCGTTCGAGGTCGAGCGCGAACTCGATCCCGGTCTGATACCGGCGCTCGGGTTCCCTCGCGATCGCCTTGTGGCAGATCGTCTCCAACGACTTGGGAACCTTCGGGGCAACGCGCCGGATCGGCCGCGGCTCCGCGAACTCGATCTTGTGCAGGATCTCCTGCGTCGACGACCCCTCGAACGGCGTCGTCCCGGCCAGCATCTCGTACAGCGTCACGCCGAGCGAATAGATGTCGGTGCGTCGATCGACGAGCGAGCGATCGGCGCGGACCTGCTCGGGGCTCATGTAGATCGGGGTCCCGACCAGCGCGCCGGACGCGGTGAGCGTCGCTGCCTTCTCCGGGCGGGCCAGGCCGAAGTCGGTGAGGACCGGCTTGTCCTTGTACGAAAGGATGATGTTCGCGGGCTTGATGTCGCGATGGATGATGCCGTTCTCGTGCGCGAAGAAGAGGGCGCGCGCGCAGGCGGCGGTGATGCGCGCGGCGTCGTCCGGCTTGATGTCGCGCTCGGCGACCACGGCGTCGAGCGGCTGCCCCTCGATCAACTGCATCGCGTAGAAGTAGACGCCGTCCGTTTCGCCGATGCTGTAGATCTGGACGATGTTCTCGTGGTTCAGCTTCGCGACGGACTGCGCTTCGCGGAGGAACCGCTGGATCACCGTGTCGGTCACCGAGAGGCTCGGGGGGAGCACCTTCAGCGCCACGCTGCGGTTCAGGCCCTCGTTCTTCGCCTCGAAGACGATGCCCATCGAGCCATGGCCGATCTCCCGCAGGATCTCGTAGTCGCCGAGCCTGCGGCCGATGAACGAACGAGCGAACGTGCGGCCGTCGGCGGGGCGCGACCCCGAGACACGCGTCGCGCCGCGCGTGACGTCCAGCGGGACCGTCTGGTCCGTCCCGAGATCCTGTCTCTCTTCCTCGCGCATGAAACCAAAGAGAAGCTGGGAGATGTTGGGAGATGCCGGCTGCTTCGCGACGGCCATCGCCGTACGGATACGGCTGCGACGCATTTCAAGTTCGTCGAAGAAGATCGTACTCCGGGCGGAAGCGAATCCAGATCAGCTTCCCACGTTCCACCCGGAGGCGGCACGGATCGCGACGAGGCGCCGGAGGAGCGGCTCCAGATCCTGGAGGTTCAGCATGTTGGGACCGTCCGAGAGCGCGTGGTCCGGATCGAAGTGGACCTCCATGAAGAACCCGTCGCACCCGGCCGCCATCGCCGCCTGCGCGAGGTGTGGGATCATCCGGCGGTCGCCGCCGCTCTTGGTGCCGGCGCCGCCCGGGATCTGGCAGGAGTGGGTGGCGTCGAACAGGACCGGTACCCCGAGATCCTGCATGAGCGGGATCGCCCGCATGTCCGAGACCAGGGCGTTGTACCCGAACGACGCACCGCGGTCCGTCAACATCAGGTTCCTGCCGCCGCTCGCGAGCACCTTGGCGACGACGTTCTTCATGTCCCAAGGGGCGAGAAACTGACCCTTCTTCACGTTCATCGCGCACCCGGTTCGCGCCGCCTCGCGCAACAGATCGGTCTGCCGGCAGAGGAATGCCGGGATCTGGAGCAGGTCGACGACCTCGGCGGCCGGGGCGGCCTGGCCGGGCTCGTGGATGTCGGTCACGAGCGGAAGTCCGACCTCGCGCTTGACCGCGGCGAGGACTTCGAGCCCTTTCTTCAGTCCGGGGCCACGGAAGGAGTCGATCGATGAGCGGTTCGCCTTGTCGAACGACGCCTTGAAGACGATCTGGACGCCGGTGTCGTCACGGATCGCGGCGAGGCGGCGCGCGATCCGAAACACCACGTCCTCGGACTCGATCACGCACGGCCCGGCGAGGAGGAACAGGGGTTGCCCCGGACCCACTCGATACGGACCGACTTCGGCTTCGCGACGTCCGTGCATCATGGTGGATCAGTCTAGCAGCCTGTGGTGAAAGTCATTCCGGCTGCGGCGGGCCCTCGCGACCGATCTCTTCGTTGCAGGCGGGCGATTTGCGTCACTGTCGGATCGCGCGGTGGGCTCGGCCGCGGCCGGACATCAGGATCCGAGCGTCAGGGTCGAGCGTCACGTAGCCGGGCTCGAACCCGCTTCGAACCTCGATGACCTGCTCCCTCCCCTCGGCCAGGCGGAACTCGGCGCGCGCGGATTCGTAGGGCTCGCTCGGCGGGGCGCCGGCCGGCCCCGCGCCGCCGGTCGCGTCATCGGCCTCCCAGACGATCGGATCCTCGAGGTCGTCGTACGCGAGGCGCGGAGGTCGCGGCATCGCGCCGAGCTCCGTCGTGAGCAGCCTCCGGTTGGAGACCTCGGCGACCAGGGCGGCGGTGCCGGTCCCATCGTTCCTTACTCGGATCGACGTCACGTGCGCGTCGCCTTCTCGTCGCGTCTCGGCCGAGACGATCTCGGGTCGCGGCAGAGCGACCTCGTAGAACGTCTCGCGCAGGAAGTCGTCGTGCTCGGGGCCCGCCTGGTCGCGGACGTGGCGCAGCAGGTCGTGGATGGTCGGATGGTCGTCCTGGAACGAGAACTCCGCGACGTAGGCGCGGAGCGCGTCGATGAAGCGATCGCGGCCGATCCGCTCGGAGGTCATCCAGAACGCGAGTCCGCCCTTGTTGTACCAGGTCGTCTGGTCGCCCGGCTCCGATCCATCGATGCGGACGATCGGTCGCTCGACGTCGTGGTGTCGACCGGAGAGGTACTCGCGCTCGAAGCGGATCCGTCGGTTCCGGGCCGCGACGCCGCCGTTGAATCGCTCCTCCATGAGGAGCGTCGAGTAGTGGGCGAGCGCTTCGGTCAGGAACTGGGCTCCCGGCACGTTCTCGGCCGGCCAGGTGATCGTTCCCCACCACTGATGGGCGACCTCGTGCGCGGTCACCATGAAGTTGACGTTCGAGACTCCGTCGTCCGCCTTCGTGAGGAACCCGATCGACTCGCTGAACGGGATGAGCGTGGGAAACCCCATCGCGAAGGTCGCGATGCCGGGAAACTCCACGATGCGGAGCGCTTCGAACGGGAAGGGACTGAAGACGGCGGAGTAGAAGCGCCGCGATCGATCGAGCGCCGTCGCGATGTCGTCGACGTTGCGATCGTGCGCCGCGTGGTAGAGGACCGCGCAGTCTCCCTCGACGCGCGTCTCGTAGCGCCCCGCCATCAGCGCGTAGAAGTAGACCGGGTGATCCGTCTGGAACGTCCACGTGGAGGTCGTGTCGCCATCCGTCGTGTCCACGAGCGATCCGACGCCGACCGCGGTGAGGCCGCGGGGAACCGTCACGCGCGCGGTGACGTTCATCGCGCCGCGCATGCCGCCGCGCGCGACGTGATCCCCTTCGTAGTGCCGAGCGAGCTCGCGCTCGTCCGCGCGGTCGTCGGCCGTGTCCGTGTCGCCGGCGTCGGGCTCCTGGAATCCGATCGTCGGGAGGAACGACGTGCCGAACGAGTGCACGAAGACGGCGTCCTCCAGGATCCACTCGCCGAACGATCCGTTCGACTTCGCCGCGCCGGGGCGGACGGTGCCCCCGTACCGGAGGCGGAGCGCGCGGGTCGCGCCGGGCGTGAGCGGCTCGTCCAGCCGGATTTCGTAGAGGTGGTTGCGGTCACGGACCTCGGGCTCCCCAAGTCGACCATCCTCCGCGCCGTCGGCGAAGAAGACGTGCCCCGCCGTCTCGATGTCCCAGTCGAGCGAAGTCGTGAGGGGAATGACGTGGATCGGCGTCGCGGTCCGATTCACGAACGTGAACCGTCCGTCGAGCTCGAAGCGTCGCTCGGACGGGAAGAACTCGACGTCGAAGTCGATCGACGAGAACTCGGGCAACGGAGCGTCGCGTCGTCCCCACTTGGCGCGGTTCTGCCGCGCGTATTCCTTCGCGGCATCCTCCCGCCACTTCGCCTCCGGCCCCTTGTTCATCTCGTGGGCAAGCCAGACGCCGGCGGCCAGCGTGGTGGCCAGGAGAAGGACGACGCCTCCCGCCGCGAGCTTGTGCGCCCGCAGACGCCGCCAGGACATCCGCTCGGTTCGCGTGCGGTCCGTGCGGCCGAGGAAGTACACCGACAGCACCATGAGGACCAGCGTGATGGAGAGGACGAGCGCGCGGTTCAGCGCCAGCTCCTTCGCGTACGGCGTGAGCTCGGTGATGTCCGAAGCGATCACGAGGTTCGTCGGCACGATCATGCCGCGCCAGTCGAGCCATCCCGAGAAGCGGCCGATCGCGAACAGGACGGTGAAGCCGATCAACCCGCCGTACGCCGCCATGCGGCTCCGGAAGAACGCCGTGAGGAACGCGGTCAACGCGATGAAGAAGAGGACGCCGGGAAGCAGGAGGAAGGCCAGGTTGCGCGCGTAGACGCGCGGGTCGAGGGACGTCTGGTGCGTCACGACCTGGATGCCCGCCGCGATGGCCGCGGCGCCGCCGATCATCACGAGCATCGCCGTGAAGACGGCCGCGATCTTGCCGAGCACGAGGGAACGCGTGGTCACCGCCGTCGAGTAGAGGACGTCCGCGACGCCGGTCGTCCGTTCGCGATGGATCGACTCGATCGCGAGGCACGCGGCGTAGCCGCACGCCCAGATCGTCAACGCCGCGACGAGCCGCGCCGACGCCTGATTCGACGTCATGATGACGTTCGCGTTCCACGGCCCCTCCGCGGACAGCGTCCCCAACGGGGCGATGGTCCAGATGATCGGGAGGAAGATCCAGAACGACGGCTGCCGCAGGATCATCTTCAGCTCGGCGCGGAGGACGCGGATCATCCCCGCCGAGGAGCGGCCGCGACCGAGGGATCGCACGCGATCGAGGAGCGGAAGCGCGGCCGCGCCGGCCTCGATCCTCTTCCCGCCGGACGTCGCGGCGGGAGCGCGAGCCGCGTCGAGGCGGCCGTGACGCTGCCGGCGGTACGCGGCGACCGAGCGCCAGATCGACGACGAGGCGAGCAGCAGCAGCACGATACGGTTCGCGGCGATGCCGATCGTCAGCGCCGGGATCGACTCGTTGTAGAACCGCACGCCGCGATCCTCGCGTCCGTACGTCTCGACGAGCCAGCTCAGTCCGGTCGGATCGAGCCAGCCGCGAAGCACGCCCCACTCGAGGCCGAGCGCGTCCTTCGACCATCGTTGCACCCACTCGGGCTCGAACTCTCCGAGCATCAGCACGGCGACGAAGAGCAACGCCAACGTGCCGTAGACCAGGAGCGGCGCGCGCGTGCGAACCCCGAGGTAGAAGGCGCCCGCCGCGGCGAAGAGGAGCCACGGCACGGTGTGCGTCAGGAACGGGTGAAGGTGGAACAGGAAGTTCGTCGGTCCATGCGCTTCCGGACGCGCCGTCCCGCCGCCCGCCGCGAGCGACGAGGTGAGCGCGTCGGTCGCCACCGCGAGCGCGAATCCGAACAGGACGACCCCGAACACCCAGGCCGCGGTGCCGATCAGCTTTCCGAGGACGTAGCCGCGCGCCGAGACGTGGGTGCTGCGGAGGAGCTCTTCGACTTTCAGCTCCTCGTCGCGGACGACGGCGCCGGCCATCGCGATCGCCGCGAACAGCGTGGCCATCACGAACGGAACCGCCATGTAGAACAGCGTGAGGGCGTACGGCCCGTTCAGGTGGACGACCTCGTCGGCCGCGCGGCCGCCCGAGCCCGTCGCGACCACGACGTTGCCGAAGAAGTAGAAGATCGAGAAGAGGGAGTTCAGCAGGAGGAACACCCAGAACAGCGGTCGCTTGAAGGCGAGGCGGATCTCCCATCGCGCCATGGCGAGGACGGCGCGCATCAGGCGGCCCCCGCCGCGACCGCGGCGCGGCCGGTCGCGAAGTAGCCGTCCTCGAGGGTCGGCTCGGAGGGCTCGAACCCGGCGGGAGGCGGCGTGCCGTCCGCGAGCAGGCGCACGCGATACGCGCCGGCCTCGCCGCTGACGACCGCGGAGGCGACCGCGCGCGTCCGCGTCAGCTCCGCGACTTCATCGCGGCCGACGAACCCTTCGAAGACCTTGCCCGCGATCGACCCGAGCAGCTCCTTCGGCGTTCCGTGGTAGACGATGCGTCCCGCGCGGACGATCGCGAACGAGCGGCAGAGGACGCGGACGTCCTCGACGATGTGGGTGGAGAGGACGACGACGCGGTCCTGCGCGAGCTCCCCGAGCAGGTTGTAGAACCGCACGCGCTCCTGAGGATCGAGCCCGGCCGTCGGCTCGTCGACGATCAGCAGGTCCGGGTTGCCGAGCAGCGCCTGCGCGATGCCGAAGCGCTGGCGCATCCCGCCCGAGAACGTGCCGAGCTTGCGGCGCTGGACGTCGTGGAGGTTCACCTGCTCGAGGATCGCCTTGACGTGCTTGCCGCGGCCGAACCACGGCAGCCCCTTCAACGACGCGAAGTAGTCGAGCATCGCGCGGGCCGAGAGGTGCGGGTAGAAGCCGAAGTCCTGCGGGAGGTAGCCGAGGCGACGTCGAATCGCGAGCGGGTCGGCGACTCCGTCGATGCCGTCGTACACGAACGTCCCCGCCGTCGGCTCGAGCAGCGTGGCCAGCACCTTCATCAGCGTGGTCTTGCCCGCGCCGTTCGGCCCGAGCAGGCCGCACAGCCCTCGGTCGAGCTCCACGCTGATCCCTCGCACGGCGGGGACCGGGCCGGGGTACACCTTGATGACGTCGCGGACGGACAACATGCCTCACGCTCCGGTGGGGAGGGCGCCGTCCATCATCGCCTCGATGCGGTCGAGGGCGGGCACTCTACGTCACGCGCGGCGGAGGTGTCGAGACGACGGCGGGCTGGAATCGCGATCGCCTCGATGGCACGTCGCGACGGGAGGTTGCATGTCGATGGCCGACGGCATGATCCTCGCGTGGGCGATCTCCGAGTGCGACGCGGACGCCCCTCAGTCTTCCCCAATGCAGTAGAGGAACTTCTCGGTTCGCAGGTAGAGGCGGTTCCCGCTCGGCACCGGCGACGAGAGGGTGTAGCTGCCGTCGAGCTCGTTCGTCGCGAGCAGCTCGTACTCGCCGGTGCCGGCCGCGAGGACGACGGTCACGCCCTCCTCGTTCGTGAAGTAGAGCTTGCCGTCGGCGAGCAACGGCGAACTGCTGACCGTCCCCTGGACCGTGCGCTCCGGCCCCCACACGACGTCGCCCGACTTCGCGTCGAGACACGTCGCGATCCCGTTGTCCGCGATCATGTAGAAGTACGTCCCGTCGCACGCCGGCGTCGGTACGTCGGGGCCGCCGGTCTCGGTCCATTGCCAGGCGATGCTCTCCTCGGTCGGCGCGACGTCGTCGCCGAGCCGGATCGCGGTGAGCGGTCGAACTCGCGTGGGGGCGTAGATCATGCCGTCGGCGGCGAGCGGCGACGCGACGATGCGGTAGTTCGGTGCGTCCTGCGGGTTCAAGGCGTCGACGCGCCAGAGCTCCTTTCCGGTGTCGGGGTCGTGGCCGGTCACCACGTCGCCGCCGGTGACGACGATCTGCGTCTGGCCGGCGTGGCGAAGGAGCAGCGGCGTCGTGTAGGAATCCGGCGACTCGCGCGGGGCGTCCGTGGGACGCTCGACCTTCCACGCGGTCTCACCGTTCGCCGCGTCGAACGCGACGACGTACGACGGATCGTCGGTGTGGAAGCCGTGCAGGACCTCGACGATCAGCTTCCCCTCGTGGAGGAGAGGGGAGCACGCGTAGCCCCAGTTGTGGCCGAACGCGCCGTAGTCCTTCTGCAGGTCGCGCGACCAGATCTCCTCGCCGGCCATGTTCATCGCCGTCACGACCCCGTTCCCCGTGACCGTCCAGACGTGCTCGCCGTCGGTGACCGGTGACGGCGACGCGTTGTTCCCCTTCATGTGGAGCTTGTTGCCCTGGTCGAGCTCGCGCTGCCAGAGGATCGAGCCGTCCGCCTTGGAGAGGCAGAAGAGGATCAGCTCCTGCCCGCCCGGGTGGCGATCGCCGCCGAATCGACGCCGCCGTCCGCCTTCCGCGTCGCGCTGTTTCCGTTCCTCCTCGGCCTTCTCGATCTCCTCTTGCCGGGCCGCCGACGGCGACACCACGAAGATGCGGTCGCCCCAGATGATCGGAGTGGCGCCGCTCCACGAGGGCAGCGCGACTCTCCAGACGACGTTCTCCTCCAGGCTCCACGTGGACGGGAGACCGGTCGCCGCGCTGACGCCGTCCTGGGCGTGGCCGCGCCACTGCGGCCAGTTCGCGTCCGCGCGATCGACGGTCGACGACCGCGCCGTGGTCGCGAGGAACGAGACGGCCAGGAGCGCCCGGGCGATTCGCATCTTCATGTCGATGTCTCTCATCGTGTTACGGCGCGGCCGCCGGCCCCGGATCGTAGCGAGTCGCGGGCCGTTTGTCGGGGTCGTTCGAGCGGATCGGGCCGCCCCGGGTTACCATTCACCCGGTGCGGCTCTAACAAGGGCACTCGTCCCCGCCCCGGAGGTTCACGTGCGCATCCTTCTTGCTGTTCCGCTGCTCGCTCTGCTGGCGAACTCGGCGTCGGCTCAATTCACGTGCAAGCCGGGACTGTTCATCGAGGTGCTTCCGTCCCAGCCCCGGCCGGGCGAGATCATCGTCGTGAAGATGACCAACTTCGGACCTGCGACGTACCAGGTTCCCACCACGTGCCTCTTCACGTCGGTCCACGCGAACAACTGCGGGACGCCGGCGATCTTCAACTCGAGCGCGTGCGGGGCCGGCCCGTTCACGTTGACGCCGGGGTCGATCTTCGCGGGCGCGTGGGACCAGCGGACGAACGGCGGCGCGCTGGTCGCACCCGGCAAGTACGCGTTCAAGGTTCCGATCACCGGTATGGGAGAGTGCTGCGTCGACGTGACGATCGCGGCGTGTCCGACTCCAGGGCCGATCGGCGTCGCCGGGGCCGGGACGGGAGGCATCGCGCCGTCGCTCAGCGCGGCCGGCCCGGTGAGCGTGGGACAGTCCGTGCAGATCGACATCCAGAACGGGCTCGGCGGCGCGCCGTCCCTGCTCCTGATCGGCTTTGCCCCGTCGGACGTTCTCGTTCCGTTCGGATCTCTGTACGTCGATCTGGCGCAGCCGTTCCTTCAGCTCGTGCTCCCGCTAGGCGGCACCCCCGGTTCGCCCGGGCAGGGATCGCTGTCGTTGAACGGCACGATCCCCAACGACGCGGCCCTCGCCACGCTCGAGATCTACTTGCAGGTGCTCGTCGCCGACATGGGCTCGACCGGCTTCCTGTCGCACACGGCGGGGCTGGAAATGTACATCTGCCCGTAGCCGCCGTCCCGGCCGACGACGTCGAGGTCCCCTCGAGCCATCTCGGCTCATGCACGGCTCATGCTCGGCCGATCGGATTCTGAGGGCGACATGATGGCAAACGCTGATTCTCGCGTAACGATCCACATGGCGGCAAGCCTCGACGGCTACATCGCTCGAAAGGACGGGAGCGTCGACTGGCTCGAGACCTCAGACGAATTCGCAGACGGCGACACCATGGATCCGGGATTCGTCGAGGCGTTCCTCGCGACGATCGACTGCTACGTCATGGGATCGCGAACCTATGAGACCGCGCTTCGTTTTGAAGCCCAAGGGTTGGGGTGGTCGTATGGCGACAAACCCACCTTCGTCCTCACGAGTCGGAAGCTGCCGCGGACGCGGGATAACGTCGAGTTCTACTCGGGCGATCTCGCGCAGCTAGTGAATGGACGCCTCCGGCCCACGTTCCGTGGCATCTGGTTCGTTGGAGGCGGTTTCGTCTCCGCCGAATGCCTTCGTCTCGGGCTCGCCGACGAAGTCTCGTATTCGATCCTGCCGATTCTGATTGGTGATGGAATCGCGTTCTTCGAGAAGCTCGACCGAGACGTCGCCCTCCATCTCGCGGAGGTCAAAGCCTACAAGAGCGGCATGGTCGAACTGCGTTACGAGGTGCGAGGACCTCGCGCTGAATCCACAGCAGACCCATAGATGCGCGGCTGCCGACCTCCTCGTCACCCCGTCGCTCCGCCCGCCGCGCCGACGCTCCGCGCGGTCGGGATCGGACCTGGGTGGTCCCAGAAGTTCCCGTTCTCGTACATGTATCTGAGCTGCTGGTAGCGGATCATCGCCTCCATGATGGGGACGGTGGCGCCAGGGTTCCGCGGAAGCTCCTTCACGATGCGGTCCCACATCCGCTTCGACGCGGGGTCGAGCTTGGGGACATCGGAGATCAGCGAAAGGGTGTCGCGGTCGACGGAGCGCATGCCACGCTTGGCGCTCGCGGGGGGACGGCTCCGCTGGTCGAAGCGGAGCAGGTCGATGTACTTCAGCACGCGTTCGCCGAAGTGGTCCGGGTGATAGAGCCGATTCGCGAGGTCGCGGATTCCCTGCGTCAGCTCGTCCCGGGAGAGCCGGTTCGGCACGATGTTCGTGTTCCACGGGTGGCCGGGGATCTCGTAGCCGTCGACGAGGCGGCCGGCCGCGTCGAGACGCTCGTGCAGCGGCGTCGCGTGCGGCGCGGCGAGGGCCGAGAGGGTGCAGATCGGAACCGCCGATTCCATCGCGAAGCGGAACTGGCGGTCGAAGATGTCGGGACCGTCCTGGTCGAACCCGCAGATCATGCCGGCGGTGACGCCGATGCCGTGCTCGAAGAAGGTGTGGATCTGATCGACGAGGGTTGGGTTCTCCTTCTTCGAGTTCCTCAGGAACTTCTGCAGGTTCTGATTCTTGCGCGTCCCCTTCAGGCTCTCCTCGTTCGGCGTCTCGATGCCGATGAAGCAGTGCGTGAAGCCCGCGTCGGCCATCAGGCGCAGGAGCTCCTCATCGCGAGCCGCGTCGATCGAGAGCTGCGTCGACAGCGACATCGTCCCGTCGGTCTGGCGGCGGTTCCACGCGCCGACCTCGACGAGCATCTCCTTCACCCAGCGCTTGTTCGCGGTCGTGTTGTCGTCGGCGAAGAGCACGCTGCGGTACCCGTGCGCGTAGACCGCCTCGAGCTCGCGGATCACGTTCGCGACCGGCTTCTGGCGCTGCTTGCGGCCGACGTACTGGATCACGTCGCAGAACTCGCACTCGAACGGACAGCCGCGGGACGTCTGTACCGTGACCGTCAACACGCGGTCGTTGTAGCGGCGGTAGAGGTCCCACCGGGGAACCGGCGTCAGCGAGAGGTCCGGCCGCCCGCCGACGTACTCGTCCTTCGGGCGACCCTCCGCGAGGTCCGCGAACAGGTCTCCGGCGATCTCCTCCACCTCGTCGCGCACGAGGACGTCGCAGTGCGGCCGGACGACGTCGGGGCAGAGCGACGCGTGCGGACCGCCGATCAGGACCGTCTTGCCGCGACGGCGGAACTCGTTCGCGATCGCCTTCGTGCGGCCCCACTGGCTGATCTTGCCGGTGATGCCGACGTAGTCGACGTCGAGGTCGAACTTCACCGGCTCGAGGTGCTCGTCGCAGATCTCCACGTGGAAGCCGTCTGGGATCATCGCGGCCAACGTCGGCACCACGAGGTCGGCGAGGAACACCGCCGGACGGTAGCCGCGACCCGCGTAGACCTCTGCGCCGTAGTAGGTCGGGACGTCGGCGGCTGGATTGATGAGGTAGATCGATCGCGTCATGCTCCGGCCTCCGCCGCGTCATCGCGGGCGCCATTGGTTTCGTCGGAGCGAGCGAGCCAACGCTCGGCGTCCTCCTCGGACATGCCCTCGATCTCGGCGAGGAGATCGTCCTCGTCGTCCGGGCTCGAGTCGCCGCGGATCTCCGTCACGAGCGCGTGGACGAGCGACTGGAGATCGGGGTGGTCGAACAGGAGCGTCGCCGGGAGTGCGCGATCGAGCGCCGACTCGAGGCGGTTGCGCAGGTCGACGGCGAGCAGCGAGTCGACGCCCATGTCGGCGAACGGCTGCGTCGCGTCGACCTGATCCTTCGACGCGAAGCCGAGCACGCCGGCGAGCTGGCCCTCGAGGAAGTCGAGCAGGTTCGCCTCCGCCTCTTCGGCGCGGAGCGACGCGAGGTCGCCGAGCAACGGATCGGCGGCGTGGCCGTTCAGGCTCGGCGCGTGGACGAGCGCCTCGAAGAACGTGGGCACCTCGTCGCGGAACTGCGTCACGAAGCGCGACCACGTGACCGGGAGCACTCCGACGTGCGCGCCGATCCGGCCGAAGATCGCGTGGTCGAGCGCGGCGAGGCCCTGCTGCGGGCTGAGCGAGCCGATGCCGAACTCGGCGAATCGCCCGCGGTTCCGCTCCTCGGTCGCGCCGGCCATCCCGGCGCCGGACCACGGACCGAAGCCGAGGCTGACCGCCGGCTTCCCCTCCGCGCGCCGATGATGGGCGATCGCGTCGAGCATGGCGTTCGCCGCCGCGTAGGGCCCCTGACCCTGCGCGCCGACGATCGAGACCATCGACGAGAAGAGGACGAAGAAGTCGAGGTTCGGGCAGAGCTCGTGCAGGTTCCACGCGCCCCGCGCCTTCGCGGCGAGGACGGTGTCGAGGCGTTCGAACGTCTGGTTCAGCAGCATTCCGTCGTCGATGACGCCGGCCGCGTGGACGACGCCCGCGAGCCGCGGCGTGATGCGGTCGACGAGCGCCGCGACCTGAGCGCGGTCCGAGACGTCGAGCGTCGCGAACTCGATCCTCGCCCCCGTCCGCTCGATCGCGGCGAACGCGGCTCGGGTCGCGTCCGACGGCTCGCGGCGCCCGCAGAGCACGAGGTGGCGCGCGCCGCGTTCGACCAACCACCGCGTGGTCTCGAGGCCGAGGGCGCCGCCGCCGCCGGTGACGAGGTAGCTCGCGTCGTCGCGGAGGCGCTCCTCTTTCGCGGACCCGGCCGCCGGAAACCGCAGCACGACCTTGCCGACGTGCTTGGCCTGCGCGAGGAGGCGGAACGCGTCGGCCGCGCGCGCGAGCGGGAAGACGCGGGCCGGCAGCGGCACGAACGTGCCGTCGGCGAAGCCGCGCGCGAGGTCCGTCATCAACGCGTGGTGGAGGCCCGGGTCGGCGCGGCGCACGTCGTCCATGTCGAACGCGAAGTACCGGACGTCCGGGCGCGCCTCCTTCATGCGATCCGCGCTCCAGACGTCGATCTTGCCGATCTCGACGAAACGGCCGTTCGGCGCGAGGCAACGCACGCCTTCCTCGATCATGTCGCCGGGGAGCGAGTTCAACACGACGTCGACGCCGCGGCCTCCGGTGCGGTCGAGGATCTCCTGCGCGAAGCCCGGTTTGCGCGAGCTGAAGACGTGCTCGATCCCCTGTGCGCGCAGCCCGTCCCACTTCGCGGGAGACGCGGTGGCGAAGACCTCGCAGCCTCGACGTCGCGCGACCTGGATCGCGGCCTGTCCGACTCCGCCGGCCGCGGCGTGGATCAAGACGCGCTCGCCGGGCGCGAGGTTCGCGCATCTCTCGAGCGCGTAGAGCGACGTGAGGAAGACGGTCGGCAGCGCGGCCGCGTCGGTGAAGTCGAGGCCCTCCGGGATCGGAACGACGGCGTATGCCGGCATCGTGACGTGGCTCGCGAGCGCGCCGGTCACCGAGGCGAGGACGGGTCGACCCAGCGCGAAGTCGACGCCGTCGCCGACCGCCGTCACGACGCCCGCCGCCTCGAGCCCGAGCTCCTGGTCGAGCGATCGTGGCGCGGCGCCGTGGTCCTTCAGCACGCCGAGCGCGAACAGCACGTCCTTGAAGTTGAGCGGCGCGGCGCGAACCTCGATCTCCACCTCGCCGGGGCCGGGCGCGCGACGCGAACCGGCGACGAGGGCGAGGTTCTCGAGCACGCCGTAGCCGCGCGAGCGGAGCTGGAACGGCGGCTTCGGGATCGCGAGTTCTCCGGACTCGGCCGTCGACCCGCGGCGCAGGCGTGCGGCGAAGCGTTCGGTCCGGCGCCACGCCGTCTGCGCCTCCCCGTCGGGCGCGAGCACCTCGGCCGCGAGGTGATCCGCGTCCGCGCCGGCGTCGGTCCCGGTCGCGTCGAGGTCGACACGGGCGCACCGCCAGCTCGGATGCTCGAGCGCGATCACCGAGCCGAGCCCGAGGAGGGTCGCGCCGGCCGGGTTCACGGCGTCGCCCGCCGCGCTCGTCGCTCCGCGCGTCACGAGGATCAACCGCGCCGTCGCGCCGTGCTGCGCGAGACGGTGGACGAGATCGAGCGCGCTGCCGCAGACGATCGCCTGAGCGGCCGAGCCGGCGGGGTCGCCGGGCGCGGCGTCGAGGCTCCAGAGGTGGACGACTCCGCGCAACGCGCGCTCGCCTTCGAACCGCTCCGCCACGGATCGGGCGAGGTCGCCTTCTCCGCGGTGAACGACGTGGGCGCGCGCACCGTGACGCTCGAGGCGCGCCGCGAGGCCGTCACCGACTCCGCCGCGATCGGCGAGGATGAGCCAGTCGCCGTGAAGCTCGACTCCGTCGGGCGTCTTCAGCGGGCGCGGCGTCCACGCGACGACGTGCGCGAGGGTCCGCATCGCGTCGGCGCCGGCGAGCACCGTGTCGCGATCGGTCTGGACGAGGCGATGCCCGCGGACGCGCACGTGGACGGCGCCGGTCTCCGTGACGAGATCGATGTCCCACGTCAGCACGCGGCCGTCCGCCTCGACGGAGCGGAGGCGCGCGTGGCAGGACATCCGATCGCTCGGCGGCCCGACCAGCTCGACCTTCTCGATGCCGATCGGCAGATAGAACTCGTGATGTCCCTTGTCGACCGCGATCGTGAGGCACGACTGGAAGCAACCGTCGAGGAGCACGGGATGGATCGAGAACGGCGACGCGTCGCGGGCGCGACTCGGAAGCTCGAGCTCCGCGAGCGCTTCGCCGTCGCCGCGCCGAAGGGATCGAATGACGCGAAACGACTCGCCGTAGCCGAGGCCCTTGCGCTCGTAGAGGGCGTAGTAGTCGTCGACGTCGATCTCATCGGTGCAGCGCGCCCGGATCGCGCCGACGTCGAGGGCGGCTGCGTCGTCGTCGGGAGCGGGGTCGAAGCGACCCGACGCGTGCTCGGTCCACGGCCCATCCTCGCCGGCGGCGCGGCTGAAGAACTTGAACCGGTGAGCGCCGCCGTCGTGGGTGATCGACAGTTGAACGTCGGTCGTTCGATCGTCGAGCAGGATCGGGGCCGCGATGCTGACGCTGGAGATCGTCAAGCGATCGCGCCCGAGCCGCTCGCGCCCGGCCGCGAAGACCGCTTCGACGAACGCGGCGGCGGGCAGCACGGTGACGTCGAACGCCCGGTGTCCGATCAGCCAGGCGGGGTCGTGCTCGGAGAGCCGCGTCTGGTAGAGGACGGCGCGTTCCTCGAGCGGAGCGACGGAGAGCCGCTCGCCGAGCAGAGCGTGAGCGCTCCGCGTCGTCCGACGCTCCGACTTGCGGCCGTCGAGCCAGAACCGCTCGCGTTGGAACGGGTACGTCGGCAGGGCGACGCTCGTGCGCCGCCGCACCGGGAAGATTCCCTTCCATTCGAGCGGCACGCCGCGAACGTACGCTTCGGCGAGGGTCTTCGACAGCTCGATGCCGTCGTCGTCCCCGCGACGCAGCAACGGAAGCCACGCGAGCCCGGGCGCGGCCACGAAGCGCCGCGCCATCCCGAGCAGAGTGGGGGAGGGTCCGATCTCGATCAGGACGTCGACGCCCTCGCGTACGAGCGCGTGGATGCCGGCCTCGAACCGCACCGGCTCGCGGACGTGCCGGATCCAGTAGTCCGGGGTCGCGATCGCGGCGGTCGCGGGGCCCGGGTCGAGGTTCGAGATGAAGCCCGACGCCGGCGCGTGGTACGACACGGTTCGCGCCACGGCGGCGAACGACTCGAGCATCGGGTCCATCAAGGGCGAGTGGAACGCGTGCGAGACATCGAGCCGCTTCACCGCGACGCCGCCGCTTGCGAGGTCGGCCGCGAGCGCGTCGATCGCGTTGGCGTCGCCCGAGACGACGACGCTCGCCGGGCCGTTGATCGCCGCGATCGAGAGCAGGTTCCTCTGGGCCGCGACGCGGTCCTCGACGTCGGCCGCCGCGGCCGCGACGGCGATCATCGCGCCGGGCACGGTCCGCTCGACCATGAAACGACCGCGCGCGGCGATCAGTCGAGCCGCGTCGTCGAGGGAGAAGACGCCGGCGCGGCACGCCGCGGCGTACTCGCCGACGCTGTGCCCGATCATCCAGTCCGGCTCGATCCCGAACGATGCGACCAGCTCGGACAGCGCGAACTCGAACGCGAAGAGCGCGGGCTGCGTGAAGTCGGTGCGCGCAAGGCGGTCCGTCGCGTCGCCGAAGAGGACGTCGAGGAGCCGCGGCTCGACGTGGTCCGCGAGTGCAGCGCCGGCGCGATCGAGCGCGTCCCTGAAGGCCGGCCAGCGATCGTAGAGCGCCCGGCCCATGCCCGCGTACTGCGCCCCCTGTCCGGTGAAGAGGAACGCGACTCGCGGCGGCCGCGGCGGCGCCCGGCCCGACAAGCCGCTCTCGCCGCCCGCGATCGCGACGTCGAGCTGTCTCACGAGGTCGTCGACGTCGCGCGCGAGGAACGCCCGGCGGATCGAGAGGTGCGCGCGGCCAAGGGCCACGCTGGCGCAGGCGTCGGCGAGCGGTGGCCGCTCTCGATCGAGCCGGTCGCGATGGAGCCGGAGCAGCTCGGCCACCGCGCCCTCGTTCTGCCCGGAGATGCAGAAGAGCTCGGGCGCCTTCCCGGTCGCGCCGCGATCTCTCGAGGGCTCCGTCGCCGGGGAGGCGTCGGACGCCTCCTCGATCACCGCGTGGGCGTTCGTCCCGCTGAAGCCGAAGGAGCTGATGCCGGCTCGGCGCGGGCGCTCGCCGCGCGGCCACGCGGTCGGCTCGACGGGGACTTGGATCACGGTCTCGTCCCACGGGATGTGAGGATTCCGCTCGGTCAGGCCGACGAGCGGCGGAATCGTCTCCTCGCGGAGCGCGAGGATCACCTTGATCAAGCCCGCGATGCCCGCCGCCGGCTCCAGGTGTCCGATGTTCGTCTTCACCGAGCCGACTACCAGCGGACGATCCTTCGGCCGCGACGGCCCGAACACGGCGTCGAGCGCGGCGACCTCGATCGGGTCGCCGAGCGACGTGCCGGTCCCGTGCGCCTCGACGTAGTCGACGTCGTTCGGCTCGAGTCCGGCGTTCTGAAGCGCGAGTCGGATCACGGCCTCCTGCGCGTCGCGGGATGGGACGGTGAGTCCGCCGCTCGCTCCGTCCTGGTTGATCGCGGTGCCGCGGATCACGGCGAGGACGCGATCGCCGTCCATGCGCGCGCGAGAGAGGCGTTTCAAGACGAGCACGCCGCATCCCTCGGAGCGCACGTAGCCGTCGGCCGCCGCGCTGAACGTCTTGCAGCGACCGTCCTCGGCGAGCATCGACGCCTTGCAGATCGCGATCGTGCCGAACGGATCGAGCATCAGGTTGATGCCCGCGACGAGCGCCGCGCTCGACTCGCCGCGCCGCAGGCTCTGCACCGCGTTGTGGAGCGCCACGAGCGACGACGAGCAGGCGGTGTCGAGCGCGAAGCAGGGTCCGGTCAATCCCAAGAAGTACGCGATGCGACCGGCCAGCGTGCTGATCGCGTTGCCGGTCGCGTAGTAGGTCTCGGCGTCCTCCGGCCGCCAGCTCGTGTGGCCTTGGTAGTAGTCGGCGCCGCGCGTCCCGACGAAGACGCCGGTCGGCGTTCCCTCGAGCGAGTCCGGTGCGATTCCCGCGCGCTCCAATGCCTCCCACGTCACCTCGAGCAGGATCCGATGCTGCGGGTCGAGCTGCACCGCCTCGCGCGGGGAGATCCCGAAGAAGCGCGCGTCGAAACGGTCGACCTGATCGAGGAAACCGCCGTACCGCGTGTACATCTTCCCCGGCTTCTCACGGTCGGGATCGTAGTACTCGTCGATCGCCCAACGGCTCGGCGGCACCTCGGAGATCGCGTCGACGCCGTCACGCTGGATCCGCCAGAACGAGTCCGGATCGTTCGCGCCGCCGGGAAAGCGGCACGCCATGCCGACGATCGCGATCGGTTCGCGCAGCGCGTCCTCGAGCGACAGAAGCCGCGCCGACTGCCGCCGCACGAGATCGCGAAGCGCGTCGAGGTCGAGCCGCTCGAGCTCCTCGTTCGTGACCCGCTCGCGCCTCCGTGCCGGGGCGTCCGCGGCACTCCGCTCGTCCGACGCGCCGGGCGCGAGTGCCTCGATCAGGTGGTCGACGAGCGAAGCCGGAGTCGGACAGTCGAACAACACCGTCGAGCGGAGCTGGATCGCGAGGCGGGACTCGAGCCGGATCTTGAAGTCGACCGCCCGCAGCGAGTCGAACCCGAGGTCCATGAAGCGATCCTCCGGCCCGACCGCGAAGTCGCCGCCGTAGCCCAGGAAGTGGGCGGCCTGCGTGCATGTGTAGTCGCACAACAGCCGCCGGACACGGGCTGGCGCCGCGCCGTTCAACTGGGCGAGGAACCGATCGTCCAGCCCGGCGCCGGACGTGTCGGAAGTTGGTTCTCCGTCGGCCATTCAGTCGCGTCCCAAAGGCACAGATCCCAGGCAGGGGAGAACGGCCCGGCAGTGTAGCAGATGCCACTTTCCCGCCCGGGAGGCGTGAGATCGTTCCCTTCGGGCCCATCTCGGAATCGCGGCCGATCTCGTAGGATGCCGCCTCGTGTTGGGTTCCAGGCCTCGAGTTCTTCGCGTGTGCCGCGAAGAACTTGAAGCATGTCCACCCGACACGTGACCGCGCCCTCAAGCGCACACGTGCCGTGTGCTTCTTCGGTTGCGGTCATACTGCGTTGGGTGACGCCCCGCCGCGGAGGAATCGTGACGCGCTCGATCGGAATCGGAATCGCCGGCGCCGGCTTCCTCGCCGAGACGCGCGCCCGTTGCTACGCGAAGAGCGTCGGCGACCGTGCGCGGGTCGTCGCCGTCTGCGCGCGGACCGAAGCGAGCGCGCGAGCGTACGGCGGCCGGCACGCCGTCCCTCACGTCTGCCGCGACCTGGACGAGATGCTCTCGTGCGACGCCGTCGAAGTCGTCGATCTCTGCGTACCGAACGGGCTGCATCGGTCGTTCGCGGTGGCGGCGGCGCGGGCGGGGAAGCACGTGATCTGCACCAAGCCGTTGACCGCGTTCGTCGGTCATGGACTCCCGGCCGGGGCCGACCTCGCCGCGGTCGATCGACGCGAGATGCTCCGCCTTGCCGCGGCGGACTGCGACGCGATGATCGATGCCGCGAAGGCGGCCGGTGTGCGCCTCTTCTACGGCGAGAACTGGCTCTACGCGCCGTCCATCGTCCGGGCGAAGACGTTGCTCGAACGCGCGGGGGGCGCCATCCTCGAGATGCGCGGGTGGGAGAGCCACGGCGGTTCCCACTCGCCGTACGCGAAGCGCTTTCGCGACACGGGGGGCGGAGCGCTGCTGCGGCTCGGGTCGCATCCAATCGGCGCGATGATCCATCTGAAGCGCGTCGAGGGGATGCGGCGGCGCGGTGCCCCGGTGAGGCCGGTATCGGTGACGGCGGAGGTCGGCGACCTGACGGACGTGCGCGGCCTCCGTGACGACGAGATCCGAGTGGCGGACGGCTGGATCGACGTCGAGAACTGGGGGGTGGCCGTGATCGGATTCGACGACGGGTCGCGCGGCGTTGCGTATGGAAGCGACAATC
The DNA here is from genome assembly GCA_964649825.1 of uncultured Phycisphaeraceae bacterium. Taxonomy (GTDB): domain Bacteria; phylum Planctomycetota; class B15-G4; order B15-G4; family JADJEK01; genus CAZYQW01. The sequence continues at coordinate 18,856 of CAZYQW010000133.1, read as the reverse complement.
AACTCGGCGGTATGGAGAGCCGGCTCGATATCCACGCGTCGAACTGCCATATGAAATGCAACATGAGCCCCAATGACATGCTGCGCGCCTATGCCCCGGACCGAGGCGTCTTCGGCGACGCCTACATCATGGAGAAGCTCGACGGCGGGGGTGGATGGTCCACTCCGATCCCGGACGAGGACTGGAGCTCGGGGCAGCTCGCAATGTGCGAGGCGTTCGTGACCGCGCTCCATTCGAACGAGCCGGACGACGGGGGCGGAGAGCTCGGCCGCGACGTCGTGGAGGTCGTCTACGCGGCCTACGTCTCGGCCGGCGAAGGACGGCGCGTCGATCTCTCCACCACCTGATTCGTGGCCGCGCGGCGCGCCCGCGACACCGACGATTCGTGCATCGACCGCCGGAACGTCGTTGCCGCGGGCGAGCCACCCGTGTACACCGCTTCCTCTCTCTCCCGTGGGTCCCGACGAGGGAACGATGCCGGAAAGCCGATATCGCGCCGTCAAGGCGTACCGGAACGAACAGTTCCTCAACAGCCCGGATGCGCGCATCCTTCGCATCCTGTCGGAGTACATCGAGCCGCGGTCGCGGTTCGAGAAGTTCGGCATCCGCGACACGATCGTCGTATTCGGGTCGGCTCGCATCCGATCCGAGGAGGACACGAAGAAGGCGCTGAGCCTCGTCGAGAAGGAGGGTGGCGACGTCGACCGGGCCATGATGGACGTGGAGATGTCGAAGTACTACGAAGCCGCACGCGAGCTCTCGCGCCGGCTGACCGCGTGGTCGAAGGCCCTAGGTGGAGGCGATCGCCGCTTCGTGATCTGCTCCGGAGGAGGCCCCGGCATCATGGAGGCGGCGAACCGCGGCGCGTCCGAGGCGCGTGGCGAGAACGTCGGTCTCAACATCTCGCTGCCGTTCGAGCAGAACGACAACCCGTTCATCACGCGCGCGCTGTCGTTCGAGTTCCACTACTTCTTCATGCGGAAGTTCTGGTTCGCCTATCTGGCGAAGGCGATCGTCGTGATGCCGGGCGGGTTCGGCACGCTCGACGAGTTCATGGAAGTGGTGACGCTCGTCCAGACGCTGAAGATCAAGAAGAAGCTGCCCATCGTCCTGTTCGGGAAGTCGTTCTGGGAACAGGTGCTGAACTTCGAGCCGCTCATCAAGTACGGCACGATCAGCCCGAAGGACGTCGACTTGTTCTTCCGGACCGACTCCGTGGACGAGGCATACGAGTACCTCGTCGCGGAGCTGACCGCACACGCGCTCAAAGACCCGGACCCGGAGCTCGGGCTGTAGCGCCGGCCCCGCGCGTCCGTGCCTGGTCACGCAGTGGGCTCCTGGCCCGACGCTCTCAACTGGTCGAGCGTCCAGAACGTGAAGTGGATGGCCGACGAGTCGATGCCGCGCGCCAGGCACGCAAGCTCGAGGGTGGTCGACTCGTCGGGGGAGATGCCGAAATCTCGCAGCGCGCGCGCTCGATCGGGGCGGCCGCGCACGACCTTGGCCAACGATTCTCCAAAGTCGATCCGCGTCATCGCCCAGCGCGAGTTCCGTTCGGGCGAAGGTGAGTGAGACCGCATGACTTGAATCTCGGAGCGCGGAGGAAGGGATCGGGGGAAACGGGTGCCGCCGTGTTTCTACAAAACGACGCGTTCAGCGACTGACTCGGCCGGCGGCTGACCTTCCGTCGAACCGGCGAGGTCCCGTGAAATCGAGGCCCTCCCCGAGGGGAAGCGTCCTTTGCGGCCGTTGTGGCTCACGATCGATCCATCCTCGTAAAGGAACCGGAGGTGAGGTTTGCCGTTGCAAGTTCCGTGCCCGGCGATGCCCCTGTGGGAACGGTGGGAACGGTGGGAACGGGTGGAACGGGTGGAACCATCGCGCCGGGTGCTTCGCCTTGGCGAACCGGAGGAGTCGCGGATCAGCGTCGCGTCGCCGCTGCTTCAGCGGCGAGTCCACTCGCGTTGGGCCTGCGCGTACGAGCCGAGATTGCCGATGTCGAACCAGCGGCCGTCGAACGGTCTGCCGTCGACCTCGAGCCGCCCGATCAGCCATTCGATGAAGTATCCCGGTGCGTCGGGGTCCTGGCCTTCCTCCAGGTAGCGGTCGAGAAGGGCGTGGACCTCGGGGGGGAAGAAGTAGATGCAGGTCGCGGTGAGCCGCGTGCGCGGGTCGGCCGGCTTCTCGCGAAATCGGATCACGCGGCCGTGCTCGTCCAGCGTCACCTCGCCGTGGCGGCGCGGCGGCACTTCGCCCTCGATCGTGCGCAGCACGAGCAACGCGCGCCCGCTCTCGCGGAACGTCGATGCGAGCGAGGCGAGGCTGAAGTCGATCAGGTTGTCGCCCGCGATCACGAGGAACGACTCGCGGGTGTCGGTGCCGGCGAGCGCGAGGCGGAGGTCGGCGATCGCGCCGCGCTTGTCGGCGTCGCTCGTCGACCCATCGTCGACGACGCGGATCGGCGCCGTCGCGCCGGCCGCGTCGCGCCAGCGCTCGAAGTCGGCCACGAAGCGATGATTGGTCACGACGACGATCGACGAGAGATCGGTGATCTCGAGCACGCGGTCGAGCAGGTGGGAGAGGATCGGCCGTCCCGCGACCTCGAGGAGCGGCTTGGCACGCTCGCGCGTCAGCGGGTACATGCGCGTGGCGAAGCCGGCGGCGAGCAGGACGACCTTCACCTCGAACTCCGCGCGGGGCCGACTCGTGGCCGGAGGGTCGGGTAGCCGCGCGCCGCGTAGGCGGTGCGGACCGCGTCGAATCGATCGCTGGACGCGAGAACGCCGACGACGGCGCCGCCCGAGCCCGCGAACTTCACGGCCGCACCTGCCGCGCGGCCGATCGCGACGAGCTCCCGATCCGCGGGCGCGAGCGTCCAGATCGTCGCGCGCAGGTCGAAGTTCCGGTCGACGAGCGCTCGGAAACGGGCGAGGTCTCCGGACTCGAGGGCGTCGACTCCCTCGGCCGCGATTCGGGGGAACTCGGCCATCGCCGAGCGCACCGCCGGCTCGCCGCGCTCGAACCGCCGGCGCACCTCGTCGTGCACGATGCCGGAGCGTTCGCCGCCGCGCGGGTTCCACGCGACGAAGAGGGGCGGCAAGAGCGCCGGATCGAGGCGGCGATCCCGAGCGGCGGCGCGAGGCTCCTGGAAGTCCATGTCCATGAATCCCTCGTGGCTTTGGATGACGCGATCCATCGGGCCGGCCGCGTTGCCGACCTCTTCCGTCTCGGCCGCGAGAGCGATCGCGGCCAGCTCGTCGGGTGCGATCGAGACCGAGCCGCGGCGAGCGAGAGCGCGGAGCGCGGCGATGATGATCGCGCTCGATCCGGCGAGCCCGACTTGGCGGGGGATTTTCGTCGCGAACGAGAGCTCGACGGAGGCGCCCGCCAGCGCGCCAGGGCGCGCGACGGCGAACCGGCGAGCCGCGGCGCGAAGAAGCTCGGCGCCAGCTCCGGAGCGGACCACGAACGACTCGTCGTCGCCCGCGTCGAGATCACGCAGCGTGACCGCCGCCCGGAAGTCCTCGAACGTGAAGGCGAGGCAGCGGCCCCCGTAGCCGTCCGAAGGGTTCCCGAGCAGTCCGACGCGCGCGTAGCCGTGCTCGACGATCTCGTCCATCGGCGGACCAATCTATCGAGTCACGACCGCGACACGAACCGACCCTCGCCGCGCTGCGGCGGCGGCCGCGGGTGAGCCAGTGAAGACGATCCGGCGCTCGAACGGCCGAGAATCGCTCAGGGAAGGAAGGTCAGTCGGAGCGCGTTCGAGAACCCGACGCCCGCGGACGCTCCGGGGTCGTCGATGAGGGTCTGCGCGTAGACGTCGAGGACCCCACCGCCTCCTGACGCCACGATCTTCCAACTGCCGCCGGAATCGGTCGCCAGCGGGAAGACGGCGGCGGATCCGAGGTCCGGAACGAGCGTGCCCCCCAGGGTGGCGACGGGGTTCTGGTTCAGCGAGGCGAAGACCAGCGCGAACGCCCCGGGAGGAGCCTCCGTCAACGTGACGTCCGCCGTGTTGCCGCTGTCCAGGAGCCCGCAGACCGCGAGGATCGGCACGAGCCCGTTGCCGCCCGTCTTGCCGAATCCGAGGTCGACGCCCGGGGCGGGGACGTTCGGAACGATGCGGAAGATCTCGCCGTCCAGGAAGTCGGCGATGTAGAGCTCGCCGCAGGCGTCCTCGCCGAAGGTCGAGATCGAACCGATCGAGTCCGGACCGGCGGGGTCGATCTCCGCCGTACGTTCCTGATGCTGCACCACCGTTCCGTTCTGGATCCGGAACGACCAGACGCGGCCGTTGCAGTAGTCGCCATAGAAGTAGACGCCGTCGAGGTCCGGGATCGCGCAGCCACGGTAGACGTAGCCGCCCGTCACGGAGCAACCCTCGGAGTGCGTGTAGTCCAGGACCGGATCGACGAAGAGCGGCGAGTCGCACGGCGGTACCCCGCCGCACGTCGACCCAAAGCACGCGTCGCCCTCCATCACGTTCCAACCGAAGTTGGCCCCGCCCGGGTTGCCTCCCGGCAGCCAGTCGATCTCCTCGCGTGATCCTTGGCCGACGTCGCCGATGTACAGGTCGCCGTTCGCCCGATCGAAAGAGAAGCGCCAGGGATTGCGGAGGCCGTACGACCAGATCGGGTCGAGGAAGGCCGGATCGCCGACGAATGGGTTCGACGGCGGCGCGGCGCCCCCTTGATCGACGTCGATCCGGGCCAGCTTCCCCAACAATACGGACCCGTCCTGCGCGAAGCAGAACGGGTCTCCGCCGCTACCGCCGTCGCCGAGCGCGACGTAGAGGAAGCCGTCCGAACCAAACGCGATGCACCCTCCATTGTGATTGCTGAAGGGCTGAGCGACCGGGCCGAAGATGAGCGTGGCGCTTGCCGGGTCCGCCACTTCGGGGTTGCTCGACACCTGATAACGTTCCACGACCGTCGCGAAGTCGAAGCGCGTGTAGTTCACGTAGAAGTACCCGTTCGACTCGTAGTTGGGGTGGAACGCGAGACCCAACAGGCCGCGCTCGCCGCCGTCAGTGACCTTCGCCGCGATGTCGAGGAATGGCGTACCGACCAGCGTGGGACCGATGATTCGGACGCGGCCCATCTTCTCCAGGACGAAGAGTCGCGTCGCGTCGCCCGGCGCCGATCCGATCCACGTCGGGAACTCGAGACCGCTCGCGATTCGCACCGCGGTGATCGGCGTGGCGGCAACTCCGGCCGACGGCAAGGACGAGAGCCAGAGGAGGCAGGTGAATGGCGGGACGATGGATGTTCGTGCCATGGCTCGGCTCCGGATTCATCTGGGTCGGCGGCTCCTTGTGCGAGTGAGTGGACATGGGAATCAACGGCCTCCGTTCTTCTTCCGCGTGTCGTCTTCCGAGCCGGCGCCGGCGAGACGGCGAATCACGAGCCGGCTGGCCGGGTCGTCCTCGGACTTGACGGTCAGGGACTCGAGGAGACCGTCGCTCGTCCGGTAGAGGGCGCGACCCGAGGCGCGTGACTCGTTGCGTGCACCGTGGGACCAACCGTCGACTTCGAACCGCGCGACTTCGCTCGATCGATCCGACTGGTTCAGGTCGAGGAACGTGAGCGAGAGAGCGCGCCCGCCCGCGGCCGAAAGACGCTTCTTCTTGAGAGGTTCCGTCACCGAGGGCGAGTACGACTCGCCGGGATTCAGCACCACCCCGTGCAGCCCGGCGCCGAGCACGATCTCCAGGCGATCCCGCAACGTGGCGTTGAGGTCGGTGGGCGTCTGGATCTCGCCGCGTGCGTCGATCGTGACCCGGGCCTTCTCGTTCGGTTCCGCCGCTCCCTGCTCCGTGGAGGTCACGCTCAGCACGGCGCCGCCGGTGGCCTCGACGCGCTCCACGGTCAGGTCGAGCCGTCCCTTTGCCTTCGAACGGTTGGAACGACGTGACGCGTCCTCCTCGTCGTCCTCCTCTTCCTTGGATTCCTCGGACCTGCCGGACTCATCGGACGTCTCGCCGGCCGCGCTCTTCTCGGTGATTTCGAAGTGGTACGCATGCTGCGCCTCGAGGTGCAGCGCGAACCGCGTCGCCTTGTCGGAGTGTCCGCTCGTCAGGTCATCGGAGCCCGCCTGGCGAACGGCCCGGCTTCCCTGGCTCGTGCTCTCCGTCCCGAAGTGCGAGTGGACCTTCTGCACGAAGGCGTCGTCGTCCGGCCATTCGTCCTTCGAGAACGCGGGCGCCTTCTCCAACTTCTTCTGGCTGAAGGTGGCCGCGAGCGTCTTCGCGTCGCGCGCGACGAGCGTGGTCATCGGCACGGCGTAGAAGTCCTTGCCGAGGCCGAACGTTCCGCCCGTCGCGACGACCACGTAGGCGATCTTCCCGCTCGGCGCGTCGAAGACCAGGTCATGGATCGTCCCGAGCTTCTCTCCGGCCTCGTTGGAGAGCTTGGATTCGAAGAGCGATCCCGAGCGATAGAGCGGGCTGTCGGAAAGCGGATTCTCCGCCGGCGTCTTGCCTTTGCCGCTCTTGCCCGTGCCGCTCTTGCCGGCGGTGGTCCCTGCGCTCTCGGCGGCCTCGCCTTCGAAGTCGCGCCGATTCAGCAGCGTCTTGCCATCCTTCCATTCGTCGCGCTTGAAGATACGAGCCTTCTGGAGGAGCGGTCGCTCGATCGAGATCGCCGGCTTTCCCTTCTCGTTCGTTGCGTCGAAGTGGAGCACGTGGGTCGGCACGGCCAGGAAGCGTTCGCTGTCGTTCGCGTCGATCAGGATGAGGAACGGGACGAGCCCCTGTTCCACGTCGATCATCACTTCCTTTACGGTCGCGATCCGCTTCGGGTCCTCGCCGCGGCCGAGCACGTCGAGATCCCGGATCTCCGTGGTGCGGAGGCGGAGGAGCTTCGCGTCACCGAGGGCGGCCCGTGCGGCGACGGAGTCCTTCGAGCGCGGCGAGTTAGAATCGTCCTGTGCGCCCGCGAAGGACGCGAGGACGATGACGCAGAGCGTCGCATGGAAGGGTGTTGGTCGCATGAGCGGTACTCTCGATTCGAACGGGGTCCAAAAGCCGATGACCTTCGGCCATCGGTCCTTGATGAAAAGCAATTCGCGTACCGACCAGCGGTTAGGAGCTCGAGCCGTTCCCGGGCCTCGGATCTTCGGCTCTGGAGCTCGGACGGTTCGGCCCTGGTCCAGCCGCTGGAGGTCCCATGGTGGGAAGACCGGCAGTTTCTACATTCCGCGGGAGGAAAGCACCCTTCCGCGCGGCCGGCCGAGGTGACGCATGACCGCCCCGCCGCGGCTCGTTCTGCTCACCCTCGTCTTGTTCGCTTCGTCCTGCGGCGATCCGCCTCCGCGAGACATCGGTCCGATGCGGCCCCACCCGATCGCATGGGGCATGACGAAGTGCGACTCGTGCCGCATGTCGATCGGAAGCGCCCCGTTCTCCGCGCAGTGCCGGACCGTCGACGGGACCGTCCTGTTCTTCGACGATCCGGGATGTCTGGCGCTGGAGCTGGAGTGCCGTCGAATCCAATCCAACGAGCTCCTGTTCCACCACCTCGAGGAGGATCGGTGGCTGCCGGAGTCCGCGGCGAGCTTTGTCCCGCACGATGAGACTCCGATGGATTTCGGATTCGCCGCGGTCGAGGCCGGCCGGCGTGGCGGCGTTCCGTTCGCAGACGTGCGAGCCGCGATGAATCGGCAGTTCTTGAAGGCGAAGTGACACCGGGACCTTCGCAGCGAGTCGGCTCACTCGTCGGGCTTCTTCTCGGCAAGGCGATGGCTGTCGTGCGCACCCAGGTCGAGGCTGTAGACCTTCTTCAGCTTCTGGACGACGGCTCGACTCTCCTCGCCAAGGGCGCACTTGCCCTCGAACGCATGCAGCACGATCCCTTCGATGAGGTCGCCGAGGCGGACGTCGTGGTATTCCGCCAACCCCTTGAGGACCTTGAGGATTCGTTTCTCGATCCGGATGCCGGTCTGCACTCGTTGGACGGTGGATTCGGGGGACTTTCGGCGCGGTGCCATGCGGGGCCTCTGGTTGGTATATTGGTACCAAAGTACCATAACGAACATGGAGCCCCGTCATGGCAACCCTCGAGGAGCAGCTCCTTGCCGGGTTCGAAGCGGGAACGGTCATCGCGGAGACGTTTCGGCACGAGGACCATATCCGCGTCGCATGGATCCTGCTTCGGACGACGTCCGTACCGCGGGCGATCGAGCGGTTCGAACGCGGGGTGCGGGCGTTGGCGGAGTCGGCCGGCCGGCCGGATCGGTTCCATCGGACGATCACGTGGGCCTACGTGCTCCTCGTCAGCGATCGGATGGCCCAGGAACCACGCGACGCGACGTTCGAGGCGTTCGCGCGCAGGAACCCCGATCTTCTCGACTGGCACGGCGTCGGTCTCCGGCCGTGGTATCGCGACGAGGTCCTGGCGTCCGACGCGGCACGGGAGCGGTTTCTCTTCCCCGAGCCCCACCGCCCGAGTGCCACCAAGAAACCGCGGGGGAACGCCCAAGAATCGCGTTAATATTCGAGCCTCTGTTCCCTGACCGAAGCACCACGGCTGAATTCGGCGGGAGTCCGTGCCTCTTATGATCAGCGGTCCTCGACGACTCGCCCACGTGGGTCGAGTTTTTTTTGCGTCCTGCTCCGTCGTCGCGTTCGTCACCCTGTCGCTCTGGGTGTTCGGCGCCGGCGTCGTCGACTCGGTGGACCGGTACTTCGTCGACCGGCACGTCACGCCGTGGACGGACCGATTCGACGCCGCGAAGGCCGTAGCAGCGACCGATCCCGCCGGTGCGATCCTCCGCTTCGAAGAACTCCTCCGCGGGCTTCGAGAGGTGCAGAAGGACGATCGCCTCGAGCCGATCAAGCGTCGGTCGTTCGAATGGATCACGACCCTGCTGCGCGGGCGTGGAGCGCCGGAAGCCGGATTCGCGTGGGCCGCCGAATGGGTCCGTTTCGACGACCGCGACTTGAACGCGCATCTCGAGCGCGTCCGGTTCCTCGGTCGCATCGGCGGCCGCGAAGTCGAGGCGGCCGACGCCTTTCGAGCCCTCTACACCAAGGTCCCCGAGGTTCCCGCCGTGTCGCGGGCCTACCTGGAGGATCGGCTCGCGAAGGGTGATCGCGAGACGGCCGTTCGCGTCGTGCTCGAGTCGCTCGTCCCGTACGACCTGGCCGCTCGACGCGACTGGCAGGTCTTCCTGCGCGGTCCCGACGCGAAGGACGGCGCCCCTCGAGCCGTGACGCCGGCGATCGACGCGAACCGGACGATGAGGCTCCGGTTCGCGGTGGCGCCGGGGATCGAGTCGGTCCGGATCGACCCGCCGGCTTTCGTCGATCTGATGCTGACGAACTCGCGCCTTCTCATCCGCCGCGGGGAGGAGGAGCTTCGCCTGAGCTTCGCCGGAATCAAGGTGAACCCGGTGCAGATGACGCAGGACGGCGACACGCTGGTGACGTCCGTCGAGCCGGATCCGCGGTTCATCGTCCGCTTCCCGGCGGCGGTCCGGGCCGAGGCGACCGTGGTCGAGTTCGCCGCGATCGTCGGCCGCCCGTGGCCGGGGTTCTTCGCCGAGCTGCTCGAGACGCCCGAGTCCATCGAGGTCGAGGCGAGGCTCGTGGCCGCGGGGGAGCACGCCCTCTTGGAGCGTCTCCGCCGCGCGCGCACCGATGCCGCGCGTCGGGCCGGCCTCGCCATCACGTTCCCCGGCGTGCCGCCGGAGCCGGTGCGCTGCGACTTCGCCGGTTCGCAGGTGACGTTCGACACGACGTTGCCGGTGCCCCGAGACGCCGCGCGCGTCGAGCTCTCGCTGCCGCGAATCCGCGGTGTCGTCGTCGACGTCGAGATCGAGCTCACGACGAACGGCGAAACCCGGCTCTTCTCGCGGGAGAAGCTCGCCGAGCAACGGCATCGCGGCCTGATCGAATCCCGCGACGTCGAGTGGACGGACGACGGACTGCTCGTCGCCGGATCGTCGCCGTCGCTGACGCTCCACCTCGACGAATGGACCTCCACCGGATCCACCGGCGCCGTCATGGTCGTGCGCGGAGGGATCGAATGAAGCGTACGCTGCGGTTCCTGTGGCGCTGGAGCCTCGTCGTCACGGTCCCAGTGACCGGCGTCTTCCTGTTCTGGCTCATCGCAACGGCCGAACGGTACTTCATGTTCGCCGTCCGGTACGACGCGTCGCCCGCCCAGGTCACCTTGCGCGACGTCGGACGGAGCGAGCTGCGTCACCTCTTGATCGAATCGTGGTTGAGCTGGACCGCGCCGCTGCGCGGCTTCGAGCGTCCGTCCGAGCTCCGGACCGTCAACCTCTTCGCGTCGGAGTCGGACCTCGACAAGCTCGGCTCCAACCTGCCGCACTCCGGCTTCGACTACGTCGACGGCTCGATGTACTACGACGGCACGGTTCGGAAGGTCGAGCTCCGCTACCGGGGCGACTTCATCCATCACTGGGGCTTCTTCAAGAAGTCCTGGCGCGTCAAGGTGAAGAAGGGGCACCTGTTCGAAGGTCTACGCCGCTTCAACTTGATCGCGCCGAAGTTCCACGGGCAGCTCAACAACTACCTGAGCTACCGGCTCGCGAGCCGACTCGGTCTGATCGCGCCGCGAACCGAGCTCGTCAACGTGAACATGAACGGCCGGCCAACCGGGGTTCACGTCCTCGTCGAGCAGCTCGAGGAGTCGACCATCCGCGAAGCGGGCTCGATGCCTGGCGACCTGTACAGCGGAGAGCTCATCGCGCGCGATCGCTACTTCGGCACCGACTCGATGCTCTTCCACCACCCGCGGCTGTGGGAGAAGATGGCGGTCAACAATCACTTCGATGAAGCATCGATGGCGCCGCTCGAGGCGTTCATCGCGCTCCTGCACGAACCGGACTCGGAAGAGAAGCACGAACGGCTGTTGCGGATGATCGACGTCGACGCGTGGGGCCGGTTCCTCGCGTTCGAGGTGCTGTCGCAGACGTTCCACTACAACTGGAACCACAACTGGCGGCTCTATTACGACCCGTGGCGAACCTGCTTCGTGCCGGTCGTCTGGGACCCGAACGGATGGGCGCCGCAGTTCATGCCGAGGGGAGCGGAAACGGCGATCCTGGACGTCATCGAGTGCGATCTGCATCGCGAACTCCTCGAGAACGCCGACGTCCTGCGCCGGCGCCACGAGGTGATGCGCGACTTTTTCGGTTCAGGCGATGCCGCCCAGTTCCTGGAGGAGGTCGACCGGACCGTCGAGACCGCGACGCCCGAGATCGAGCGGGACCCGAACCTCGTGTCGTCCGACCCCGATCTCGTCGTGGTCTCGATGCGTGAGCTCGCGGCCGGGATCCGTCGCGTCTTCGGTCAGGTGGAGCGGGGGTTCCTGGGCAAAGCGGGCGACCTCCGCTACGCCGTGGGTGAAGACGGCGTGCTGAAGATCGGATTGGCCGGCCGGCGACCGGTTCGGCGAATCGTGCTCCGGTACGAGTCGCCTCTCACGCAGACGCCGTCGGTTCGGCTCCGTTGGTGGATGAACGACGAACCGCGCGAGGTCGATGTCTCCGGAACGGTACGGATCGGACACACCGAGGCGGTGCTGGAGCTGCCCCTCGTCGCGCAGTTCGAGCGGTTCACGGATCCTCGTGCGAGCGGACCGCGGGAGACGCTGCGCGTCGAGGATGCCTACTACGAGCTCGAGATCCGCGGCGGCGACGACGTCAACGAGCCGCTCGAGCTCCTCGTCGATCGAGGCGAGACCCAGCTCGAGGCAAGCATCGCGGCCGACGACGTCCCGCGCCGCTCGTTCCACGACATGTATCGGATCGCGAGCGACCGTCCGGCCCGCGGACCGTCGGTGTGGTCGGGAAACGTGGAGATCGCCTCCGTCGTGGAGATCGACGACGATCTCGTGATCCGTCCCGGAACGACCGTGAAGTTCGCGCCCGGGGCGGCAATCATCCTGCGGGGACGCCTGCATGCGGCCGGAACGGTCGAGGAGCCGATCCGCTTCGTCCCCGCCGAGCCGGGCCAGGCCCCGTGGGGGACGTTTGCCCTGAAGGGCCCCGGCGCGGATGGATCGATCCTGCGCTGCTGCCTCTTCGAGGGCGGAAGCGGCGTCAAGCAGCCGCTCCAGGAATACAGCTCGATGTTCTCGATCCACGACGTCGACCGCGTCACGGTCACGTGGTGTCTCTTCCGGGACAATCAGGTCGTGGACGATCAGGTGCATGGCGTCTATTGCAGCGTGCGCTTCGTGAACTGCATCTTCATGAACGCCCCGTTCGACGCCGTCGATCTCGACATCAGCCGCGGCGAGTTCATCCAATGTCGCTTCCAGGGCAACGGCAACGACTCGATGGACCTCATGACCAGCGAGGCGTTCGCGGTGGCCTGCCACTACATCGGAAGCGGCGACAAGGGGATCTCGGTCGGCGAGGACACCCGGGCGCTCGTGATGAACAGCCGGTTCGTCGGCAATCAAATCGGCATACAGGCGAAGGATCGATCGGTCGCGGTGCTCCACAACGTCGACATGATGGGAAATCGCGTCGCGATGGACGCCTACAAGAAGAACTGGCGCTACGGCGGCGGTGGGATGACGTTCGTCTACAAGAGCCACTTCGGCGCCGACCAGGCGATCACGCTCGATCGCTATTCGGATACGGCGATCTTCGACTCCTACGTGGACCGGTCGATCGCGCTCGATCCGCGCGTCGAGCTGCGCGTCGTCGACTCGCAGACGATGAGGGGAGCGAAGCACCCGCGGCCGTTCCGCTTCGAGGCGGAACAGACCTCGACGGTGGGATTGTTCCCCGAGGGTTGGAGCGAAGGTGACACGCAACGGAGAGGAGCGTTCCCGCGTGGCGCCACGAACTAAGCTCCACTTCGCGCGCTTCGAGTTCAAGTACATCCTCCTCGACAGAGTTCGAGAGGAGTTCGAGCGCGAGCTGCGTTACTTCGTCGAGTTCGACCCGTTCGTCGAGCATACGCCGGACAACAAGTACGTCGTCCGAAGCCTCTACTTCGACGACCCCTCGTTCACCTGCTTCTACAACAAGCACGACGGGCTTCACACGCGCTCGAAGTTCCGCATTCGAACCTACACGTTCGACCCGAGCGTCGAGGCGCCGTGCTTCCTCGAGATCAAGGGGCGTCACAACAACCTGGTCTTCAAGCATCGCACGCCTCTCGACGACGAAGTGAAGAGCGCGCTGCGTCGCGGCTCATGGTCCCCCGACGGACTGATCGATCCGACCAAGAGCGACGTCGGGCGGCAGTTCCAATTCGAGCTCTACCGCAAGCGGCTCCGTCCGGTCGCTCTCGTCGACTACTACCGGCGCCCGTACGTGAGCAAGTACGACCCCGAGTTCCGCTTGACGTTCGACGAGCAGCTCCACGGGTGTGCGACGACGCAGCTCTTCCCATCGACCGTGGCGCGCCGCCGGCGGATCCTCCCCGGCTTCTCCGTGATGGAAGTGAAGTTTCGCTATCACATTCCCTCTTGGTTTCATCGACTGATCCAATCCTATGAGCTCCGCCGCGTCTCGATCTCGAAGATCTGCGCGGCGATGGAATGCTTGGAGCTCGCCGAGAACCCGTCGTAGAACGGGCATCGACCGTAGAACCGCAGAAAGGAATACACATGCCGACGGATGGACTCCTCAACCCCTCTGGAGACCTCCAGAACTACCAGTACCACGAGATGGTGATCAACCTTCTCCTGGCGGTGGTGCTCGGCTTCATCGTTTCGTCGGTCTATCGGGCGACGCACAAGGGGCTCTCGTACTCGCAGTCGTTCACGCACACGATCCTGTTCGTGGCCGTGATCGTCGCGATGGTGATGATGGTCATCGGTGGCAGCCTCGCGCGCGCGTTCGCGCTCGTCGGCGCGCTCTCGATCATTCGGTTCCGAACGGTCGTCAAGGACACGAAAGACATCTCGTTCATCTTCGCGGCGCTCGCGGTCGGGATGGCGGCTGGAACGTCGAACTACTTCCTTGCCGCGATCGGCACCGTCGTCGTCTGCCTGCTCGCCCTGGCGGTGCATCGCTTCAACTACGCGGCGCTCTACAAGTCCGAGTTCATCCTGAGGTTCTGCTTCGATCAGAGCTACAACAGCGCGGACTACCTGGACAAGATCCAAGAGGCGAGCAAGAGATCGAACATGCTGCACATCGAACCGTCCGGCGACGGCACCCTGCTGCGCTTGACCTACGACATCACGCTGAAGGAGGACGCGACTGCCGAGGCGCTGACGAGCGCGCTGGGCCGGGTCGACGGCATCAGCGAGGTCGTTCTCATCGCGTCGAAGAGCGACGTCGACTACTGAAATGAGAGCGCACGATCGGGCCGGGTCCTCGACCGACGTTCGCGCCAGGATGCTGTCGCTGCTCGTGTTCCTCGTGCCGATCCTCGCCCGCGGAGCGGATCGTACGCCGGCGGTCGCCGGCGGCGCGGGGGGGTGGGATCGCATCGACGTCCGCGATCGGCTGTGGTCCGAGTACACGCACGCGATCGCACGCGGCGACGACGTCTTCTTCCTTCATGGAAACGACCTCGACGTTCGGCGCGGCGATGGACGCTGGGAGCGCTTCGGCGACGTCTTGCCCGCGGTCGTCGGCCCGTTCGCGGCGGCCGCCCTCGATCCGCACGGCCGGATCGTCGTCGCCGTGGGCGGCGGGAAGCCCGGGTTTCGCCTCGACCCGGATACGCGCGAGAGCGCGCCCGTTCCCGCTCTTGCCCTCGAGACGAAGCGCGGCGCCAGGCTCGCGATCGGCGACGACGGGGTCGTGTACTGCGCGCTCGGCGGACGTGGCAAGGAGTTCGGCTGCGTCGAGGTCGATCGATGGGTGAGCCTGCCGGACGTCGTGACCGTCAACCCGATCGGCGGCTATTCGTCGGGGCTCTTTCGATTCGAGGACTTGATCATCGCATTCGGCGACCATCACGGAAACGCGTTCGACGTCGAGAAGCGCGAATGGTGGCCGAAGGCGAAGCTGTTCAAGCAGCTCGGATTCCGGCCCGCCCATGATCGGGGCGGAATGGTCACGCAGGATCCGGAGGAGAAGAACCTGTTCATGACCCTCGGCAAGGACTCGCGCGCGCTTGGCGTGCTCGACGTCCACAAGCCGGCGTTCTACCACCTTCGTCCCCGACTACCGTTCGGCGTGCGCGACGTGGGAAGCACGCTCTACGTCACCGGTCGGGGCGCCGACCGACGGTTGAACCTCCTGTCGCAGGAGCAGGGCGCGATCTTCTCGATTCCGATCCTGGGGCTGAAGCGGATCGGCGTCGATGACAATCTCGCCGACGACGGCAGTCGGTTCGAGGTCTGGAACTCGACGAAGCACGGCGGAAGCATGGGCGACCTCGCGCGCGAACGCGACAGCGTCTGCAACCTCTGCTTCATCGAGCCCTACGTCTACATCCAACGCAAGAACATCCTCCGCCGCGTGCACTACCGGACCGTCAAGTTCTCGGCGCCCCAGGCCGGCGATCGGTACGGAGAAGAGTTCGCGTCGGTCGGTTCCGCGCTCTGCTACGACGGAGAGAGTCGGATCTTCCTGTTCAACGGATTCGACGATGAACTGTTCGCCATCGACGTCCGAGGAGATGGGGGCGGCGGGGAGGATCTCTCCGGGATCAGCGACTTGTCCGTCACGAAGCTCGCGCCGGTGCCCGTGTACTTCGGGACGTCATCGCGAGACGGTCGCGGGAACAACACCGCGATGGTGTTCTTCCAAGGCGAGGTCTACGCGCTGTTCGAGCCGACGATGCCGAACGTCTACCGGATGAACCCGGAGCGGAACACGTGGTCGTTGGAGACGGTGCTGCCGGCCGGGGTCCGGTACACGCGCGAGGACGGGGTCGACTTCCACGTCGATGGCGACCGCATCATCCTGCTGTCGGCCGACACTCTGTGCTCGTATTCGCCCCGCGACGGTTGGGGCGAGGCGCGGACGGTCCCGTTTCGTTATTCGTCGGACGGCGGCATGTCGGCGTTCGACGCCGAGACGCGCAAGTTATACGTCGCGATCGGCGGCGGGAGCCGCGACCTCGGCGTGATTCACCTCGACACCGGCGCCGGGACTCTCCTCCGCGAGTCCTTCCCGGACAACGTCGCGGTCCACGGCCGCCGCATCTTCATCGCGTCGGAGAGCGGGACCAAGTACCTCTACATCTGGCGCGGAAACGACTCCGCCGAGATGTGGCGCGTGCCATTGGACGGATTGGAAGGCGGCTGAACGTTCGGGGCCGCGGAGCCGCGTGAAGGTCCGCGGCCGATCCGCTGTCTTGATCGACCTTTGATCCACGCTTGATCGGTGCCACGCGGACGGTTCACGTGGCCGCGCTGTCATCCAGAACGTCAAACAACGAAACGATTGGCCCGGAAGTCCATGAACACCAAGTCTTTCTTCGCCCTCTGCCTCGCGCTCGGTGCGATCGCGGTCACGACGATGGCAACCGCGCACCAAGAGGCCGAGACGGCGCCGGCGGCGGGGCATCGCCCCGATCCGTACACGGTCGTGGGACCGAAGAACTACGTCACCGACTACGCCGCGATGAACGACGACGGCACGGTCAACGTCGTCGTGGAGATTCCATCCGGCACGAACGCGAAGTGGGAGGTCAGCAAGGCGGACGGAGTGTTGCGCTGGGAGTTCAAGAACGGTGCGCCGCGCGTCGTGAAGTACCTGCCGTACCCCGGCAACTACGGCATGGTGCCGCGCACGCTGCTGCCGAAGGAGCTCGGCGGAGACGGCGACCCGCTGGACGTGATCGTCCTCGGCCCGGCCGAGCCGCGCGGCGCGATCGTGAAGGTCCACCTGATCGGCGTGCTGAAGCTCCTCGACGGGGGCGAGCAAGACGACAAGCTCCTCGCGATCCAGGACGGGGGACCGCTCGGAGAAGTGAAGGACATAGCGGATCTGGACGGCCGCTTCCCCGGCGTCACGACGATCGTGGAGACCTGGTTCCAGTCGTACAAGGGGCCCGGCGTGATGGAATCGAAGGGCCTCGCCGGCCCTGAGGTCGCGCGCGAGGTGCTCGTCGCCGCGGCCGAGGCGTTCGAGGACGCCGAGGGGAAGTAGTCCGTCGAGGAAGGGCCACTCGAGCGGCGGCAACGTTGCTCCGGAACGTTCGATGTCGCCGCCGCCTCGCGGGCGATACCATGTCGGCATGGCACGCACACGATCCGCTTTTCGCCTCGCCGGGTGGCTCATCGCCGGTGCCCTCACGTCCCACGCGATCGGCGAAGAGGCCGAGGAAGCGCGTGGCCTTCGCATCAACGAGGACGGCGCATTCGAAGGGTACACGCTCTTCGGGCCGTTGACGTCGACCGCGGTCTACCTCGTCGATAGGAACGGCGAGGTCGTGCATACGTGGCAGGCGAGCCATCCCCCCGGCGGCGGCCTCTACCTTCTCGATAACGGGAACCTGCTCCGCTGCGGCCGCGAGAACGACAACCCGATCTTCCATGGAGGAGGCATCGGCGGCTACGTTCAGGAGATCGACTGGGACGGAAACGTCGTCTGGGAGTACGCGCTCGCCAACGAGAAGCAAACGCTGCACCACGACGTCGAGCGGCTGCCGAACGGCAACGTCCTGATGATCCTCTGGGAGCACAAGTCGGCGCGCGAGGCGGGGGCGAGAGGTCGCGTGCGTGAAGCGGTCGACATGAAGGACGGTTTCTGGCCCGATGCCGTGATCGAGGTCGAGCCGACGCGTCCGCGCGGGGGCAAGATCGTCTGGGAATGGCACGCGTGGGATCACCTGATCCAGGACACGGACCCGAAGAAGCCGGGCTACGGCTCGATCCCCGACCATCCGGAGCTGATCGACATCAACGGCGATCATCGCGACAAGCCCCCGTTGACGGCCGAGCAGCGCCGCGCCCAGGACGAACTCGACCGCCAGATGCGAGAGCTCGGCTACGTCGGAGGGGGAGACTCCACGACGAAGGATGACGGCGCGGAAGAGGATCGGAAGAAACGTGGCGACTGGCTGCACACGAATGCGGTCGCGTACCACGCGGGCTTCGACCTGATCGTGCTGAGTTCACCGCACCTGTGCGAGATCTGGGTCATCGACCACTCGACGACCACGGAGGAAGCGCGCGGGCACTCAGGCGGGCGGTTCGGGCGCGGTGGCGACGTGCTGTGGAGGTGGGGCAATCCGAGGAACTATGGAGCGGGAAGCGACTCCGATCGGCGCCTCTTCTTCCAGCATGATCCGCAGTGGATCCCCGGCGCGCACGAGAACGAGCTGCGGCTCACGGTGTTCAACAACGGCGGCGGTCGACACGACGGCGATTACTCTTCCGTCGAGGAGATCATCCTGCCGTTCGACCCCGAGGTCGGCTTCGTCCGCGAGGAAGGCGGCGCGTACGGCCCGGTCGAACCGGCGTGGATCTATTCCGACCGCGAGCACTTCTTCTCGGCGTTCATCTCCGGCGCGCAACGCCTCGCGAACGGCAACACGCTGATCTGCGAGGGAGCCAAGGGGCGCATCTTCGAAGTGACGGCGGACGGGCGCGTGGTGTGGGACTACCTGAATCCGTTCGGCGGCAAGATCGTCGACCCGGGACCGGGAGGCAACGCACCCAAGCTCGCTCTCTTCCGCGCGACCCGCTTGGCGCCCGATCATCCGGGCCTCGCGGGAAGGAAGCTCTGACGTAGCCCTCCGGCCCCGAGACGAGATGCGGCCCGACGCCTGACGAGGCATCGGGCCGGCAACGAGCCGGGCCGAGCGGTTCGGCCTCTAGTGGTGTGATTCAGAGTTGTTGACGTTTCTCCGGGGCCCTCGTCATCGCTTGCTGCGTTGCTCCTCCTCGACGTATCTCGAATACGCGGTCGTCGTCGCGCCTTGCCAGCGACGACGATGACCTCCGGATAATCCACC
>CAZYQW010000132.1:0-54491 GCA_964649825.1 uncultured Phycisphaeraceae bacterium | reverse complement strand
TGCTCGGCTGGCGCCGCTTCCACCTCATCGATCCATCCGAGATCCCCGGCCCGACCATCCCCCCCGAAGGCCTCCCCCCCTGACCCTCCGCGCTTCCCCCGTCCCCGTTCCACGCGGTATCACTCTGGAGAGCTCTTCGTCCCCGCTCCCGCGTACCACGTCGTTCCTCCTGTCCGCGTCGTCAGGAATCGACGCCCAGACTCGACGCCGTCCCACGCGGCGCCGGCTCGACCCACCACCATGAGCGGCGGCACGCTTGCTGGTGGAGAACACCCAGGATTCCGCCCAACCTCCGAGAGGGAATCGGCCTTCTTGCCCTCGCCTATCGTGACGCCCCTAGATCGTTTCTGGGACGGAAGGAAGGTCCTGCCTCTGGTCGCCGCCATCGGCCTCGCCCTTCGCGGTGGGGCCGATGGCGGCGACCAGAGGCAGGTTGCGCCCATCCATCATCGTGGAACGTTCGCCATCGGCGAGCGAACCCCCTCTCACGTGACGAAGATCGCGCTACTTGCCGTAGACGTGGACTCGACACTGCGTCCAGATCCCGAGGACACTGAACGTCTCCACGTCGGCGTAATAGACCGTATCGAGCCCCGCCTTGTTCATGATGTCGCCGATCGCGTTCGTATGCCAACGCACGTCGACGAAGTTGTACTCGATCCGCCGAACGTCGCTGCGACCGGTCCGATCGAACACCGGCGTCCGATCGAGGTTCAGGTCGAGCGGCTCCACGGTGCGCTGGAAGATCAGCCCGGTCGCGGTGGTGGGACACGAGCAACCGACGAAGCCGAGCAACAGACCCAGTGCGACCGCTTCGGGTCTCATCCCGCGGCTAGTCGCCATAGACAATGGTCGTCCTCTTCGAGTAGAGCCCGAACAGGATCTGGAACACGTTGACATCGGCGTGGTTGATCACCTTCAGACCGCCGTCGGCGGCGGCCGCCTGCGTCCCGGCGTCGCCCCACGCGACGAGCCAAAGGATCGACTGATAGCTCGACTTCCCGACCCGGGCGCCGAGCATCGTCTGGTCGAGATCCGTATCCAGGGGCGACTTGATGTTCGCGTAGAGACACCCGGGGAGGAAGCCGGCGACGACGGCGAGAAGTGCCGCCGCGGCGTGACGCTGATGCATGGAAGACTCCTTTCGCAGGGAACCGGACCATCCTCGAATCCGACGCTGCGTCGCGCAAGCGCTCGCGGATGAATCAAAGGTCGAACGACGCATGCGCCCCCGGCACGCGGTAGCGCGGATCGATCTCGACCGAACGGACGGTGAAGCCGCTCGGGATCTCGAACGGCGCATCCGCTCCGGCCGGCGTGACGACGATCCTCCTCGTGGCCCGACCGTCGCCGAGATCGAGCTCGATCGGGTTGCGATAGATGTCTCCGTCCTGGACCAGGCGTCCCGTGGCGTCTCGGCCCGACCCGTCGATCTCGACCCGGTAAGACGGGGCGCCGGCGCGCTCGAGCCAATCCTCGGACCAGTGGTCGACCGCGTCGCCGCCCTCTTCGCGCAGCACGCTCAGGAATCCGCTCACGTCCGGCGTCTGGGTCGTTCCGCCGAACCTCGTCGCGTACGCTCGGAGCCCGCGATCGAACGGCTCCTCGCCGATCCAGTCGCGCAGCACGATGAGCGCGAGCCCACCCTTGCCGTAGACCACGCGCGCGTACCGCGGCGATCGGAAGGTCGCGTCCGCGAGCGAGGGCTCCTCGCCGGGATCGGCACGGTAGTACGCGTCGCGGTCGCGGCGCGCCTCGATCCCCGCCGCCTCGCCGCCCGTCTGCTCGACGTAGAGCAACGCGCTCGCCTCGGCCAACGACTCGGTGAGGAAGCGCTCGCCGCGCCCGCTCGCGTCGACGAAGCCGCCCCACCATGCGTGCGCGACTTCGTGCCCGATCTTGCGCGCGTCGGGCTCGCGCCCGTCGAACAGGACGCGGTCGAAGACGGAGAAGCCGTCCGCTTCGTAGTTGTAGGACTTCGACCGGTTCAGCACCCTCATCTCGGCCACACCGTAGCTCATCCGCTTCGGCCCGCCGAAGCGCGCCTGCATCCACCCGAGCGCTCGCTCCGCCGCCTCGCCCCACTTCTTCGCGCCGGCCACGTGGTCGTCGAACGAGAGCACGCGAATCGTCCGCGCCCCGGGCCCCACCGACTGCGCGCGGTACTTCCCCGCGAGGAACGACGCCCGCGTGGGACCGTCGCTGACCCACGTGTGCGTCTCCCGCCGGCCACGCTTCTTCACCTTCGGCCCGGCGCCGGGCCCCAGGCTCTCGAACCCTTGCGGAAAGGTCGACCGACAGCGTCACCGGCGCCGCGACCTTCGCCAACGCCGCGTCGTCCTGCGGCACGATCGGATACCACTGCGACTGGTGGCTCATCCGGACCTCGTCCGCGCGGACGAGGAGGATCCCCATCCAGTCCGGCCCTTCGGCATCCGGGTCCATTCCCTCGCCGGAGTACGTGATCTCGAGGGTGCGGCGCTTCCCGCGTTCGAGCGGCGGGTCGAACGTCACGTCGATCGCGCGTCCCTCGGCGATCCGATCCCCCTCCGAGTGCGCGACGTCGGATCGTCCGGAGCGGATCGAGTCGACCTTCAACCGTTGGTTGAGCGAGAAGACGACGCGTTCGAGGTCCTCCCTCGCCTCGACGTCGACCCGCGCCACCCCGCGGACGGCGCGCGTCTCTGGTTCGATGGAGAGATCGATCGCGTAGCTCACGACGCGGACGTCGACCGCGTCGCGCGCTCCGAACACGAGGATCATCATCGAGAGCAATGCGTGTAGTGGCATCGGTTCACTCCGAGTCAGCCGCTGAATCGTCTTGGAATCACTTCGATCGACTTCGAATCAACTTCGATCGCGGCCGTCCAGCCGGTCGAGCAGCATGAGACCCCCCCACGACTGTCCGTCCCCGAGCGCCTGCGAGAGCAGGAGCTCGCGGGCGTCCGTCATCGACATGCGGTGAAGGGTGATCTCCTCCTCCGGCTCCAGCTCCTGCTCGACGACGGTGAGCTCCTCGGCGACGAAGAAATGCGTGCGCTCGTTCGAGACGCCCTTGTAGGGCGCGAAGGCCCCGAGGTACGTCCAGAGCGCGGCCACCAGCCCGGCCTCCTCGCGGAGCTCGTGCTCCGCCGCGTGGCGCGGCTCCTCCCCCGGCTTCATCCCGCCGATGGGGAACTCCCACAGGTGCGTGCCGAGCAGGTAGCGGTACTGCCGACAGAGGATCGTCGTTCCGTCCGCGAAACGCGGAACGATGCCGACCGCGCCGGGCATGTCGATGAAGTAGTACTCGCCCTCGGTTCCGTCGCGGCGGACGTAGCGGTCGCGGCAGTAGCGGTGCCAGCGGTTGCTCACGAGGACTTCACGATCGATGCGCGAGAACGGGCTTGGCTGCGACATCTCGACTCCAACGTCTCGTCACGAGGCGACGATTCGTCTTGAATACGCGAGTGGAGGTCCCAGAGCCATGAACACGCTGGCCGCGCACGTCGTCTCCGAGTCCTGCCAGTATCTCGAGGAAGTCTACCTGGCGCGGCTGCTGCGCGCCCTCGAGGTGCTGCCCGCGAGCGATCTGTGGTGGCGGCCGCACGAGGACGCTCTCAGCGTCGGCAACATCCTCCTGCACCTCGAAGGGAACGTGCGGCAGTGGATCCTCTCGGGAATCGACGGCCGGTCGGACGACCGCGACCGAGCGGCCGAGTTCGCGACCGATGACGGCCCCGACGGCGAGCTGCTGTTCGCGACGCTGGCGGCCACCGTCCGCGACGCGTGCGACGTCATCGGTCGCATGGACGGCGCCGCCCTCGTCCGCCCCCTCACGATCCAAGGGACGGAGACAAACGGCGTCCGCGCCGTTCTCCACGTCGTGGAGCACTTCAGCTGGCACGTCGGGCAGGTGGTCTGGATCGCCAAGGCGCGGGCGGGCGCCCGGCACGGCCTCGCCTTCTTCGACGACTCCGCGGTGAACGCGGCCCGGAACCGCCGGTGACGCGAGGCGGATCGGGTGGGATCCGGTTCGACGCCCCGTGGCACGTACCGCGGAGCCGACGTAGAATCGCCCGTTCTACCCGTTGGCTCGAATCCGAGTCGTCCGAAGTCATCGCTGAGTCGAGGTCACGTCGCCATGAAGGTCCTCATCGGTATCGTCGCCGTCATCGCCGTCGTCCTGGTCGTCGGCCTGCTGCTTCCGACCGAGTGCGCGCTCGCGCGCACCGTCAAGATCGACGCGGAGCCGGCCAAGGTGCACGAGTACGTCGGGGACCTGGAGAAGTGGCCCTCCTGGGGTCCTTGGCACGACATGGATCCGACGATCGAGACGACGTACGGCGAGAAGACGACCGGCGTCGGCGCGAGCCAGTCGTGGACGAGCAAGGACGGCCCCGGCGAGCTGACCTTCACGCGCAGCGATCCGCAGACGGGGGTCGCGTACGACATGACGCTCAGCGACATGCCGCTGAAGGGCGAGCTGAACTACAAGAAGGTGGACGGTGGCACGGAAGTGACGTGGTCGATGTCCGGCGACTTCGACGTCCCCGTCATCGGCGGGTGGGTGAAGCTGATGGCGGCCGGCAGCATCGAGAAGATGTTCGACGACGGGTTGAACAAGCTGAAGAGCCAGGTCGAGGGGTAGTCGCGCATGCGCGGTTCACGAACGTTCGCCTGGCTGCTCCCGTCGACGGTCGTCGCGGCCGGCGCCGTCGCCGCGTGGCAGGACGTCGGTTTCGACGACACGCCGTTCCTCCCGGACGGCCAGTGGCGGGTTCACGACGGACGCCGCCCGAATCCGCCGGTCATCGCACCGGCCGCCGAGGCAGGGGCGCCGCCGTCCGACGCGATCGTCCTGTTCGACGGGTCCGACCTCTCGCGATGGCGCGGGGCGGACGGCGACGCGGCGAAGTGGCGGCTCGTCGACGACGCGATGGAAGTGAACGGCACGGGCGACATCGCGACGATCGAGGAGTTCGGCGACTGCCAGCTCCACCTCGAGTGGGCGACCCCGACCGAGCCGACCGACGCCTCGCAGGGGCGCGGCAACAGCGGGGTCTTCTTCATGGGACGCTACGAGGTGCAGGTGCTCGATTCGTTCGACAACCGCACCTACGCGGATGGCCAGGCGGCCGCGCTCTACGGACAGGCTCCGCCGCTGGTGAACGCGTGCCGCGGACCGGGTGAGTGGCAGACCTATGACGTCATCTTCCGGGCGCCGCGGTTCGAGAGCGACGAGCTGATCGAGAAGGCTCGAGCCACGGTGCTCCACAACGGTGTCGTCGTCCACCACGATCGCGAGTTCCTCGGGACGACCGTCTACAAGAAGGTCGCGACCTACCGTCCCCACGGTCCGCGCGCGCCGCTCCGCCTGCAGGACCACGGCAACCCGGTCCGGTATAGAAACGTCTGGATTCGTCCCCTCTCCCTCGACTGATCCCAGCAAGCGGCCCACCGAATGCATCGACTCGCGCTTCTCGTCGCGCTCTCGTTCGCGTCGTGCGTCACGCCGCGCGATCCGCAGGCTCCCCCCGAGCGAACCGTCCTCGCCGCCGACCGGGTCGAGCTGCCGTCGACGTGGCTCGACGAGTACGCGTTCGTCGACGTGCTCGTCGAGGGACGAGGGCCCTACCGATTCCTCGTCGACACCGGCGCCACCGCCACCGCGATCAGCACGCGGGTGGCGAGCCGCCTGCCGCCGCGAAGGCACGGCGGCACCGTTTCGGTTCGCGGTGCCCACGGCACCGTGACCGACTCGCACTTGCTCTTGAACATCGACAAGCTCGAGATCGACGGCTGCGCGTTCGTCGACCTCGGCGCGGTCGTGATCGATCTGGACCCGGTGTCGGACATGATGGGACGTCGCCTGGACGGCATCCTCGGCTATCCGCTGTTCCGCGATTGCGTGCTGACGATCGACTACCCGGGGCGGCGGATCGAGCTCTCGGCCACTCCGCTCGTCCCGTCCGCGGACGGTCCGCTGCTGCCGCTCTTCGGCGACAACACCCCGCAGATCGACCTGCGCTTCGGCGAGCGCGAGCATCGGTTCATGATCGACTCGGGGAGCGGCGGCGCGTTCGACTTGACCGGCGACGGCAAGGACCTGCGCTTCAGCCAGGGGCCGAAGGCGGCCAGCATGAGCGGCTCCGTCTCGGGCCTGATCGCGTTGAAGCCGATCGGCCGGCTCGCCGACGACGCGCACCTCGGGTCGATCCGCATCCCGGAGCCGATCGCGACGTTCGAGAACGACAGCCAACGGTTCGGCACTCAGGTGCTTCGTCATTTCGCGGTCAGCTTCGATCAACGGCAGCAATGCATCCGCTTCACGCGTTCCGACGAACGGCCGATCCGGTTCGACGCGGTGCGGGGCACGGGGGCGTTCTTCACGCCGAACGCCGATCGCTGGGAGGTCTCGGTCGTGCTCCCCGGCTCTCCGGCCGAGAACGTCGGGATCCGTCCCGGGGATCAAGTGATCGCGATCAACGGGCAGCGCGTCTCCGAGAGCCAGTTCGTCTCCTTCAGCGATCTGACGTCCCGATCCAAGGTGAACTTCACGCTCGATCGTCCGGTCGGCGCCGTGATCGTCACGGTGCCGGTCACCGACCTGATTCCGTAGCGCGGGGGGCCGGCCGGGAACCGCGTCCGGTCGCAGGGCTCGTTGACTTCGATACCGACGTGACGTAGCGTGGTTCCGCTAGCGTCGTTTGGACGCCGCTCTGCAGGTAACGGGAAGGGGGTGCGACTCCCCCGCGGACCCGCCGCTGTAACCGGAGAACGACGGTCGTCAGAGATGTCACTGACCTATCGACATGATGGGTCGGGAAGGCGACGACCCGAGGATGACCCGGAAGCCAGAAGACCGGCCTGCGGAGCTTCGACACACGATCTCCGGGGCTCGAGAGAGTGACGCGTTTCCACGAATTGGTGAGTCGACGTCGGTCGTCCGGTCCGGACGTCGTTCGGGCCGTGCTCGTCCTCGCTTTGCTCTCCGTCTCGTCGTGCGGCGACCGCACGGACCTGAGTCGGACGTGGTCGGGGCGGGTCGCGACGCGCGTCGTGTCGCTCGCGCCCTCCCACACCGAGCTCCTCTTCGCTCTCGGCGCGGAAGCACAGGTCATCGGCGTCACGTCGATGTGCGACCGTCCTCCCGAGGCGCTCACGCGGCCGCGCGTCGGTGACATGCGGCAGTTCTCGCTCGAGTCGATCGCCGTGCTCAAGCCGGACCTGATCGTGATGAACTCGATCGCCACCGCCGAGGCGATGGCGCCGCTGCAGGGGCGCGTCGAACTCCTGCTCGTACCGACGGACACGCTGTCGGACCTCTTGGCCGCGGTCACCACGATCGGCGCCGCGGTCGGCCGCGACGCCGAGGCGAGCGAGCTGCGCGCGTCGCTCGAGCGGCACGTTGCAGAGACGCGAGCCCGCAACGCGAACCGGGAGCCGACCCGCGTCCTCGTCGTGGTGCAGCGCGACCCGTACTTCGTGGCCGGCAAAGGTTCGTACATCGACGAGCTCCTCGAGGTGCTCGGCTACGAGAACGCCGCCGGCGGGATCGCGGATCCGTGGCCGAACATCTCGGCCGAGGCGCTCCTCGCCCTTGCTCCCGACGCGCTCGTCGACGCTGCGACAGAGAACCCCGCGGAGGATCCGGAGGCGTACTGGTCGCGGTTCGCGCCGATGCCGGCGGTCCGCGACGGACGCGTGCGCCGCCTCATCGACGACGCGGCGGTCCGTCCGGGCCCGGGTCTGGCGGAGGCGCTCTCGACGCTGGAGGCATCGATCGCGCCGCCCTCCGGCGAGCCGAACCGATGAGGCCGCGCGCGACTCCGAGGCGGCTCTTCGCGGCGCTGATCCTCCTTTCGCTCGCGGTGCTGGTCGCGATCCTCGTGTCGGCCGCGTCGGGCCCGGCCAGCGGGATCGACGCCGACGAGTTCGTCGTCAACGTGCTGCGCTTGCCGCGCACCTACGTCGCCGCGCTCGTGGGTGGATCGCTGGCCGTCTGCGGCGCCGCGTTCCAGGCGCTGCTGCGGAACCCGCTCGCGTCGCCGTACATCCTCGGCGTATCGGGCGGCGGATCGCTCGGCGCGGTCATCGCCATCCTGCTCGAGCTTCCCGCGCTGCTGCCGAGCGTACCGACGTTGCCGGTCTTCTCGTTCGCGGGGTGTTTGTGCGCGATCTTCGTGATCCACCTCGCGGCGTCGCGCAACCATCGCGTCCGCGCCCATGACCTCCTCTTGGCGGGCGTCGTGGCGAACTCGTTCTTCCTCGCCGCGATGTCGGTCCTGAACTACCTCGCCGACCCGACCCAGACCGCCCGCATCGTGCAATGGACGCTCGGCGGGATCCGCGCCTCGAGCGTGCCGCTTCCCGTTACGGCCGGCCTGGTCGCGGTCGGGCTCGCGTTCCTGCTGCGGGACGCACACCACCTGAACCTGCTCTCGATCGGCGACGAGACCGCGAGCCAGCTCGGCGTGGACGTGGAGGCGGTTCGCCGCCGCACGTTCATCGCGGCGTCCCTGCTGACTGGAACCGCCGTCGCCGTGTCGGGACCGATCGGCTTCGTCGGCCTGTTCGTCCCCCACGCCGTGCGGTTCGTGCTCGGCCCCGACCATCGCGTCCTCCTTCCTGCCGCGTTCCTCGCGGGCGCGGCGTTCCTCGTCCTGGCGGACACCGCGGCCCGCTCCGCGTTCGCCCCGCGCGAGATCCCGGTCGGAGTGCTGACCGCGGTGATCGGCGCGCCCGCGTTCATCCTGCTCCTCGCCCAACGCCGCGACCGCGACACGGGATGAGATGGAGATCGAGGTCGAGCCGATGAATGCCGCCCCCCTGTCCTTCGAAGGCGCCGCGTTCTCCTATGCCTCGCGCGATGTGCTTCGCGACGTGACGTTCTCGGTCGGCCGCGGCGAGCTCGTCGCCGTGCTGGGCAAGAACGGCAGCGGCAAGACGACCCTCGTGCGCGGCGCCGCTCGGGTGATCCTCCCCGCCCGCGGGCGCGTCCTGGTGAACGGCGCGCCGATCGAGCGCGTGTCGCGCCGCGACCTCGCGCGCGCCGTCGCCGTGGTGCCGCAGGAGGGCGTGCCGATCTTCTCGTTCACCGTGCTCGAGACGGTTCTCATGGGTCGCGCGCCGTGGCTGCGCCCGTTCGCGTTCGAGGGGAAGGAGGACCTGGCGGCGGCATCGGAGGCGCTCGCCGCCGTCGACGCGCTCGAGTTCGCGTCGCGCGACCTCGCCGAGCTGTCCGGCGGCGAACGCCAGCGCGTGATCATCGCGCGCGCGCTCGCGCAGGGCTCCCCGCTCCTCGTGGCCGACGAGCCGACCGCGCACCTCGACCTCAAGCACGCGGTCTCGGTCTTCGACCTGCTCCGGCGCCTCACCGTCGAGAGGAAGCTCGCGGTGCTGCTCGTCACCCACGACGTCAACCTCGCGGCCGGATACTGCGATCGCGCCGTGCTGCTCGCGAACGGCACCGTCCTCGCGGACGGTCGGCCCTCCGACGTCCTCACCGGGGAACGGCTCACCGCGACGTACGGAGTCCCCGTCGAGGTCGAGCGGACGCGGTCCGGGGTGCCGTTCGTCCGCCCGCGGCTCGCCGACTCCTCGACTGCCTCGATCAATCGTCGAGGTTGACGACGGTCTCGACGCCGGCGGCCAACGTGACGGCGCGAGGGACGCCGCCGTTCACCGCCAATCCGAGCGTCCGCGCGGGCAAGCCCGTGATCCGCAGCTCGCCGGCCGGGTCGGTCTCGACTCCTCCCGTGCTGGTCGAGACCCACCCGCGCGACAGCCACATCGAAAGCGATTCGGCCGTCGTCACGTCCGTCACGTCGATCACGCGGGCGCCGGCCGACCGCGATCGGACCGTCAGATCGGCCCGCGGGACGAGATCGATCGCGTGCTCCGCCGCGCGCCCCGCCCCGACCGCGGTCTCGATTCGTCGCGGGAACATCCCCGGCGCCTCGACGGTCACCGTGTAGCGGTCGGCGGGAATCTCGGCGACGATCGCCCGCCCGTGCTCGTCGGTGAGGTTCGGCCCGAAGATCAGGCCGTAGTCCCGCGCCATCTCCGCGAGGATCGAGGCTCCCGGCAGCGGCTCGTCGCCGGCCGTCACGTCGATCGCGAGCTTGGCGGCCAGGCCGAGCGTCAGGTCGAGCCGCGTCGGCCGGTCCGTCTCCTTCACCGCGGTGTAGACGATGTCCGTGCCGAACCCCGGCGCCCGCACGAGCGCGCTGTAGCGGCCCGCGGCGAGGCCGATGATCTCGTACTCGCCGTCCTCGCCGGTCCGCGCGATCGCGGGCCGCGCGGGAGCCGCTTCATCCACCGGCTCGAACTCGATCGTCGCGCCGCGGACTCCGGCGCGGTTGGCGTCGCGTACCGCCCCCGCGAAACCGGCCGGACGCAGCACGAGCCGGACATCGATGACGCCCCCTTCCACGACGTCCGCCACCTCGCGGACGTAGTGGTTCCGCGTGGTGTCGCGCTCTCGCAGGACGAACTCGCGACGGCCGGCCGGGAGGCTGGTGAACTCGAAGGTGCCGTCGGGCGCGACGTACGCGGTCCATGCCTCGCCGCGGACCTCGCTCGCGAAGCTGATCACGATGTAGTCGACCTCCGCGATGCGCGCTCCGGCGCCCTCGAGGACGCCCTCGACGCGGCCGCCCCCGACGAGCGAGAACTCCACCCGGGTCGTCCTCCCGGGCTCGAGAACGACGGCTCGCTCGATCGCCTGACGGCCGAGGGAGGGGCCGTCGCGCGCGGAAACCGTGACGATCACGGACGCCCGCTCCGGTATCAGACCTTCGAACAGGATGGGCACCACGGGTACGCCGGCCACCGTGGTCCGGGATTCTCGCTGTTGCGGGCTCGTCACGTCGACCTGGATGCTCCGATCCGCGTGCACGCTGGAGGTCTCGATGACGACCTCGACCCGCGCCGCCCGTTTCAGCTCGACGCGCGCGACCGCGTCCTCGTCGCCCGGTACGTGATCGAACCGCCCGTCTGCATATCCATCCTGCTCGACCACGAGCGTCCAACGACTCTTCGGGTCGGCCGGGCCGAACACGAACGAGCCGTCGCCGCCGCTCGACGCCATTCGATTCGAGAGCCCGATCACTTTTCCATTGGTGGAGACATCCGCGAGGGTGACGCGCGCGCCGACGATCGGCGCTCCCGTCTCCGCGTCGATGACCTGCCCCCTAATCGCGACGCCGGGGGGAAGGTCGACGACGACGTCGAGGAGCTCGTCACCCGCCTCGACGTCGATCCCCGAGAGCCGGGCGGGCGGCGCGTCGTCGACGACGACGTCGAGCGTGTGACGTCCGCTCGTCACGCGATCGAACGCGAACGTGCCGGTCTCTTCGTCCACCGGGCTCTGGAAGGAGCGCACCCGCCGTCCCGAGTCATCCTCCAACGAGAGGCGTGCCTCACCGTTCACGAACCTCGCGACGTCGCCCCGGACTCGACCACGGATCTTCGCGAGAGGCAGAAGGACGAACTCGCGCTCCGTGCCACCGCGGACGTGGCTCTCGTTCAGGAGCTCGAAGTCGGCATGCGCGATCGAGATCAGATACTCGACCTCGGGCTTCATGCCGCTCAGGCGGAACGAACCGGCGCCGTCCGTCGTCTCGAGCGCGAGCCAGTCTCCCGTCTTCGAGTCCCACGCCTGCACCATCGCCCCCGCGATCGGCTCGCCGTTCGGCGCCGTCACGCCGCCCGCGATCGCGACGCCCCGTTCGAGCGCAACGTCGAGCTCGAGCGACGCGCCGTTCGCAAGCGGCGTCATCCGTCGATTGAAGCTCGCGCAGCCGTCCGACAGGACGCGCAGCCCGAACTCCTGGCCGGCGACGCGGGTGCGCAGCTCGTACCGCCCGCCGGCGTCCGTCGCGCTCCATCCGACCCAGCTCTCCTCGTAGCTCGCCCTCTTGAAGTAGGTGGTGACCAGCGCACCCGCGATCGGTTCGCCGGTCGCGGCGTCGGTCACTCGGCCGCGCACCATCGCGGCCTCGTGCACGACGATGACGACCTCCCGATCGCGCGCGACGGGCACGTCACCGACCTCCTCCGAGAGCGACGGTTCGACGACGTCGACGGCGGCCGGGCCGTCCGCGAGCGCGTCGAGGGCGAAACGGCCCTCGGCGTCCGTGACTCCGTCGGCTCGGAACAGCATCGCCGTGATGCGCGTCTCGTCGAGCCCGCGCGTGCCCAGGAGCCACGCCCCGAAGATGCCGTTTCGACCGCGGACGTGGACGCCGGCCACCGGACGGCCGTCGGCTCGCACGACCCGACCGCGCACCGACGTGGCCGGCGGACACTCGATGACGACCTCCCCGGTGGTTCCGACATCGATGAAGCGCCCGCCCGGCTGGTGCCCCGGGGCGCGCGCGGCGACGAAGAAGGGGAGCCGTGCGGCGTCGAGCTCGAACCGCCCCTGCTCGCCAGCGACGCCGCGCTCGACCGCGGCGCCGACGTCGGACCACGGGATTCCCATCGGCGACCGGACACGGGCTTCGATCGCCGCGCCCCACGGAAGGAGCGCGACCTCGGCCCCGACGAGCGCCTCGTCGCCGGCGCGGACGACGAGCACCGGGCCCGACCACGAAGGGACGGCGCGGACCGGCCCGCCCGCGGGGTCGTCGCGCGGCTCCTCGGCCGGAACGACGCTCCGCGCGCCCGCCACCTCGTGCGCCGCGTCCGACGCACCCCGGTGCGGTTCTCGATCTTCGATCGGGTCGCCGCTCGAGCGGAGGAGGAACGCCACGACGACGAACCCCACGAGCGCGAGGACGGAGAGCGTCGTCGTGCGAGACATGCGAGGAAGACGGCTCAGGGTCCGGGCGGAGGGGGCTTCTTCGCCAGAGGCGGTCGGAACGACGGAGGTTGGCCCAGTCCAAAGACGTCAAGAGACAAGCTGGACCCGTCGACCGTTGATCGAATCTCCACGAACCCCCCTCCCGTCGCCGGCGGAAGTGAAGAAGATCCGGCTCCCCCGGTGAGCGCCAGCAAGCTGGCGTCGGCCGTGGCCATCAGCAGGAGCGCGCAGACTCCGACTTTGGACCGATTCATGCGCTTCATGATTGGGCCGCCGCGCTCACGACGTCGCCGAGCGCACCCAGCGTTCCGACGACATCAGAGAACAAGCTCGGATACTCGATACGAACCCGCTTCCAATGCGGACGATCGAACTCGATTTGCCGATGAACTGCTGGACTGGTGTCTTCGAGACTTGCCGACATCGACGTCTTGTCGGCGAACTCGCTTGCAATTCGCCTATTACCGGCCATGGAGGCGTAGAGCAGTATGTTGTAGCGAATCGGGCTGGTCAAACGAATCGTCCGACACGCTTCGAGAGCCAGATGCAGCGCTTTCTCAGGATCGCTCGTCGCACTGTGACGAGCCGCCTGATCCAAACAGTACGCCGAGAGCATTCCAACGTCGCTGCCTCGCGCGAATCCCAGCCAATCGTGGCTCGTGACGCTCGACGATGCGTAATCTCCACATGCCATGAGGAAGAACTCCGCTCGCCGGGAATCCACGTTCAGTCTCCGCGCGCCGAGCAGAAACTGACGGGCGCGATGGAGCGGTGCCTTCCTCGCCGTGCTCGAACCGGCTGAATCAACCAGACTCAGGGGCGTCTCGAACGCATCGGTTCCAATGCTGAGTGATGACGCAAGCTGATTCAATGATCGTGCTGAATCTGGTGGGTCGGAACGTTCCAGTGCGCACCACCGATCGGTCGAACCGCCCTCGGCGACGAGCCGCGCGCCGTGCGTCATCAGAACGTTGGAGAGGCGCGTCTTGAACGTCCTCTCCGCCTCCTTCACCGGCTTCTCGATCGTCGGCTCGTAGGTGCGGCGCGCCTCCCACACCGCGTCCCGCCCGCGACGGTACGCGCCGGCGTAGTCCGCCACCGCCAACAACGCGGCTTGCGCGACCGGATCCTCCTTCAAGACGCGCTTGGCGGCCGGGGTCTCGAGGATCGGCTCGGGTCCGGCGAGCAGCTCCGGCAGGTGACGGATCAGGTCGCAGGCGTCGAAGGGGCGCTCGTTCATGATTCCTCGCCTTCCTCCATGAGCTTCCAGAACCGGTCTCCGCCGATCTCGTTGCGAGGCGTGCTCCCCGGCGCGCCGTAGAACCCGGCCTTCCGCAGCGCCTTCTGGATCCACTCCTCCAACACCCACTCGACCTGCTCGAGCGGGCGGTTCGTGAGCCTCGCGACCTCCTCGACCGGGCGGTGCTCGACCCAGCTGTACCATCCGATACGACGCGTCTCGAAGGTCGCTTGATTGATCAGGTGCACGACCTCCGCGATCATCTGGTCGCGCGGCGGACTCTTCGGGTCCGTCGCCACGCTCACGAGATCGCGACGCGTCCTCGAACGAAGCGCGGTGTCGAGCATCATCCGTTCGCTCCACTCGCGAAACGGCCGCTGTCGATCACCGTCGAGATAGCGGCAGTAGATGGCGACGATCGCCTCTTCCGTGAGTTGGATCGGATCCAGCAGCAGGTACTCGCGCTCGAGAATCCTGGGATATCGCGCGTCGAAGCTCTTCGACAGCAGACAGATCAGATAATACAAGAGCCGATCGCCAGCGAGCGCGCCGGCGTGATCGAGGAGGAGGTCGGCGAGATGATCGATGTCGGACGTTTGTTCCGTCGAGATCTCGGGCACGCCCTTCATGCCACGCAGGACTCGGACGACGACTTCCACGCCGTCCGGCTCGGGCTTCTGCTTGTCCCGATCGTCCATGCGACCTCGCGACCCTGGCGAGGAGCACGCTCCCGAACGCTCCCCGCGGAACGATGGGACCTTAGCACCTGAGTCGAGGACTCGTCAAGTCGGCCAAGAGTCGGCTACAGTGGTCCCGAATCGACGAATCGAGCCCTCCTTCGACTCGCGACTCATGGGCCCGGACTCGCCCGCCCGCCCGACTCCAGTCCAGATCCAGGAGCATCTCGACCGACGCCTCGACGCATGTCTCAGGAACCCTCCGACGAACGTGACACGCTGAATCGATTGCTGCTCGAATGCCTGGAGCGGTTGGACGCGGAAGGCTCGGGGGTCGTCGACGAAGTCTGCCGCCGGCACCCCGAGCACGCTGAGGCGATCCGGCGAAACCTCGGGCGGCTGAACACGATGGGGCTGGTCGACGTCGGCGGCGGCCCGGGGTCCGCCGCGTTGCCGGAGCGGCTCGGGGAGTTCCGCCTGCTCGGCCTCCTCGGTGGCGGCGGGATGGGGGTCGTCTATCGCGCGGAGCAGCCGGAGCTGAGGCGCCAGGTCGCGCTCAAGGTGATCCGACCGGAACACCTCTACTTCCCCGGCGCCCGCGAGCGCTTCCGGCGCGAGGTCGAGACGGTCGCGCGCCTGCAGCATCCCGGGATCGCGGCCATCCATTGCGTCGGTGAAGAAGGGGGCGTGCCGTACTTCGCAATGGAGTGGGTCCGCGGTGCGACGGTGGCGCAAGTGCTCCAGCACCTGGCGGGGCGTGCCGCCGAGAGCCTGACGGGATCCGACTTCGACGCGGCGGTCCGCTCGTGCACACCGGAGTTCGACGGGACGCCGGCCGCAACCGACTCCTTGTTCCGGGGCGCGTGGGAAGACGTCTGCCTGCGCGTGACGACCGACGCCGCTCGCGCTCTTCATTTCGCGCACGAACGCGGCGTCGTCCATCGCGACGTGAAGCCGTCGAACGTCATGGTGACGCCGGCCGGACGCGTGATGCTGGTCGACTTCGGCCTGGCCGCCTCGAACGAGCAAGAGAGGAACCTCACCCGGACGGGCACGCAGCTCGGCTCGGTCTACTACATGTCTCCCGAGCAGTGCGAGGGCCGATGGCGAGACCTCGGGCCGCGGAGCGACGTCTACAGCCTGGCGATCACGCTGTACGAGATGCTCACGCTCCAACCCGCGTACCGCGGCTCGTTGCCGGGCGTCCTCGAGGAGATCCACTCGGGTCTGTTCGAGGCGATTCGATCGCGAAACTCTTCCATCTCGTGGGAAGCCGAGACGGTCTGCCTGAAGGCGGCGAGCGTCGATCCGAATGATCGCTACGAGACCGCGAACCACTTCGCGAACGACCTCGAGAACGTACTGGGCCGTCGCCGCATCTCGGCCCGCCGAACGAGCCTCTCTCGCCGAGCGATCCGGTTCGCCGAGCGCCGCCCCGGCGGAGCGGCCGCAATCGCTCTCGCGCTCCTCGTCGCGGTCGGCGGGCCGTTGCTGCTGTATCGACACGAGCTGCGCCTCGACGAAGAGAAGCGGCGCACGGAGGAGAACGTCGCGCGCGTCCTCGAGCACGTCGACGAGCTCATCGATCGAATGATGCAGAGTTCGCCGGAGAGCGCGCCGCTCCCCATCAAGGCGCAGGAGGAGCTGCGGCAGGGAGCGTTGCGCCTGCTCGAACAGGTCCTCGCCGATCACCAACGCAATCGCAGGCTCCGGCAGGAGACCGCGCGCGCCCACAACCGGATCGCGATCATCCGGCGGCGGCTCGGCGATCAGGCCGCGGCGATCGCTTCGGCCGAGCGCGCGGTCGAGATGATGCGAGAGCTTCGTGTCGAGTTTCCCGAAGCACACGCGTACCGGACGCTGCTCGCTCGCTTCTTGATCGACCTCTCCGGGCTGGAGTTCGAGTCCAACGACGTCGACGTCGCCGAAGCGACGACCCGCGAGGCGCTGTTGCTCGCGAGCCAGGACCTCGAGGAGCGCCCCCGCCCGAGGATGGCGCTCGCCCTCTGCACGCGAGCTCGCACGTTCCTCGGCGGCATCGCCGTGCAGCGCGCCCAATTCGAGGTGGCGAAGCAGGAGTTCGCGCGCGCCGTGGAGGTCGCGCAGCCGGCGTACGACGATCCCGACACGCGGGACGGCGTGGCCGACGCGCTCGCGGACGCGCTGGCCGGGCTCGGGACGCTTCACATGGTGCGCGGCCGGCCGGACGATGCCCGCCGTATGTTCGGACGCGCGATCGAGGTTCGTCGCGACCAGGTCGCGCGCGAGCCCGCGAACGCCCTCGCCAGGGACAAGCTCACTTTGTCGCTCACCGCGCTCGCTCAGCAGGACCTTCAAGAGAACCGAATGGACGGCGCCGCGCAGCTCGTGTCCGAGGCGATCGCGAACGGAAAGGCGCTGCTCGATCGGGCTCCCGACGTGCCGCAGCTCGCGTACCGTCACGCGGACACGCTCGCGCTGCGGGCTCAACTCGCCGCGGCGACCGGCCGATTCGATGACGCTCGCGTCGACCTGGAGGAAGCGCTTCGCACGTACGACGCGCTGGACGCCTCGCTTCCGGGGTCGGCGCCGCGCCGCGCCCTGGACCGCGTCGGCTACCTGTCGAACCTCGGCGTCTTGCTCCGCGATCTGGGCCGTTCGGACGAGGCGAGGACGACGTTCGGATCCGCGATCCAGGAGATCGAACGCCTGATCGCGTCTTCGCCGCAGGATGCCGATCTCGAGTCCTTGCTCGGCCGCACGCTCGACGCGTTGGCGGCGACCTACCTCGACGACGGCGAGGCCGAACCCGCGATCGCCATCCTCGAACGCGCGCTCGCGGCCCAGGAGACGGCGCTCGCGCACAACCCGCGACATCCGTTCTATCGGACCGCGATCCGCGGCCACCTCACGAACCTCGCGTCGGCCTACTGCGATCGCGGGCAGAGCGACGAGGCGCTCGAGTGCGCGGAGAAGATCGTCCGGCTCCTTCCCGACGATCCGCAGGCATGGCATCGCGCGGCGGTCATCTACTCCTACGAGGCCGACCGCGCCGCGACCGGCGCCGGCGCGAGCGATCGACCGCCGTCCGGACCGCTCGCGACCGCCGACCTCTACGCCGATCGCGCCGTCGCGCTGCTTCGGGAGGCGATTCGCCGGGGCTTCGGCGACGCGTCCATCCTGGTCCGGTACCGGAGCTACGACGTCGTGGGGGCGCGGCCCGAGTTGGACGAGATCCTGCGGGCCGCGGGCGCGATCGACGACGAATAATCCGCGTGCAACCCAGTGCCGCACAGCGCGGCGTAGCCGCAACCAAGTCCGACGTCTCCCTCGACGGGTCGAGTCCGTTGTTGTACCTCGTCCTTCGCCCGGGGAGGTGGCCCGACGCGTCGAGCCCGCGCAGCGAGCCGCCGAGCGCCGCGACCAACGCCGGCACCGTGTTCGAGTGGCCGGCCACGACCACGACCTGCCCCGGCGCGGACGCCGCCAAGACGGTCGCGAGCGCCGCCGGGTCGCGGGCCGCGACCCGTTCGACCGGCCGATCGATCCGCGCCGCGAGCGGGGCCAGGGTCTGCTGCGTGCGGACGAGCTCGGTCGCGAGCAGCCGCGTCACGCCCGCCCCGGCGAGCATCGCGGCCAGGGTCTCGGCCCGCCGGCGGCCGGCCTCGCTCAAGCTCGGGTCCGGCGTCCCGTCGACCTCCTTCTCGGCGTGCCGAACCAGGACGACGCACGCGGTCCGGAGCGCGGACGGAGCGAGGTCGCCGTCCGGTCCGTCCTCCGCGGCGGCGGCCCGCGGCCGCGCGGCCACGAGGCCGAACCCGGTCAGCGCGAGGAGCTGGCGCCGCGTGGAGTGGAACGAATCGCGCATGGACGGCTCCGTGACGGCGGTTCGGGACGCGGGGCATCGTAGCGGGCCGCCGCGCGGCGAAGAGCGGGCGCGAGGATTCGCTCGGGCGGCACGAGCGCGGATCACGGGGTCGGGCGGCTCGCGCCTCCGGCCGGCCCCATTCTCCCGAGACCGGCGAGGGACGCGGCCGGTCGAACGAGCGCCGCGCGTCAGCGCGACGACTCTTCGAGCCGTCGCACCCGCACGTCTCGGAACTCCACCGCGTCGCCGTGCCCGCAGAACCCGAGGTGGCCGCGCGCCCGTCCGCGCCCCGCGAACCGCTCGGGCTCGTAGAGGAGGTCGTCGGCCGCGCCGATGTCGGCGTCGAGGATCCGCGTGCCGTTCAGCTCCACCGTGATCCGCGACCCGCGCACCGTCACCTCCTGGAGGTTCCACTCGCCGGTCGGTCGCTGGTAGCCACGATGGGCGGCCACCTGGCCGTACGCCGAGCCGTGGTACTGCCGTGGATCAAGGCGCGCGTACCTCGGGTCGTCGTCGTCGAGCACCTGGAGCTCGCACATTCCCGTGTACGCGGCGTCGCCCGTGCCCGGGTAGCGGATCGCGAGCCCGTTGTTGCCGCCGGGCGGCAGCCGGATCTCGAGACGCATCGCGAAGTCGGAGTACTCGTCGACGGTGTGGATCGTCCCGCCGCGTCCGGGCCGGCACGAGAGCACGCCGTCCTCGATGACGTAGTCCTCGATCGGTCCGGCGAATCCCTCCAGGTCGACGCCATCGAAGATCGGGGCGAAGCCGGCGTCGCCGTGCGCGGCGAGGATCCGGTTCGACTCGACCGACTCGATGTCGCGCACGCGGACGTTGCGCCAGCGGATCTCGCCGCCGTGGGTCTGGAGCTGGACCGGACCGCGGCGCGGGATCGGCCGCGCGCGGTCGAAGTAGTTCTCGAGGCGCGCGTGGTCGACGACGAGCCGGTCGTTCAGCCAGACCGACACGCGCTCGCCGACCATCACGACGCGCACCTGGTTCCACTCGCCGAACGGCCGGTCGGCGTGGACGAGCGGGTCCTTGCCCGGCGCGCCCGGCGAGTTGTTCCACAGCCCGCCCGAGCCTTTGTCGGCCCCGATCGACCACTTGCCGCCCGCCTCGGTCGTGTCCCAGATCTGCACCTGCGGCACGCCGCGGAGGTAGATCCCACTGTCCGCGACGGCGACGGTGGCGTACTCGAGGTGGAGCTCGAAGTCCGCGAACGAGTCGACCGTCGTCAGGTAGAGGCCCTGCCCGTCGTTCACGAGGACGCCGTCGTCGACCCTCCAGTGCCGCGCGAGATCGGCCCGGCTCTCGTCGCGGCGCCTCGCCAGCTCCTCGTCGGGAAGCGACTGCCACGACGCGGGATCGACCGTGTCGAGGCCCCACCATCCGTCGAGGCTCACGCCGTCGAACAGCGCCCGGAATCCCGCGGTCGGCGCCTTCGCCCCCGCGCACGCGACGGAGCTCCACGCCGGTCCGTGGACCGCGAGCGCGGCGACGGCGACCCAGAACCAGCGCATGGGGGATCCTCCTCGAAGAACGACGAGCGGAGGGTACCTCGTCTCGAGCTCGCGGCGAAGGCCCTGGTAGGCGTCCTGGTCGCTCGGCTCGTCGACGGCGCCGATGAGGTCGCGGAGCTCGTACGGGTCGGCCGTCAGTCGAACAGGTGCTCCGCGTAGTCGAGCGTGGCCGGAAGCCCGCGGGTCACGATCTGGATCAGCTTCATGCCCGCGACGTCGCGCATCGCGCGGAGAGGTAGCCTGACCTGAACATGCCGCGAGCTCCCAACCACGACATTCTGCACTCTCGGCGTCGAGTTCTCGTCACCCATGCCGCCGCCATCCTCGGGTGAACCACCCTCGCGCGCCCGACGATGGGCGATCATGAAGGGATGCGAAGTCGCCAGAAGACGTACGACCACCGACTCCAAGACCTCGTTCGCCGAACGGGTGACGTGACCCTCGATCAGAAGCCCCTGACCACTTGGACCGCGTTGGAGAACTCGACCACGGGACCCGCGGGCGCCACGACCTGGACGTAGAACGTCATGGGCGTGCCCGCCTTTCCCGGAATCGAGAACTGCACTGCTCCCGCTGGTCCGGAGGGGATCGGGAGCACGAGGGCCGGCGGCATGGGCGCCAGCACTCCTCCTGCGATCGGAGTCGGCTGGAGCTGCGTACCGGCGCAGAACAGCAGGATCGTGTTCGAGGCGGCGCCGTCGATGGAGAGCAGCGCGGGGACCCACCCGTCAAGTAGGCGGCGCCACCGCGGGCGGATTGACCGTGGCCGCTGAATCCGGTCCCTCCCAGGGCGCAGTTGTCGCGGAACCAGCAGTTTCGGATCGTCGGGCTGCTCGACTCGCTCCTCAGTGCTCCGCCCACCACGAGGTTGCTGCCCAACTGCGTCTCGCCGCCGTGCCCGTCGACCAGCTCGAACCCATCGAGGATCGCCGACGCGTCGACGAAGCTCGCGGTCACGACGTGCGGAGCGGCTCCGCCTTTCAGGATGGTCTGTTCGAAGAGGCCCGCGCGTTCGGCAAGGCTCGCTTCCGTGCCGTCGAAACCGCCGTAAACCGCGACCTGCTGCTTGAGCCGGAACGGCCCGGGCAACGTCCCCGGCGATGGGTAGGTCCCGGCCGCGACCCACACCTCGTCGCCGGCCGTGGCGGCGAGCAGCGCAAGCCGGAGATCACGATAGGCATCCGCCCAGGTCGCGCCGGTCCCGGCGCCGGCGGCCGAGGCGTCGACGTGAATGACGGCGCTCGAGGCATGCGCCGCGAACCACGTCGCCAGGCACAGAACGGCGAAAGACGTGAGGCCCGCGCCGCGGGAACGGCGCGACGGCGTGGCCATGAACATGGAAATGGATCGGACTCGGGATCGG
Source organism: uncultured Phycisphaeraceae bacterium (assembly GCA_964649825.1). Classification (GTDB taxonomy): domain Bacteria; phylum Planctomycetota; class B15-G4; order B15-G4; family JADJEK01; genus CAZYQW01. The sequence continues at coordinate 33,051 of CAZYQW010000132.1, read as the reverse complement.
ACATGTCTCATGGTTCGAGTCTCCTCAGCGTGGATTCAGATGATCTGGACTCGAGCTCGCGTTCCCCGCTCGCGGCGCTGGTCCTGATCGCGCTCGCGAAGGGGATGCGGCCGGCGCGGATCGGTGCCGCGTTCGGCTACGGCTGCCGGCGCATGATCCCGGGCATCGTCGTGCTCGCCTTGGCCGTCACGCTCGGCGAGGTGTCGACCCGCGTCGAGACCTGCGCGTTCGTGGTCGCCGCGATCGGTGACGTCGTCCCGTCCGCGCTCCTCCCCACGCTTCTCCTCGTCGTGCCTGCCGCGCTCGCGTTCGCCACCGGCACCTCGCTCGGCACGCTCGCGGTGATGCTGCCCGCGTTCCTCCCGCTCGTGGCCGCGACGGACCCCGACCCGACCTACCTCCGCGTCGCGTTCTGCGCGATGCTCGGCGGCGCGGTGTTCGGCGGCGCGGTGTTCGGAGACCCGTGCTCGCCCGTCTCCGACACCACGATCCTCGCGTCGCTCTTCTCGGGCTGCGACTTGATGGAGCACGTCCGTTCGCAGCTTCCGCTCGGCGTGCTCTGCCTCGCGGTCGCCGCGTCCGCGCTCGGCTGACGGCGCCCGCGTCAGCGGCATCCCCAACCGAGAACGAACCGCTCGATCGCTTGCCACCCGGACTCGCCGCGCTCGCACGCGACGTAGCCCACGCTGCTCCCCCCCGGGCCCAACGTCTCGAAGAACACGAGCGCGCGTCGGTCCATGATCGCCGGCCGAGAGAGCCGGACGACGTCATCGACATCTCCCATCAGGTCGCGGAACGCGTCGCGGAGTCGTTCGATGTCCCCATTTGACGCGAACTCCGCCTCCCGCGCGAGGAACGCGTCGATCGCCGACTCGGTGACGACGGACACGCGAGGCCTCGCGATCTCGTCGCCGATGTGGAGGCGGGACCGGCGCCGATGGATGACGTCCGCGAGGTCGACGACGCGTCCGTCATGGTCCGGTACCGGAGCTACGACGTCGTGGGGGCGCGGCCCGAGTTGGACGAGATCCTGCGGGCCGCGGGCGCGATCGACGACGAATAGCCCGCGCCCGACCCAGTGCCGCTCAAGGGGACGACGCGTCGTACACCGGAGCCGCGAACTGCGGCTCGGCGAGTCGATCGAAGAGCTCGCGCGCTCGCGCGACCGCGCCGCCGCCGTCATCATTGATGGCGTAGAGGTAGTAGTTCTCCTGCCCGGCTGGACCCATCGACGTCTGCATCGTCCCTTGCGATTTGTGCTCGGCGATCGCCCAGTTCGCGACGATCGAGTAGTCCAACCGATCGAGGTACCCGAACTTCTGCGCGCGGTCGAACACGAACGGCGCGACGTCGGTTCGGACTCGCGTGATCTCGTAGCCGTCGAGGAGCACGAACGGTGTCTCGATCGGACGATCCTTCGACGAGCCCCTCACGCACAGGACGACGGGACGATCCTCCCGCGGCATCGCCGTCACCGCCCGCAGCGCGAGGATCGACGCCGCCTTGTGGTGCCCGTGAGTCTGGGCCACCGGCGCGAGCGTCAGCACGAAATCATAGTCCTCGTCGGCGAGGACCTCGGACAGCCGATCGAGGACGGAGGCAACGTCCCACACGTCGGCTCCATCGCCGAGGATCTCGTCGGCGTCTTGCGTGTAGCGGTGGTCCTTCTCGCCGAGCACGTAGAGTCGTCGCACGTTCAGGATCCGGCATCCCGCGCGCAGCTCACCGCGCCGGATCTCGGGCAGCGCCGCGCGCCCCACCGCCTCGTCGGTCAGTCTGAGCCCGTAGATCGGCTCGGCCAGCGTGGAGTACTTGTATCCGCCCTCGCCGTTCGTGATCGTCACGACGTCGCATGCACCGTTCAGGTGCGTGGCCGTCTTGTAGAGAAGACCCGCGAACGCGATCTCGTCGTCCGGGTGCGCGACGACGACGAGCACGCGCGGACCGGTGAATGGGCCGGGCGTGACGCGAAAGACGTGCGGCGCCGTGACGCAGCCCGGGGCGACCGCGAGGAGACAGACGATCAGCGCGCGATGCAACACGGCGGAGCTCCGGGACGGCGGTGGCGCGAGTCTACCCGACAGGGGAAGTTCCTCTCCGCTCCCACGTTCACCGCCCGTCGAGCAACGCGTCGAGCGCGGCCGGATCGGTCACGGGGACCTTGCACGCGTACCGCTCGCAGACGTAGGCGGCGGCCTTTCCGTCGATCGGCCGCTTGCCCGCGAGCAGCTCGAGCGCGCTGTTGCCGCCCGCGACGGTCTCCGCGAACGCGTCGGCCTCCGCGAACGCCACGGCTCGGTTCGGCGTGAACCGGCGATAGAACGTGCGGACGAGCGCCTGGACGTCCGCGGCCCCACGCTCGCCGGCGAAGACGATCTCTCGCGGCGGCGCGAGCGCCAGGTCGAGCGCGTTCACGAGCTCGGCGTATCCGAGCGGCGACTGCTCCATCGCCGGTGCCCACGCGCGCAGACACCCCTCGGCGCGTTCCCGCATCTTCTCGTCCGCTAGGAGCACGCTCAGCCGGAGCAGGTTCTTGACCGCGACGGCGGTCCCCGACGGTACCGCGCCGTCGGCGGCGACGCGCGGGCGGACGATCAAGTCGGGCGCCGGCTCGACGTCGAAGAACGTCCCGGTCTCCTCATCGAGGAACCGCTCGTTCATGACGCGCGTCAGGTCGCCCGCCGCATCGAGCCACGCCCGATCGAAGTCCGCTTCGTACAGGTCGATGAGACCCTGCGCGAGGAACGCGTAGTCCGAGAGGTGGCCGGTGATCGCCGCCTCGCCGTCGCGAAACCGCCGCCGCAACGCGCCATCGCCGGTGCGGAGCTCGGCCAGCACGAACCGCGCCGCGTCTCGAGCCGCGACGACGTAGCGCGGCTCGTCGAAGGCGCGACCGCAGAACGCGAAGGCCGAGACCGCGAGGCCGTTCCAATCGGCGAGCACCTTGTCGTCGCGGCGTGGTCGCACGCGCCCCGAGCGCGCCGCGAGGAGTCCCGCTTTCGCCTCGGCGAGCCGCTCCGCGTCGACGCGGTCGAACGAGCTCGCGTGGAGAACCGAGCGCCCTTCGACGTGTCCATCCTCGGTCACGCCGAACGCCTCGATCGCTTCCGCGCCGAGCTCGTCGCCGAGCACCTCCCTCACCTCGACCGGCGTCCAGGTGTAGAACAACCCCTCCTCGCCGTCGCTGTCCGCGTCCTCGGCCGTCGCGAACGCTCCGTGCTCGAGCCGCATGTCGCGCAGCAAGTAGTCGAGGACCTCGCGCGCGACCGACTCGTACCGCGGCTCCTTCGTGCGCTGCCACGCCTCGGCGTAGGCACGCGCGAGCTGCGCGTTGTCGTACAGCATCTTCTCGAAGTGCGGAACGAGCCAGCTCGCGTCGGTCGAGTAGCGTGCGAACCCGCCGCCGAGATGGTCACGCATCCCGCCGCGGGCCATCGCGTCGAGCGTCGTCGTCATCATCGCCAGCGCCCGCGCGTCGCCGGTCCGATGCTCGTACCGGAGGAGCAGGTTCATGAGCAGAGGCGCCGGGAACTTGGGCGCGCCCGTGGTGCCGCCGTTCCGCTCGTCGAAGCGGGCCGCGAACGCCTCGTACGCGCGGTCGAGCACGAGCGGCGAGAGCTCTCCCGGCCGCCCCGGCGCGCGGCTGCTTGCCTCGAGAAAGCGTTGGATGCCGGCGGTGGACCGCTCGATCTCGTCCCGGCGTTCGTCCCACGCGCGGCGCACGCCCTTCAAGACGTCGAGGAAGCCCGGCATTCCGCGATGCGGCCGGGGCGGGTAGTAGGTGCCGCCGAAGAACGGGCGCCGATCGAGGGTCAGGAACACGCTGAGCGGCCAGCCGCCGTGGCCGGTCTGCGCGGTGACGTACGTCATGTAGATCCCGTCGACGTCCGGGCGCTCCTCGCGGTCGACCTTGATCGCGACGAAGTTCTCGTTCAGGTACGCCGCGATCTCCTCGTTCTCGAACGACTCCCGCTCCATGACGTGGCACCAGTGGCACGTCGAGTAGCCGATCGAGAGGAAGATCGGGCGTCCCTGTGCCTTCGCGACCTCGAACGCCTCCTCGCCCCACGGGAACCAGTCGACCGGGTTGTACGCGTGCTGCGCCAGATAGACGGACTTCTCGTGGACGAGCCGGTTCGGCGTTCGCTCGCGGTCCGGGCCGCTCGACGCGCCGGCGGCACGATCCGAGACGACCGCGGGGTCGCCGGCCGCGACCGGCGTGTGGCGCCCGCATGACGGCAGCATGATCCAGAGCACGGAGAACGCGGCCGCGACGAGCCGCCGCGCGATCGGTCCGGTCGGCATCGGTTGGTTCCCTTCGAGACGTCGCCCCACCGTATCCGAAAACCGCTCGCAATCGTGCGGCGCGACCGGCCACGCTCGCACGCGAGCTCCGGTGGAGAGATCGAAAACCGTCACGATCCCGCCGTGCTTGATGGCGAGGAACGCGTTCGCGTACACGATCGGCGTGGCAACCCGAGAGCCCCGGGTCGTGACAGGTCGCGCAGCCGAGCGTCAGCCCCAGGAAGACGGTCGAGACCGTCTCGACCTGATCGATCGCGTACTTGACGAGGTACTCCTCACCGATGGCGCCGCCCTCGCTGGTGGTGACGTTGCACCGGTTGAAGCCGGACGCGACGCGCTGCTCGAGCGTCGGCTCGGGCAGCAGGCCGCCGGCGATCTGCTCGACCGCGAACGTGTCGAACGGCAGGTTCTGGTTGTACGCGTCGATCACCCATTCGCGGTACTTCCACATGACCCGCCGGTTGTCGAGGTACAGCCCGTGGGTGTCGGCGTAGCGCGCGGCGTCGAGCCAGGAGCGCGCGCGATGCTCCCCATACCGCGGCGACGCAAGCAGTCGATCGATCGCGCGCTCGTACGCGCCCGCCGGGCCGGTCGAGCCCGTCGCGGCCGCGGCGAGAAAGTCGTCGAGCTCCGCCGCGGCGGGGCTCGGATCGATCCGAAACGAGCGACGCGTCATCATAGCCTCTTCATCACCCTCGGGCCCGCCGCTTCAACCCCCGCGCGATGGCGAAGAGTACGTGTTCAGCAGCTCCACTCGCCCACGATGAGCTTGAAGGCAGGCATCGCCGCGGGATCGTTCGGGTCGCGACCCGCCTCGAACCCGGCCGCGGTGATCGTCACCGTGTTCGTCGCGTGGTCGATCACGTACCCCGTTCCCGCGCCGATGAGGGTGTCGTTGATCAGCACCTTGACGGCGGCGGGATCGATCGGACCCGGGAACTGGAACGTGGAACCGTCCTCGTCCATCGAAACGCCCCAGGCCGTGAGGTAGGACTTCGAGTGGTCGACGGTCTCGTCGCCGAGCAGGGCGACACGCTGGGTGCTCTCGTCGAACACGAACTCCTTGCCGCGCTCGAGGAAGCGCTTCTCGCTCGAATCGCCGAGCGTGCCGATGGAGAGCTGGAGACCTCGTCCGTACAACCGCTTGAACGGGACGAACACGTTGGCGCGATCGATGGACCAGGCTCCCGACGGGTGAAGTCGGGTGGGGTCGACGTCGTCGACACGAGCGACGGGAAGCGCGTGGAGTCGCCGAACCAGGTCTTGGTTCGGGTGGTTGCTGAAGCTCCGCATGCTGGTGTGGTTCGGCCGCGTCGGATCCGAGTGAGTCCAGGAGACGTAGTAACGAACTCGGCCGCGGATCGTCGCGAGAGTTCGGACGGAATCAACACGACTCGCCGCCGCACCCCCGCCGCGGCCGGTCCGGAGAGACCGTCGACCTCGAGCAACGCGATCTCGGCCGGCGCACCGAGTCGACGCGCGAGGTCGGCGAAGCGCCGGAGGAGCCGATCGTCGGTGACCGGCCGCGCACGACCGAAGAGACCCCCGAGCGCGCGGCGCTGCCGGACGATGCCCGCGACCGCGACCAAGATCCCGAGCGCCCACAGTCCGAGCAGCGCGCGCGGCGTGGTGAGCAGGAATCCGTCGTCAGGTTTCCGCGCCCCCACGACGCGGTCCGCAATCCAGCTCCCCGGCGCGTTCCACCGCCCGCTCACGCGGGGGAGATCGACCGAGAGGATGCGCGCGTACGTCGTCGCCGCTCGGCGAAGAAGCGACGGGCGTCACTTCGGACGAAGTGCTCGAGGTGACGTGCGGCGCGAGCGCCGGGAGCGCGAGCTTGAGCGTGGCCGTCGACCAGATCACCGGCGTGAACAGCAGGACCGTGAGCAGCGTCAGGTAGCGATGGGCCGGACAGCGGCGCAACAGCGTGGCGTTCAGCGCGTAGGCGAACCCGGTTAGCACGGTCGAACGCCACAGGAACGGCCCGAGCGTCTCGAACGAGAAGAGCGTCGTCATCGCGCCCTCCCTTCGCTCTTCGCGCGGGCCTTCTTCTTCGCCGCGACCAGCGCCTCGAACTTGGCCAGGTCCGTCGCGCTCAGCTCGTCCTCTTCCACGAGGTGCATAACGAGCTCGCCGGGTGAATCACCGAAGCACCGGCTCAGAATCACATCGATGTGCGCTCCATTGACATCAAGATGCATCAAAGCTACATAGCGATGCATGCGCACGACCATCACCATCGATGACCGACTGCTCGAGAAAGCTCGTGAGCTCGCGGCCCGCACCAAGAAGACGCTGAGTCAGGTCATCGAGGCCGCGCTGCGAGAGTCGCTGTCGCGCCGTTCCTCGCCGTCACGACCCAAGAAGGTCCGCCTGACCACGGTCGGAGGCAACGGGCCCCGGCCGGGGGTCGACATCGATGACTCGGCAAGCCTCTTGGATCTGATGGATCGCGACGCGTGATCCTGTGTGACGTCAACATCCTTGTCCACGCCCACCGCTCGGACTCGAAACGGCACCGAGAGATTCGGGAATGGCTCGAGGCCGTGCTCGGATCCGAAGAGGCTTACGCCGTCAGCGGCTTGGTGCTGAGCGGATTCCTCCGTGTCGTGACCCATCCCCGGATCTTCGATCCGCCGTCTCGATTGGACGAGGCCCTGAGCTTTGCCGCGGACGTCTTGGCGCCACCGAACTGTGTGGTCGTCGCTCCTGGCCCGCGTCACTGGGAGATCTTCACGGCGCTCTGCCGCGGAGCGAACGCCAAGGGGAACCTGATCCCGGATGCCTTCCACGCGGCGATGGCGATCGAGCACGGCTGCGATTGGATCACTCTCGATCGCGACTTCGCTCGATTTCCGGGGCTTCGCTGGCGAGATCCGTTCGCGAGCGTGGAGTAGCGCCGCGGGCGGGCGTGTTCGTCGCGACGATCGCGACCGATGACCCACGCCTCCCTCGTCCTCCCCGCGACCGCCAGGCTCCCGGGGAGGCCGGCGAGCGCGATCGCCGCGCCGCCGCGTGCCTCGTCCTCCGCGAGGCGGATCAGGAAGTCGCGGATCGTGTCATCGCTCATACCGTGCCAGTCCCGGTGTTCACGCAAACGGTCGTCGGCGTCCCTCGCCTCGGCGAGATCATCCGCCTGACCGTCGATGGTCCGGCCCGGACCGCCGTGTTCCGGCTCCCCCTTCGGCTCCCGGCACTCCCGCGACGTCGATCCAGCGCATCATCAGTCCTCCACGCGGTACGGAGCCACGAGCACGAGCGTGACGTTCCAGATGCGGTGACGATTGCCGGCCTGCTCCTGGTGCGTGAGCTCGATCGAGGTCGGCCGCAGCGGCGACTTCGTCCGCGCGAGGCCCGCGAGCACGCGGCCGAGGTCGTCGACGGTGATCCCGGTGAAGACGATCCGCGCGGTCTGGCGCTTCAGGCCGCGATGCTCGGTCGGGACGGCGCCTTGCGGCTCGAGGCGCTCGAGGTGCCGGCTCGACAGCCCCGCTTCGGCCATCACCTGGTTCACGAGAGCGTGCACGTCGCTCGTCGGCAGCTCCCGCGTCGCAGTCACGGCGCGCGCGGCGCGCAGGAGGAGCACCTCGTTCGCGTCGGCCACGAGGGCGCGGGTCGCCGACGTCGCCGAGTCCGGCGCCCCGAAGGTTCAGCGTGAGCTGAACGATTCCGTTGGGAACCGAGCCGCCACAGCTCGTAGCCGGCGGTCGGATCGACGCCGATGAACGCGTGCCCGCCGTTCGGGAGCGGCGTGAGCTGCTGGGCCCCGCCGGACAGGTCGCCGGGAAGCAGGTCCGCCAACCGCGCCGTGCCGGCGTCCGTTCCGTCGGTCCGCCACAGCTCGACGCCGTTCGGCGCGTCGCGCGCCGCGCGCCGCGAGCAGCGCGAACGCGCCTGCGGCCGTGACCCCGGTCGGGTCGGAGCTCGGCGCGGCCGAATCCGGCTGCGCGTTGACGTCGAGCACGAGCGTCTGCCCGAGCGAAGCGGGCGCGAGCGCGGCCGCGAGGAGCGGAGAAAACGACTTCATGGGGACCTCCCGGCAAGACGGCTCCGTGATGGCGGGGACGAGGGAACCTCGCCCCCGCCCGCCCGGCGGGAAGAGCGCGTTCCGTCGCCCCGCTCCGCAACGGAATCCACCATACCGTCGCCGGAACCCCGGGAGGTCGACCCACCCCGCCGCTCAGTCGACCTCGATCTCGATACCCTGGGTGGTCGAGAACCCGTGCGCGAGCGCCGGGTCGGAGAGGAACGCCTGGAGCGTCGCCATCGCGCCGGACGCAGTCGGCGGGAACGGGAACGGCAGCGACGCGCCGCCCGCTCCGTCGAGCGGGATCGGACCGAACGGGCCGAGCGCGGGCGCGACCAGCAGCGAGCAGCCGCCGGCCGCCGGGATCGACGCCTGGACCGAGCCGAGGAAGAGGAACGCGGCGCCGCCCGCGAGCCCGTTCTCGATCGTCAGGGTCGCGGTCTCGCCCGCGGCCACGCAGCCGTCGAGGCCGAGCGACGGCGTGGCGCCGTTCGAGCCGGCGCAACCCGCGCCGTACGGCGTCACCGCGCCGCACGCGTGCCGCAGCACCTTCGCGTAGTAGCCGAACGCGATCTTCCGGTCCGCCCCCACGATCACGTCGGGCCGGCCGTCGCCGTCGACGTCGCCCGCGCCGTGGACGTCGGACGAGAAGCTGTCGTCGACCTGCTCGCCCTCGAGCGTGAACAGGTCGGTTCCGGAGGCGCCGGAAACGACGTGGACCACGCCCTTGTTGGCCGCCGAGCCCACGTCCTGGAACGGCGCGCCGACCGCGTAGTCGGGGACGCCGTCGCCATCCACGTCGAACCCGCCGTCGACCGACCGGCCGAAGAGGGAGAAGTGCTCGTGACCCCAGATCTTCTGGATCGGCGTGCCGTTCTGCCCGCGCACGACCGTCACGCTGCCGGGCATGGTGGCGCCGCCGTCGTTCGAGTCGCCCGTGTCGCCGACCAAGACGTCGTCGAAGCCGTCGCCATCGAAGTCGCCGGCCGGGCCGACCGAGGCGCCGTGCGAGTCGAACGGGTCGTCGCCGCTCGACATGGAGATGATGGAGAAGTCGCCGCCGTCGTAGATGTACACGTCGCCGGCCGCGGGCACGCTCGCGCCGCCGAGGACCGCCGACGCGACCACGTCCGGCGTACCGTCCGCGTCCGCGTCGCCCGCCGCACCCACGGCGTAGCCGAGCTGGAGCAGCGCGGGGCCCGGGAAGAAGTCGAGTCGGATGATCGAGCCGTCCTTGCCCGAGACGACCCGCACCGCGCCGCCCTTGAAGCCGTTGCAGTCGCTGCAGTTCATGCCCGCCGCGATGTCCGGCACGGCGTCGCCGTCGACGTCGCCGACCCCGGCGAGCGAGAACCCGAACCGGTCCTTGCCGTTCGGCGAGACGGTGCGGAAGAGCTGCGCCCCGGTCTGCCCCGAGAAGGCGTAGACCGACCCCGCCGAGAGGAGGAACGGCGGCACCGAGTACCCCGGCGCGCTGACCGCGAAGTCGGCGAAGCCGTCGCCGGTCACGTCGCCGATGAAGTCGACGGCCGTGCCGAACCCGGAGTTCGCCTGCTCGCCGTAGATCACGTGGAGCGTCGACCCGTCGGCGCCGGAGAGGACCTGGATCCCGCCGGAGTTCACGAGGCCCGTCGTCGGATCGTCCGCCCCGGGCGCGCCGACGAGGAAGTCGGGGATGCCGTCCCCGTTCACGTCGCCGCCTCCCGAGACCGAGAATCCGAGTTTGTGGTCGTTCGACGTGAATTTGAAGAGCGTCTCCTGCGCCGTCGCCGCGGCGCACGTGAGCGCGCCGAACCCGAGGATCTCCAACGCCTTGCCCAGCTTCGATCTCATCACGATGGTCTCCTGTGGTTGCTTGTCCCGTGCGGCGGAGACGGATCCGGCCGGGGGCGTGACGCGGATTCGGGGCCCCGGCGACGACTTTCGGAGATTCCCGAGCATTCCCCCCGCGCGCTCCGTTTGCATTCGACGGGCCGGGAACGCGACCACGGCCGGGCATCGAGGCGAACGATGGACGACGGCACGAACGAGCAGGACCTGATCGACGACGCCTCGCGGGGGGACGACGCCGCCCGCGAGGAGCTCGTCGCCCGCTACCTGCCGGAGATCCAGCGGCTGGTCCGCGCCCGGGTCGGGCCGCTCCTCGGCGGCGACGCGGAGAGCTCCGACCTCGCGCAGTCGGTGGCGCGCCACGCGCTCGTCCACCTCGACCGCTTCGGGCAGGGCGGCGACGAGGGGTTCCGGAGCTGGTACCTGAAGGTCGCCGAGCGCAAGGTGATCGACTGGATCCGCCAGCGCCACGCCGCGCGCTGCGACGCGCGCCGCGTCACCTCGCTCGACGACGACCTGCGGGAGGTCGCGGCCCCGAGCGCCGGCTCGTCCCGTGACGCCGCGCTCGAGCACCTGGGCGCCGCGATCCACGCGCTGCCGAAGGAGCTGCGCGAGCCGCTCGTCTTGAACCGCCTGGAAGGGCTCTCCCTCGACGAGGCGGCCGACCGCCTCGGACTGACCTACAAGCAGGTGCGCTACCGCGTCGACATGGCGCGCCTCCGCCTCTCCGACGCGCTCCGGCGCGACGGGGAGGACGCGTGACGGAGGTCCGCCCCCCTACTCCTCGGCCCCCTTGCGATACCACAGCTCGGTGGTGAACGGCCCGAGCGGCTCGCGGCGGCCGACCGCCTCCTCGACGTCGCCGCGCCGGACGTAGCACATCTGCCCGTCGAGGTCGTCCGACTCCGCTACCGCATCGCCTTCGATCCTGACCTGTGCTCCGCCGTGCGCAGAGTGATCGTTCGCGCGCTCATGGCGTTCTATCGAGAGCGCGCCCGGCGCGACGGGATGCCGCGCGGTTTCGGGGGAGCTCTGGTTGCCTCGCAGCGATTCGGGTCAGCTTTGAATTTGAGTCTTCATCTCCACATCCTCGCCTTCGACGGCGTGTTCCTCGAGCCCGTCTCACGCGGAGCGCGGCCGGCACGTGCTCGCGGCGCAGCCGTCGCTCTCCCGCGCGAGCCTCTACGCCGCGGCGGCGGTCGGCGACGTCGGAGCCGCGCGCGAGCTTCTCGTGGTCGATCCGTCGTTGGCGACGATGCGCGGCGGGCCACTTCAATGGGAGCCGCTGCTCTACGCCTGCTACTCGCGCCTCGACAGCGTCGTCCCGTACGACGGCTCCGGCGAAGGACCGATCTGGCGTAATCTCACCAACATCGTCCAGCGGAGGAATCTCTGATGCCGCGCTTCTTCACCGTGCTTGCCTCAGTCCTCGCGACCTGCACTCTGATGCTGTCGGTACAACAGCGTCCGCGCGCCGACGATGTGCCGCGGATCACGGCGACGGACCTGTCACAGGCACTCGGCGTGAACTGGTGGATCTACGAGCTCTCCGCGGACCCGCATGGAAAGAGCCTGGTCATCCGCTGGGAGCGGCCCGGCGAGGAGCCCTCTCCGGTGATGGAGATCCCGACCGACGGCGCGAGCAAAGGCGACTCCGTGAAGATCGCCGTGCAAGAGGTCGCGGACGGGGCGAGGCTCAGAATCTCCGTGTTGATGGGCGAGACGCCTCGATCTCCGCACACGCAAAGGCTGTGGTGCGAGACCGCGGAGAACCACCTCCGCGACCTGAACTTCACGCACCTGGCCACCGAACCTCGAGCGGATACGGCCGGCCTTCCGATCCTGTCACGAGACGGCGTCCTGATGTGGGGCCAGGCGGTCAGGTTCGACAAGAAGGCCATCGGAGTCGAAAGTGGCCACGCCGTCGTTCTTCGGCTCGGCCTGGAAGGCTAGCCGCCAGACGCCCTCCATGCGTTGCGATCACGCGTAGCGTCATCGCAACGCCCGGTCGATCCGCAAGTCGACGCACCCCGTCCCGCCGTCCTCCGTCGTTACCGTCGCCGCCGCGCCGTCGCACGCGACGCTCACGGATCCCGGCGGAGCGCGCTCGATGCGGTAGCGACCGTCGGCTCCCGTGACCGCAGCCGGCCAGGGGATCGGAAGTCGACCCTCCGGGCCGAGCCTTCGGACCGAGACGGAGACGCCCGCCACCGGGCGACCCTGCTCGTCGGTGACGCGGCCCTCGTAGCGTGCGCCGTGGTGCAGCGTGAGATCGAGCGTCGTGGACGGCGCCGTATCACGTGCGCAGGCGAGCGTCGTCACCGTGGGTGCGTATGCGTCGTGCGCGAGCATGAGCCATGCGTCGTCGTCGACCGCATCGGTCTCGAACCGTCCGTCGTCGTCGGTCCACGCTTCGCGCTTGCTGCTATGCGATCGCCAACCCATCTGTCTTATGCGAACGCCGGCGACCGGCTCGCCGGTCGGGTCGCGCACCACGCCTCGGACCGGCTCGGCCGGGGTGAGCGGAACGTCAAGGCCGCCGCGTTCGAGCGCGACGGCCGGGTCGAACCGGACGGATGTGACCCGATACCCGTCGATGCGCACGTCGACGCTTACGGGGGCGACCGGATCAACCTCGAGCGCGGCGACGCCGTCGTCATCGACGCGCGCGGAGGATCCCGTCAGACCTTGGTTCCAACTCAGCTCGGCCGGGAACCGTCGATCGAAGTCGGTCGGCGCCGTAATCGGCGACCCGTCGCGGGCGTCGAGCAGCCGCAGGCGAAGTCGCGTGTACGGCCTCATTCGAATCTCGATGTCCTCACCCGGCCCCGACACCGGCTCGCCGCCACGGTGGCCGAAGAGAACCCAGCCGCCCGCGAACGCCGCGGGGACGCCGCCGAACGGAAAGCGACCGGTCTCGTCCGTGATCGCCTCGGCGACATAGTGCTCGTCGGTATCGACCAGCGTCACGCGTTCGCCCACGGCCAGCGCCCCGCTCTCGTCGATCACGAGGCCGCCCACCGCCGCGCCCGCGGTGAGGATCCACCGCCGATCGACGTCGTCGCGCTGCAGGTCGACGGTCTCGCGGACTCCCTCGAACAAGACCGCGGCGACGGTGATCGTCACCTCGGCGCGCGGCAGCGCCTCGATCGCGAAGCGCCCCTCATCGTCCGTCTCGGAGCGCCGCCGGACGATGTAGAACGACATCGCGGGAGGCGAGACGCTCACCACCGCTCCGCGTACCGGCGTTCCCGCGGCGTCGACCACGGTCCCGCGCAGCGAGCGACCGCGCTCGACGACGAGGTCGAGCGTCACGACGCCATCGACCCCGGCCTCGAGGCGCTCGATCCCCGAGCGCAGCGTCACCGCGTATCCGGGGTGGCTCGTCGTGAGCACGACCGTCGATCCCGCGTCGAGGTGCCACGAGACGTCGAGGAGTTCGAAGCGTCCGTCCTTCGTTGTGGGTCGTTTGTCGGGGAAGGCGTAGGTGGCCTCGTCGTCCGACCATTCGCTCCCTCGTTCGCCGGCGCTCGTCTCTTCCGTTGCAGACGCGTGCGTGACACGGATCTGCACGCCGGAGACCGGACGGCCCCGCTCGTCGCGGACGACGCCCGCTACGGTGCGACCCGGCGCCAGGACGATGCTCACGTCCGCGGCCGCGCTCGCGCCCAACGCGACGGGGATCGACCGCTCCCACGCCCGCGGCGCACGACCCGCGGCCCGCGCCACGACGAACGTCCTCTGCGTGCCCGGAAGGATGTCCCCGGCGAGAACGGCGACGCCGCTCGCGTCGGTGCGCGCATCGCTGATCGGGAGCGAACGATTCTTCCTCCCGCGTCACGGTGACTCGCACTCGCGCCGGCGTCGTCGTCGAGGTGGGATCCGTCATGCCTGGCGATGATACTCGCCGCGACGCCCACGTCGGCTCGCTCGACCCGGGCGGGTCGCGGTCCCCGCCGCACGGCCCCGATCAAGGTACGGCGATCGTGACGACGTCGCTGTCCGCGACGCCCGGGAAGCCTTCGGCGAACGCCTGGAGCGCGAAGCTGACACCGCTCGCCAACGGCGGAATCGGGGACGAGAAGACGCGCTCGCCGTCGGGACCGAGGTTGCCGATGTCGAGCACGACGAAGGTGGCAACGCCGTTGATCGCGGTCAGGACGAGCGCGCCGGTCGCATTCGCCTTCGCGCCGGTCGTCGTCAACGCGAGCGTCGAGCCGACGTTGGGGGTGGCGTTGCTCGCGTTCAAGTAGAGATCGTTGCCGGCGAAGGTCCGCACGACTCCCGAGTCGTTCTGCTCTCCGAGGCCGGACGCGATGATGTCCAGCCGCCCATCCCCGTTCAGATCGCCCGCCACGCCCATGCGGGTCGTGTGTGCCGGCGCGGCCGATCGCGCGGGCGTGACGATCGAACGGCGACGCGTCTCGCACGGCGTCCAGGATGCGCTCGGATACGACCACGAGCTCTCCGCGCAGGCGACGCCGCCCGCCGGGAGACGGCACGTGGCTCGCCGAGCCCGGGGCGAGCCGCGGTCCGCCTTCCAGGATTCGCGGGACGGCCGCAACGACCTCCCGCCAGCCGGAGGTTCCGATAGAATCCCTCCACAGCCCTTGTCTTTTGGAGGTCCACCATGCGGGTCGGTTCGGTTGCGGTTCTCGGTCTCCTGGCGTGCTTTCCTCCGATCTCCTCCGCGCAGCAGGTCCTCCTCGCCGTCGATGGGCCGGCGGCCGCCGACCTGCTGGGTCGCGCCGTCGACTGGATGGGTGACCTGAATGGGGACGGCGTGCCCGAGGTCATCGCCGGCGCCCCGTTCTCCAGCCCCAACCAGCCGCAGTCCGGGTACGTGGTCGTCCTGAACGGCGCGTCGGGGCAGGCGTTCTACAACTTCCCCGGGGCGCAGAACGGATCGATGCTCGGCGCATCGGTAGCCGCCGCCGGCGACGTCGACCTGGACGGCTTCCCCGATCTCGTCGCCGGGTCGCCCCTGGTGCTGCCGCCGCTCCCCGGTGGACCGCCCAACCCGCCAGGAAAGGCGTTCGTCCACTCCGGCAAGACGGGGGCGCTGCTGTACACCTTCGCGTCTGCCGCCATCGGCGACGGGTTCGGGCGGTCGGTGGACGGCGGCCACGACGTGAACGCCGACGGGTTCCCCGACGTCATCGTGGGCGCAGACTACGGCGACTTCGCGCAGGTCTTCTCCGGCAAGGACGGCTCGATCCTCCACACTTTCAATGCCGACAACGCGGGCGACTTCTTCGGCTTCGCCGTGGCCATGCCGGGTGACATGGACGGCGACGGCTTCGCCGACCTCGCGGTGGGAGCACGGCTCGACGACAACACCGGCGCCGACTCCGGCAGCGTACGCGCCTTCTCCGGCAACACCGGCTCCACCCTGTACACCTTGAACGGCGACAGCGCCGGCGACGCGATGGGCACGTCGGTGGCGGGCGCGGGCGACATCAACGCAGACGGCCTCCCCGACCTGGTGGCCGGCGCCTACAAGGACGACGACGGCGGCACGGACGCGGGTTCGGCCCGGGTGTTCGCGGGAGTCACCGGACTGATCCTGAACACGTTCCACGGAGAGGCGGCGGGTGACTTCGCCGGCTACCTGAACGGCGTCGACGGCGCCGGAGACGCGAACGGCGACGGCCGCGACGACGTGCTGGTGTCGTCGCCGTTGAACGACCAGAACGGCACCAGCGCCGGCCGGATTCGCGTGTTCTCGGGGACCAACGGCGCCCTGCTGGGAGCCGCGAACGGCGACGGGCCCGACTTCATCCTCGGGGCCGCGGTACGCGGCGGCGCGGACTTCGACGGGGACGGCGGCGCCGACCTGGTGATCGGCGCGTACGGCGACGACATGGTCGGCGGCGCGAACTCCGGACACGTGCGCGTCGTGTCGCTGTGTCCGGACGCGTCATGGAACAACTACGGTGCCGGCTGGCCCGGCACCTTGGGCGTGCCCGGCCTGGTGGCACTCCAGGACCCGGTGCTCGGAAGCCCGCTCTCCATCCAGGTGGACGACTCCACGGGCGCGGGCACGCTCGGGTACCTCCTCATCGGGCTGAGCGCCATCTCGACGCCCACGACCCTGGACGGGACGCTGCTCGTGCCGGTCGTTCCCGGCCTCACGTTCCCCATCCCAATCCCCGCGCCGTCCGTGGTGGTGGGCGGCACCCTTCCCCACTTGGCGACTCTGTGCGGCGTCTCGGTCCACCTGCAGGTGCTCGAAGTCGACCCCGGCGCGTCCAAGGGCGCCAGCTTCACGCCAGGCCTACGGCTCCTGCTGGGTGGCTGATCGTTCGGCGAGTCTTCCGGCGTCATCGATTCTCTCTCGCGCCCGGTCGCGGGAGAGATCGCCGACCTGGACTTCCAGGTGGAGCGTTCGGAGGAGCCGAGCTGACACGGAGCGCGGGACCCGCGCCCGCCCGTGTCGTCGATCTACGTCGAGACGCGCGACGGGGTGCGGCTCGCGGTCGACGTCACGCGCCCGGCGGTCGACGGCGTCGCCGTGGATGTGCCCTACCCCGTCGTCTGGCCGCACTCGCGATACCACCGAAACAGCCTCGCGCTCGGTCGCACGGCGGCGAACGTCGACGCGTACCCGGCGCTCCAGCGTCTCGTGACGCACGGCTATGTCGTGTGCGCGGCCGCGGTCCGGGGCGGCGGCGCGTCGTTCGGGCGCTGTGGGCGCGCCCCGGCCCGTCGCGTTCGGTACGAGACAGGTACGGGAAGAACGGTGTTTCTCGGTTTCGGCCCACTCACGCTCACTCAACCCTTCGCGTCAGCCCTTCGCGCCAGCGCCACCGTCGATTCAGTTGGACCCGAGCTCGCCGAGCATGCGGCCGACCGCGTCTTCCCACGCGCGCGCGGCGGCCGCGTCCACGGGGCCGTCGTGGCCCCCGGCGTAGCGCACGCGCACCTTCGGCCCCGCGTACGCGTCGACGACGAGGGTTTGATACTCGGCCGGCACGACGTCGTCGTTCTCGCTGGTGAGGAAGACGGCCGGGGCGTGGGCGCGGGCCGCGGTGTCGACGCTGTCGAGGTCGTTGGGGATCTGCAGCACCACCGGAACCGCGAGCAACCAGAGATTCCACCAGCCGTGACGGCGCAGGATCATCTCCTCGAGCGGTGGCGGGTTGCGGAGCAGGACGCCGTCGACCGCTCGATTCGCGGCGAGGTGGAGCGCGGCCGTGGTCCCCATGCTGCTGCCGCCGACGAGGCACGGGCGCGCGCCGGCCTCCTCCTTCATGCGGTCGAACACGGCGCGCGCGACCGGCGCGATCGCGTCGAGGTCGGCCTCACCGTCGCTCTCGCCGTACCCCGGATAGTTGACCGTCCACACCTCGACGGCGTGGGATCCGAAGCGACTCGCGAGCCGCGGCGCGACGCGCTCGGCGCGCGAGGCGTTGCCGATGAACTCGAGGTCGAAGAACGCGGGCGCACGATCGCGGGCTCCGCGTGATCGCGTGATGACGACATCGACGGCTCCCCGATCCCACTCGATCGATCGGCGGGCCACGGACCCGAAGAACGGCCGCGTAGACGGGTGCAAGAGGAGCGCGCTCGCGCAACCCGGAGAGAGCCACAAGAGGACGGCGAGCGAGAGGAAACGCATCGCGCCATCCCAGCGTTTCCCGCCGGTCTCGCCAACGTCCGTGTCGGACACACTCCTCGGATCAGGCCGGTGGAGAGGACGCGGTCTCGGGTCGCTCCGCGCGCCGCCGCAGGAACGGCAGGCGGCGCTCGATCGTGGCCGTGACCTCGTCGAGCCACTCGGTCAGCCGATAGCCGGCGCGAGACAACCGTTCGAGGATCTCCGCGCCGGCGCGCCGTGGTGGCTGGTCGGAGCGACTCTCTTCACGCGCCGCCTCCTGTGCCGCGTTCGCGGCCGCCTCCTCGAGCTCCGCGACCCTGCCCTTGTGACGCTGGTGAAGCGTGAGGATCGTGTCCCGCTCCTGTTCGAGCTCGCGGCAATGACGCCTCAGAAGCTCGGCGCTGCGGCGCGCGTCCGCGCTCCCCACGTCCGTGGCATCGATGACCGTCTCGAACGCGTCCTCGATCGAGGCGAGGCTGTCGCTGATCGCCTGCGCCGCGCGGTCGACGTCGGACAGCTGCGTCAGTGATCGCTCCGCGTGGCGCCGCGCCGCCTCGAGCTCGGCGCGGGCGGCGTCGACGCCGCTCGCGGGCGCGCCGCCCTTGTGTCGTCCGAGGCCGGTGAGCGCGCTCCACGCCTGCTGCGAAAGCGGCGTGCTGCTCTGCGCGGCGTTCCTCAGCGACGAGAAAGTCGCGCGCAACCCGGGCTGGACCCGCCGTTGACCCACATCCGCCGTCCACTCGAGGCCCTTGCGCACGGCGCGGGCCACCCGATCTCGACCACCCATGTTCGTCGCCGTCGTTTGCGTCATGTCGTGCTCCCGAATGGTCCGGGAGGTTCGCACCCGGCGTGCCACCGGCGCGGTCCCGCGAAAGCGTTCACAACCGTCTCATGGACCGAACGTTGTGTGCGTTCGGCGAACACCGCGCGACCCGGCGACAGCGTTCGCGTTGCGAACGAACTTACGGATGCGGAACGGCCTACGATGGCCGCCGTGGATGCACTCCTCTTCACGAGCCTCGCCCTCTGGATCGGCGTGACCGGTGCCCCGCCCGCGGTGACGCCGCCGCCGGCGGATCTGGTGCGCCGCCTCGCGCTCGACCCGCTCTACGAAAAGCACGTCGACGCCGGCGGTCTCCCGGTGCTCGGCTCGCGGCGTGTCTCCGAGTTCGCGCTGAAGGAGGCGGCCCATCTGATCGAGACGCTGCTCGAGGCGCGGCCCGACGTTCTGCGTGCGATGAGCGAAGGACCGACGCGTTTCGTGGTGATGGCGCACGACGAGTTCACCACCGATGTGCCCGAGCATTCCCACCTGCGGCCAAGGGACTACTGGGACCGCCGCGCGCGCGGCCTCGGCGCGACGCCCGAGCATCCGGCGGTGAGCTGCGGCGAGGAGAACCTCCTTGGCTTCCCCGGCGATCCGTACACGACCGAGAACATCCTGATCCACGAGTTCGCGCACGCGATCCATCAGATGGGCCTGGATCGGCTCGACCCGTCGTTCGACCGCGAGCTGAAACGGCTCTACGAGAGCGCGATGCAACGCGGGCTCTGGGAGGGAAAGTACGCCGCGACCAACCGCTTCGAGTACTGGGCCGAGGCGGTGCAGTCGTGGTTCGACACGAACCGCGAGAACGACGCCGACCACAACCACGTCGACACGCGTGACGAGCTGCGGTTGTACGACCCCGCGCTGGCGAAGCTCGTCGAGAGCGTGTTCGGCGACGGCACGTGGCGCTACGTGAAGCCGAGCGAGCGCGCGACGTGTCCACACCTCGACGGCTATGAGTTCGAGTCCGCGCCGCCGTTCGCGTGGCCAACGCGTCCGACGGAGGCGTCACAAGCCGAACGCGAACGACACGAGGCGCTCAAACGGCGACCCGGCGAATCGGAGGTCGAGCACATCCGCCGGCTCGCCGAGAGCGGCGACGCGAACGCCCAGGTCAGCCTTGGTTGGCGCTACCGTGAAGGCGAATCCGTGCCCGCCGACGACGCGCTCGCAGTCGCGTGGTATCGAAAAGCGGCCGCGCAGGGCGACGCGGGCGGGCAGGACTCCCTCGGCTGGATGTACAAGACCGGGCGCGGCGTGACCACGGACCCCGCGGAGGCCGTCCGCTGGTTCCGCCTCGCGGCCGAGCAAGACTGGCCGCAGGGCGCCTTCAACCTCGGACTGATGTTGCGCGACGGCGCGGGGATGCCACGGGCGGACCTGGTCGAGGCCTACGTGTGGCTGTCACGCGCCGCGCGCGGCGGACACGACGCGGCGCGACGCGAACGCGAGCGGCTCGCCGGCGAGCTCGCGCCGGACGAGCTGGTCGAGGGGAACCGGCGCGCGGCGCAGAATCAGCGATAGCGCGTCCGCCGGGCCGCCGCGGCGGGTCATGTGCGCTACCGGCGACCGGGGGGATCAGAGTGATCACTCCTCGTCCTCGGGGAACAGCACTGCGTCGATCGCCGTTTTCGACGCGCCGACCAGGTAGCCGAGCTGGGCCATCGTCTCGGCGGCGTTCTGGTCGAGCTCGCCGACGGGCAGGCCCTCGATGCGTTCGATCGCGATCGCGTACGCATTCTTCAGCCGGTCCTTCATGTCACGCACCAGCGCTTCGTCGTCGCGGTGTCGATCCCGCGGCTCGTCCGGATCCGCGCGCAAGTCGAAGACGCGGTAGCGCGGCGGCTCGTCCTCGAACGTGCGCGACGGCGCGTAGATGAACGCCGCGCGGCGCGTTCGGATCGAGTGATGCGTCTCGTAGTGCGCCGCTCCTCCCGCCGCGGGATGCAGACGACGGCACCGCGCGGCGCTGAGCGTCACGACCGGCGAGCTGCTCGCTACGTTCGCCTGCGGTCCGAACGAGGAGGTCTGGACGACCGCGGTGCACGAGTCGACGCGCCGCCTCGCCGCGGCCGGGTCGAACGGCGTGGTGCGGGTCTTCGACATCGGCGTGCCGGAATCGCCGATCGCCCTCCTCGAAGGGCACACCGCGACGGTCACCCAGGTCGCCTTCAGTGCCGACGGCACCCGCGTCTTCAGCGTGGCCGACGACCTGACGCTCCGCATCTGGGACGTCGAGGACGAGGCGCTCCTCCTGACGCACGTGCAGTACGGCGACGACGATTTCGTCCGCTTCACCCCCGAGGGGTACTACGTCGGCACGGACGGAGGAGCGGACATCACGCAGATCGTGGTCGAGTCGCGTCGCGCGCGGAGCATCTGGCCGCTGTCGTCGTACGCGAGGATCCTGAACGACCCCGAGACGGTCGCCGCCAAACTGCGCGGCGACCGGGTCCGGGCGCCGGTCCTCCCGCCCGGGGCTTCGGTCGACATCACGTCGCCGACGACCGGCGAGGTGACCACACGCGCGCTGCGCCTCGAGGTCGCGGCCACCGACCGCGCGGGCGTCGCGTCGATCACCGTGCTGCAGGACGGCCGCCCGCTCGACGGCGCGCGGGTCGCGGCGGCGGTACCGAACGACAGCAACACGATCGCCACGCTCTCGCTCGTGCTCGAGATCCCCGACGACCGGACCGACACCGAGATCGTCGTCCGCGCCGAGAACCTCCGCGGCATCCAGAGCGTCCCGGAGAGCGTGCGCGTCGTCTATCGCCCGCCGGCGAACGACCTCTACCTGCTCGCGATGGGCGTGGCCGACTACGCCGATGACGGGCTCGATCTCGCCTTTCCCGTGAAGGACGCCGACGACCTGATCGCGCGGTTCGAGGCGGAGGAAGGCGGTTTGTACCGCCACGTCCACGTGCGGCGTCTCGCCCATGACGAGGTGACCGGCTCGAATCTCCGCCGCGCGCGCGAGACGTTCCTCCACCAGGCGAAGGAGAACGACACGATCATCGTGTTCGCGGCCGGACACGGCGTCCGCTCGAAGACCGGCGAGTACTACTACCTGACCCCGCGAGCGACGCCCGAAGACCCGTACGACGGGATCGAGCGGACGCAGCTCGAGTCGCTGGTGACCTGGAACCGCCTGCTCGCGAAGCGGCGGCTGCTGTTGATCGACACCTGCCACTCGGGCGAGAAGGCGTACGGCGACGCGACCCGCGGCGCGATGGTGATGCCCGCGTACGGTCAGGACGAGGTCGACCTCATGCTCGGCGAGGGGCTCTACATCTTCGCGGCCAGCTCGGAGCAGGGGCTCGCGCGCGAGCGTGACGGCAACGGACTGTTCACGCGCGCGCTGATCGACGGGCTCGACGGCGCGGCGGACGACGCGGGGGACGCGAACGGCGTTCGTCGACGTCGTCGAGCTGATGAACTACGCGAGCCAGCGCGTCTCGGACGAGAGCCAGAAGCGCCAGTGCCCGACCACGCCCCGCGTCGACGGCGGCGACCCTTTCGGCGTGGCGCGGCGGCGCTCGCCGTAGGGCGCCGACCTGCGGCCGCCGAGCGAGGACGAGGAGACCGAAGCGGCGTCGTGACGCCCCCTACGGCAGCTCGAACTTCGGCTTCGGCGCCTCGACGCGCGTCATCGTCACCTCGCGCCCCGCGAGGAAGTCGCTCCACGCGTCGCGGAGTCCCGACTGGACGAAGTTCACGTCGTGCCCCGCGTTCTCGACCACGATCAGGTGGGAGTTCGGGAGGTGCTCCATCAACTCCTCGGCGTTGCGGAGAGGCGTTCGCGAATCGAGGTCGCCGACCAGGAACAGCACCGGAACGTCGGAGCGCAGCGGCCCGCGAAACGCGTCGCCGAGATCGGGCGCGCCCCATGCCTCGGCGAGGTGCGACATCGGGAAGTTGACGGTGTCGGAGAGAAGGGTCTCCTCGGCTTCGCGAGCGACCTGCTCGGCCCGCGCCGCGGTCATCCCGGACGCCGAGTCCATGAGGAACGGCATCGCGCTGCCGATCTCCGAGTCGCGTCGCTCTTCCAGGAGCTGCTGCGCGATCGGCTCGAAGTCTTCGTCCGCCATCCACGCCACCATCGCCGGCACCTTCTCGGCGTAGCCGCGGACCAGCCCAATGTTGTTGGCGATCCAGCGCTGCACGTCGAACTTGCTGACCCCGACCCGATGGTCACCGAGCTCCACGTAGACCGGCGCTTCCTCGAGTCGATCGAGGACCGTCTTCACCAGCCCGACGAGGTCCGGGATCTCCTCGCCGAGCACCGGATCCAGGCGCACCTTCTCGGCCAGGAGTTCGAGCCCGTGCTGCGTCGAGCTCGGCAGCTTGACGGTGTGGTTCGGCCCCTCGGGTCCGTTCATCACCGCTCGGTCGACGTGCGCGCCGTGCCGCCGGATCATCGCCATCGCGAGGTGCGTCCCGTAGCTCTCGCCCCAGAGCGCGATCTTCTCGTACCCCAGCGCCCGACGGACCACTTCGATGTCGTCGGCGCTCTCGACGGTGGTGTAGCCGTCGAGGTCGACCCCCTTCGCCCGAAAACGCGCGGCCTCTTCTCGACACGCGGCGCGCATCACCGCGAGGATCTCCTCCGGGTCGCCGGGCTCCTCGAGCGACAGATCGAACTTCGTGTCGGTCGAGAGGTTCGGCCGCGACAGTCCGGTCCCGCGTTGGTCGATCCCGATGATGTCTCCGCCGATCAGGTCGAGGTAGAAGCTGCCGCCGCCGGTGACGTGCTGCCGGACCGCGTGGATGCTCGATCCGCCCGGCCCGCCGGCGAGCAGGAAGACCGGCGGCCCCGGGTTCTCCGACGGCGAGCGGACCCGAAGGAAGGCGAGCGAGATGGTGCGGCCCCCGTCGACGCTCCGATTCTCCGGAACCTCGATCCGACCCAGCTCGGTCGGGTAGGTCTTGCCGTCGCGCGACTCGATCGAGCCGAGCTCGAACTCGACCTCGACCTCGGGGACGTCCGCGGTCGCGAGGGTGGTGACGAGCAGCGCGGCGAACGGCGCCTTGTGAACTCCGATCATGGTGTCTCCAAGGGGAATGAGGATTGGGCCGTTCTCGAGAGCGGTGTTCGGCGGGGGGATCATGCGACGCACCTCGGCGCGGCGCTCCCGCGGGCGGGGCGCGCGACCAGCCAGGTGCAGACGTAGGCGAGGGCGGGGAAGGCGATCACCGCGATCCCGACCTCGAGCCACGGGATGGCGAAGTCGAGCGGCACGTTGGTGGTCGACAGGAGTCCGCCGAGGGGGAGCAGGCCGGCGGGGACCGCGAGGACTCCGCCGAGGAACGCGAGGTAGCCGGCGCGGGCCGCGACGTGGCGACGCAGGAGGGACGGCGACGCGCCGACGCAGTGAAGGACGACCGCGTCGGCCGCGGACTCGACCGAGGAGAGCGCCGTCGCCACGAAGACGACGAGGAGCCCTGTCACCAGGCAGAGCAGCAGGACCACGTACAGGAAGACCCGGGTCGGCCGTCGATGCTGCAGCGCCGCGTCGACCGCGGTGCCGGGAACCTCGGCCGCGATCCGCTGGGCCCGCGCGAGGAGCGGCGGCGTGACCGGCGACTCGAGGTGGACCCGCCACGGGACGAGCGGTCGGTGCGGCGGCGGGCCGGTCTCGGCGCCGATCGACGCTCGAACCCGCTCGTCGATCACGTACTCCGGATCGGTGTGCGACCGGCGCGGAACCACGTGGACCGCGTGCACGCCGAGCGCGCGGCCGGACGCACTCACCAGATGCATGCTCCGTGGCGCTCCATCGACACCGAGCACCCGGCACAGCTCGGGCCCGCCGCATGCGATCCAGCGCCCGAACCGGGGCTCGGACGACGCGTCGTCCTCCCTTTCGCGCACCACGCGCACCGGTGCGCCGTCGACGTACGCCGCCGCCCATGGCACCACGTTCGCCGGCGAGAGTTCGGACGCCACGCGTCGCGCCGCGTCTTCGGCCGCCGGGCCCTCGACCACGAGTTGATCGGAACGTAGCAGCGGCAGCGCGCCGTCCAGCCGCGCCTCGACGCTGGCGAGGAGCGCGCCGAGCATCACGCTGATCGCCATCCCCGCCAGCACCGCGGTGACCACCGGGCCATAGCGCGCGCGGAAGCGCCCCGCGTCACGCACCGCGAGACGCCAGGCCAGAGGGAGCGGCGCGGCCACCCTCGCCAACGCGTGAAGGAGCCACGGAGAGCAGACCCCGAACCCGAGGACCGCCAGGAGCGAACCCCCGAGGATCGCCGTCCCCGCCACCAGGTCGTTCCCCTGCGAACCGAGCACGAGCGCCAACGCGCCGATCGACACCATCGAGAGACCGACCCCGAGCCACCGTGAGGACCCGGTCGTCACCGGACGGCGGCCGCCGAGTGCCACCAGGATCGGCAACCGCGTGGCGGTGACCGCCGGGACCACCGCCGCGGCGGTGGCCGCCAGGAGGCCGAGCAGGACCGCGCCGACGACGTGCGTCGGGGAGACCTCGAAGCCGCCGTTCCACCGTCCGTTCCAGCCGTCCAGGAACGGGTGCAGCGCCGCCGCCAGGCCGAGACCGCCGGCGACGCCGAGGGCCCCGCCGACCGACGCGAGAAGCGCCGCCGAGAAGAGGAGCGACGCACGCATCCCCCCCGCCGTCGCCCCGCTGGCCCCGAGGAGCCCGATCTCGCGCTGCCGCCGCCGCAGCCCGACCCCGAACGCCGCCGCGATCACCAGCGCCGCCTCGAACAGACCGATCCCGCCGATCACGAAGACCACGAGCGTCGAGAACGGATCGGGAGCGCCGGTCTCCTCACGCGCGGTGACGGTGAAGCCGCGCTCGCCGAGCGGCCCGGCCGCCGTCGCCGCCGCGGGCGGCGCGAGGTCGATCAACAGTGAGCGGGCGCCGGTCGGCTGCTCCGGGTCGTTCACCCGCAGCACGACCGGCAGCGACAGGTCCTCGGGATCGACGACCACACCGGTGATCGTCTTCGGGACGCCGGGCGACAGCGTCACCTGTCGGCCGAGAGCGACACCGAGCCCCTCGCGCAGCACCGGCGACAGCGCGACCTCGTCGACGCCGGACGGCGACCGCCCCTCGGTCACGCGCAGCATCCCGCGGGCGAGGCTCACGCCGTCGAGGTCCTCGGAGTCGGACGCATTCGGTTCGAGCGCGTTCGCTGCGAGCGCGAAGAACCGCGCGCAGAGCGATCGGCCCGGGACCCGGACTTCCTCCACGCCGGTGAAGAGATCCTCGACGCGGGCGTCGGCGGGGAGCTGCACCATGCGGGTCGACGCCGCGGCGCCGGACCCGAGGTCGACGCGCAGTGCGGCGCGCCCCATCGCGTGGATCCGTCGCTCGTCGGGCGTCGGCTCGGTGATCCGCAGCAGCGTGCCGCCCCCCACGATCGCCGCCACCGGGACCGCAACCAGCAGCACGACCAGAAGTGAGCGCCGTCGATGCCGAACGAGCTGGCGTCGCTCGACGCGGGCGAGCGCACGGAGGGCGACCCACGCTCTCATGGCTCACGCTCGATCGGCTCGCTCGAGTCGATCCGGACGAGCGGTGCGCCGCTCACTGTCGCCGCCTCGTCGACCAGGAGCCCGTCCCTCAGGAACAGGACCCGGTCGGCCCACGCCGCGTGCGACGCGTCGTGCGTCACCATGACCGCGGTCCGCCCGCGATCGCACTGGGTCCGGAGCAGCCGCATGATCCGCTCGCCGGTGACCGAATCGAGGTTCCCGGTCGGCTCGTCGGCGAGGAGCAGCTCGCGCGGACCGACCACCGCACGCGCGATCGCGACGCGTTGCCGCTCGCCACCGGAGAGGTCGTCCGGAAACCGCTCCGCGAACGACTCCATGCGTACGCTCTCCAACGCCGCGCGCGCCTGGTCGCGGGCCGGGCCGAGGCGGAGGCCGTCGAGCTCGAGCGGGAGCGAGACGTTCTCGAGCGCGGTCAGCCCGGGGAGCAGGTTCAGGTCCTGGAAGACGAAGCCGACGACGCGGCGCCGCAGCTCGGCGAGCGCCCTCGGGGAGAGCGCGGCGAGGTCGCTCCCCTGCAGCCGCACCCGCCCCTCGGTCGGTCGATCGAGCGCGCCGGCCAGCGAGAGGAGCGTCGACTTCCCCGAGCCCGACGGCCCCATGATCGCGACCAGCTCGCCGGGGTCGACGTCGAGGCGGACCGGTCCGAGCGCGCGGACCGCCTGCGCGCCGACACCATGCACGCGGACGACATCCTCGAAACGGAGCAGGGGGAGGACGGGAGCGGACATCTCAGCCCTTCCGCTCGCGCAGCCGTGCCTCGCAGAGATCGAGCCACTTCAGCTCGGCCTCGGCCTTCAGGATCAGGGAGTCGATCAGCAGCGTCCAGGGGAGCTCGCGCTCGGGGTCCGCATCGCGCTTCAATCGGGTGTACCGCTGCAGCCGCTCCATGGTCGCGACGCGCTGGACCTGCAGGATCTCGGTCACGTCGACCGCGTCGGCCGCGACCGCGAGCAGCACCTTGATCGAAAGCTCGTCGCGCGCCGGCGGATCGTCCTCGACCGGCGTTCGGTACCACTCGGCCAGCGCCCCCCGCCCCGCGTCGGTGATCCGCCAGCTCTGGCGCGGACCGTCGTCGACCCCCTCCGACACGACGAACCCGTCCCGCTCGAGCCGCCGCAGCGTGGTGTAGACCTGCCCCACGTTCAGCGGCCAGGTCCCCGCCGTGCTCTTCTCGAAGCTCGACTTCAACCCGTACCCGTGCGCCGGCTGATCGGCCAAGATCGCGAGCAGACTGTGACGCACGGACATCGGCGCTCCTCTGGACGGGGTGCGTACTCAGTATACATACCGAGTATTCTTCGTCAAGGAGGGGGTGGCTCGTGAGTCTCGCAGCCGGCCACACTTGAGGTTGAGCCTCGACCGCCGGTCTACAGCGCCTCGAAGAACGCGCCCACGGCACGTCGGATATCCGTGTCCACGAACTCGTCCGAGACATCTCTTGACCTGACTCGTCGGCAGGCGCGCGAGCGGCGAGCTCGAGAAGGAACAGTTCAGTCCGCTCAGCGGGCTACTCTTGATCGAGCACTCGCCGACCACGAGAACGAGAACTCCCTGCCCGAAGGCCTCGTCCCACCACGAAACGTCTTCCGCCGCTGCGCTCACTGCGGAGGAGAGAAGCGCGTGCTCGCCGTCATCACCGATCCCCCCGTCGTGCGTGCGATTCTCGTCTGCCTCGGGTTGGACCCCGGCAGGGTCGGTGGACCAGCCCCAAGTACCTCATCGGCGAGTCGTACGGCACGACCCGCGTCGCCGGCCTCGCCGATGCCCGCGGCCGACCAGCCCGCCAAGCGGTAGCGCGAACGGCCGCGCCTCGGTCCACGACGAGAGAATTCGAGAATCCTGTCCTCCGGCGGCGCGCGATGCAGCTCTCGCGGTGAACGAGGTCGCCGACCTCGACCCGCCACGAGAACCGCATCCGACGCAACGGAGGATCCCATGCTGCGTAACACCGCTCTCGCCACGCTCGTCGCTCTCTCCCTCGCCCCGACCGGCGCCGCCCAGATCCAGTGCAACACCGCGGACCTGAACATGAGCTGGCAGGTTCAGGGCGACAACCTCTGGGCCCAGATCCAGCTTGCGAACGCCCCGGCGGAGCGACCCTTTCTGCTCTTCGCTGGTCTCGAGCCGCCCGACCCTTCCTTCTTCGTTCCGTGCGTGAACCCGCTGAGCCTCTTCGTGGTGCTCCAGGGCATGACCGACGCGCAGGGCAACGTCGCCATCACCGCCCCGCTCCCCGGCACCTACGACATCCCCGACACATACCTCACTGCGGTCGTGGCTCCGGTGGTCGCGGGCGGCCCGGTGCCCGCGACCGGTCAGGTCGCGGTCGCGGCCAAGAAGAAGCCGCTGCCGTGCGACCCGCTCGCCGGCTTCTCCGTGAAGAAGGGGCCACCGTGTTCGGTGCAGCTGGCCGGCAAGTTCTGCCCCGGCTCGAAGATCACCATCGAGCTGACCACGCCGCCCCCTGGCGGCGGCGTCACCGAGATCTTCAGCACGAACTACACCAGCGGCACCTACACGTCGCCCTCGATCCCGTTCCCGTGTCCGCCCGTCGGCAGCAAGCTCACCGTCAAGATCGACGGCGTCACTTTCCTATGGCCGATCCGCTGGTAGCCGCCGTTGAATTCCTCGAGTCGCCGCGCCGACCGGCCGCGGCCCCGGTCAGTGCTTCGCCGGGGTGACGGCCGCGGCCCGCGCGCGCTCCAAGAACTGACGCAGGCGGAGCTCGGCTTCGGGCGACGCTGCCGTGGGGATCAGCCGATCGAGAACGTCGGCCAGCTCCGCGGCGCGCCCGAGGCGGAGCATCACTTCGACCGCGGTCGGAACCGCGCCGCTTCCCTTGCCGCGATCCGACTCGAGCGCGGTGATCGCGTGCAACGCCGCCTTCTCCGGCTCGATCACGTGGGGGCGCTCGCACGTCGGATCGGCACAGGAACCGACATAGAGCCACGCGAGGGTCGCGTCGGCGTCCGCGCGCCTCGGGTCGCGGGCGAGCACCGCCTGGTACTCGCGCTCGGCCTCGAGCAAGCGGTGGTCGCAGTCCAACGAGTACGCGCGGTTGAATCGGGCCGCGACATGATCGGGCTGGGTCGCGAGGATTTCGTCGAACAGCGCGCGCGCGTCCTCGCGCCGGCCGCTGCGATCGAGCAGCGCGCCATAGGCGTTCAGCACATCCGCGCCACGCATGCCGAGCACACCCACTGCCTCGCGCGCGGTCGCGAGCCCTTCGTCGATCTCCCCCGCCTGATACAACGCTCGCACGAGCTCGGTGTGGGCCTCGACGCTGGTGCGATCGAGCAGGACCGCGCGACGCAGATGCGGCAACGCCTCGCCCGGGCGCCGCCGATCGCAGAGCACCCGGCCGAGCAGCCTCGACACGGCCGAAGAAGAGGGCAGACGGCGCGCCGCGAAGGTGAGCTCGGTCTCCGCGAGATCGAGCCGCCCGGCCTGCCGCGCGGCGCGGCCGAGCAGCACCGCGGGCAGCGGCGAAGCCGGGAGCTGCTCCTGCACACTGCGCAACAAGAGGATGGCGTCGCCGAAACGGCGATCGCGGCGCGCACGCTCGGCGTCGAGGAGCGCGCGCGCGACCGGATCGGCAACGTCCGGAGAATCGACGCCGTGCGCGGCGGCCGCCAGGAACTTCGCTTCGGCGTCGTCGTGGCCGGCCGTCCGCAGGAGGTCCTCCGCCGCGGCGGCGAGCGCGCCGCCGTCGCCGGCCACGAGCGCCGACGCGGCGCGGTCCAGGGTGCGCCGATGCGACGCGCGCGCCGACTCCTCGCGTTGTTCGCGCACGCCGTCGACCAGCACGCCAATCGCAACCAAGAGCGCGAGGATCGCGAACGTCGCGAGGATGCGGCGATGACGACGCGCCGCGTCCTCGATGCGATGAAGGCGCGCGAACCGCGGCGTCAGCGGCGCGCCGCCGGCCGCGAACGCCTCGAGGTCCGCGGCGAGCGCGGCCGCCGATGCGTGACGCCGCGCACGTCGATACGACAGCGCCCGATCCACCACGCGCGCCAGCGGGAGCGGCGTTCCCGCGGCCACGCGCGCGAGCGGCGGCGCCGGCTCACGGCGGACGCGTTCGATCGTCGACAACACGGAGTCGCCGGGATGCGGCGACCGCAGCGCCAGCATCTCGTAGAGGATCGCGCCCAGCCCGTAGACGTCCGTGCGCGGATCGGCCCGCAGCCCTCGCGCCTGCTCGGGCGCCATCGACGCGGGGGTGCCGATCACGTCGCCGGTACCCGTGAGGGTCGGCTCGCCGGCGTCGCCGACCAGACCGAAGTCGAGGAGCACCGGCTCGCCGTCCGCGCGTACGATCACGTTCTTCGGCTTCAGGTCGCGGTGCAACAGCCCCGCGCCGTGCGCGGCGTCGACCGCACGGGCGAGCCGGGCCACGAGCGCCGCCGCCTCGCCAGCCCGCGCGGGCCCGAGCGGTAGATCCGGCGACGCCGACCGCTCGGCTCTCGCGCCCCCGCCGTCACGGTGCGCCGCGATCGCCTCACCCAGGTTGCGACCCTCGACCCACTCCATCGCGAACCAGGGCAGCGGGCCCTCGCCGCCCACGTCGAGCACGCGCACGATGTTCGGATGGCAAAGCCGTGCGAGCGCTTCGCCCTCACGGCGAAAGCGCTGCCGCGCGCGCGGTTCCGCGAGCACGCCACCCGCCAGCACCTTGAGCGCCGCCGGCATGCGATCGACCTCGTGCTCGCCACGCAACACGATGCCCATACCACCGCGCCCCGCGATTCCCATCACGCGGTAGGGGCCGAGGCGCTCCGGTAGATCACCTCGTCCCGGCAGCAACCGCTCCGCCTCGAGCACGCCTTCGAGCGCAGCGCGGAGCGCGGCACCGCCGCCGGGATGCTCCGCCGCGAAGCGCGCGGGCTCGAGCGCCTCGCCATCACTCCGGCGCGCGATGAACACGGCGATGAGGTCTTCCAGAGCGCTCGGATCCATCTGCCCCGCGCTCCGCTCAGGACGGCCGCGGCGCGGCGTCGCCGGCGTCACCCGGCGGCGCGCCGAGGTGCATGCCGATTCTGGCGAGGGCGCGGTTGTAGAGCTTCGACGTCGCTTCCTCGCTGCGGCAAAGCGCCGCCGCCGCCTCTTGATTCGTGAGGCCCTCGACCCGGCGCAGGAGAATGACCTCGCGCATCGGCTCGGGCAGCACGAGCAACGCACGCTCGAGCCGCTCATACGCGGGCTCGTCCCGATACGTGATCGCCGCCCCGCGCGCATCCGGCACCGCGGCGGCGACTGATTCGGTGAGGCGCACGTCACCTCGTCGCTTGTCCGCCGCGAACCAGCTCGCCTTGGAGCGCATCTTGTTCAGCACGCAGGTGAAGAGGAACCGCGCCAGCGACCCCGGCCCCCGCGACTCGAACCCCCGCAAGTCGTCGAGGGCGGCGCAGAACACGCTCTGCAGGATGTCTTCCGACGCGAGGCGCGCGCGCAGTCCCTTGCCGAGGCGGGCGCGGATCGCGAGCAGCAGCGGGTCGTGGAAGCGGCGATACAGCTCGTCGAAGGCGTTCTGGTCGCCACCGTGGATGCGACGGACGAGATCCTGCGAGCTCGTCCCGCCGGCGTGATCCGCGTTCGGTTCCATCCCGGCATGCTACCAGCGCGGGGTGCGGGTGACCGACGGCGTTCCGCGGGCTCTGCCGTCACTCCACGGCATCGATCTCGTCGAACACCAGATTCTCGATGCGATAGCGCTCCCAGCCCCGGTAGTCGAAGTGCCACCACTCGTACTCGTACACACGGAACCCCTCGGCCTCCATCGCGCGCGCAGGAGCTCGCGGTGCCAGCGCTGCAACGACGTCCCCCCGACGGAGCCCGGATACGAGTGCGCGGTCATCTCGTCGTAGAGCCCGACCATCTCGATGGCCTCGCCAGACGCGCGATCGAACAGGGTCAAGTCGACCGCGCAGCCGCGGTTGTGACGCGAGCCGGCGAGCGGGTCGGCCACGAAGATCCGCGACCCCGCCGGCGTCGCGTCCCAAAACATCTTGGTGACGTACCACGGCCGATAGCCGGCGCGTTTGGTGGTGGGCCGATGGCGACGAACGACGGCGCGGCGAATGCGGTGGTTGGGTGCGAGGACACCGTGATAGGTGAGGAGGTGCCGCCTCGGTCTCGGGGACGAGGGCGGCGTGGCGCGCGAGGAAAGCTTCTTTGCGTCACACCACGTGGGTCGTTCCGTCGTCGAAGGGATGAGAGAGTCGAAAGCAGACGTTGGCGTGAAACTCCGGCATGCGCTCGTAGTTGATCGCGGTCCGGAGCAGCTCGTCGAACTCGCGGCGGTCTCGCGGCGGTCTCGGTGCGGATCCATGGCGCTCAGTCGAACGGGTGACCACCGCGAACAAGGTGCGGTCCGTCGAGAACGTGGGCGACGTTGCCCGTCGAGGTCTCGGCGTTGGCCGGCACCGTCACGTACGACGGCTGCGCCGCGAGCGAAGTCGAGGATTCGATTGGCAGGAGCCGGTGGATCGAACGGATCTGGAAACGTGCGGTGATCATCGATTGCTCCGCGGGATTGGAGGTCGGGTTCTGGACGTACGGGCGCTCGCGCCGCCCTCGGCTCGCGAAGGGAGCGGATCCCAGAGTCCCTTGGCATCGGGAGCCGCCGATCTGTCGCGCCGCCCAGCGATTTCGCCGAGGCATCTCCGCCGTCTTCGTCGGTGGGCTGGGTGTCTTCCCTGTGCGTGTGCAAGGGCGAATGACCTCCGCGTACTCGACCCTCCTCATCCTGCCGCGTGACGGTGACTTCGGTGTAACGGCCGGCGCGTCCCGCGGATTCTAGTGGTGTGATTCAGAGTTGTTGACGTTTCTCCGGGGCCCTCGTCATCGCTTGCTGCGTTGCTCCTCCTCGACGTATCTCGAATACGCGGTCGTCGTCGCGCCTTGCCAGCGACGACGATGACCTCCGGATAATC
>CAZYQW010000131.1:0-30862 GCA_964649825.1 uncultured Phycisphaeraceae bacterium | reverse complement strand
AGGTCATCGCGACCGAGATCGAGGCGCAGGACCGCAGGCGTACTGCCTGTACGTCGAGGATCCTGCAACGAAGAGATCGGTCACGAGGGCCCGCCGCAGCCGAAATGACTTTCACCACGGGCTGCTAGGGCGCGGTCACGTGTCGGGTGGACATGCTTCGAGTTCTTCGCGGCACGCGCAGAACTCGAAGCATGGAACTCAACCGTCGATTCGGAGAGAATCCATGAAGTCGAAGCTCGCTTCCCTCGTCCTCCTCGCTGCGCTGCCGTTCGCGACCGGCTGTCTGTCGGTCTACTCGCCCGCGATCGGTGTGATCTACACGGACGTCGCGTTCCCGACCCACGTGACCGGGAACGGCGCACCGACGAAGTCCGCCACCGGGGAGGCGACGTCGTTCTTCGGGCTCTTCGCCCACGGCGACGCAAGCATCGACTCCGTCGCGCGGAAGGGCGGCATCAGCTCGATCCACCACGTCGACAATCACGTCACGAACATCCTCGGCTTCGGCAAGATGAAAGTGACGGTGTACGGAGACTGATCGGGCCCGGCGCGCTGGGTCCGGCCGCGGCGGTCACGGGAACGAGAATCGAGTCGAGAACGCGTCCGTGCCGCCGTTCGGCGTGACGTCGAACCCGAGCGCCGGCAGGTCCGTCGAGTCGGTCTCGCCGGCGAAGAAGACGCCGCGGACCCCGTCGAACTCGATGGCCCATCCCTGCTCCGTTCCCTGGCCGCCGAAGTACGACGACCACGACAGCGCCGTTCCGGCCGGGTTCAGCCAGGTCAAGAACGCGTCGCCGGGGCCGGAAGGCGTCGGCTGGAACGCGGTGAGCGTGACGGGGAAGTCGGGGCTGTTCGTGAACCCGGTGAGATACGCGTTGCCGGCGGCGTCGACGTCGATGCCGAGCGCGACGTCGCGCCCGGAGCCGCCGAGGAGCGTGGAGTAGGTGAGGGTTCCCGTCGGAACGTGGATCTTCGTCACGAACGCATCCGACGTACCGTTGGGCGTCAGCGGTGGCGAACCGGTCGGTCCGGGGAAGGCCGGCGACGTCGTCTCGCCGGTCACGAAGACGTTGCGCGAGCCTTCGACGGCGAGACCGGTCGGGTGATCGCTCGCGCTCCCGCCGAGGTAGGTCGAGAACTCGAGCGTGCTCAGGTCGGACGCGAACCGAGCGACGATCACGTCCTCGGTCCCGCCCGGTGCGGTCGGCTGCGGCGCGCCGGGCGTGGTCCGCACGTCCGTCGAGTTGGTGCAGATCGTGACGTAGGGGCGGACGAGGTCGTCCAGCACCACGGCGAGCGCGCCGTCCTCCTGCGTACCGCCGAGGTAGGTCCAGCTCACCAGGCTCGCGGCGCCGCTCGCCGACGGGTCGAGGAGCACGAGGAACGCGTCGGAGAAGCCGAGATTGTAGCTCGTGTCGTAACCGCCGGGCGAGCCGCTGAACAGGACGCTGCCCGCCTGGCCGGTGACGTAGAAACGGCCGCTCGGATCGACGGCGACGCCGGTCGCGAAGTCGTAGCCGATGAGCGGCGCCGGGACCGCACCGCCGAGGTACGTCGAGTACGCCAGCGTCGAGCCGAAGCCGGACAGCTTCAGCGCGAACGCGTCGTTGCTGGTGTTGTGCGTGGTGTCGTACGCGCCGGCGCTGGTCGGGAAGTCCGTCGAGAAGGTGGCGCCGACGACCGCGACGTCGTTGTTCGCGTTCACGTCGACGTCGAGCGCGGCGTCCAGGTCGCCGCCGCCGATGAACGTCGACCAGCTCAACGCCGTCCCCGGCGGCGACACCCGGGTGACGAAGGCGTCGAAGTTCCCGTTGTGGCTCGTGTCGTACGCGCCGGCCGTGGTGGGGTAGCTCGGCGAGAGCGTGCGGCCGCACGCGTACGAGCACGTGCCGACGCAGAGCTGGTCGAGCGCGACACCGAGCGCGATGTCCGTCTGGCCGCCCCCGAGGTACGTCGAGAAGGAGAACGTCGGGTCGATCGTCGCCGCCGCGTGCGCGCTGCCTCCGTCGAGCCGGAGCACGCAGCGCTCGTCGTCGATCACGTCGAAGCGCGCCGGCACCTCGTCGCGGGCGCCGCCGGGCGAGCGCTCGACGGCGGCGGGCCGGCCCACGTGGAGCGCGCCGATCGCGGTGCGGACCACGAGATCCCCGGACGGCGCGACCGAGATGCCCTCGGCGCCGCGCCACCGCAGGACGAGCTCGTCCGGCCGGGCCGACGGCGCGAGGTGCAGGTCGAACGCCAGCCGGCCGCCCCGCGCGTGCAGCTCGACGTCGACGCCGGGGGCGACGTCGCGGTAGACGACGGACTGGAACGCGGACACGTCGGTCCGCCAGCCGGCGCGGTCGCCCCTCATGAAGTGGAACCGCTTCTCGACGCGCCCGCGGGGCCGGACGGCCGGTGAGCGCGTCGTGCCCTCGAAATCGCAGAAGAGCCCCACGGCGCGGCTCGGCGCGTCGAACGCGGCATCGATCGGCCGCGAGGAGCCGCGTCGCCGGGCGTCGGCGACCGAGAAGGCGAGGCCGTCCTCGCGCAGGAAGAGGGTGAGCGCGCCCTGCCGGGCGACGAACCTCGCCGCGGCGTCGAACTGCCCGCGGTTCTCGACGAAGACGGGACCGTCCGCGTCCCAGGGCCCGCCCCGGACGTGCTCCGGGCCGGCCGCGGCGATGGTCGAGGCGAGGATCCAGGTGGCGGTGACGATGTGTTTCATGGGTCATGCCTCCAGCTCGGGCGCCTCAAGGACAATCGGTACCGGCTGGCGGCGTCTGGCCGAACCACACGTGCGTGGAGTTGCTCACGTCCTCGTAGTCGTTGCCGAGATCGTCGCTGAAGAAGTTGTTCGAGAAGTTCGACTCGATCCAGTCGAGCACGCCGTCGGAGTCGATGAACGCCGTCTCGAGGTACGAAGTCCCGTCGTTCGCCCGCCCGACGAGCTCGACGCAGGGCCGGAACGAGATCCCACCGACGGCCGGAGCGCCAAAGTGGATGTGGTCGTAGACGGGCGGCGCGGGAATCGTGTCGCTCAGGTAGGGGAAGCCGAGGTACGGCCCGGAGCCGCCGGGGAGCTTCGGGACGAACGGGTTCATGAGGCAGACCTCGTGGAGGTCGTTGCGGTTCGCGAACGCCACGTCCAGGATCCCGTCGCCGTCGAAGTCATCGATCCACGGCGATGACGCGAACTCGAGCATCAGGCCGTCGACGCGAAAGTCGACGCACGACTTCGGCGTGTTCACGTTGAACGCGCCGGCCGCGACCGCCGCCTGGTAGAGGAACTCGCTGTACGCGAAGCCGCCCACGTCGTCGGGCCAGTCCGGCGTCGCGGTCTCGAACACCCAGGTCGGCCTCCCGTTCGGGAGCGTGTTGCGCGAGCCGAATGCGCCGTTGCCGTCGTTCAGGTAGGCGGCGTTCTTGGCATTCGGGCAGGCGATGACGAGGTCGAGGTCGCCGTCGCCGTCGAGATCGTGGAGGTCGATGTCGATCGTGCCGACCTCCGTCGCGCCGAGGACGCCGCAGCTCGGCGGGAGTCCGCACCCCCCCGTCGCGCCGATCCGCCACTGCACCGCCGAGCCGGGCGGACGCAGGATGACCGGATGGCTCGAACCGGACGCGACCATGAAGACCGGGGCGGTCGGCGTCCCGATGTTGAGCCACGCGCGGTCGCTCGCGGAGCCGGCGCGGCAGACGAACAGGTCGACCAGGCCGTCCTGGTCGAGGTCGCCGAACTCGACGTTGCGGTAGACGCCGGACGTCCCGGCTTCGGTGTACGTGGTGACGTGCGTGAAGTTGCCGAGCCCGTCCCCCGTGTACTGGCGGATGCCGAACGCGCCGACCGTGATCAGGTCGTGGTGCAGGTCGCCGTTCAGGTGTTGCAGCCCGAGTCCGAACGTCTCGCTGTACGGCTTGTCCTGGCCCATCACGTAGGTCGTGTCCTCGCCGACGACCGGCAGCAGCTTCGGCGGGATGCCGTCGAACCGGTCGAGGCCCGTCCCGTCGTTCAGCCAAACCGTGTCCCGGTAGCCGTCGACGCTGAAGCCCTCGTTCCCTTTGCGGCGACCGACCACGAGATCGGGGAGGCCGTCGTGATCCAGGTCCGCGACGTCGACGCCGTAGCAGCCGGACGTGTTCGTGAATATGTGGCCGCCGACGACCAGCGGGTCGAGCAGCTCGACGTGGGCCGGGTAGATCTGATTCGACAGGTTCGCCTCGAGATAAAAGACCTGCACCGGCTTCGGGCCGTTGCCGCCGATGACGAGGTCGAGCTCGCCGTCCGCATTGAAGTCGGCGGCCTTGACGCCCAGTCCGTTCGGCGCGTCGAGCGGCACCCACTTGGGGAGCGTGTGCGTCACGTCCTCGATGGTGTACTGCGCGGTGGACGGCGCGGTCGGCGACGGCGGAACCTGGCACTGGCGCGCGTCGGCCGCCGGAGCGACGAGGGCGAAGGTCGTGGCGAGGGAAGCGGAGAGAGTGCGCATGGCGAGTCCTCGAGTTCCAAGGTGATCTGTGGCCCAGACGGACCAACGCCGCCCGAGGAACGCGGAAACTCGACAAACTTCGCCCCCGATGCATCCGCCGCGGGGCGCCACGAACCTGCCTCCGTTTCTACAAAGCGACCGGCGCGACGGGGGCGGTGAGGACTCGGAGGGTCCCGCCGATGGACGCAAACGTCACCGGGACCGGCTCCCATCTCTTCACGTGGGAACCTCCATCCAGCGGGAAGCCGGGCATGGTCCTTGCGTTTCGCTCGTCGTCGCGACCGATCGGTCGCGATCAGGAACGCGCGCACTGCGCCGGAGCGCCCCGGAGCAAGAGAGAGGATTCCGCACATGGACCCCAGACGATCGATCCCCCAGGCGGCCGCGGCCGCCGTCTTGACGTTGCTGCCGATGGTCGCCGCTCCGGCTCAGGAGGAGGATCCGCCCGGCGCACCCGAACCCCGCGCCCAGACCTACATGCCGGTGGTCGTGGACGAGCCGTTCGAGCGGACGATGCAGAGCGACTCCGACGCGAAGGCGCGCGTGATGGAGCTCCAGCGAGAACTCCTCGCGCGCTTGTACGACCTGCGGGACGACCCCTCGCCGGTCCTCATGTCCGGGGAGAGGAAAGCGGTCCAACAGGGCGTGCGGGTCCGGCTCCCCGGCGAGACGACCTGGGAGGACCTGTCCTCGATGACGCCCGAGGCGATCAAGCGGGACGGCCGGTTCCCGCGCGGCTTTCGGCCGCTGCCGCACGTGAAGCACGCCGTCGGCGGCCAGGTCTTCCCGAAGGATCAGATCGATGCGATCGACGAGCTCGAGCGCCGCAGCCTGGACCGGTTCGACGTCGAGTTCGACTTCCCGACCCACTTGACCCCGGAGTTCCCTCCTCCCGTCTTCCTTACGACCCGCCCGGACCTGGGAGATGTCTCGCAAGGGCAGGTCCTCTCGATCAAGAACTACTACGCGCTCTTCAAGGGCGTGGTGACGCCGGTGCAGATGGAGGGGCTGCGTCTGCTGCTCACTCCGTTCCCGCAGCAGCAGTTCAACCAGACCGAGGATCGCAAGGTCGCGGAGCCGTCCCTCGGAGTCTCCTGCTTCGACTGCCACACGAACGGCCACACGAACGCGGCCTTCCACCTGAACCCCGATACGCGCCCTCAGTCCGCTCGGCTCCGGCTCGATACGGTGAGCCTGCGCGGGATGTTCAACCAGCAGATCCACGGCTCGAAGCGATCGCTCCGCTCGGTCGAGGACTTCACGGAGTTCGAGCAGCGAACGGCCTACTTCGACGGCGACCACGTCATCGCCGCGAAGAAAGGCGTGCACCTGCCGGATCGGTCCAGCCAGGTGGCGATGATGGCGCAGATGCAGAACATCCTCGCCTTCCCGCCCGCCCCCAAGCTCGACGTCTTCGGACGACTCCTCCCGGACGTCGCGACCGAGCAAGAGCTCGCGGGAGAGGAGATCTTCCTCGGCAAGGGCCGCTGCGCGGAGTGCCATCCGCTGCCGTTCTTCACCGACGACAAGATGCACGACCTTCGGCTCGATCGCTTCTACGAGACCGAGATCGTGAACGGACACCGGCAGATTCCCGATGGTCCCATCAAGACCTTCACCCTGCGGGGCATCAAGGACTCGCCCCCGTACCACCACGACGGGCGCCTCCTGACGCTCGACGACACGGTCGAGTTCTTCAACCTCGTCCTCGGCCTCGGGCTCGCGAAGACGGAGAAGAGCGCGCTCGTCGCCTACCTTCGTTGCCTCTGAGACTCGCGGTCTCGATGTAGCTCGCGCTCGAGTTCCGCCGGCCGGCGAGCGGCGATGAGGAAGCGGTTCGTGAGGCCGCCGTCAGCGTCCGCTCCGGTCGCACCACGCGGTGGCATCCTCCGCACGATCCATCCGGACGTAGAGCCGGCACAACGCGAAGGCGAGCGCCGTCACACGCGTGTCCGCCCCAGCGAGCGAGCCGCACGCCTCCACGCGCGCGAGCAGCGTCGCCTCCGCCGCGTCGAAGCGCCCGAGCCAGACGTGGGCCTCGGCCAGGAAACACGTCGCGGTGACGGAGGTCTCGTGCTCCTTCCCCAGGACCTCCTCGCACCGAGCCATGACGTCGGATAGCTCCGTGACCGCGCGCTCCCCGTCGCCGAGGTAGAGCCGCGCCCGCGCGAGCGAGCAGTCGGCGTAGATCGTCCGGAAGTGGCGGGGACCGAGGATCTCCCGCAGCGCCGGACAGACGTCGTCGAGGATCTCGAACGCCTCGGCGTGTCGCGACGAGTGGAGGAGCACCTTCGCGAGGGTCGCGCGAACGACCAGCGTCTCGGGGTGACGAGCCCCGAGCCTCTCCGCGCCGATCGCGCAGGCCTCGACGAGGTGCGCTTCGGCGTCATCGACGCGTCCGAGCTCGAGCTCGCTGCGCGCGACGTTGGAGAGCGCGAGCACGAGCTGAAGCCCGTCGCCGCCCGGCTGCCGGCGGATCGCGAGGATCTCGAGGAGCTCGGCGAGCGATCCCTCGGTGTCCCACCGCTCGCGCAGCAACGCCGCGTAGGCCGTCCGGGCGAGGATCGTCCTCTCGTCGCGCGCGTCCAACGTGGCGAGAGCGAGGTCGTGAGACGCCGTCACGATCGGCGCCGCCTCGTCCACGCGCCCCAGGGTCAGAAGCGTCATCCCGTGGAACGTGCTCGTCTCGATCGCGGACGGGTGCCGTTCGCCGAACCGGTCGACCAACGCCTCGTGACACCGCCGCCACAACGGTAGCGCCTCCTCGAACCGGGTGCCGTCGTACAGGAACTGCGCGTAGCGGCCGACCGCCGCGACGGTCCGCGGGTGGTCCTCGCCGAACGCCGCCTCGAACGCCCGGACGTCGTCCTGGTGCAGGGCGCTCGCCTCCGCGACCCGTCCCTGGCGCATGCGCACCAGCGCCAGCAACGTTCGAGCGTGACGGGTGTCGGGATGGGTCTCCCCGAGCTCGGCGCGCCACGAGCCGACGACGGACGCGAAGAGCTCGGCCGCGCCGTCGAGGTCGCTCGCGGTGCTCAGCGCCTGCGCAAGGCCGAAGCGAGCCCGGATGGTCGTCTGGTGATCGGCCCCGAGCGCCCGCTCGCACTCCTGGAGGAGATCTCGCAGGGAGCCGGCGGTGCCGTCGACCTCGCCGGCCATGGCCCGGAACATCGCGTGGTCGAGGTCGGCGGCGAGGGTCGCTTCCGCCAGCGGCCCGAACGCGTCGCGCGTCTCCCGCGCCACGGACCGAATCGCCGCGAGCGCCTCCGGGTGACGTCCGGAGCGGGAGAGCGCGAGCGCGAGCTGACGGCGGACGTCGAGCGTCGCGGGGTGGTGGGGAGCACCTTCCGACTCGAGGTGCCGGCGCGCCGCGTCGAGATCCCGCATCGCGCTGTCGTGGTCGCCCAGTCCGAGGTACGCGGCGCCGGTCGTCGCGAGCAACCGCCCGGCGATCGCCGGCTGCGCCGAGAACTCCGCGGAGATCCGCTCCGACGCGGTCGCGAGGATGTCCTTCACCGCGACGTCCTTGCCGTGGAGCTCCGGGTCCGCCGAGCGCAGCAGCTCTTCCAGGAACCGCGTGACCTCTTGCGACTCCCGCAGCGCCGCCGCCCGCTGCCGTGCGCTGGTTCGCGCCTCGACCAGCGCGAGGGAGATCGTGACGACGGCGATCAGCAGTGCGCTGGCCGCGACCGTCACGCCGCCGGCGAGGGCGCGGTTCTGCCGCGCGAACCGGGCGAGCTGATCGCGGGTGCTGGGCGGCCGGGCCACGATCGGCTCGTCGCGGAGGCAGCGACGCACCTCGTCGCCGAGCTCGCTCGCCGAGGCGTAGCGCTGCTCGGGATCCTTCCGGAGGGCCTTGCCGAACACGACCTCGACGTCGCCCCGCAACGCCGGCTCGAACCGGCCGAGCGGCGGCGCGGGCTGGTCACGGATCACGCGGAGCGCGTCGGGGAGGTCGAGGTCGTGGAGGACATACGGCGGCCGGCCGGTCAAGAGCTCGTAGCCGATCACGCCGAGCGCGTAGACGTCGCTGCGCGTGTCCGCGACGTGCGACTCGCCGCGCGCCTGCTCGGGACTCATCGTCTCGAGCGTGCCGAGGAGCTGCCCAGCCCGCGTGGTCTGGGGGTGCCCGGCGGGGCGTGCGTCGTCGATCCGCGCGATTCCGAAGTCGACGATCCGCGGCTCGCCGCTCGCGTCGACCAGGATGTTCGCCGCCTTCAGGTCGCGGTGGATGACGCCACGCGCGTGCGCGTGTCCGACGCCGTCGCAGATCCGAGCGAACAGGCTCAGACGCTCCTCGAGGAGGAGTCCGCGCTCGCGCGCGTGTCCCAGCGGAGAGCGGCCGTCGATCAGCTCCATCACGAGGTACGGCTGGGTGCCGTGACCGAGGTCCACCTCTCCCGCTTCGAAGATGCGTGCGACGTTCTCGTGCCGGAGGCGACCGAGGATGTCGACCTCGAGGCGGAAGCGCCGGAGCGCGTCGTCGTCGAGCCCCGGCCGGAGCAGCTTGATCGCGACGTCGCGCGCCGGATGCTCCTGCCGGGCCGCGTAGACCGTCCCGGTGCTGCCGGCGCCGATGATGCGCGTCACGAGGAACGGGCCGATCCGCTCCGGCACCTCGTCCGCCGCCGCGCGGAGGAACGGACCGTCGAACGGGTCGCGGCGTTCGTCGCGCCGGAGCAGCGCGTCCAGCTCGACCCGCAGCGCAACGTCGTCGCCGCAGGCGCGCTCGACGAACCGACGCCGCTCGCCGGCGGGGAGGTCGCACGCCGCGTCGAACAGCGCGCGCAGGCGTCGCGCGGAGTCGCGCCTCACCGGTCGGACTCCGGCCACAGGCGCCGGTCGAGCCACGCCCGCGCGAACCGCCAGTCCAGGTTGACCGACCGCGGCGAGACGCCCAGGATCGCGGCCGTTTCCTCGATCGTGAGGCCGCCGAAGACGCGCAGCTCGACGACACGCGCCGCCCGGGCGTGGTCCGATCCGAGGTCGCCCAGCGCCTCCTCGAGGTCGAGCAGATCGAGCTCGCGATCGGGGCGCGCGAGGTCGGGCCACGCGAGAGTGACCCTCGACCAGCGGCCCCCGCGCTTGGCGGCGTCGCGGCGTCGCGAGTGGTCGACGAGCACCTGGCGCAGGGCCCGGCCGGCCGCGGCGAGGAACTGCTCGCGATCCTGGAAGCGTTGCTGGGGATCGGCGCGCAGGCGGAGGTACGCCTCGTGGACCAGGAGCGTCGGCTGCAGCGTCGCGGACGTTCGCTCGCGGCGGAGCGCCCGCCCGGCCAGGCCCCGGAGCAGCTCGTAGACGTCCGGCAGCCAGTCATCCGCCGTCGTCCGGGGCCCCGCGCGGGCGCTGGTCGGAGTGTGCTCGTTCATCGGCTCCAGCGTAGCACCGATGATCTCTCGATCGGAGGGCAGCAAATGCAGTCGGATCGTCGCGCGTGCACCATCACGCCGGCGAACGGCCCGGTTCAGAGCAAGCGGGAGCGCCTGCGTTCCCGAGCGGAGCGTGACTCCGAGCCGTCGAGGCGGACGGAGAGCGTGCGCATCGCCGGGCCGAGGTTTCCCTCGAGGAGACGGTCCCAGGCGTCGAGGGCGCGATTACGGACGTCGAGATCCTCCTCGCGCTCGGCTTCCTCGATCAGGCGCGACAGAGTCTCGCATGCCTTCTCGGCCTGGTAGCGGCCTTCCCATGGATCGCCGGTCGGGAGCGGGCTCGACAGCAGCCGGTCGGTCATTGCGAGCACCTCGTCCTTCAGGGGGAGCAGCGTGCCGCGCCGGTCGAACGCATGGAGGAGGTTCTGCATGTCCTCTCCGACGGCCCTCGACTGCACCATCCGGG
Organism: uncultured Phycisphaeraceae bacterium; assembly: GCA_964649825.1. Taxonomy (GTDB): domain Bacteria; phylum Planctomycetota; class B15-G4; order B15-G4; family JADJEK01; genus CAZYQW01. Next base: position 20,558 of record CAZYQW010000131.1, on the reverse strand, counting down.
CGAGGAATTCGCGGTCGTCGAGGAGCGTCGACTCGCCTCTACCAAGGAAGGCGCTCAGGATGGCCCGGCGGACGTCGCGGTCGTCGTCATTCGCGAACGCGACGGCGACCTCCCTCATCCGATCGGTCACGTCGGCGTCGTGATGGATGAGCCAAAGCCCGAGACGACGCGATGCACCGAGCCGCGCGGCAGGGCTCGCCATCAGCGCAGCGTCGAACTCGGCTTTCGACACGAGGTCGTGGTGGCGAAGGAACAGGAGCGATTCGCCCGCGGCCGAAGCGGCGGCCAAGTCGGAGCTTCGGGCGAGCCCGAGGATGCGAGACCGGGCCGCGACGCTCTGATCCTGGCCGACCTTCGCTTCGTCCCACGCGATCCATTGGATGCACGGTGCGACGTCCGGGGCGGCCGCAACCCGATCGTCCTTGCAAGCGACGAGCACCGCCCGAGCGGCGCGAACCGGGTCGACGCCTTGCGCGCAGGCCGCTGCGTAGGCGGCGGCGGCCCGCGGAAGGACGTCCGGGAGCTCGATGAACCGCTCGGCCGAATCGAGGACGAAGCCGCGGCGGGCGGGCTGCCGGAAGGCGATCGATGCGAGTGCGTAGAGCGCGAGCGCGGCCAGTCCTTCCGCGGCGATCTCGACGAGACGTTCGAGGACGCGGGTACCCCAGGGATGATCCGGACGGTCTCGTACGACCTGCCCGACCGTCGATGCGCACTCCGGTGCGTCAAGGTACGCCGGCATGAGAAGGATCGATTCGAGGTCGGATGCGTCGACACGATCCACGTTCGAACTTGCGGTGAGACCGGACAGGACGGCCTGGCGAGCCTCGGCGGGCGCCATCGAGTCGGCGCACCCGAACGTACGCGCATGGTCAAGATAGCGTTGGGGATTCTGCGTAGCGGCGCGTACCAAGAGACCGGCGAGCGCATCTCGGGAGTCATCGATCCAGCGGCCGTCTCCGGTCGGAGGGTCTCGCGGCTCGGGCGCCTCCATGAGCTTGTCGATCCACTCCTTCGGCGTCCACTCCCCCGCGTCCTCCAAGGAGACGGCGGGCTCCGGCCGGCCGAAGCCGAAGCGGATTCTCGCGGTCGGCGCGCGCATCTCGGAAAGCTCACCTTCCCGAGCGCGGAGTCGAGAGGCGACCTCGGTCGACGCGTTCGATGCAACGCCGTCGAGGAACTTCTTCGCGACCCGAGCGGTCGCCGCGCTCCATCGCGCATCGCGGAGAAACTCGGCCACGACTTCCTCTCGCTCGAACCAGCCGGCCGCCGCGTCGGCGGTCCGCGACGATGTCCCCTCCGGAAGGAGAGCGCCGACCTGCAAGAAGAGCCACGCGTCGAGCCTACGAAGCGGTCGCGGCGGTTGCGGTGATCGAGGCATCCAGGCGAGCAGCCGATCCCAGTCGATCTCGCCGATCGCGAGCGATCGCGCGAGGGCGCGGGCGAGGAGATCGGCGACGCGCACGAGAATGCACGCGCCGGAGCCGTGCCTGATGAGTTCATCGACCCGCTCGTCGGAGACGTCGAGTTCCGCCCACCAAGAGCGAAGCCCAACGAGGTGTTCGAGACCCAGGCCAAGGACCGCGTCCGGGATCTCGTCGCCCGAAGGCCACTCGTGCATCCAGTCGCCGCCCATGTTGTCGTTCGTGATGGCGTCTTGCGGCGTTCGCTTCAGCGACTCGACGAGGAGTCGGACGCTGCGGAGCGGTGATTGGGCCATGAACTTCGACCAGTCGACCGGGAACCCGTCCGGGCCCACCCATGGACTCCCGACCCTCAATTCGAACTGCTCGTCGCAGTCCTCGGACGGGTCGTGCCAGAACACCATTCGCGCGCGCGTCAGGACGTCCGGATCGGCCTCGCTCCATCGTTGCAGGTGCGCCGCGACGTTCTTGCCCCGCCTCCGGCTGACCGACGCGAGAAGCTGGAGAAGCAGGTCGCGCTGGCGAGGCCACGTCTGCCAGTACGGATCGAGGTCCGCGTCGAGCGCCTCCATCCATCCTTCGTGCTCGTACACGACGGTCCGGGCGACGGCGTCGCGTCGATCCTCGCTCTGGAGCTGGTCGCGGACCAGTCGCACGAGCGCCGGCCCCGGAGACTCGACGGTGGCCAGACCCATCAGGATCGCGTGCTTCAGCAGCGGTCGGATCGAGTCGTCTCGAAGCAGCGATTCGATGATGGCGGCGCCGCGTTCTCCTCGTTCGGCGACGACGGGAACGGCGAGCCGGAGTCGCCGCGCCCGGTGGAGATCCTGGGCCGAACGGGCTCCGAGCCTCTCTCGCAACTCACGGGCGTCGTCCACCTTCGCGAACTGGAGCGCGAGGCGCGTGTCCGTGACGACCTGATGGAACGGGCGGATCCGGCCGCCCGCCGACTCGATCAGGATGCGCGCCCCGATCAATGCATCCACCGTCGTCGGATGCGGGAGCAGGGCCCGGCTCGCGGACGTGGTTCCGTCGTCATCCATCCGCTCCGCCAGGGCGTCGAGCACCGCGATCGCCTCGGGGCCGTACTCTTCGCTCAAGAAGTCGCACCAACGCTCGATCAGCTCGAGCTGCGATCGAACGCCGCTCCATGCGGCCGGTCCATCGATGAGGCGGACGAGCAAGGAGAGCACGATCGGCCGCCGGACGAGCTGGCGCATCTCGAGGTTCAAGTCGTCGAGCGGGATGCCTCGATCGGCCAACAGCTCGGCCACGGGCGCTTCCGGGAGATCGTCGACCTCGACGTCCTTGCGGCTCCCCGGGCCGGCGGCCCCGAGTAGGTTCTCGAGCTGCACGACGCGGCTCGCCTCGAGGGAGCGGCATCCCACCACGACGACGAGGCCCAGGCTGCGGGCTCGCCGAACGACACGGGCGACCGGACGCAGTGACGGCTGTTGGTTGGCGCCTCCGCGGGCGAGCTGGTCGACCTGGTCGATGAGCAGGATCGTTCGTTCGTGGCCGGCCAGGTTCCGCAGCTTCAACGGCAAGTAGGGCGGCAGCCGCAAGCTCGGGGAGTCGCGGAGTTCGCTTGCGTTCAGAGCGAGGATCATCGCGCCGGAGCTCCTCGCCGGTCCGACGAGGCTTGCCAGCACCTCGCTCTTGCCGCTCCCCGGCGCACCGCGGACCAACACCAGGCTTCCGGGCGGCGCCGCGAGCACCGCCTCGGCAAGCTGCGCTTGCTCCGGACGTACGAGGTGACGCGGGAGCCCGCGTGCGTCTTCGATGGCCGTGACGAACTCATCGGTGATCGCGAGGAACGTACTCAGGAAACCGGAGCTCGGCGGCCCTTGCGCCCAATCGAACGAGTCGCGGTCGAGTTCGCTCCGAAGCCCGTGGGCGGTCCACACCTTGCCCAGGATGTTACGCAGGACCCTTCCAACTGCCTCGACCAACCTCCTCGCGTCCGGCCCCGGGACCAGACCCCTGGCGGTCTCCATCGCCATGTCGTCGACGCACTCCTGGCCGATCGTCCTTACCTTCATGCGTCGAAGGAGATCCGGGGCGTCTGGTCCAAGTTCATCGACGAGCTTGTGGTCGTTTGGGAGGCTCCCGGCCTGGGCGGCTTCGATCGCGTCCGTCCAGTCGACGGCGGTGGTGTCGGTGACGAACTCGTACCTCGACGCGCGGTCGGGCTCCTCGCGCTCCGCAAGCTGGAGCCTTGCATGCTCGAACACGCGCTTGCGCTTCAAACGTGGGATCGTCCATTGTCCGGTCGACCGTGTCTTGCATTGGATCGCGATGCGCGCGCCGACTGCGTCGCGGATCCAGGCGTCGATGCCGCGCTCGTCGTCGTGCCGGCCTTCCCAGACCAGTTCGATGATCGATTCGTCGAGCAAGCGCAGCGCCAGCCAGACGACGTATCGCTCCTCGTACCAGTGGCCGATCTTGGTGAACGCGCCGGGGTTCACGCGACCCCCTCGACGGCGGCGGAGATCGAGTGCCACGGGACGAAGCGGTCCTCGCGAACCGGCCGCGACTCGTCCCCGCCGTAGATCACGACCCCTGGAAGGACCTCGGCGTCCGCGTCGCGTTGGCTCAGCTCACGCAGCTTCGTCAGGCCCTTCGCCTTCACCGGATCCGGAGTCGCGGCCGCCGTGACTTCGATGGGGAACAGAGCGCCGCCGTAGGTCTCGATCACGACATCGACCTCGTGACCATCGCTCGAGCGCCAGAACCATAGGTTCCGGCTCTTCGCCAGGTGGACGCGGCTCTTCAGGATCTCGGCAACGCACCACGTCTCGGCGAGGGCTCCCCAACGCGGATGACCTCGGAGCTGGTTGACGTCGGAGACGTGGAGGAGTCGGCAGGCGAGACCGGTGTCGATGAAGTAGAGCTTCGGGCGCTTGGTGAGACGCTTCCCGAAGTTGCGAAAGTGCGGCCGAAGCAGGTGGACCACGTAGCACGCCTCCAGCACCGAGATCCACTCGTGTGCCGTCTTGACGTCGATGCCGCAGACCATGGCGAGCTCGGTGTAATCGAGGATCTGCCCGGAGCGCGCCGCGCACTGACGGAGAAAAAGATCGAATGCAAGCCGGTTCCTCACGTCCAACAGCTCGCGCACATCGCGACGTACGAAGTTCATGGCGTAGTGCTCGAGCCAGCTCTCGGGCTCGTGGTTTCGCGCCTCGTCGTAGAGCGGTGGATATCCACCCTTCAAGACGGCGCTGGTCAGGGTTGGAGGTGCGAGGGCCGCACCGGCCAGCTCCGACCATGAGAACGGCAGCAACTCGAGCGTCGCGATGCGGCCCGCGAGCGACTGGGAGATGTTCTTGTTCAGATCGATGGCGGTCGAACCCGTGACGATCCACCGCCCTGGCGTACGCGTCTCGTCGATGTCGCCCTGCAGGTACGAGAAGATCTCCGGGACGTTCTGGATCTCATCCAGGATCGCGCCTTCCGGAAACCGTCCAAGGAACCCCATGGGGTCGGTCTGACATGCCGCCCTCTCGGTGGGGTTTTCGAGGAGGACGTACGCGTGGGATGCGAAGCAGGCCCGAGCGAAGGTCGTCTTGCCCGATTGTCGAGGTCCCGTCACCGCGATCGCCGGAAAGCTCCGCGACAGGTCCAAGGCGTGCGTTTCGAGGGATCGAGGTAGCATGCTTGTAAAATAGGGAGCAAGGAGTATTAATTACAAGAAACGTCTTAATATGTTATCCAATAACATATTAGTAGAACGCTCGATCGTCCCCTTTCGAGGCCGGTCGCACGCTGGTTCAGCGCCTGCGCAGACCGGAACGGGCACGGCGATTTCCCGAGTACGCTGGACGTCGCGTGGACCGAGGCCGACACGACCTGGCGAACTCGACGTGAGCGACCGCTCGATTCCTCTCTTCATCCTCGCCGGCCGCGACGCCGCGCCGGCCGCGATGCCGCCGGAGGGCCGCGCCGCGCATCCGATCGTCGCCTACAAGGGTGCCGAGCTCGTGGTGGACGGCCAACCGCTGGTGGTCCGGATCCGCGACACGCTCGCCGGTGGGACCCTGTTCGATCCGATCCTCGTCGTCGGGCCCGAGCGCCTCTTCGCGCGAAGCGGGGTTCCGGTGATCGACGTCGACGCCCACCTCGGGACGAACGTCCGATGCGCGGTCGAGTGGTTCCTCGCTCGGTTCGACGCCGGCTCGATGGCGTTCATCACGTGCGACGTCCTCCCGGCGGCGGACGAGATCCTCGCGGTCGAACGCGAGTATCGAACCGGCGGCGAGTGCGCGCTCTGGTATCCGCTGATCCGCGCTCCCGTGGACCGAACCGCGTTGGGAGCGTCGGCGTGGAAGCCGGAGTACCGCGTCCGTACCGCTCCGGACGTGGACGCGATCGACGTCCTGCCCGGCCACCTCGTGATCGCCGACCCCCGCGCGCTGCGGCTCGCGCTGATCTACGGTCTGCTCGACGTCGCCTACCGCACGCGCAACCGCCCGGTCGACGCGCGGCGGCGATCGATGGTCCGTCGCGTGCTCACCGACCTCGTCGTCGAAGACCTCCGCCACGTCCTCGGCGCCCGGCCGCCGACGCTCACCTGGACCGTCATGACGAGCGGGCTCCGACTCGCACGTGGCCTCCGATCGGGCACGCTGACGGTCGGCGGGCTCGAACGGCTCGTCGGACGCCTCGCGCTCCGCCGGCGCCACCGGCGATCGTCCCCGGCGCGCGGCGTCCGCCTTCCCGTGGTCGACGCCATCGGCCTCGCGCTCGACATCGACACGGAGGAGGAGGCGCGGGCGTCCGGTGCGAAGCGGTTGGCCGCCCGCGACGAACCTCGTCCCTGACGATCGCCACGTTCGAGACCACGCGGTACGATCCCCCGATGGATCGCCACGAATCCGACCGCGCCGAGCTCGAACGTCTCGCCCGCCGCGCGATGGCCGAGCGGAACCTCTGGACCGACTTCTCGGCCGAAGTGAAGCGCCACGTCGGCGCGCTCGACCGGCCTGGCGCGGCGGCGGCCGGCGACGCCCGCGACCTGACCGATCTCGCGTGGTGCTCGATCGACAATGACGACTCCCGCGACCTCGATCAGCTCACGTGGGCCGAGCGGAAGGAGGACGGGGCGATCCGCGTTCGCGTCGCGGTCGCGGACGTCGACTCGCTCGTCGGTCGCGACAGCCCGGTCGACCGGCACGCCGAACACAACACGACGTCGGTCTACACCGCGGCCAAGACGTTCCCGATGCTCCCCGAGAGGCTCTGTACCGACCTGACGTCGTTGAACCCGGGTGAGGATCGCGCGGCGATCGTGAGCGAGTTCCACGTCGGCGGCGAGGGGCGGATCTTCGACGAGTCGGTCTTCGCCGCGGTCGTCACGAACACGGCGAAGCTCGCCTATCCGAGCGTCGGGGACTGGCTCGACGGCCTCGGGCCGCTCCCCGCCGCGGCGCGCGACGCGCGCGGGCTCGACTCGCAGCTTCGCCTCCAGGACGAGGCGGCGCGGATGATCGAGGAGCGCCGGCAGCAGCTCGGGGCACTCGAGTTCGAGACCCACGAGCCCGTGGCGCGTTTCGACGCCGATCGCGTGGTCGAGTTCACCATTCGCCCGAGGAACTCGGCGACGCGCCTGATCGAGAACTTCATGATCGCGGCGAACGGCGTGAACGCCCGCTTCCTCCGTCGCCACGGGTCGATCTCGATCCACCGTGCGGTCCAGACGCCGGAGCGCTGGGACGAGATCGTGGAGCTTGCCGAGGAGCACGGTCACATGCTCCCGCGCGAACCGGACGCGATCGCGCTCAGCCGGTTCCTGGCCCGGAGCCACCACGAGGACCCGATTCACTTCCCCGACCTCTCGCTCGCGGTGATCAAGCTGCTCGGTCGCGGCGAATACGTGGTCGACCCGCCCGGCGAGGCGGGTGCCGGGCACTTCGGCCTCGCCGTTCGCGACTACACGCACTCGACCGCGCCGAATCGGCGGTTTCCCGATCTCGTCACGCAGCGCCTGATCAAGGCGGTCCTCGCCGGCACGGGCGCGCCGTACGACCCGGAGTCGCTCGATCGGATCGCGGCGCACTGCACGCGTCAGGAGGACAACGCCGACAAGGTCGAGCGCCGGCTGCGCAAGTCCGCCGCCGCGCTCCTGCTCGACGACCGGATCGGGTCGATCTTCGACGGCATCGTCACCGGCGCGGCGGAGAAGGGGACGTGGGTGCGCGTCCTCGATCCTCCAGTCGAGGGCAAGGTGGTCCGCGGCGCGCGCGGCCTGCGCGTCGGACGGCGGATCCAGGTGAAGCTGCTCCGGACGCGGGTCGAGCTCGGGTACCTGGACTTCGGGAAGGTCTAGCAGCCCGTGGTGAAAGTGCTTTCGAAGCGAGGCGAGGTCATCGCGACCGAGATCGAGGCGCAGGACCGCAGGCGTACTGCCTGTACGTCGAGGATCCTGCAACGAAGAGATCGGTCGCGAGGGCCGCCGCAGCCGGAATGACTTTCACCACGGGCGGCTAGCCTGGCCCGTGCGCCGCGCTCAGGCGCGGTCAGATCCGTGACGTTCCCCGGCGGTTCGCGCCGAACGATGACCGTGGGATGCCGCGGCGCCGACCGGCTCGGACCGCCGGGCCGCGACCGCTGCGCGGCGCGCGGCGGGCCGGTAGAGTGTCGGACCACGCGTCCCGGAACTGGTCAGAACAGGGAGCCGCATGCTCGTCGCCCGCCGCCGCCTCGTCGTTCCCGAGGTCGTGCAGACCTCGGCGATGGACTGTGGTCCGGCCGCGCTCAAGGCGCTCGCCGGCGGGTTCGGGATCCCGGTCAGCTACGGGCGGTTGCGCGAGGCCTGCCAGACCGACGTCGACGGGACGTCGATCGACACGCTCGAGGAGGTGGCACGCCAGCTCGGTCTCGATGCCGAGCAGGTGATGGTCCCGGCGGAACACCTGTTCCTCCCCGGCGCGCGGCTGCTGCCGGCGATCGTGGTCGTGCGCCGGCCGGACGGCGTCCCCCACTTCACCGTGGTCTGGCGCCGCTTCGGGTCGTGGCTGCAGGTCATGGATCCCGCGAGCGGACGGCGCGTCGTCAGGGTCGCCGGCTTCCTCTCGCAGGTGCACCGCCACGGCTTCCGCATGCCGGCGTCGGACTGGCACGCGCTGGGGCGGAGTCCGATCTTCCAGCGCGGTCTCGCCGCGCGGATGCGGCGGCTCGGCGTCGGGCGCGGCGACGCGCGTACGATGATCGCCACGGCGTCGGCCGCCGGAGAGTGGCGCCCGCTCGCCGCGCTCGACGCGGCCACGCGCATGACCGACGCGCTGGTGCGCGCGGGAGGTGTCGCGCTCGGCCGCGACGCGCGCGCGTTGTTGATCGCGACGTTCCGCCAGGAGACCACCGGCGGCGGGTCGATCGTTCCAGCGACGTACTGGGGCGCGCTCCCGGACCGCGCAGAGGGCGCCCGCGACTCCGTTCTCGCGTTGGGCGCGGTCGTGGTCCGCGTGCGGGGCCGGCTGGACGCCACGCGCGCCGCGGCTCCCGGGGACGGCCGCGCGCCGGCGTCGCCCGAGCTGTCCGCCGCGCTCGGCGAACGCCGCCCGCGCCCGCTCCGCGCGCTGCTCGGTCTGGTGCGCGCGGACGGGTTCTGGATCTTGGGGTTGCTTCTTCCGGGCCTCCTCATCGGCGCGCTGCTGCCGATGGCCGAGGCCCTCGCGTTCCGCGCGTTCCTCGTCGTGGGCGGCGACCTGAGCGGAATCGGCCGGCTCGCGTTCGCGACGTCGGTCCTGGTCCTGCTGGCGGGCGGACTCGCCCTGGAGTGGGCCGTCGTCACCGGCCTCCTGCGCGCGGGGCGGCACCTCGAGGGACGGCTGCGCGTCGCGTTCCAGTCGAAGATCGCCCGCCTCGCCGAACGCTACTTCGGTAGCCGCACGGTGGCCGACATGGCCGAGCGCGTCCACGCGTGCCAGGCCGTGCGCGGACTTCCTCCGATGGCCGGCGTGCTGGCGCGCGCGTGTATGCAGCTCCTGCTCACGGCCGCCGGCATCGCCTGGCTCGATCCCGCAGCGCTCCCCGTCGTCGTGCTGGCCGCCGGCGTCGCGTTGATCGTCCCTCTCGCACTGCTCGGCGCGTTGTCGGAACGGGAGCTGCGCGCACGCAGCCATCGCGGCGCGCTCGGGCGGTTCTTCCTCGACGCGCTCGTCGGCCTCGTCCCGCTCCGGGTCCACGGCGCCGAGCCGGCGGTGCGCCGCGAGCACGAGGCGCTGCTCGCGGAGTGGTTCCGCGCCGGCGTCGACCTGCGACGCGGCCAGCTCGGAGTCGAGGGGGTGGCGGTGACTGCGGGGTTCGGTGCGGCGGCGTTCGTGGTGTGCGACCACCTCCTGCGCCACGGCGTCGGCGGCGCAACGCTGCTGCTCGTCTACTGGGCGCTGCGCCTCCCCGAGCTGGGAACCCAGATCGCGCAGATCCTGTTCCATTATCCGGCGCAGCGGAACGCGACGCTGCGCGTCCTCGAGGCGTTGAACGCGCCGGAAGAGCCGGCCGCCGCCGCCCCCGCCGACGCGGCGCTTGCGCCGGTCGCGGTGCCGCGTCGGCGCAGCGGGCTGCGTGCCGCGGGACCGGCCGTCGTCGCGACCCGGCTCGGCTCCGCTGCCACGCCGGTCGACTCGGCGCCGGGCGCGCGCGCAGCGGCGGACGAGCCGCTGGGCTGCGCGATCGAGTTCCGCGACGTGTGCGTGCGCGCCGGCGGACACACGATCCTCGCCGGCGTCGACGCGGTGATCGAGCCCGGCGAACACGTCGCCGTGGTCGGACCGTCGGGCGCCGGCAAGTCGACGCTCGTCGGCCTCCTGCTCGGCGAACATCGCGCGTCCGACGGGCGCATGACGGTGGACGGCAAACCGCTCGACGCGGCGGGCCTGCCGCGGCTCCGGCGCGAGACGGTCTGGATCGACCCGTCCGTGCGCCTGTGGAATCGTTCGCTGCTGCACAACGTCACGTACGGCGCCGGCCCCGCGGCACCGCCGGTGACGGACGTCCTCGCGGCCGCCGACCTGTCGGACCTCCTGCCCTCGCTGCCGCAGGGGCTGCAGGAGCGGCTCGGCGAGGCGGGCGTACGTCTCTCGGGCGGCGAGGGGCAGCGGGTGCGCGTGGCGCGCGGCTTGTACCGCTCCGCCGGCCGCCTCGTCGTACTCGACGAAGCGTTCCGTGGTCTAGCGCGCGCGCAGCGCGAGCATCTGACCGGTGTGATCCGCGACCGCTTTCCGCGCGCGACCGTGCTCGCCGTTACCCACGACCTCGCGACCGCGGCGCGCTTCGATCGGGTGATGGTGCTGGAACGCGGCCGCCTCGTCGAGCACGGGCGTCCCGATGAGCTGAAGGCGCGCGGCGGGCGCTTCGCTGCACTCTGCGCGGCGGAGGCGGACGCGCTGAACCGCGTGTTCGGGGCCGCGTGGCGGCGGTTCGACCTGCGGGCGGGACGTCTTGTCGAACGCCGCGGAGACACGTCGTGAGCGCTCCCTTGCACGCGCTGTCGTGGCCGGTCGAGCGGGGCGGCGAGGCGCTGCGCGCCGCCGCGCGCGCCGCGCGGCTGCCGTTCGCCGACGGGGCCGCCGTTCCTCCGGTGGCGGCCCCGGACCTCGCGACGTTCGAGCGGCGCCTGCCCCGCGCGGCGAGCGCGCTGGGGCTGACGGCCGAACCGGTCTCGGCGCCCTACCCGGACGTCGCCGGCCTCGTGCGCCGCGCGGCGCCCGCGCTGCTGTGGTGGAGCGACGCGGGCGGCGCGCGTCTGGTCCTGCTGCTCCGCCCCGGGGGGAGGACGGTGGTCGTGCTCGCGCCGGACCTGACCGAGCATCGCGTCGCGGTGGAGACGCTCCGCGCCACGCTGTGCCGCGACGTGGAAGGCCTCGTCGACGCCGGGATCCGGGCTCTGCTGGAGCGCGTCGAAGTCCCCGCCGGCCGCCGCGAGCGCGTCCGCCGCGCGCTCCTCGACCAACAGCTCGAGCCGCTCTCCGTCGGCCCGTGCTGGCTGATCCGACCCGGTCCGGAGAACACTCTCTTTGCCGAACTGAAGCGACGCGGTGCGCTGCGCCAGACGCTCCTGCTCGCCGCGGGGCACGGGCTCTACTTCGCCGGGTGGATCGTCTCGTGGTTCTGGATCGGGCGCGCGGCGCTCGCGGGACGGTTCGACGAGAGCGCCCTCGTCGCGTGGCTCTTGATCCTCCTCAGCCTCATCCCTCTGCGCCTCGCCGTGGTCTGGTGGGAGGGGATGCTCGGACTCGGCGTCGGCGCCGCGATCCGCGAGCGGCTGCTCGAAGGAGTCTTCCGCACGCGCCAGGACGAGGTGCGCACGTCGGGCGTCGGCGAACACCTGGGACGCGTGCTCGAGGCCGAGACGTTCGAGCAGCTCGGACTGGCCGGCGGGTTCGCGGTCGTGCTCGCGGGCGTCGAGCTGCTCGGATCCGCGTACGTGCTGTCGCAGGGAGCGGCACCGTGGTGGCAGGTGACCGCGCTCGCGGCGTGGATCGCGCTCGCGGTGCTGTTCGGCTGGCGCTACCTGCGGCACGCCGCGGCGTGGGCCGACGCGCGCGTCGCGATGAGCCAGGACCTCGTGGAACGAATGCTCGGCCATCGCACGCGACTCCTGCAGGCGCCGCCCGAGCGGCGGCACGACGGCGAGGACGAGGTGCTCGACCGGTACCTGGAACGATCGCGATCGCTCGACGCGGCGAACGCCCGGCTCGCCGCGTTGCTGACGCGCGGGTGGATCGTCGCCGGCGTGTGCGGCCTGGTCCCCGCGTTCCTGCGCGGTACCGCCGCGGTGCCGCTCGCGGTCGGCCTCGGCGGCGTGCTCCTCGCTCATCAAGCGCTCGGCCGGCTCTCCGCGGGGATGAGCCAGCTCGTGGCCGCGTGGATCTCGTGGCGCGTGATCCGGCCGTTGTTCGCGGCCGCACGGCGGCGGCTGCCGGTCGGCGATGCGACGGTCTCGGCCGCGGCGCCGGACGCGCGCGCTCCAGCGTGCGACGCGCGCCACCTGCGCTTCCGGTATCCCGGCGGACCGGAGGTGCTCGAGGACGCGTCGCTCTGCATCGAGCGCGGCGAACGCGTGCTGCTCGAGGGCCCTTCCGGCAGCGGAAAGTCGACGCTCGCCGCGGTGCTTCTCGGTCTCGCCCCGCCCACCTCCGGCGCGATCCTCGCGGGCGGCATGGATCGCGCGACCCTCGGCGAAGCGGCCTGGCGCGAACGCGTCACCGCCGTCCCGCAGTTCCATCAGAACCACGTCTTCACCGGCAGCCTGGCGTTCAACCTCTTGATGGGACGACGCTGGCCCGCGTCTCCGGAGGACGTCGCTCGGGCCGAGCGTTTGTGTCGCGAGCTTGGTCTCGGCGAACTGATCGACCGCATGCCGGCCGGCCTGCAGCAACCGGTCGGGGAGACCGGCTGGCGGCTCTCTCACGGCGAGCGGAACCGCGTGTTCGTCGCCCGCGCGCTGCTGCAAGGGGGCGATCTCTTGATCCTCGACGAGAGCTTCGCGGCGCTCGATCCGGAGACCCTGGGGACCGCGGCGGGCGCGACCCTGCGACACGCCGGCGCCGTGCTGCTCATCGCGCATCCATGATCGCCGATCGCCGATCGCCGATCCGTCTTTGCTTTGGATGCGACTTCGCGCACAGGGTCCACGCGCTCGCGCGACGCCTGTACAATCGCGGCGTGCGGCGGCAGGGAACCCGCCGGCTCGGTCACGATGACCACGTATCAGCAAAGGAGCACTATGAAGACTGAGAAAAAAGTCCGGAAGGTCCCGTTCTTCGTGCGCTTCCTCGAGCGGCAGGAGAAGGACGACGCGTACCCGAAGGTGAAGAGCAACCTGCGCGCGGGCAAGCTCGACCAGACCATGAAGGCCCCGTCGGACAAAGACGAGATCTGAACGTTCGGCGGGCCGGCGGCCGCGCGCGTGCTTCATCGGCGCTTGCGCGGCCGCCGGCGTTTCCCAGGATGCAATGCCGGTCCCGCTCGTCCTCCTGGTCACGCACCGGCGTGACTCGTTCACCGTCGACCGTGTCGCGGAGGCGCTCGCGGCACGGGGCGCCGAGCCGCTGCGCGTCGACGCCGATCAGTTCCCCGCCCGTCTCGTGGCGACGTCCTCCGTCGCGACGTCCGGCGTCGCGCGCGAATTGATCGTCGCCGGTCGCCGCGTGGACGGCGCGGCGGTCCGCGCGGTGTGGATCCGCAAGCTCTGGCCCCCGGAGCTGGACGACGCGCTGGCGGAGGAGCACCGCGCCGCGTGCGCGGCCGAGTCGACCGCGGCATGGCTCGGCTTCCTCGACGGCCTCGCGGCGGCACGGTTCGTCAACCCGCTCGCCGCGGACCACGCCGCCGAGAACAAGCTGCGCCAGTTGCAGGTCGCGGCGCGCTGCGGTTTGCCGATCCCGGATACCCTGGTGACCAACGACCCGGAGCGGGTCCGCGCGTTTTTCGCGCGCCTGGAGGGCCGCGTGGTCGCCAAGATGCTCACCCCCTACTCCGTGAGCATGGAGGGAGACACGCCGTTCGTCTACACGAGCCGGCTGCGCGAAGACGACCTCGCCGAGCTCCACGGACTGCGCCACGCGCCGATGGTGTTCCAGGAGGAGATCGGCAAGGCCGAGGAGCTGCGGGTCGTGTTCGTCGCGGGCCGGCTGTTCGCCGGCGCGGTCGACGCCCCGGCGGCCGGCGGTGCCGACGTCGACTGGCGGCGCGCCGATGCGGCGACCGGCACCTGGCGCACGGGTTCGGTCTCCGACGCCACCGCGCGCGCCATCCGCGCGCTGATGAGCCGCCTCGGCCTGACCTACGGCGCGCTCGACCTGATCCGCGCGGAAGACGAGCGCGAGGTGTTCCTCGAGGTGAACCCGCGCGGCGAGTGGGGCATGCTCGAACGCGACCTCGGCCACCCGATCGGCGCGGCGATCGCCGCGGCGTTGCTGGAGGAATGACCATGACCGTCCTGATCGTCACGCACAGCGAGGAGAACGAGTCCGCGGACATGGTGACCCGCGCGCTGGCAGAGCTGGACACGCCGGCGTTCCGGTTCGACACCGACCGCTTCCCCACCGAGGTGCGTCTGTCGGCCGGGTTCGGCGGCGAGCCGGGAGAAGGCGCGCTGATCAGCGCCGCGGGAGAACTGCCGCTGGCGGAGGTCGACGCGATCTGGTGGCGGCGCGTGCGAATCGGTCAGCAGATCCCCACGACGCTCGACGCCCAGATGCGCGAGGCATCGATCGGCGAGTCGCGCGCGACCGTGCTCGGTACCCTGGCCAGCCTGCCGGTGTTCTGCCTCGACCCATGGACCCGCATCCGCCAGGCCGAGATGAAACCGCTGCAGCTTCGCGTCGCGCACGAGATCGGCCTGACCACGCCGCGGACGCTGATGACGAACGACCCGGACGCGGCCCGCGACTTCGTTCGCGCGTGCCCGCGGGGCGCGGTCACCAAGATGCTCTCGTCGTTCGCGATCCTGTCCGGCGGCCGCGAGAGCGTCGTGTTCACCAATGACGTCCGGCCGGAGGACCTCGACGAGCTCGACGGCCTTTCGCTCTGTCCGATGACCTTCCAGGAGCGAATCGAGAAGGCGCTCGAACTGCGGGTCACCGCGGTCGGACGCGAGCTCTTCGCCGCCGCGGTCGACTCGAACGCGCTCCCGGGCGCCGCCGTCGACTGGCGCCGCCGCGGCGTCGAGCTGGCCGACGCGTGGCGGCCGTACGACCTGCCGCACGACGTGGCGGAGAAGATCCACGCGCTGATGGATCGGCTCCATCTCAACTACGGCGCGTTCGATCTCATCCTCACGCCGCGGGGTGAATGGGTGTTCCTCGAGGTGAACCCCGCCGGCGAGTTCTTTTGGCTCGAGCTCGACCCGGGATTGCCGATCTCGCGCGCCATCGCGGCGATCCTGGCCGGCAAGGCGCCGCGGCGCGAGAACCGCGGCTCGGTGTGACGCACGTCGGCGATATGCGCGGATCTCGGCCGAGATCGACGCGCATCCGGCCGGTCAGCCATCTTCGTCGGCGACCAGCGCCACGCGGTCGGAGAACGCGCCCACCTTGCGCAGCATGAGGAGCAACGGCGCACAGCGTTCGACCTCGACCTCGACCGTTCCGGTGAGGCCGTGCTGGATCGCGAGTCCGTTGCCGGCGGCGTGCAGGTCGCCCAGTTCGACGCGCACCCCGCGGTCGCCGATCTCGCTCCCGACGCGCTCGACGCGCGCCGCGACGAAGCCGTACTCGGCCCACGGGAAGGCGTCGAGCCGCAACAGTGCCCGTTGCCCCGGGGCGACGCGCCCAACGCAGTCCTCGGACGCGAAGTGCGCGACGATGCGGGTGCCGCCGTCGGGGATGATCGTCGCCAGCGCGGCGCCGGCCTCGACGTACGAGCCGGGGCGGCGATCCGGCAGCTCGCCGATGCGGCCGGCGACCGGCGCCCGCACGCGGCCCTTAGCGATCTCGCCGGCGAGGACCCGCTGCGTGGCGTCGAGCGTCGCGCGCCGCCCCTGAAGCTCGGCCAGCTCGCGCCGCAGCTCGGCGATCCGAGTGCGCCGATCCGCTTCGGCGCGCTGCCGACCGAAGCCGATGCGCTCGATCGCCGCGACGCTCTCACGTTCGGTGGCGCGCGCCTCGTCGAGGTCGGCCTCGGCACGGTGCGTCTCGGCCCGGCTGACCAGCGCCTCCGCGCCGAGCGCCTGAACGCGCTCGAGCTCGCGCATGAACATGGTGGCTCGCGCGCGGGCGCGTTCGACGCGTGCCTGGCCTTCGACCCTCTCCGCCGAAAAGACCGCCGCGTCGACCGCGACCGACGCCTCGGCGGCGGTGATCACGGCGAGCAGCGCCGCGACCTCGGAGTCGATCGCGCCGCTCTGGACCGCGACCTCGTCCATGCGCAGGCGGCGTTGCGCGGTGTCGATCTCGAACAACTCGTCCCCAGCCGCGACCTCCTGCCCGAGGCGCACCGCCACCCGTTCGATCGTTCCGTCGATCGGAGCGTCGACGCGATGCGGCGCCATGCGCGCCTCGATCCGCGCGCTCCGCGCCGTGGCGACCACGACGAGGCGGCCGAACACGGCCCACGCCGCCCAGCCGCAAAGCAGGAGCGCGCCGAGGATCAGGACGACGGGGATCGCCCGCGGCCGGTCCTGGCGAATCGACCTGAGCGTGTGCGAGAACGGCGTGAACATCGAACGGCGTCCGAGCAAACCGGCAGCGCACGGGCCACGCGACGCGCGAGCGTCGCGGCCCGTGCTTCGACTCAGCGTTACGAGAGGTTGGTCAAGAGGTCGGCCCCCCGTCGTCGCCGTCCGACGGCCACTTGCAGGTGTGGTACCCGGGGAAGCCGCAGCCGACCTTCACGTCGGTGCGGATCCGCGGGTAGTCCTGCCCTTCCAGGTAGCGCGCGAAGAAGGGGATCTCCTTCCGCACCTCGTCCTTCTGTGTCGTGTCGTTCTTCATCACGAGCACTTCCTTCCAGGGTGACACCGGACAGGTCGGCCGTATTCTAGCGGCACTGCGCGCGATGGGAGCAGGAACCCCTGCGTAGCCAAAGAGAGGACCCGAGGCCGGAATGGATCCCTCGGACGACTCTCGACCGCAGCCCCACCGGTTGCGACCGAGCCACAAAACGTCCGAAGAACCCACCCCGTCCTCGGGTCTCCTTTTCGTCAGAGAATGTCCATGATCTCGGTCTGGGTGTAGAACGCCGCCATGTAGTTGGCGCCGGCCGAGATCCTCGAATTCCACGGGAGCATCGTCTTCTCGCCGATCAGGCCGAGTGCGACGCACGCAAACGCACGAGCAAGTCCGGGCTTGGCGTCGTTGTCGGCGAGCTTCACGAGCGACGGGAGGGCGGAGCGGTCGCCGACGTTGCCGAGTGCCTTCGCGACCGACGACACGACCCAGAGCGTCTTCGCCTTGACCATCTCCTCGACGAGGAGGTCGCTGACCTCGAGATCGCCCATCAATCCAAGCCCGGTCGCGAGCTGCACCCGGTACTCCGGGTCGCTCTCGTCCTCGAGCATCGACTTCAGCGGCTGACGCGCCGGTTCGTACTGCATCAACCCCAGCGCCTCGGCGAAGTGACCCTTCACCGAACGATCGGAGCTGTCCATCATCTCCTTCAGGAGCGGCTTGCCGTACACGTTCGCTTCGCACAGGCCGAGCGCGATCGTGACCGCCGAGCGGTACGACGGGTTGTTCGTGTCGTCGAACGCCTCGAACAGCTTCTTCTCGATCACCTGGCGGGCTTCGAGGTCCTTCGGGTAGCCGCGCGCGAAGAGCGCGCAGGCGAGCGCCGCCCAGGGAAGCTGGTCCTTGTTCTTGGGATGACGCAGCTCGCCGAGAAGATCGCGCTCGATCTCCCGGAGCAGTTTCTCGTGACGCGCGTGGTCGCGTCCCGCCCGCGCGCCGACCTCCGCGAGCGCGATCAGCGCGAAGTGGCGAGTCGACTGGTCGCTCGAGCGCTCGGCCAGGCTCCGCAGCGTCTCGACGACCTCTTCGTCCTCGGGCGCGGCGAGCTTCCCCATCGCGACGACGCACGACTGACGCAGCATGTCGCGGGTGCGCTTGCCCTGCGCCATCTTCAGGATGACCGGCAGCATCGGCCGCGCCGCGTCACCGAGCCGCGCGACCGCGACCGGGATCTGCGCGCGGATCGTCTCGGCCATCCGCTTGTCGCCGAGGATGTCGAGCAGGAACGGCACGATCTCGAGCTGGCCGTCCTCGTACAGGCCGAGCGCGAGGATCGCGCCCGCCTTCAGGTCGACCTTGGCGTCGTCCGTCTTGTCCGCGATCTTGCGCACGACCTCGATCGTCTCGGGGCCGGAGAGCAGGCCGAGCGCGACGGCGGCCATCGCGCGCTGCACCTCGTCGACCTCCTGGGTCGACCGGGTCGACCTACGGCCGGCGGCGGTGTCGTTCGCGATCTCGACGAGAAGCGGGATCGCGTCCTTGCTGCCGAGCACGCCGAGGGCCAGGATCGCCGACTGCCGCACCGACCGCTCGTCGTGACCGAGCGCGCGCTTGATGTCCTCGAGCACCACGCTCGCCTTCTCGGCCGGCGTCACGCGGGCGAGCGCGAGCACCGCGGAGTCGACGATATCGGGGTCGTTCTCCTTCAGAAGCTTCTTCAGGAGTGGAATCACCTCGGTCTCGAGCTCGCCGAAGCTCGGGCGCGGCGAGATCGCGCCCGCTTCGACGGTCGCCATCGTCGAGCGCTCGCCCCCGGTCACGCTGAACTTGGACGCGAGCCGCGCCCGCAGGTTCAAGTACGGGTGCTTGTTGAGCCGCCACCACGTTTCCCAGTTGGTGTACGAGGGCGCGCGCTTCTTCGCGGCCCCGAGCAGGCCGCCGCCGGTGACCGGTCCCACGCTCGGGCCCCCGGTTCCGGGCCCCGTGCCCGGAGCGCCCGGGATCCCCGGCGGAAGCGTCGGACTCGGGCCGTAGTACGCCCCGCCGTGGGCCATCAGAAGACTCATCGGGGTCAGCAGCAGCGACAGGATCGTGACGGCGCACCGTGCATTCATGATTCGCTCCCGCGGGTTGCGTCCCGCGTTCACTGGATCGGTTCTCGCAATCCGGCGGCCGCGCCGTACCGGGGGGACCGGACCGCGACTCGCCGTCGAAGAGTACGTCAAAAACGTCTTCGTGACAGACGCTTGCGCGCTCGCCTCGGGAGCTCGCCGACACCCGCTCCTCCGTGCCGGCCGCGCCGGCCGCACCGGTCGATCGTGCGGACCCGCACACGAGTGTGCTCTCGCTGGCGATTCGGCGGCCCGGCCCGTCGGTGTCCGGCGACGGCGCTCCTCGGCGTCCCTCCCGTCGCCCGATTGCACCTCGGCCGGGTCGAAGAAGGTGACGCCGCGCTCGACGGCACGCCCGTTACTCGGCCTTCAGGGAAGCCATGTCGATGCAGAATCGGTACTTCACGTCGGATTCGAGGAGCCGCCCGTACGCCTCGTTGACCTTCTGGATGGGAATGACCTCGACATCCGCGGTGATCGCGTGCTTGCCGCAGAAGTCGAGCATCTCCTGCGTCTCGGCGATCCCGCCGATGAGCGAGCCCGACAGGTTGCGACGGCCCATGATCAGGCTGAACGCGGAAACGGCCAGCGGCTTCTCCGGCGCTCCGACGAGCGTGAGGGTGCCGTCGTGAACGAGCAGGTCGAGGTAGGCGTCGATGTCGTGGTCCGCCGCGACCGTGTCCAGGATGAAGTCGAAGCTGCCCGCGTGCTTCTGCATCTCGCCGGCGTTGCGGGAGACGACGACCTCGTCGGCGCCGAGCCGGACGGCATCTTCCTTCTTGTTCGACGACGTCGTGAAGACGACGGTGTGGGCCCCGAAGGCACGCGCGAACTTCACGCCCATGTGGCCGAGCCCGCCCAGCCCGACGATGCCGACCTTCTTGCCCTTGGTGACGCCGAAGCGGCGCAGCGGGGAGTAGGTCGTGATCCCTGCGCACAGGAGCGGCGCCGCGCGAGCGGGGTCCAGGTGGCCGGGCACGCTCAGGACGAAGTGTTCGTCGACCACAATGCTGGCGGAGTAACCGCCGTAGGTAACCGGGGCGGTCTCGTGTTTGTCCGGCGAGTTGAAGGTGAGCGCCTGGTTCGGGCAGAGGTTCTCGAGGTGAGCCTCGCACTGGGGACAGGTGCGATCCGAGTCGACCAGGCAGCCGACCGCCACGAGGTCGCCCACCTTGTGCTTCTTCACCGCCGAGCCGACGTTCGTGACGCGCCCGACGATCTCGTGCCCGGGCACGATCGGGTACACCGTGGGCATGACGCGGCTCCACTCGTTGCGGACCTGGTGGAGATCGGAGTGGCAGACGCCGCAGAAGAGGATCTCGATCTGGACGTCGTGCGCGGTCGGATCGCGCCGCGGGATCCGGGAGGAGGCCAGCGGCGAAGTCACACTGGCGGCGGCGTAGGCTTTCGTCTCGTACATCGTGAGCTGCTCCTGATCCGTGACCCTGGGGGCACCGCGCGGACCAATCCGGGGTTCCTGCCGATCGCCAGCCTAGTGGTGTGATTCAGAGTTGTTGACGTTTCTCCGGGGCCCTCGTCATCGCTTGCTGCGTTGCTCCTCCTCGACGTATCTCGAATACGCGGTCGTCGTCGCGCCTTGCCAGCGACGACGATGACCTCCGGATAATCCA
>CAZYQW010000130.1:0-99925 GCA_964649825.1 uncultured Phycisphaeraceae bacterium | reverse complement strand
GGCCATTTCGCGGATGCAGAGGCCGGCAATGGACACGCCGTCGCGAAACCCAACGGCGGCACCGCGCTCGGCATGGGTGGCAACTCGATGCCGAGCGGGACGAACACCGAGAAGCACCCGGGTACGGGGTCGGCTCGCGTCGCTCCCGATGGAGCAAAGAAGTCGGGGAATCCCGATACGGGCGGCGGGGGATTCGCCGAGGTCGGCGAGACGGACGCGATCGGTCGGGTTCCCGCCGACTGCTGACGGAGGATCCTGGCTCGCCGGGGGTGGCGGGGCTGGAGCGAACCGCGCGAGCGCCCGGTCCTTCCGCCCCGCCCGCGTACTGCGTACCCTGGCGCGATGCTTCCGGCCACCTTCCACCCTTCGGTTCGGCGCTGGTTCGAAGGCGTTCTGGGGGAGCCCAGCCCGCCGCAGCGCGAGGGTTGGCCGCGGATCCAGGCGGGAAGGAACACGCTGATCGCGGCGCCGACCGGATCGGGGAAGACGTTGGCCGCGTTCCTGTGGGCGATCGACGGTCTGTTTCGGCGTGGGGACGCGCTCGAGGACGTGATCCACGTCGTCTACGTCTCGCCCTTGAAGGCGCTGTCGAACGACGTGGCGAAGAACCTCGATCGACCGCTGCGCGACATCCGCGCGCTCGATCCGACGCTGCCGGAGGTGCGGGTCATGGTCCGCACCGGCGACACGCCGCAGAAGGACCGGGCCGCGATGTCGCGGCGGCCGCCGCACATGCTGGTCACGACGCCGGAGTCGCTCTACATCCTCCTGACCAGCGACGGCGGGCGGCGGATGCTCCGTGGCACACGGACGGTGATCGTGGACGAGATCCACGCGTTGGCGCGAGACAAGCGCGGATCGCACCTGTCGTTGTCGCTCGAACGGCTCGAGAAGCTCGCCGGGCCGCAGCAGCGGATCGGCCTGTCCGCGACCCAGCGGCCCCTCGACGAGATCGGCCGCTTTCTCGTCGGCGTCGATCGCGCGGTCGACGTCGTCGACGCCGGACACCTGCGCCGATTCGACCTCGCCGTCGAGGTGCCGCCGTCGCCGCTCTCCGCCGTCTGCTCGCACGAGGTGTGGGACGAGGTGTACGAGCGCGTCGCCGCTCTCATCATCGAGCACCGCACGACGCTCGTCTTCGTCAACACGCGCAAGCTCGCCGAGCGGCTCTCGGCGCGGCTCGCCGAACGTCTCGGCGAGGACGCGGTGCGCTGCCACCACGGCAGCCTCTCGCGCGAGCTGCGGCTCGACGCCGAGGCGCGATTGAAGGACGGACGCCTGAAGGCGCTCGTCGCCACCGCGTCGCTCGAGCTCGGGATCGATATCGGCGACGTCGATCTCGCGATCCAGATCGGCGCGGCGCGATCGATCGCCACGTTCCTCCAGCGGATGGGTCGCGCCGGGCACGGGCCGGGACGCATCCCGAAGGGGCGGCTGTTCCCGGTGACGCGGGACGAGCTCGTCGAGGCGGCGGCGTTGATGCGTGCGGTGAGGAGCGGCGAGCTCGACCGGATCCGCGTGCCGCAGAAGCCGCTCGACATCCTCGCGCAGCACCTCGTCGCGGCGTGCGTGGCCGAGGACTGGGACGAGACCGAGCTGTTCGCCACGGTCTGCCGCGCGTGGCCGTACCGCGGGCTCACGCAGGACGAGTTCGACCGCACCGTGAAGCTGCACCTCGGCGGGCGGCGCGCGCTCCTCCACGAGGACGGCGTGAACCGGCGGCTGCGAGCCACGCGGCGCGC
Organism: uncultured Phycisphaeraceae bacterium; assembly: GCA_964649825.1. GTDB lineage: Bacteria > Planctomycetota > B15-G4 > B15-G4 > JADJEK01 > CAZYQW01. Next base: position 98,183 of record CAZYQW010000130.1, on the reverse strand, counting down.
GCGGCTGCGAGCCGTGATGAACGGCGGCGCGATCCCCGACGTCGGCGACTACCGCGTCATCCTCGAGCCCGAGGGCGTGTTCGTCGGGACGATCAACGAGGACTTCGCGATCGAGTCGAGCCAGGGCGACGTGTTCCAGCTCGGCACGACGTCGTGGCGCGTGCTCAGGGTCGAGTCCGGCGTGATGCGCGTGGCCGACGCGAAGGGCGCGCCGCCGACGCTTCCGTTCTGGGTGGGCGAGGCCCCGGGCCGCACCGAGGAGCTGTCGGCCGAGATCGGGCGCATTCGCGAGGAGAACGACGACGTGCCCGCGCTGCGCGCGAAGTCCGGCCTCGAGGAGGGCGCGGCGCAGCAGATCGTCGACTACCTGCGCGAGAGCGAGCGCGTCCTCGGCGTCCTGCCGACCCAGCGGCGCCTCGTCGCCGAGCGGTTCTTCGACGAGGCCGGCGGCACGCAGCTCGTGCTCCACGCGCCGTTCGGCAGCCGCATCAACCGCGCGCTGGGGCTCGCGCTCCGCAAGCGGATCTGTCGCGGCTTCGGGTTCGAGCTGCAGGCGGCCGCGAACGAGGAGGCGATCGTCTTCTCGATGGCGGGTCCGTCCGGCGTCGCGTGCGAGGAGATCTTCGACTGGCTCCACCCGGGGACGCTGCGCGAGGTCCTGGTCCAGGCGACGCTGCCCACGCCGTTCTTCGAGGCGCGTTGGCGCTGGAACGTGACGCGCGCTCTCCTGGTCGAGCGCTTCCGCGGCGGCAAGCCGGTGCCGATCCTGCTCCAGAAGATGCAGGCGACCGACGTCCTGATGGAGGCGTTCCCGCAGGTCGTCGCCTGCCCCGAGACGCTGACCACGCCGAACATCGAGGTGCCGGAGGACCACCCGCTCGTCGCGCAGACGATCGAGGACTGCTTGACCGAGGCGATGGACCTGGATGGATGCCGGCGCGTGCTCGAGGGGCTCCGCGACGGCTCGATCGAGCGGGTCTTCGTCGACGTTCCCGATCCGTCGCCGTTGTCGCGCGGCATCCTCTCCGCCGCGCCGTACGCGTTCCTCGACGACGCTCCGCTCGAGGAGCGCCGCACCCGCGCCGTCGCCGCGCGCCGGACGCTCGACGATCGGACGAAGGACGAGGTCGGCTCCCTCGATCCGAAGGCGGTCGAACGCGTGCGCGAAGAGGCCTGGCCCGACCCGCGCGACGCGGAGGAGGTGCACGAGGCGCTCACCTGGATGGGCTTCGTGGCCGACGGAGAGGCGAACGCGTGGCGCGCGTGGCTCGAGGAGCTCGCGCGCGCGAGCCGCGTCGTCCGCGACGGCGACCGCTGGTTCGCGGCGGAGGCGTCGCGCGACCCGAAGGCGGTGCTGCGCGGGCGCATGGAGGTGCTCGGTCCGGTCTTCGACGACGGGCCGCTCTACCGCGAGCTCGAGGCGGACGGTGTGCTCCTGCGCGTGCGGCAGGACGGCCGGGACGCGTGGTGCGACCGGCGCCTGCTGATGCGGATCCAGCGCTACACGCTCGAGTCGCTGCGACGCGAGATCGAGCCGGTGTCGGTCGCGCAGTTCTGGCGCTTCATGGCGCGATGGCAGCACGCGCACATCGACCATCGGGTGGAGGGCCCGCACGGGGTCTCGATCGTGCTCGCTCAGCTCGCCGGCTTCGAGGCGCCGGCGCGCGCGTGGGAGACGCGCATCCTTCCGCTCCGGGTCAAGGGGTATCGCCGCGAGTGGCTCGATCAGGTCGCGCTGTGCGGCGAGTACACGTGGGGGCGGCTCTTCGGCGACGGACGGACTCCGATCAAGACGACGCCGATCGCGTTCGTGCGCCGCGAGCACCTCGCCGAGTGGATGGCGCTGTCGCCGGCGCCCGAGTCGACGCCGAGCCCGGAGGCGGCGCGTCTGCATGCGGAGCTCGCCGTCCGCGGCGCCGCGTTCCCGAGCGAGCTCGCGGCGGCGCACGGGCACCTCGAGCCGGCCGTGGCCGAGCTGATCGGTCTCGGGCTCCTGACGGCCGATTCGTTCGCGGCGATCCGCGGCCTCCTCCTGCCGCCGTCGCGCCGCGGTCCGCTCCAGACGATCGGCCGTCTCTCCGTCTTCCGGCACGCCGTCGACCGCGAGCCGTCGCCGCTCTTCGTGGCGCGGCAGCTCCTCGCGCGCACGGGAGTCGTCTTCCGGCGGACGGTGCAGCGCGAGCGGATCCCGACGCCGTGGCGCGACCTCGTCCGCGTGCTGCGTCGCCTCGAGCTCCAGGGCGAGGTGCGGGGCGGCCGGTTCGTGGCCGGCGTCGACGGCGAACAGTTCGCGCTGCCCGCGGCGGTGGACGTCTTGCGCGCCTCGCGCCGTCAGGACGCGGGGGACCCGATCGACGTCTGCGCGGCGGACCCGTTGAACTTCAAGGGGATCTTGACGCCGGACGCGCGCGTCGCGCCGACGTCGCGCGAGGCGGTTCGGGTCGGAGGCGCGGGGACCAGCGACAGCAGCTCGCGCTCGAGCGTCGACGCGACGCGGTCGTAGGAGAAGCTCCGCCACGACTCCTCCCTCGCCGGGTCTCGCCGCCGCGGATCTCCGCAGAGCACGCGCACCGCGAAACGAATCAGTGCGTCGGCGATCTCGTCCGGGCGATCGGGGTCGGCGCGCTCGAACGGGGCGCCGCTCTCGCGGAGGACCGCTTCGATCGAGCCGCCCGCCTTCGAGAGGGCAAAGATCGGGCGGCGCATCGCGAGGTACTCGTAGAGCTTGGCGGGAACCTGCTCCTCGGGTCGCTCGCCGCTCACGCCGAGGAGGAGCAGGCCTTCGGACCCTCGCCCGCGCGCGAGCGCCTCGTCGTGCCGGACGCTCGGCTCGAACGACCAGCGATCGGCGAGGCCGAGGCCGCGGATCCGCGCGCGCATCCGCGTCTCCTGCTCGACGGGTCCGATCTGATGGATCGTGATGGCGCGCGCAAGCGCCGGACTCGCGACGTGAAGTCGACCGAGGGCGTCGATGAGGCCGAACGGCGTGCGCTGGCCGTAGATCGTTCCCGCGTGGGTGAGGCGAATGCGGCCGTCGGACCGAGCCGGCGCATCGTCCGGCCCATCGAGCCCATCGAGCCCATCGAGCCCATCGAGTCGGGCGAGTCGGGCGAGTCGGGCCGGGAGGTCGCTCGGGAACCCGTTCGGGATCGTGCGGAAGTGATCGTGTTCCGGGAATCGTTCCCGATAGCGGCGCTCGCACAGCGACGTGTTCAGGATGACGCGGTCGGCACGACGGACGACGGCCCGCTCGAGCGCGCCATCGATGGATCGCAGCAGCGCAGTGCCCGGATCGCGGAACGGGTTCGTCGCCCACGGGTCGCGGAAGTCCGCGATCCAGGGGAGCCCGAGCAGGCGCGACACGAGCCATCCGGCGAGGTGCGTCGAGAACGGAGGCGCCGTCGAGTAGACGAGTTCGGCGCCGATCCGCCGTCCGAGCGTGAGGCCGGCGGCGACCGCGCCGGGGATCCATGACGCGTACCGGTCGGGGATGCCGGGCAAGCGCGTCGCGAAGTCGACGATCCGCCGCGCCATGGACGGGGCCGACCCGGCGGCGCTCGGCGCACGAGCGGAGGGCGTACGGGTCGCGGGTACTCCCCGCAGCCGCGCCAAGAAGAGGTAGGGATCGACGTGGGCCGCGCCGGCGACGGCGACGTCCGCCGGGACCAGCTCGCAAAGCGCGTGGTCGAGGCTCAGGCCCTGCGGGCGCGACGCCGCCACCACGCCGATCTCGTGGCCCCGCCGGTGGAGCTCGCGCACGAGCTGGAGGGTCCGATGCGTCCCCGCGACCGCGACCGGTGGGAAGTGGAACGCGACCACGAGGACGCGAACGGGGCGCGCCGCCGGAGCGAGAGTCGGATCGTCTCCGGTCCGACGCGCCGCCTCGTCGTCATCGATCCAAGGCGTGGCCGGCGCGGGGGCGGCGTGAGCCTCGACACGTTCACGTTGAATGGTGTGCATGTCGTGATTCCACGCGCGCTCGATGTGAGGCCGAAGAGCCACCGATTCGGATCGGATCAAGATGCGCGGCCGCCGCCGCGGCCGACCCCCCGGTTCTCCGCGACACGGCGAGAAAGAGATAGACACGATATATATCGGTATATATCCTCCCCGAGTCATGCGATGGACCTTGAGGCTGGACCAGACCGGCGCGCGCCCGAAGTACTCGCGGCTCGTCGCCTTCATCGAGGAGGCGATCGAGGCCGGACGCCTCGCGCCCGGCGATCGGATCCCGTCGGTCGTCGAGCTCGCCGAGCGGCTCTCCATCAACAAGGCGACGGTCGTGCGCGCGTTCCGCGAGCTCGAAGGCGCGGGGCGGATCGTCTCCCAGGTTGGTCGCGGCTCGTACGTCGCCGATGCCGGTGCGGCGCGCCCGAACGGGGACAAAGCGGCCCGCCTGGACGGGCCCGGCTCGCCGCGCCTGCACGCCGCGGCGCCGGAGGTTCGCGACTCGCTTCGACGCCTGCGCTCGAGCTTCGTCTCCGGGCTCGGCCAGCTCCTGAACATCCCTCCCCCCGAGGGAGCGATCAACCTTGGCACCGGAGTCCCGTCGGATAACGGCATCCCCTCCGACCTTCTCGCCGAACTCGTCGGCAAGGTGCTCGCCGAGAACCCGGAGCGCGTCTACGGGTACGCGCACGCCGGGCTTCCGGAGTTCCGCTCCGCCCTCACCGAGTGGCTGCGCTCGCGGGGGTACTCCATCCGCGAGTCTCAGATCCTGGTCACCAATGGCTCGCAGGAGGCGCTCACTCTCGTGGCCAACTGGAGCCGCGAGCGCCGTCGCCGCGTGTTCTGCGAGTCGCCCTCGTACATCGGCGTGCCGCTCACCTTCTCGCACCTCGGCCACGTGGTCGAGAACGTGCCGCTTCTGACCGCCGAGCGGCTCGGCCCGCGCCTCGCGCGCCTGGTCGAAGGGCAGGCGAGCACGTTCTACTGCTGCCCCGAGTTCCAGAACCCGACCGGCTTGAGCCTGCCCGACGACGATCGTGCCGCGATCGCGGAGCTGGCGCGGCGCGAGGATCTCGTGGTGGTCGTCGACGACCTGTTCCGCGACATGCGTTTCGCGGGCGAGGAGCGCGAGAGCTTCTACGACCATCTGCCGCCAAACCGCCGGCTCCTCGTCGGCTCGTTCTCCAAGTCGTTCATGCCGGGTCTGCGCGCGGGCTTCCTGGTCGCGGACGAGAGCTTGCTCGAGTCATTCCACGAGCTGAAGCGTTACTTCAACCTCGGTTCGCCGCCGCTGACGCAGGCGCTGATGGCACGGTTCCTGGACGACGGCGGCTATGCGCGACATCTGAAGCGCATGCGGACGCAGAACAAGAAGCGACGCGACGCGGCCGTCGCCGCGATGGAGCGCCACTTCCCGGATGGCGTGTCGTTCACGCGTCCCGACGGCGGCTTCCAGCTCTGGGTCACGATGCCGGTCGGTTACTCGTCGATCGGCGTCTACCTGCGCGCGCTGGAGCGCGGCGTGCTGATCCATCCCGGACCGGGGCACGACATCGATGGGCGCTACCAGAACTGCTTCCGCATCGGCTACGGAGTGGCGGACGTCGAGCAGATCGAGCGCGGCATCGCGATCCTCGGTGCCGTGCTGACGGAGACCTTGGCCGAGAGTCCGGAGGCGCCGAACGCCACCGGGCTCGGGCCGTTGTGACGGAGTTCGTCCTTTCGACAGGTGCAATGAGATGAACCGAATCCATCCAAGTGGGACCGGGCCGACCGACCCGGTCGACCGATCGCTGAAGACGGGCCTCGCCGAGATGCTGAAGGGCGGGGTGATCATGGACGTGACCGACGCGCGGCAGGCCGAGATCGCCGAGCGCGCCGGCGCCGTGGCGGTCATGGCGCTCGAGCGCGTTCCGGCCGACATCCGCGCCGAGGGCGGCGTGGCGCGCATGGCGTCGCCGAAGAAGATCCGCGAGATCATGGCGACGGTATCGATCCCGGTGATGGCGAAGGCGCGGATCGGACACTTCGCCGAGGCGCTGGTCCTGCAGGAGCTCGGTGTCGACTTCATCGACGAGAGCGAGGTCCTGACGCCGGCTGATGACGTGTTCCACATCGACAAGCACCGCTTCACCACGCCGTTCGTGTGCGGCGCCCGCGACCTCGGCGAGGCGCTGCGCCGCATCGCGGAAGGCGCGGCGTTGATCCGCACCAAGGGCGAAGCGGGGAGCGGCAACATCGTCGAGGCGGTGCGTCACCTGCGCGGGATCGTCGGTCACATCCGGCGGCTCGGGGCGATGCCGGTCGAGGAGCTCGTGACGGAGAGCAAGAACCTCGGCGCGCCGGTCGAGCTCGTCCGCAAGGTCGCGGAGGACGGGCGGCTGCCGGTGCCGAACTTCGCGGCGGGCGGGATCGCGACGCCGGCGGACGCCGCGCTCTGCATGCATCTCGGCGCCGAGTCGGTCTTCGTCGGGTCGGGCATCTTCAAGTCCGAGGACCCCGAGCGGCGCGCCGCCGCGATCGTCCGCGCGACCACGCACTACCAGGACGCGGCCGCCGTGCTCGACGCGAGCGCGGACCTCGGCGAGGCGATGCCCGGCCTCGACGTGTCGCGGATGGCGCCGGACGAGCTGTTGCAGACGCGTGGGCACTGAGCCGTGACGACCGCGCCGGCTCCACCGTCGATCGGCGTGCTCGCGATCCAGGGCGACTTCGCGGCCCACGCGGTCGCGCTCCGCCGGCTCGGCGCGCGCGTGCGCGAGGTGCGGCGCGCCGCCGACCTCGCCGGGCTGGACGGCCTGGTCCTCCCCGGCGGCGAGAGCACCGCGATGCTGAAGCAGCTCGAGGAGTCCGGACTCGATCGGGCGATCGTCGCGTTCGCGCGCGGCGGCGGCGCGCTGCTCGCGACCTGCGCCGGCGCGATCCTCGTCGCGCGCCGCGTCACGAACCCGGAGCAGCGGTCGCTCGGTCTGGTCGACGTCGAGGTGCAGCGCAACGCGTACGGACGGCAGAACGAGAGCTTCCGGACCGAGCTGACCCTCGACCTCGCCGGGCCGGACGGACGCGAGGCTGCGGTGACGATGCCCGGCGTGTTCATCCGCGCGCCGCGCGTCACCGCGGTCGGGGAGGAAGTCGAGGTGCTCGGGCGGCACGGCGGAGAACCGGTGCTCGTCCGCCAAGGCCGGCATCTGGTGGCGACCTTCCACCCCGAGCTGACGGGGAACGACCGGGTGCACGCGGCGTTCCTCGCGCTCTCGACGGGCGAGGCCCGCGCCGCGCCTTCACCGGCGCCGAGCGGCGGCGACGCTCATGCAGTGGACGCCGGCGGTCGTTCGTGAAGGCACCCGGCGCGATCCGGCGCCTTCGATCGATCCCTCGTCGGTGTCGGTCTCGCGCGGCCGGGATCAGGCGGCGCGCACGGCGGCGGCCGGCACTTCCGCGGGACGCTTGCCGAGCAGCCGCCGCGCGCCGAACCAGGCGCCCGCCGCGCATGCGGCGAGGACGGCGATCACGCTCAGTCCGATGAACTCGGCGGCGCTCACCTTCCAGCGGATCAGGAGGCGCATCGGCAGCCACGTCGCCTCCTGGATCGCCGCGAACGACGTGTTGTACTTCGGCGTCTGGTCCTGCCTCATCTCCGGAAAGGACTGCACAAGGTCGCCTTTCACGAGCTCCATCACTCGCTCCATCCGCTCGCGTTCGTCCTCGCGCGCCTCGGTGTAGCGGATCTCGTTCAGCTCGAGCTCGCACTCGGCCCAACGCAGGTCCGTGGCCCAGCTCTCGGTCGAGCAGAGGTCGAGCGTCAACGTGGCGAAGGCTCCGTCCCGATCGTTCAGGTAGACGCGCCGACGGTTCTGATGCAAGGTCAGGATCGGCTGCATCTCGTACGGGTCGAAGCCGAGCTCGCGCAGGACGGACTTGCACTCCTCGCGCAGGCTCTTCTTGACGAGCCCGATCATCGGGTGCGCCTCGTCGAGGGTGCGCAGCGAGCGGGTCGGCGTCACCTCGAACTTGATCTCCGAGCGGGCGAGACCCGTCGCGTCGCCGCGATCGAGCTTGATCTGGAGGAGCTCCCGGCCGTCCTTCTCGTCCGCCGGGCCGGAGTTCACGACGCGCGTTCGGTGACGGACCCCGCTTTGTTCCTGCAGCAGCACCAGGTCCGGCGTGTCGAAGTACACGTCGCGGAAGTCCTCGTCGCCGAAGCTCGCGCTGAACGAACGCCCTGTCGACTCGAGCCACCCGCAATCCGAATAGCGCTGCAGCAGCCAGTCCCAGACCTCGTCGCACTGCTCGAGTGGGACCTTCAGCTTGGTCTCGTGCTCGATGCGCACCTCGTCGGCGCCGTGGGAGTCGAATTCGCCGGTTTGCGCGTTCGCATCGGACGCGACGCCCCCGGTCATCGCCAGGAGCAGGGTCGCGAGCAAGGTACCGGAACGGCACGAGACCGGCACCGTTCCAGGTCGCCCCGGCGACGGATCGACTTGGGTCATGACACGACCTACGGGTTTGGCGGAAACGATCGGCCGAGGATTGTACCCCGATGGACGCCGGCGGGCCCGGCGAGTCGAGAGCGACAGACGGAATTCCGCTCAGAACGGCCACTCCAGCACGCGCTCCACGTCCTCCCACGAGACCAGCTTGAAGTTCTGGTTCTCGTCGTCGTTCTCGTCGTCCTGCAGCACCAACAACCCCCGGGGGAAGCGACCAGGGATCGAGAGCGGCGAGACGTCGATCCCGTCGGTGTGCGTCACCCCGTCGATCCCGGCGGCAGCCGCGACGCGGAAGCGGCCGAGGCAGCGTTGGCCTCCTTCACGTTCGAACACGAGGAAGTCGTCGCTGCCCTGGCTCGACGCGATGAGGAAGCCCCGGCCGGGGGCGACCGGGAGGATCGCGAGACCCTCGACGTCGTGGGTGATGCGACCGAGCGCGCCGACGCGTTCGACCAAGGCGCGCTCGTCGCTGGCGTCGGGCTCGGCACGGAGCTTCCAGATGCCGACGTTCTCCTCGGCCACGTAGACGAAGCCGAGCTCGTCGTCGGCGACGCAGCCCTCGCACTCGGAGCCGAGGGTGACGCGACGGACCAGCTCGCCGCCGGTGCGAGTCAGGCGAATCTGGCCGAGTTCGCCCGCCTTCGTCGTGACGAAGGCGTAGGTGTCGCCGGTCGCGGCGCTTCGGTAAAGGCAGAGGCCGTCGGGGCGGAGGTCGCGCGGCCCGTCGGCGCGGAGCGCGAACGTGACCTCGGTCGTCTCGGGATCGATCCGGAACAGGTCGACGCAGTCGTCGGTCTTGTTGGACGCGGCGACGACCGGCGCCGGACCACCGGCGAACGGGAAGTCGTCGCGCACGTCGACGTTGTTCAGGCGGCCGACCTCGAGGAACTGGCGGGTCCGGCCGTCGAGTCCGAAGACCGCGAGGCCCCCCTTCTTGTCCGTGCCGATGATGAGCGACCGCTGCGGGTCGCTCGGGTGGATCCAGATACACGGATCGTCGGCCGCGTCGCCGGAGTTCGGCACGGGATCGGTCTCGCCGATGGCGGTGACGGGATACGCCGGCCGGCGATACATCTTGTACGTGCCGGCGCTCACCAGCAGGAATGCGGCCGCGATTACGACGAGGCGCGACCACCGCGGCCCGGTCGGGATTCGCTTCTCGTCTCCGGTCATCCGCGTCGACCTCGTCAGTTCGCCCGGACCTTCGAGGCATCCCGTAGTGGCGCGACGCGGTTCTCGACGAGCAGGTCGCGGCTCAACTGAAGGAAGGCGCGCGCACGCTTCGCCATACGGCGCGCTCGCTCGGGATGTGCCGCCGAGACCTCGTGCTGCGTCAGGGGATCATCATCGAGATTGTAGAGCTTCGTGATGCCGGACTCGAACAGGTCCTGGATGATCCACGAACCCTCGGTCCAACCGATCGAATCGCCGTACGTGAAGTACGCGTGACCCTCGGCGCCACGGGCGGCGGCAGCGAGAAGATCCTGACCGAAGGAGGCGTGGACCGCGTCGAGGCCGAGCAGGCCGAGTACGGTGGGGAGGATGTCGCATTGGCCGCCCACCGTTCGGTGCCTCGCGGGACGGAGCAGCTTCGGCGCGTAGACCAGGAACGGTATGTGGCGATCTTCGTAGAGGTTCGGGTTCCTGTGGTTGGTGTGGTCGGAGACCATCAGAAAGATCGTGTCGTCGAAGAACGCGCGTCCGCGCGCCTCGTCGAAGAACCGACCGATGCACCAGTCGGTGTACCAGAGCAGGTTGTAGTAGCGGTCGCCGTCCATCGACTCCGGGTACCGGAGCCCTCCCTGTGCTTTCACGAAGCTCTCCGGGACGTCGCGGCCGTGAAGGTTCTGCGTGAACAACGTGACGAACTGGGGGCAGTCCGTGTTTGTCTCGAGCTCGTGGAGCAGACGGTCGAGCATGTGCTCATCGTCGTACCCCCAGGTCCTCCGCTCGATCACCGGGTCGAGCGGTTCGCCGATGATCGTCTCGAAGCCGCCGTTCTTCAGGAAACCGTGCGCGTTGGTGAAGTCGTATACGCCGCCGTAGATGAAAGTGGTGTCGTACTCCACCTCGTTCAGGATCCTGCCGAGGCCGCGGAAGTTGTCGAGCATCATCGATGTATGAGTGACGGGCCTCCCGAGCTGAGCCGGGACCGAGCAGAGCGTCGCGATGAGCCCGCTGGAGGAGCGCGAGCCCGACGCAATGAACCGTTCGAACAGCACGCCGTCTGCGATCAGGCGGTCGATGTTCGGGGTCGCGCCGTGCGGGTTGCCGAAGGCCCCGATGGTCTCTGCACTCAAGCTCTCCATCAGGAGGATCACGACGTTGCGCAGTTCGGGGTCCGCCCGCCCCCTGTGCCGGCGGATCATCGGGAACTCGTCGTCGCCGAACGCGTCGTCGCCGGCGTTCTCGGACACCGTGGCGCGGACCGTCGCGACTGCATCGTCGTGCGGCATCAGCCGATAGCGGCCGCGATCCTCGACTATGGACATGGCGCTCGTGTAGACGGGGTTCAGCGCCGTATGGTTGACCACGACGTCGTTCGAATGGTACGCGTCGCCGATGCGAAGCCGCGACCCGAGCAGCGAACCGCGTACGCCGACGAGGAGGAAGCCGAGCGCGAGGATGCCCCAGACGATGGCCCGGGACCGAGCGTGCACGAAGTCCCCCTCCCGTTCGCGGACACGGTCGAGAAGCAGTCCCGCCACGCCCCAGGTCGCGAGGATCGCGAAGATCATCGCGGGCATGAGAACCGGATGTTCACCGAACGAGAACTCGAGCACCTCGAACCCGACGTCGAACATGACCGCCGGCTCGTAGCTGATCCGTTTCGCCGCGTAGCCGTAGTAGACACAGTCGCCGAACGTGGTGAGCGTCGCGGCAACTCCTGTCGCGATGAACAAAGCCAGCGCGACGCGCCGAAAGCGACCCCGCGGCGCCGCCGCGTACGCAACGTGGACCAAGAGCGCGAGCAGCAGGAGGAGGATCCCCGCTGCGGCGAGGTCGAACCGGGTCCCGACAAGGAACGAGTCGAGCAGGAGATCGAACGATGGGTCGAGCGCCTTTGCGCCGTGCATCGCCCAGAAGACGAGTCGCATCATCTGGAACACGACGAGCAAGGTCACGAGGCACCAGAGCACCCAGCGAGTCGGAAACGGAGGAACGACGAAAAGGCGGAGCCCCGACCACACGGCGTAGATCCTCGACCTTGATACCGAAGCGCGCGCAGCCTACCCGACCCCCACAAGAGTTGATGCGATCTTTGTTCGATCCCACGATCCCCTTGACTCTCACGAATCGCTCGAACCCGATTCACCGTGCCCGTCTCGTTCGCCTCAACCCAACGCGGTATGACGGCAACCGAAGAAGCACACGGCACGCGTGCGCCTGACGGCGCGGTCACGTGTCGGGTGGACATGCCTCAAGTTCTTCGCGGCACGCGAAGAACTTGAGGCATGGAGCCCAACACTCCCTCGACCACCTCGCCCGCCACGTCCGTGAGGCGGAAGTCCCGGCCGGCGTAGCGATAGGTCAGTCGTTCGTGGTCGAGCCCCAGCAGGTGCAGGATCGTCGCGTGGAGGTCGTGGACGTGGACCTTGTCCTTCACCGCGTAGTAGCCGTAGTCGTCGGTCTCGCCGTACGAGAACCCGCGCTTCACGCCCCCTCCGGCGAGGAAGACGGTGAACCCGTGCGGGTTGTGGTCGCGGCCGTTCTTGTCCTGCGCGGTGGGGGAGCGACCGAACTCGCCGGCCCAGAGGACGAGGGTGTCGTCGAGGAGGCCGCGGGCGTCGAGGTCGTCGATGAGGCCGGCGATCGGGCGGTCGACCTCGAGCGCGTTCTTGCGATGGTCCATCTCGAGGTTCGCGTGCTGGTCCCACTTGTAGCTGTGGGTGCACTGGACGAAGCGGACGCCGGCCTCGGCGAAGCGGCGGGCCATCAGGCACTGGCGTCCGAAGTCCTCGGTCTCCTTCTCGCCGATTCCGTAGAGATCGAGCGTCGCTTTCGATTCGCCGGAGAGGTCGATCACTTTCGGCGCGGCGGCCTGCATGCGGTACGCGAGCTCCAACGACTCGATGCGCGAGCCGAGCGCGTCGTCCTCGCGGGACGCGGCGTGCTCGCGGTTGAGCCGCTGGACGAGGTCGATCCACTCGCGCTGGCGCGCCGGATCCCGTTCGTGGGGGTCGAGGTGCTCGATCCTCGCGTCGGTCGCGGGCACGCTCGCGTTGCCGATCGGCGTGCCCTGGTAGACGCCGGGCAGGAACGCGGACGACCAATTGTTCACGCCGCCGTGCCCGAGCGTCGGACAGATCGTGATGAAGCCCGGCAGGCTGTCGTTCTCGGCCCCGAGCCCGTAGAGGATCCACGAGCCCATGCTCGGGCGGACGAACGTGTCGGAACCGGTGTGCAGCGCGAGCAGCGCGCCGCCGTGCGCCTCGTTCGTGCCGTGGAGCGACTTGATGAAGCAGAGCTTGTCGACGCACCTCGCGACGTTCGGGAACAGCTCGGAGACCCACGCCCCGCACTCGCCGTGCTGCTGGAAGCGGAACGGCGACGCCAGCAGGTTGCCGGTCTCGGCGAACTGCACACGCGGTTTGGGGAACGGGAGCGGCTTGCCGTCGTCCTGCTGCAGGAGCGGCTTGTAGTCGAACGTGTCGACCTGCGACGGGCCGCCGTGCATGAAGAGGAAGATCACGCGCTTGGCGCGCGGCGCGAAGTGCGGCGACTTGGGTGCGAGCGGGTCGAGCGGCGAGAGCCCCGGCAGGGCGGCGCCGAGCGACGAGAACGCGGTCGCGCCGAGGCCGGCCCCGGCGAGACGAAGGAAATCGCGGCGTGAGCGGGGAAGCGGGAGCGGGTCTCTCATCGTCGCGCGTCAATCCACGTAGAGGAACTCGTTGCTCGAGAGGAGCGCGTGGCAAAGGCCGGCCCATGCGTCGAAGTCGGGGCGATCGCGTACGGCGACCGGCTCCTTCGCCGCGCTCGTGGTCGGATGGGCGGGGTCCGGCTCCGGCTCGCGTCGCGCATCGATCCACGAGCGCGCAACGTCTCGTTCCGCGTCCGACGCCGCGCGCCCGAACGCGATCCGCCACGCGTGATCGATGCGCTCGTCATCGCTCGCGCCCGGGTCATGGAGCACGCGCTCCGCGAAGAGTCGGCTCTGCTCGACGGTGAGCGGCCCGTTCATCAGGAAGAGCGACTGGTGGGCGACGGTGGTCTCGGGCCGCCGCGCGACGGGGACGCTCGGGTCGTTGTAGTCGAAACTCGCGAACATCGAGTACATCGCGTTGCGGATGATCGGCAGGTAGAGCGCGCGCCGCGTCGACCCGTACCGCGCCTGGTTGGTCGACTGATCGTTCGTGACGTAGTCGCGGTTCTTCGTCTGGAGCAGCGAGCCGCCGACCGTGCGATCGAGCGAGCCGCCGGCGAAGAGGAGGCCGTCGCGCACGGCTTCGGCGTCGAGGCGCCGGCGGTTCATGCGCCAGAGGAAGCGGTTCTCGGGGTCGAGCGCGAGGTTCGTGGCGACCGGCCGGCTCGACAGGCGATACGTGCTCGACGCCATGATGAGGCGGTGCAGCGCCTTGAGCGACCAGCCGTCCGCCACGAACCGCCGGGCCAGCCAGTCGAGCAGCTCGGGATGCGTCGGCGCGTCGCCGCGGCGGCCGAAGTTCGACGGCGTCGCGACGAGCCCGCGGCCGAAGTGACCCTGCCAGACGCGGTTCACGATGACCCGCGCCGTCAGTGGATGCCGCGGGTCGGTCAGCCAGCGCGCGAGCTGGAGACGTCCGCTCTCGGCGGCGCCGATCGGCGGGCGCGGTACGACGTGGTCGAAGATCGACAGGAACCCGCGCGGGACCGGCTCGTCCCCGAGGGACAGGTGGCTGCCGCGGACGTGGACCGGCACGTCGCCGGCTTCCCCGTCCCGGACGCCGAGCGCGGTCGCGATCGGCGGCGGCGGGCTCTTCCTCAGCTCCTCGATGCGAGCGCGATGCTCGGCGAGCGCGTGCCGCGTCGCGACGGGAAATCGCGACTCTTCCGCGGCGCGCGGCAGAGCGAACGGTCCGGCCGGGCCGTGGAGGATCGCCAGGAGACGGCGGCGCTCGCTCGCGACCGCGTCGACGTCTTCCTCCGCCGGCGGGCCGAGCCCGTCGAGCACGCCGAACATCGTCTGGTACCGCGACGCGAGCTCCGCGAGCGACGAGGGCGGCATCCCCTCGACGAGCGCTGCCGCGAATCGGGAGGCACGGAGAGATCCATCTCGGATGCGCCCGACGAGGGTGATCGTTGCGCCGATGGCCCCGTCGTCGAACTCTTCGGCGGGGACATCGGCGAAGGCGTGCCATACCGCGAGATCGGGGTCGCCGTTCCGCCGTGTCGTGACGAGGAAGTCCGCCCACGCGCGGATCACGGCCGGCTCGAGGCCGTCGCGCGTGTCGGGCCGGACCGGCCATGCGAGGTCACCGTCGTCCGGCGACGCGAGGAGGATCTTGTCGATGTGGGGCACCGGACCCTCGCGCTCGAGCCGGAGCACGTTGCGACCGGGCAGGAGGAACACCTCGCCGATCGTCGTCCAGGTCTGCGTGTCGGGAAAGAAGCTGCCCGTCGTCGCCTCGAGGGCCAACGCGTCCACCGGCGCGTCGTTCACGATCAGACGCATCGGGCGGGGCTCGCCGCTCGCGTAGCGCACGTCGAGGCGCCGCGGTCCCGGCGCAGCGACCGTGACGTCGAACTCGACGAACTGGGTGCCGTCCGTGGCGGTGTGGACGACCGTCACCGCGGGCGACCCCCATTGATTGTCGTCCACGGCGAGGTTCGAGCGGCTGAACTCCTCGGCCTCGACGAAGACCGCGCTCCGAGCGGCGCGGTCTCCGGCGAGCAGGTACTCGGAGAGGCGGTAGCGCCGCGCACTCTGGAGCGACTCGTTGCCGTCGCGAAGCAGCTTCGCGATCGCCTCCTCGCGCTTCTTCACTTCCGCGTGGAAACGGTCGCGGCGATCGACGGCGTCCGGCGTCGCGAGCTCGTGCTCGCGCCAGCGCGACACGTGGTCGAGGGTCTCCATCGTGCTCGTGCTCTTGAAGATGCCGGCCAGGGCGTAGTAGTCGCGCGTCGCGATCGGATCGAACTTGTGGTCGTGGCAACGCGCGCACGCGACCGTGAGCCCGAGGAACGCGCGGCTCGTCACGTCGATCTGCTCGTCGACCACGTCCATGACGAGCTTCTGCTTGTCCTGCTCGGCGAGCATCTTCGGGCCGAGCTGGAGGAAGCCCGTCGCGATCAGGCGGTCGAAGTCGCCGTCGTTCCGCGGCTCTCCCTCCTCGAGCGAGAGGAGGTCGCCCGCGAGCTGCTCGGTCAGGAATCGGTCGAAGCGCTTGTCCTCGTTGAACGCGCGGACGACGTAGTCGCGGTAGCGCCACGCGTTCGCCAGCGCGAGGTTCTCGTCGACGCCGTTCGAGTCGGCGTAGCGCGCCACGTCGAGCCAGCCGCGACCCCACCGTTCGCCGTAGTGGGGCGAGTCGAGCAGACGATCGATCACCGTGGCGTACGCCTCGGCGGAGTCGTCGGCGAGGAACGCGTCGACCTCGTGTTGCTCCGGCGGCAGTCCGATCAGGTCGAACGTCGCGCGCCGGATCCACGCCGGCTTGTCCGCCTCCGGCGCGGGCTCGAGCCGTTGCTCCTCGAGCGCGGCGCGGATGAAGCGATCGATCTCGTTCCTGCTCCAAGCGTCGTCGGGGACGGCGGGCGGGTCGACGTCGGCGATCGGGCGGAACGCCCAGAACTCGCGCCACTCCTCGAGGTCGAATGCGTCTTCTCGCGTCGCGGGCGCGGCCCCATCGTCACCGCGGGGGTCGGGCGCGCCGAGCTCGACCCAGCGCACGAGGTCCGCGATCTCCGCGTCCGAGAGCCTCCCCTTCGGCGGCATCCGCAGCTCGTCGTTCTCGTAGCGGACCGCCTCGATCAGCCGGCTCGCGTCCGGGCGGCCGGGCACGATCGCGGGCCCCGACTCGCCGCCTTGCATCCACGCCTCGCGCGTGTCGAGGCGCAGTCCGCCCTTCGGCCGCTTCGCGCGGTCGGAGTGACACGAGTAGCAGCGCTCGACGAGGAGCGGGCGAACGCGGCTCTCGAAGAACTCGAGCGCCGATCCGTCGATCTCCGCGGCGCGGATCGGCGCGCCGAACGTGCATAGAAGGAAGGCGGCGTGGGCGGCGAAGCGCGCGGGCGGCGGCGACTGGGGCAACGGTCCATGCTCCGAACGGCGGTCGCCGGATTCTACCGGGTCGCCCCGCCGGCCGAAGGGTCGCATTCACCCCGCGCGCGGGCCGCGCGTCATGGTCCGAGGGTCGGCTCGAGCGCGTGGGTCGCGCTCGCGCCTCGAGCGACCGCCGGCGGCAGCGCGGCTATGGAATGGTGAGCGTCACGCCGTTCGAGTTGGCGAATCCGGCCGGCACCGCGACGTTCGTCACGAACGATTGGAGATGGACCGTTACGGACGGCGTGCCCACCGGGATCGGCACGTGCACGACCGCCACGTCGGTCACGCCCGCCGCCTTCGCGACCGGAGCGGTCACGAGCGGTGGCGCCACCAGCAGGCTGCACCCGTATCCCATGGGCAGGTTCGCCGTCGCCACCGACAACAGGAAGAAGGTGAGGGACGTGCTCGGAACGCCGAGCAGCTCGAGCTCCACCGTTTCTCCCGGCGACGGGCATCCATACGCCGACAGGGTGGGGACGAACCCGGTGGATCCGGGACAGCCGGCCCCGTAGGTCGCGGTCGCTCCGGCGCAAGACGACGGAGCCGGCGGGCGCGCGTCGATGACGACGATCCCGACCCACTTCCCGTGCGTCGCGAGGTCGAGCCGACCGTCGCCGTCGAAGTCGGCGGCCACGAGCTGGTCCGGGGATTGCGGAGTCACGAACCCGAAGCGATCGAACGACCCGCTCCCGTCGGACGCGAGCAGGATGCCTCCAGTCTGCGAGATATCGACGGCGGCGAGGTCGATCAAGCCGTCGCCGTCGAAGTCGCCCGCCGCCAGCCGATACCCGCCGAAGTCGGCTCCGACCGGGACGGGCGAACCGAAGCCTCCCCCGGCGGCCCCGAACAGCACGGTCGCCGGCACGGGAGAGTCGAGGTGATGTCCCAGGGCGTTGCCGAGCGCGACGTCGATCCGCGAGTCCTGATCGAAGTCGGCGAATACGATCGAGGAAGGATCGGGTCCGGCGGTGTAGTGAGTCGGTGGACCGAAGCCGAACCCGCCGGTCCCCGTCCAGACGGTCAGTCGTCCCTGGAGGTTGCTCAGCGACTGGTACGGCACCGTCTCCGGGATGTTGCCGAGCAGCAGGTCGGGCAACAAGTCGCCGTTCACGTCGCGCGCGGCCAACGCGTTCCGAGCGAGGACCGAGTAGCCGGCGGAGACCTGGGTCACGAGCTGGAAGCCACCCGCGCCGTTGCCCTTGAAGATCCGGATCGAGGAGATGACGGGCGCGACCGAGCTGTCGTCGATCGAGTGCGCGAGCACGTCGAGGTTCTGGTCGCCGTCGACGTCTGCCGCCGCGATGCTGAGCATCTTCCGCTTCGCCCCGAGCAGCGAAAAGAACCTCTTGGGCGAGACGAATCCGCCGTCGCCGTCGCCGCGAGAGAACCCCAGCTCGTTCGCGTCACGGGCAAAGACGATGTCCTGGATTCCGTCGCCGTCGAAGTCGCCGTGGAGCAGTTGGTGGGCCTCCACGACCGCGGTCGAGGTCGGGCCGGGCGTGAACGCACCTCCGGCGTCGCTGCGGAAGACGACGATCGAGGTTCCCCCCGCCGTGACGAGGTCGTCGTCCTGGTCGCCGTCGACGTCGAACGCGATCATCGCTCTCATTGTGTCTGGGTACTCCGTCAGTGGCACCACGGTCCCGCCGAACCTGGAGGCGATGCCGGAGTCATCCGAGAGACCCAGTGACAGTTGATCCGGTGACACTCCCCATGGAGTGGTTCCGACGAGGTCGAGGCGGGTGTCTCCGTTCATGTCGGCGAGCGCGAGTCGATTCGCTTGGAACGGAGTCGGCGCGCGCGTCTCGAACGCGCCGGTTCCCGACCCTTCCAGCACGTACGACGCCCCCGTCACGGCGTCGAGGTACCCGTCGCCCGTCAACTCAGCGAGCACCACGTCGCTGCTCGATGCGGGGATGAAGGACCAGGCGACCGGAACGAAGTCGAACGGCGCGACCGAGCGGTAGGTCCGCAGATAGCTGGCCAAGTTGCTGACGATACGCTCGCTCACGACGGCGTCGTCGCGTCCGTCCGCGTCGACGTCACCGATGGCGAGGCCGGTCATGTTGGTCGAGGGCATCGGGTTGTGCCAGCCGTGGAACGCGAAGCCGCCCGACCCGTTGCCGAGGGTCCAGTGGAACCGAACGCCGTGTCCGAGCCACATCGCGTCCATTCCGCCGTCCGCGTTCATGTCCCCGATCTTCACGTTCGCCGGGCCGCCTCCCCATCCCGGCCAGTACGGCACCGCCGGCGCGAACCCGCCGGCGCCGTCGCCGATCAGGATGTAGAACGCCCCTCCCCCCGTGGACCGGGTTCCGACGATCACGTCCACGTCGGCGTCCTGGTCGAAGTCAGCGGCGGCCAACCGACCCGGCGACTCGCCGCCCACCGGCAGATTGACCCCGAGGGTGAACCCCGCCGGCTGATTGATCATCACCTGGACCGTCGTCGCGAGGGAGACGACGGCGTCGAAGCGACCGTCCTGATTCACGTCGGCGACCACCACGTCGAACGCGGACTCCGACAGCGCGACCGACTGGGTTTGCGTAAGCACGCCCGCGCCGTCGTTCGACCAGGCGTCGAACATCCCGGTCCAACCCACCGTGACCACGTCGGTGTCGCCGTCGAGGTCGACATCGAGGGTCGCGAACGACTGGATGCCCTGGATCGGAGTCATTGGCGCCCGCAGCGACGGTGCGGCGACGGCGCCCCCCGTCGAGGACACGACGGCGCCGAGCGCGACGAACAGAACGACGCGCGCGAGGTCTGCATCTGCATTCATTGGTTCTTCTCCTTCTTTGTCTCGGCCAGAACCGGGTTCCATTGGCTGCTGGCATGGCCACCATGCTACACGAACGGCCGTCGAAGGCGACTGAGCCTCGGCCGCCGCGAACGGCCCGCGAGGCTTGTCGGTCCCCGGCTCCTCCTTGCTTCTCGAACCCGAAGGACGGCTCGAGCCTCGTCCGCGTCTGCTTCCCGAAGAAGGACGAGACGCGCGACCTCTGCGGGGAGCGGCTCCGCAAGCGGCGGCGGTGACGGCCGGCGGGGCGCCTCGAGACTCTCTACGGTTTTCGTGGCGGCGCCCAGGGCTCGATCGCGTGATCCGTGACAACGAACACGGGCAGCGGGAGACCCAGCGCATGCCGGTCCCTCCTCCAACCTCATTGACGGAACCCCGCACGGCTGGTCCGATGCCCCCTTCGCGTGACCGCGCGAGGTGGAGAGGAACGAGGGACGCCGTGAACGACGAGATCGCCATTCTCTTGCAGCGCGTGCGCGGGGGCGACGCTGCCGCACGCGACGCCCTGTTCACCATCGTGTACGCGGAGCTCAAACGGCTGGCATCCTCGCAGAAGCGCCGGCGGCCGGGGAACCACTCGCTGAACACGACGGCGATCGTCCACGAGGCGTACGGCAAGCTGTTCCACGACGACGAGATCGACTGTCGCGAGCGGGATCATTTCTTCGCGCTCGCTGTCTGCGCCATGCGGCAGGTCCTCGTCGACCACGCGCGCGCCAAGCAACGTCTGAAGCGCGCGGCGAAGCGGACGCCGGAGCCGCTCGACGACCTCGTCGACACCTACTCGCAGAACGTCGTCGACCTCGTGCAATGGAACGAGGCGCTGGACGCGCTCCGACGGGACGACCCCTCGATGGCGCTCGCGGTCGAGCTGCGGTACTTCCTGCAACTCTCCGAGGAGGATGTCGCGCGAATGGCGGGCCTCTCCCTCCGCACCCTGCAACGCAGGTGGGAGCCGACGCGCAAGCGGCTCTGGAGACACATCGGTGGCGGGTGAGAGCTGGCGACGAGTGGCGGATCTCGTGGCGCACGCCCTCGAGCTCGCGCCGGAGCAGCGCGCCGCGTACCTGGACGAGGCGTGCGGCGGCGATCTCGCATTGCGCGCGGAGGTCGACGCGCTCTTGAGCGTCGCGCCGAGGAACGACTTCCTCGTGCCGCCCGACCTGTCGAAGGCGCTCGAGCCGCACCTCGATTCGGGCCGGACGCTCGCGGAGTTCACCCTCGTTCGAGAGCTCGGGCGAGGCGGATGGGGCGTCGTGTTCCTCGCCCGGGACCGCGCGCTGAACCGCGACGTCGCCGTCAAGGTCCTCGGCCCAGGCGCAGCGCTCTCCGAACGTACGGTCGAGCGGTTCCGCCGCGAAGCCCGCGCCGCGGCACGCCTCCGGCACCCCGGGATCGTCACGGTCTTTCGCTCGGACGACGCCGGCGGCGTCCACTTCATCGCGATGGAGTTCATCGAGGGGAAGACGCTCGCGCGCGTCCTCGCGGAGGCGACCACCGGCGACGGCGCGCCCGAGCCGCCGCTCCTGCCGACCGACCAGAGCGGATTCCCTCGGGTGCGCGCCGTCGCCGACGTCGTCGCATCGATCGCGGAGGCGCTCCAGTACGCCCACGACCAGGGCGTCGTACATCGAGACGTCAAGCCGCAGAACATCCTGCTCGACGTCGCGGGCCGCCCGCATCTGGTCGACTTCGGACTGGCCTTGGATCAAACGGCGGACGCGATGTCGGTCAGCGGAGAGCTGACGGGCACGTACTTCTACATGAGCCCGGAGCAGGCGCTCGCGAAGCGCGCCCTCGTCGATCATCGCACCGACGTCTTCTCGCTCGGCACGGTCCTTTACGAGGCGTTGACGCTCACGCAGGCGTTCGCGGGCGAGAGCTCCCGCGAGGTCCTCCATCGGATCTCGCACGTCGCGCCCCCGCCGATCCGCCGCGTGAACCCTCGCGTCCCGCGCGACGTCGAGGTGATCTGCGGGCGGGCGATGGAGAAGAAGCCAGGAGACCGGTACGCGACCGCGGGGGAGTTCGCCGCGGACCTGCGGCGTTTCCTCGCGCACGAGGCGATCCTCGCGCGCCCGCCGTCGATCGGCGCGCGCCTCGCGCGGAGGCTGAGCCGGCACCGCCCGATCCTCGCCGCCGGCACGGTCACCGCGGCGCTCGTCGTCATCGGGTTCTTGGCGGCGGGAGCGCTCGCCGACCGGCGGAACGCCGAGGCAGAACTCGGACGGCTCGAGGCGGTCGCGGCGGCGGACGGGTGGCGGGGCACGTCGCCGTTCGTGCTGCGCAGCGCGCTCGAAACCGCGCGCCGCCTCCGGTCGGAGCGCCGCTGGTCAGAGGAGCGCGGCCACTTCCTCGACGACCTGCTCGCGCGCTTCGACGCGTTCCGCGAAGAGACCCGCCGGACGGCCGCGGTCCAGGTCCGCCGGGGCACCGAGGAAGGCGCCGGCGCGGTGGGCGATCTGGAACTGCTCCTCGGCATCGTCGCGCTCCGCGATGCCGCGATCATCTTCCCCGACGACCCCGAGTTCGCCGCGATGGCACGACAGGAGACGCCTTACCCGCGCATCACGCTCGACACGATGTCGACCGCGAGCGGCCAGCCCCGCTCCGTCGACGCTCGCGGTGAGGTCTGGGTCCGGACCATCGATCCCCTCACGGATGCGGCCGGCCCGAGGCGGCACGTCGGCTCGCTCCCGGTGTCGTCGCATCCCGTCGAGGCCGGCCACGTGCGCATCGTCGTCGAGCTCGAGGACGGCACGTCTCGCGAGCTGACGCGGGACCTGCGCTTCGGCCCGCGCGAGTACCGGTTCACGGTCTGGACCGATCCGGTCGACCCGGAAATCCGGAACGAGATGATCGAGCTCGGCCCAGCGGAGCTCGACGGGCCGCCCGAAGGCCAGTTCGCGTGCAACCTCGTCGGCCGGCGCCTGAGCATCGACGCCTTCTCCATCCAGCGTCACGAGGTGACGAACCGCGACTTCCTCCGCTTCCTCCTCGCGACGCGCAGCGAGCTCCCGGTCTTCTGGGCGGAGTGGGGCGTCGACGAAACCTGGCTGCGTCGCGACGGCTGGGCCGAGAGACCCGCGTCGGCGCTGAGCTGGCTCGACGCGCAGGCGTACGCCGAGTGGATCGGATGCCGCCTGCCCACGCACGCCGAGTGGGAGTTCGCCGCGCGAGGCCCCGATTGGGTCCGGTTCGCGCTCGACCCCGCCGACATCGCTGCGAGCGCCAACGTCGGCCGGCCGTCACCCATGCGGACCGGCGACGACGCCGACGTCGCGCTCGCCGACTTTCTGCGCGACGCCGTTCCCGTCGACTCCGGCGCCCCGGTCGGCGACCTCTACCACATGTACGGCAACGTCTCCGAGCTGACGGAGAGCCTGCTGCTGCGCGATGTCGGAGGATCGCTCACGGAGGATCCGCTCCACCGCGTCGGCATGGGTTGCGCCTGGGACGGCGACCCGTCCCGCCACGACCTCGGACAGCACTACGCGCGCGGGATCGGCAAGAGACACGCGAGCATCACGCTCGGCTTCCGCTGCGCGCGTAGTCGCGATTCATGAGTCCAACGAACTCGAGAAGGAGCGAACGATGATTGAAGACGTTTTCTGGGTGAGGCTCACGAAGGAGCTCCGGTCTCCCGCGGGTACGTGGCCCAAGGAGCTCCTGTTCCTCGAGCGGAAGTGGATTCGGACGCTCCACTACGAGGCCTACACCCACGAGGGGAGATGCGTGGAAAAGGTCGACGAAGTGGGCGCCGATGAGGCGTATCCCGACGCCGTCTTCAAGACGATCGCGGACAAGTTCCTGAGACGCGTCAACGAGAAGCTGACGAAGTTCGAGTTCGCGGTCGAAGCGGACTTCGAGGCGAACCTCGCCGTGCGCTCGGTGGAGTGTGGGCAACACTGTTGGATCAAGCGTGCAAAGGGCGCCGTCTCCTACCTCCTCCTGAGACGCGCCAAGGGTACGAACGACTCAGCGACCGAGTACAAGGACGACGACATCCGGTTCGAGCCGAGCCCGGGCGCCTCGACTCAGTTCGAGCTCCCCATCCGCTACTGGCTGTCGATCGATACCGAGAACGCCTAGCGGCCCGGGCTGGACCGCGGCGATCGCCGCGACCGACTTCTTTGTTGCGCCATCCCGACACGAGTCCCCGGAAGGAGTCGGAGAGATGATCAAGGACACGGATCACGACGTGTTTCGATTCACGAACCGCTCGGGCGCGCCCGCGTCGGGCATCGTCGCTTGGTTCGATCGGGAGCTCGGCGAGGTCGTATCCGTCCGCGTCGGATGGCTCGGGTCGCCGGACCGCGTCCGCCGCCACGTGGAAGGTAACGTGCTCACGGTCGAGTGGCCGGACGAGATCGTCTCCGAGAATCAGTTCATCGACCTCCACGTCCGGGTCGCGTCGGGGCATCCTCGGCCCATCGCGCGCGAATGGATCGAGTGCCGCGCCGACAGATCGGCCGTGTGGAACCTCACGGACCCGATCCCGTTCGAGGGACCCCCGACGTGGGTGCGACTCGACGAGGACGAGCCGACCCTCCAGTCGCCCGGCCGAATCAAACGGTATCGCCGTTTCTTCGACGAGTTCGAGATCAACACGAACGTCGACCTGTACGCGCTCGACGATTTCCGGACGTACACCGACCGCGTGGACGACCACGAGAGGAACTACCGAGCGGCCGCGGTGCGCAATGCTCTGCTCGACCTCGACGCCCGTTTGCGGGCGCGCCTCGGCGCCAAGCCCCAACCCCTCCGCCTCGCGGGCGGACACGTCGAACACCTGGCCATGCTCCAGCTCCGTGTCATCGAGGGGCACTTCAGGAATGGCGCCGGGGACTTCGACTCCGACGACTTCGAAGCCGCGGTGGAGGCATTCGCGAACGGCGAGCTGATGCGCCGAAGCCTGCCGCTGAACTGCGAGCCCGACGGACACCGTTTCTTCTTCTTCGCCGAGTACGCGTTCCTCGCGCTGGAGAGCGGCGCCGGGCCGGCGGAACGGTGGAAGGAGATCGTTCCCGCCTGGGTACGTTCCACCGAGGTCTTTCGAATCACGTACGGACCCGGCCTCGAGACCGGGACCCTGGCCCCAACGTTCGGCTCCTACGGACCGAGCGAACGCCCCGACGACTGGTTCGTCCCCGCCGACGGGCTGCAGCGAATCCGCGAGGAGTTCGCGGCCGAGCGGCAGGCGCCGAGCTTCTCGCTCTCGGACGCGTTCACGAAGCGCGCCCACCGCACGTTCGCGGGCGAGATCACGCGGTCGTAGGGTTCTTCCGCTTCCTCGCCCCCTTCCCACCACTTCCCACCCGCTGCAGCGCCACGACCACCGGTGGAGCGGGATCGAGCGGCGCGCGATCGCGGTGACGTCGGAGACGGATAGGAGTTCCAAAGCGGCTCTCGTCGTGATGGTCGTGGAGTGGCGAGGAAGGTGAGCGTCTACGGGCGAGAATCGTGATCGGCGTTCAAGGATTCTAAGCGCATTGCTTGAGCTTGGATATGCGCGCCTCGTCGGCGGCGAGCACGGCAGCGCGTCCGCAGACGCGGTCGAGAACGTCCTCGGCGTCTCCATGCCGTCGCGCTGCTCGAGCGAGCATTCGAAGGACGACGCGAGAGCGCTCGCCGAGAACCTCGGGATCGAGTACCTCCAGCTCCCGATCGAGCCGGTCTTCCAGGCGTACCTCGAGACGCTCGCGCTGGCGTTCGAGGGCTACGAACCGGACGTGACCGTGGAGAACCTGCCGGCGACGCGTGCGCGGCGGCATCCTGATGGCGCTGGCGAACAAGATCGGCGCCATGCTGCTCTCGACCGGCAATAAGACCGAGGTCGCCCTCGGCTACGGCACCCTCTACCTCTACGGCGACGTGAACGGCGGCTTGATGGTGATCTCCGACGTGTCGAAGACGCGCGCGTGTACTCGATCTCACGCTACGTCAACCAGGTCGCGGGCCGCGAAGTGATCCCGCGCGGCACCATCGAGAAGCCACCGTCGGCCGAGCTTCGGGACGGGCAGGTCGACCCGTTCGACCACGAGCTCGTCAGCCCGCTGGTGGACGGACTCGTCGAAGAGGAGTCGACTGTTGACGAGTGCGTCGCGCTCGGCTACGACCGCGAGCTGGTCGAACGCCTCGCGCGCCTCGTGCGGATCTCCGAGTACAAGCGCCGCCAGGTCGCGCCCGGGATCCGCATCACCGAACGCGCGTTCGGCGTCGGGCGGCGGATGCCGATCGCATAGCGGGATTCCCGTCGGCGCGGCGACGCGGTCGTTCTTTATTGGCGCGGTGGCCGGTTTTTAATGGCGGCTCGGTTGGCCGACCCACGTTGATCAGGGTGGACCCTTGGTGTTGGAAACGGGCCCGGAACGGTCCGTCCACGACCGTACGGTTCTTCCACGAGAGGAGTAGGAATCCATGCGTAGACTGACGCGCATCGTTGTTCTCGGTGGCGTGCTCGGCATCGCCACGCCTGCGGTCGGCGTGGCTTCGACCCATCCCGCGATGGGGCTCGCCGACCTGTTGAAGCGCGCCGACGTCGGCTTCGTCGGCAAGGTGTCGTCGGTTCAAGAAGAGGAGGTGTCCGACAAGCGCATCGCCTTCACGCACGTCGCCTTCGCGGTGAAGAGGCTGATCTTCCAGAAGCCGGGTCTGAACGTCACCGACGAGATCACTCTGGTGTTCGCCGGGGGCAAGGTTGCCGACGGCGAGTTTCGCGTCGCGGGTTTGCCGACGTTCGCGATCGGCGACGAGGTGATCGCGTTCGCGTTCCACGACGGCCGGCGCTACGCCGACCCCATCGTCGGAGGTCCGCAGGGCCTGTTCCGCGTGGTTCGTGATCCGTCCACAGACGTCGCCTATCCGCTGGCGGACGGACGTCGCGGGATCGAGCGCGTGTTCAAGGGCAACCTTGTCGCGACCCAACGGATCGGGTCGATCGCGGCGGGGAAGATCGTCTACGAGGAGGCGACGCTTCTGGCCGGTGCACAGGTCGTGTCGGCGCCGACGCCCGTCGCGGGCAGCGGCGCCGCGGTGACGAGCTCCGTGACGGCCGAGCGCCGCCCGGCGAAGATCCTCGACGTCGAGGCGTTCGTCGCCGCGGTCGTCGACGCCCGGAAGCAGCTCGCGGTCCGAGAGCGCTGAGGAGGGGGACATGGGAACTCGTAATCGGTCGAATGCGCGGAGCGGGGTGATGAGTTTGGCGAACCACCACAACCGGCTCGGATCGGCGCTGCTGCTGATCCTCCTGACGTCCGAACCCGACGCCCACTCCGCGCCGGATAATCTCGTGGCGTGCGGCTACCACTCGGTCTACCTCAACATGGAGCAGATTCCGACATCGTGGTGGAGCCACCCGCTGAACGAGAGCGCCATGTGGGTGTGGAACCAGTACGCGGATCTGTTCCGCTCTTTCGCGGGCAACGGGACCTGGGGCAAGAACGGTGTCAACGAGTTCGGCGGCTGGCCCTCCGACGCCGACCTCAACTCGACCTGGGGGTTTTCGTGGGGCAGCGCGCTCGCGCTGACCGTCTACACGTGGAACTGCGAGTGCTGCCAGATCACGGAATCGGACGTCTTGTTCAATCCTGCCTACACCTGGACCAACGACCTCCTCGCCGCCGAGGACAACCCATCGTGGGTCGCCTACCAGCCGGTCCTGATGCACGAAACCGGTCACGTATGGGGCGAGCAGACCAAGAACGAGAGCTACAGCTACAACCTGCCGTCGGTGATGCACGCGTATTACTCCAGCATCGTGCAATCGGGATTCAGCGTGCATTGGCCCGATTCCTACCTCATTCGCGCGCAGTACACCGGAGCCGCCGCGCTGCCCTCGATCAAGGACATGGCGGTGCACTCGCACTTCGTGA
Source organism: uncultured Phycisphaeraceae bacterium (assembly GCA_964649825.1). Taxonomy (GTDB): domain Bacteria; phylum Planctomycetota; class B15-G4; order B15-G4; family JADJEK01; genus CAZYQW01. The sequence continues at coordinate 70,826 of CAZYQW010000130.1, read as the reverse complement.
ACGGCGTCGGCCACCTCTCGAACTCGCACTGCGGCAGCACGCTGTTTACGCAGGGACAGTCGATCACCGCGTACGGAGTCAGCGTGGAGAACACGGGATCGGTGGATCTCAATGACGTTCGTCTGCGGCTCTACTTGTCCTCGAATCGAACCATCTCCACGGGCGACGTGCTGATCGGTGAGTGGTATTGGACGTCGTTCCCGAAGGTCGCCTACGGGGTCTACGACTTCACCACGACGATTCCGGCCGGGCTCTCCGATGGGACGTGGTACGTGGGCGCCATCATCACCCAGAACGGCTACAACCCGGACAACGGGATCGGCGGCAACGACAGCACGCACCTGCGCGTCCCCATCGTGGTGGCGCACCAGTGCACCGATGACGTCTACGAGCAGAACGATGTCTCGTCGCAGGCCAAGACGCTCGCGGCGCCGTTCGGACCCACGCTTCTGCAGGCGTGCTCGGGCGACGACGACTGGTACAAGGTCTGGGTCGACGCCCCGAACGGGTTGAAGGCGACGATCACGTTCAGCCACGCCGCCGGCGACGTGGACATGACGCTCTACGATCCAGACCTTTCGGAGATCGACTCCTCGACGTCGGTCATCGACCAAGAGCAGGTCCAGATCAATCCGTCCACGGTTTCCGGCTACTACTACCTCCGGGTCTATGGGTACATCGGCGCGGAGAATTCCTACCAGCTCACGTTGGAGGCGATCGACAACGCGGCCAAGCCGTACGGCACGGGCTGCCCCGGCAGCGGCGGACTGGTGCCGGCGCTCGCGCTCAGCGGCGCGGTCACGTCCGGTTCGAACGTCACCTTGAGCATCGGCAACGCGCTCGGCGGGGCCACCGCGATCCTGGTCTTCGGACCCAAGGTCTCGACACCGTTGCCGGGCGGGTGCTCGTTGTTGGTGCTGCCGTCGCCGGTGCAGCTCGTGCTGCCGCTCGCGGGCAGCGGTCCTGGCAACGGTTCGTTGGTGCTGCCCGCGGTCGTGCCTCCCGGCGTGGTGCCGGGAATGCTGTCGATGCAGGCGTTCGTGCTCGATCCCGGAGGCTACGCCGGATACAGCGCCACGAACGGAGTCGAGTTCAAGATGTTCTGACCTCGGCGTCCGCGGACGACGACGGCGCCGGGCTCCGGGCGGGCCCGGCGCGGTTCGCGTCGATCGGAGGTGGCGGCGGGCTGGGGTCGGACTCGGGGACGCCTCGATCGCGGGACGGTGCGGCTCGCCAGAGTCGGGACATCGCGTCGCCAATCGAAGTCGAGCTCGAGGGGCAGGATTCCCGGCTTCCTCGTCGAAGCGCCGCCCGGCGCGAGCGCGACCGCGGCTCGCAAACGGGGCTCGACGTCGACCGCCGGGTGGCATCGGCTCGCGCGACTCGTCTGTCCCGGGCGGCGAACACCACGGGACATCCGCCGAGGAGAAGGAACCATGGTCGAGCTGATCTTCTGTGATTCGTGTGGAGCGAGCGTTCCGGCGGGCAGGCGACGCTGCGAGGAATGCAACGAACCGGTGGTCCGGGCGCGGGCGGCGCCGGCGGCCGGCCGCCCGCGGGCGTCGGGGGGAACGGCGCGCGGACGAGCTCGAGGCGGCGACAGAACGGTCTGGGCCTTGTGGGGGAGCGTCGCCGCGGTGGTTCTGCTCATCAGCGTGGTGTTCCTCGTGCGCGGGAAGGACGAGCCCGTAAAGGACGCTGCGACCGCGATCACGACGACTGCCGCCGCGCCGGACCGGCTCGCCGCGCTCTCGGCCCGCGCCGAGGAGTTTCGCGTGTCGTGGGCGCGCGGCGACGTCGAGCGGATCGGAGAGTTCTACGCGCCGAACGAGCGGCGGCGCGCGGCGCGGCTCGACGATCGTTTCGCGGAGCGCGGCTGGAGCGAGCAGGTCCCCCCTCTGGAGGAGCCGTACATCGAGGAGCACCAGCGCGGCGAGCACGCGCGCTACGTGATCTTCCCGTTCGTCGCCGGTCAGGTCCGCACCGTCTGGGAGTACGACGGAGCGGATTGGAACCTGGAGCTGTTGATCCTGCCGAAGGCCGAAGAAGTCGCCGCGGCCCGCGCCGGCGAGACCGAGACGGGTCTGACCGACGCGCGTCCGTTCGCGCGCGTGTTCATCGGCGACCCCGACGCGGTGACGTCGATCCCCGGCTACTCGGCCCTGCCGTCCTTGTTCCAGCGCACACTCGCCGAGTCGGCGTTCACGCCCGAGCGTTTCCAGCAGCTCGTCTCGAGCATCGCGTGGCCGTTGGAGGTCAATGTGTGGCTGCGTGAAGGCGGCGGCGCCATCGCGTTGCGATCGAAGAACGAGGAGTCGTTCGTCGTCCCCTGGATCGGTGAGGCCATCCGCGACGTGTTGAAGGCGCGGCTCGAGAGCATGGGGCATGATCTGTCGGCCTCGCTGCCGCGTCCTCGCGAGCGGACGGCGCGAGTGGCGGGTGCGTACTTCGCATACACGCCGTTCGCCGGCGCGCACGTGTACGAGGGTCGGCTCCATGATCAGCATCACGTCGTCATCGTTTTCGGCGTGCCATCGGAGAAGGACGCGCGCGGGCTCGTCGCGCCGTCGCTCTTGGTGCCCGATCTTCCGCAGCGCGAGGACGCGATGTGGCGACGCACCGAAGGCGGCGAGCTGCGGCTTCTCATCAGCCTGGCCGAAGCGTTGCAGGTGCTGCCCGCGGATCAGCGAGTGCAGGGCCGCGCGCTCTGGAGCAAGCTGGTCGGCGACCTCTCGTGCTTCTCGGGGTCGTCGAAGGCGCGAGACGGCCGCTACGCGCTCGACTTCCACGCCGATCTGAGCGAGGGCTCGGGTGTCATCGGCGCGCTCCTCGCGCCGGTGCATGAAGGGCCGGGTCTGCTCGGCTGGGTTCCCGCCAGCGGTGTGGAGTTCAGCTCGATCGCCATGAATCCCGGGCCGCTCGAGGGTCTTGTCCAGGTCATCGCATCGCTTGGCGGCTCGCTCGATCCGTCGACGTGGTCGGGCGAGTTCACCCGGCTCGGCGCGGGTGATCTCTCCCCGATCCTCGATCACGTCGACGGCCGCGTGGTGTTGGTGCACACGATGAGCTCGGTCGAGGACGCGTTGGACCCCGCCGCCGTCGAGCCGTTCGTGCTGCTGCTCGGCGCCGACGATGGTCCGGCGCTCGCGGCGAAGATCCTGCAACGCGTTGCCGCGGATCCCGCCGTCGTTCGTGGCACGGCATCGGAGGTTGCGCCCGACGTGTTGTCCATCGCTGATCGCGGCTTTGCGCCGTGGCTCTATCTCGCGCCGCGCGACCATTTCGTCGCCATCGCGATCGGACACGCGGAATCTGTCGACCTGCTGAAGAAGTGCCTGGCCACGGAGGGTCGTTCGAAGTTCCCCGATGCGTTCACCGAGCGGGTGGCATCGATTCCGGCGAACGCGGTCTGGACGGGTCTCAGTTCGATCTTGAGCGACGCCTCGGGGCGGTTCGCGAGTCGCAGCGCCGCGGGCAAGGAGCCGACCCCGGAACAGAAGGACGCGCTGCGGGCCATGCTCGAGCAGGTCGCCCGCGAGGGCGGTGGCGTCAACGCGGGCTGGATCGTGGTCGACCACGAAGGGTTGCGCGGTCGCATCGTGTACTGAGCTCGCTCGCTATCACGGGTCGTGCCGGGGAGCCGCTCGAGGCATCGAGAAAGCTGGAACTCGAGCGAGCGCGGTCGGTCCAAGGGTCGCAGGAGGAGGTCATGAGGAACGGGGATCGAGCCCCCGTTTCGCACCAGCGTTTCGTCGCCGGTGGCCGATCGACCCGAGCACCGTCCCGCTGGGACCGTTGAACCGGATACACGGAGTCGAAAATCACGAGCATCCGAATCTCTGTGTGCCTGGCGCTCGCGGCGGTGGAATCCGCCTCGATGCGCCCGCGCTCGCCCATGATGTCGCCGTGCCGGTGCTCGGTTGCGTCGGGGGAACCGCGCTCTTCCGCGCGAGCGGCGACGTGATCCTCGCGGCGACGGCCGAGCTCGGCGCCGGCCGGGTGATTGCGTTCTCCGACTCCGTGACGTTCAGCCGCCAGCGTCATGGGCGAGGCCACGGAGGACGTGACGCGCGACGTACCGGCTCATCGAGGACTACGTCCTCCGCCGCGGCCCCGGCGCCCGCCGCCGGCGCGGGCGCAGCGTGCCCCGGTCGCCGGCGACGCGCTCTTTCCGGACATCCAGATCCTCTTCCCGGCCGCCGCCGCGGTCGCGGCGGACGTCGTCTGGACGCGACTCCGCCGGCGATCCTCCTCGGCGCGGTGGGATGACCGCGCCGCACGACGAGAAGATTGTTCCGGCGTGCGCCCGCGGGATGGTTCACTGGTGTCGTGCGAAACGTCTACGTCGATCTGACTCGCGAGTTCAACGAGGGCCGGCTGCGCGCGGTAATGTCGAGCGGCCAAGCGGTGGTGATGCATCGCCTTGCAGTCATGAGCAAGGACGGCGACTGGATCCTCCGCGAGGACGAGGAGGCGCTCGCGAAGGTCCTCGACGTCCTGGCGGCACGGGGCGCGACGTATCGATTCGGCGCTCCCCTGGACGTCCGATGGATGAAGGGTGGATGGAGCGCGCACTTCGAGTATCGCGGGGGCGCGATGCGGATCCGCACCGATTTCGTGACCCGGCCTCCGCGTCTGGACCCGCGCGACCTCGCCGCGATGTGGGCCGAGCTCGACGCGGCGGTTCCGGACGTCCCCGTGCTCGATCCGCGCCGCCTGATCGCGTTGAAGAGGACCAACCGCGAGAAGGACTACGCGGTGATCGGCGAGCTGGCGCGGCTCCTGACCGACCCTCGCGAGCAGATTCGCGCGTCGCGGAGTCCGCGCGACCTGCTCGCGCTTCGCGCGCACGAGCCCGCGGCCTTCCAGGCCGAAACGGCTTCCCGGCCGGCGCTCGTCGCGGCGGAACAGGGCGAGGACGCGCTCGCCGAGGCGCTCGACCGCGAGCGACGCTCGCAGATCAAGGAGAACGAGCGGCGTCTGCGGGCCTACCTGGATGCCGGGAGACGTTGGGCCGGAGAGTGGCGCGAGCTGTCCGGCGAGCTCGTCGGCCGGCCGCTGCTCGAGGCTCATCGACTCGTGGTCGAGCGAGCTCGGGGCGTTCTTCCCGCGACCGTCGAGTGGGACCCGAACGAACGAGGACCGTTCGGAGCCTCGGCGTGAGCGACCTGCGCGACGCGTTCCTGAGCGAGGAGGACCTCGACCTCGCGAACCTCTCCGAGGAGGAGCTGTACGCGGTCTGGAACGCATGGCTGCTGCTGGCTCAGGCGACCAACGATCAGGACGCGCATCTCTACTCTCACGGCGTGTTCGAGCGGGAACCGCCGTGGTGCGAGGACGCAAGGCCCGTCGAGCCGACGAGCGGCTGAACGCCGCCGCGGCCTGCACCGGGGAAGCCCGGCCCCACGAACGATCCGCCGGCCTCGCGTCACCCCGGCGAGGTGCCGCTCGCGTGTTCCTCCTCGACGACCCGCGCCGGGAAAACGACGGTCGCCACGACCTCGATCTGCTTCGGGTCGTCCGGCATGTCGCCGTAGCTGAGCTGGTAGCGGCCGTCCAGGAGCTCCCGCGTGACGCGGCTCGCGAGCCAGGTTCCGATGCCACGCAGGCCCCGGGACTCGCCCTCCTCGACGATCGCCGCGAACGCGGCGTTCGTACGCCCGCGGTGGACGTCGGCGGCGATCCCCATCGCCTCCTTCAGGGCGGCCTCCCGCTTCTCGCGCAGCACGCGGTTCACCACCGACACCTGGACCTCGCCGGCCGCGCGGTCGAGCCGCACCGTCACCTTCTCGATGCCGCGACCCCAGCGAATGGAGTTCGAGAGCGAGTTCGAGAGGACCGCCGTGATCCCGGCCTGCGTCCCGCAGTTGACGACGATCCGCGTCGGACCGCAGTTCGCCTCGATGCGCGGCATCTTCGTTCGCCCGACCAAGTGGAGCCCGCGCCGGACCGCGGCCTCGACCGTGTGCAGGATCTCCACCTCCTCCGGCCGGCGACTCACGACGGTCTGCGGCTGCGCGAACTGGTACCAGAGCGAGAGCTGCTCCTTGATCACCTCGGCGCGCACGCGAGCGACTTCCAGGTCGGGGTGACGCCGGTGCTCCTCCTCTCCGAGCAGGCGCGCGAGCAGGTTCGCGACGTGGATCAGGTCGTGGATCGGCCCGACGCCGGCCGTCGCCCACTGGTAGAACGTGCCCTTCTCGGCCACCTGCTCGATCGAGAAGATCGAGAGCGAGAGCGTGTCGGCGATGTACGTGAGGTTCTCGACGCGGAGCGGGGTCAGGGAGAAGATCGTCCCGACCTTCGTCAGGATGAGCAGCCCGCGCACGAGCTTCTCGTCCGGGTCCGCCTTGCTGACCTGCCAGAGCGGCAAGACGAGGTCCTCGCCCAACGAGCTCTCGTCCGGTCCCGGCCGGCGCAACGCGCCGGTCTCGTCGAGCGTCGTCAACGTCCGCTGCACGCGCGGACCGCCCTTCGCGGACGTCAGCCGGAAGCACGCGACGCGCCGCCCGCCGTCTCCCGGGCCCCACGTCTGCACCGACACCATCCGGATGGCGGGATCGTCCTGGAGGAACCGGCGCAGATCGTCGAGGGGAGCGAACGGCGCCCCTTTCGCTTCGTCGGACCCGCGCCAGATCTGCACCGGCATCGTCCGGTTGTCCCGGAACTCCACGAACGCCACGCTCGACGCCCGCAGGAACCGCTCGAGGAGCTGGATGCGCCCGCGCACCGCCTCGGACATCGGCGCGAACGGCTTGGTGTTGAGGCTGCGCAGCACCTCGCGCACGTCGAGGATGTCGGCCTGGGCGCGGTGCGCCATCAGGTTCGAGAGCAGGCGCTCGATCTGCGGCAGGAGGCGCCAGAGGAACGTCCCCGAGTGGTCGTCGAACCCCGCCTCTGCGGACTCGACGTTGAGCACGCAGAGCAGCCGGTCGCCCGCGAACAGCGGCACCGTGACGGAGAACCCATCGTGGCGTGCCTGGAGGTGTCGCGCCCGCCACACGGCCGGGGCGTCTCGCACGGAGTCGAGCACGACGCTCCGCTTGGTGCGCGCGACGTAGCGCACGAGGCCTGCCCCCGGGTGGCGGGCGATGATCCGCTTCAGATCGTCGGCCTCCGTCTCCGGGTACGAGTAGACGAGGACCGGGTCCTCGGCCTCCTCCTCCGACGTCGACCACGCGTGGCAGAAGTAGAAGGAGATCGTCGACCTCGACGGCAGCCAGCACGACTCGATCAGGAAGCGCGACAGCGCATGGAAGGCCTGGTCGACGTGCCGGCGGAGCTCCCGCGTCGGCGCGTTGAAGACGCAGTGCTCGGCGAACTCGCTCGCGATCCGTTCGAGCCGGCGCTGCTTGCGCGCGATGACCCGTGGCTTCAGGAGGAGCTTCAGCTCCTCCTGCCGCTGGATCTCGGGGCCGTGCCGTTCCAGGTCGTCGCGCGCCCGCGCCGCGATCGCCTCGAGCTCGCCGCGCGCGAGCGCCTCGGAGAAGCTGAAGAACACCTCGAGCATCGGCGGAAGGCGGAGGAGGTTGCGCGAGAGTCGCTTCACGTGGGAGAGGCGGATCGAGAGCCGGATCACGGAACGGACGCCGTGGTGCGCGGAGAACCCGCTCTGCCCGAACGGCCGCTCGGGGTCGAGGGCGGGGACGACCAGGGTCGGCTCGTTGTCGGTCGCGGAGAACAGCGCCATCGACTGGGGCTTCAGCGGGCCCCGCATGTACGGGACGTACTCCGGGTCGACCCCGACCGCCCCGATGAGCACGTAGCTGCTCCGTTCGGACGGCCAGCTCGGATCGGAGAGGTAGGCGGTGACGACCGCGGCGCCGGTCCGCTCCCGCAGGCCCCGCAGGTAGGACGGGAGGTCGGGCAGCGGCTCGGTCACGCCTCTCCCTGCTCCGAGGAGCGCGCGCAGATGCCTTCGGCGAGGAGGCTATCGAAGATGCGACGCGCCAGCAGCGACGCGTCGCCGATCGGGCAGAGCCAGTCCGCGTTCACGCCGAGCCGCGCGAGCTCCGACCCGACCTTGCTTCCGACCAGGCCGCCGTCCCCGAAGACCGCGGAGTTCACGCTGATGCACCGGATCCCGCTCGGAGGCTTGGCGCGCGGCGCGTAGGCGTGGAAGAGGCCTTCGGCACGCACGCGGCGCAGGAGGTTCATGCCCGAGCTGTGGAGAGCGTCGGCGTCGATGTCGTCCTCCAGCAGGTCTGCGACGACCCAGTCGTACCACCGCGTGCGGCGGCGCAGGTCGGCGAGCAGCGCGTCGTGGTCCTCCTTCAGGTCGTACGGCTCGACGCGCGCCTCGCCGAACTCGAGGGCGACCCGCCGGAAGTTCGCGAGCTGGTACTCGAGCGTGTCCTCGCGATCCTGCACGATCAAGATGCGGGCTGGCTCGATCATCGGCATGGGGTTTCCTCCGAACGGTCGTACGTCCTCATCCCCCGGCGCGGTGGCCACCGGGGGGCGCGGCGGGCGGGGGGATCGGTCGGGCCGCGGCGCCGCGCGGCAAGATTGTAGCGAGCCCCGCGAGGACCGACCGCTCGATCCGGGACCGTGCGCCCGCCGGTCGTTGTATCGCCGGTGCTCGACCGTCAGGGCCGCGTCTTCGACGCTGCTTTCCGCGCCGCGGGCTTCTTCGACGCGGGCTTCGTCCCGGCCTTCGGTCGGGCCTTCGCGGCGCCCGTCCGCATCGCCAGCGCGTAGCTCTCGTCGAGCCACTTCTCCCAGCGCCGCTTCGGCATCGGCGCGTCGGCCGAGAAACGGGCGGTGACCCAGCCGTTCACGCCGACCTGGACGTCGTCGGGGCGCTCGCGCGCCAGCGCCATCGCCTCGGGGAGCGACTGGTCGAGCTTGAACATCGCCTTGCAGCGCCCGCCCTGCACTCCGATGTACAGGAACGCCTTCTTGCCGGCCTTGAACGCGCTCTGCGTGCAGGCCGTGCCTTCGTCGACGCCTGGATAGCGGCTCGCCCTCTCGCGGATCGAATCGGTTGGGTCCTTTGCGGGATCGGCCACGCGCGCTCCTTGATCGATGGAAGTGGAGGACGGTCCGATCGTACCCGGCTCGCCCCGTCCCACGGAATCGCGACCGCGACGCCACGGATCTCGGCCACGGGGAAGCAGCGGGTCGAGGACGGATCGAAGTGCTGCCGCTCGCGCTGGGGCCAATGCCGCTCGCTGCCCGTGCCGCTCGAGCGCGGCTTTTCTCCGCGGCGGCGGCAGATCGGCCGCCGCCGCAGCCAAGGGAGGGAGGCCACGAGTCGAGTCATCGAAGGATCGAAACCATGCGTTGCCTCCGCCCATTGCCCCTGTTCCTCGTGCTCCTTCCGTCGGCGACCGCCGCCGAGCTTCCGTTTGCGTTCGAGGCGAACCGCGGCCAGGCGGGGACGGACGTCGAGTTCCTCCTCCGTCGCGCGGAAGCCACGGTGGAGGTCCGGAGGACCGGGATGGACTTCGTCCTTCCCGGCGGGCATCGCGTCCTGATGCGGATCGTCGACGGCAGCCCCGCCGCGTCCCTCGTGGGGGAGGAGCGCGCGGGCACCGCGACCTACCTGCTCGGTGCGCCGGACGAGTGGATCGCCGGCGTGCCGCGGTACCGCGTCGTGCGCGCCGAAGAAGTGCGTCCCGGCGTCGACCTCGTCCTGCGCGCGCGCGGCACGGTCGTCGAGTACGACCTCGAGGTCGTCTCCGGTCCAGCCGCCGACGGCATCGCGCTCGAGTTCGAAGGCGCGTCGCTCCGCATCGACGAGACGGGCGGCCTCGAGCTCGTCACGCCCGCGGGCGTGCTGCGGCACGGCGCGCCGGTCGTCTTCTCGGTCGACGAGGGCGAGCGTATCCCCGTTCCGGGTCGCTTCGAGCTCGAGGGCTCCGATCGCATCGCCTTCCGCGTGCCCCGAGCGGAGCCTGGTGTCGCGCTCGTCATCGACCCGGTGATCGACTTCAGCGGCGTGTTGGGAGGATCCGGACTCGAGCGGGTCGGCGCAATCACGGCCGCTCCCGGCGGTGCCACGGTCGTCGTCGGCACGACATTCTCGGCGAATCTGCCCACGACGCCCGGCGTCCTCCAGCCCGCGGCGGCGACGACGCCCGACGTGTTCGTGGCGCGGCTCGGCCCGTCCGGCAACGCGTTCGATTGGATCACGTACCTCGGCGGCAGCGGCGTGGAAGAGGGGCGGAGCGCGGCGGTCGATGCAGCCGGCAACGTCTGGCTGATCGGCGATACGACGAGCACGGACTTCCCGACCACGGCCAACGCGCTCGACACGACGTTCAACGGCGCGAACCCGTTCGTGCCCGATGCGTTCCTCGTCGGGCTCTCACCGGACGGCACGCAGCTCGTGTACGGCTCGTACTTCGGCGGATCGTCGTCCGAGGTCGCCCGCGGAATGGTGCTGGATGGGTCTGGAGTCGTCCATCTGACCGGATTCACGCTGTCGACCGACCTTCCGACCACGGCAGGGGCTCCGTACCCGGCGAGCGCCGGCTCGTTCGACGCGTTCGTCGCGCGGATCGATCCCGCCGGAGGCGCGGCGGGGTTGCTCCTGTCGACGTACCTCGGCGGCTCGGCGAGCGAGGACGCGTTCGACGTCGACGTCGACGCGCTCGGCCGGACGCTCGTCGGCGGATACACGACGTCGGCCGCCGACTTCCCGACCACGGCGAACGCGCTCCAGACCGCGCCCCAGGGCGGCACGGATGTGTTCCTGGCACGGCTCGACGCGGCCGGAGCGACGTTCGACTACGTGACGCGCCTCGGCGGCTCGGGCGCGGACGGAGACGCCGGCCTCGCGCTCGGACCACGCGTGCATGCCCTCGGCGGCGAGAACGTGCTGCTCGCCGGGGTCACCCAATCGATGAACTTCCCGGTGACGGCAAGCGCGACGCAGTCCACGATCGGCGGCTTGTGGGACGCGTTCGCGTCCGGGCTCGACCTCTCCGCGGGCGCCGGCGGTCTGCTCTTTTCCACCTATCTCGGCGGCTCGGGGCAGGACGACGTGCGCGACCTCGACGTCGATCCGGACGGGTCCCTCTGGCTGGTGGGAGTCACGCGCTCCGCGAACTTCCCCGTCGTCGACGCCACGCAGCCCACTCCCGGTGCGCTGGGCAACACCGAGGGGTTCGTCACGAAGATGGCGGCGGACGGAGCCTTGCTCCTCTTCTCCACCTTCATCGGCGGCAGCTCCAACGACGAGGCCGCGTCGGTGACCGTGCGCGCGGACGGGCGCGCCACCGTGCTCGGACAGACGTTCTCCGCGAACTTCCCCAGCACGCCGAACGGACCGAGCGCCGGCGGAGGCGGCCAGGACGCGTTCGTCGTCCGCTACGACCCCGCGTGCGACCCCGCCCAGGTCTACGGAACGGGCACCGCGGGGAGCGGCGGCTTCGTGCCGTCGGCGTCCTCGAACGGGGCGCCGCGCATCGGCAACCCGACGTTCGTGGTGACGTTCGGCGACTTGCTCGGCGGCGCGCCGGCGCTGCTCGCGCTCGGCGTCAAGAAGGCCGCCATTCCCACGTCCGGCATCACGCTCCTCGTCGATCCCGCACCGCCCTTCTTCCTTATCGCGGTCGCCTCGGGTGGGATGGCCGGCGTGCCCGGCACCGGCGCGCTCGTCCTCCCGGCCGCGCTCCCGAACGACGCGGTCTTCGTGGGGATCGAGGTCGACCTCCAGCTCGTCGTAAGCGACCCGGCCGGCCCCGCGGGGTTCGCGGCGAGCCCGGGTCTGGCGATCACCTTCTGCGACGCGTGACGCCGGGGCGGGCGCTCCCGCGGTCGCGCCGGGGCGTCCTGCGTCGTCGGATGGACACGCCCTCGACGACGCCGAGCGACACGAGAGGCGGCCGAGCCGGCATGGACGGCGAGCCGCGGGAACGCCTTCTCCGGGATCCGCAGGAAGTCGACGAGCGCGGTGACCGCGACGGTATCCTCGCGGGATGCGAGCCGCCGTCGTCGCCGCGATCGGAGCGACCCTGGCCGCCACGGCGGCCCGCGGCGTCGCGGTCGTCTCCCCGGACGCGCCGCCGTCCGCGTCCGCGCCGCTCGGCCTTCCGCCGTTCCCCCCGGGATGGGCGGGCGACGGAGAGCGCGTCGGATTGGGACGCCGGCTGTTCTTCGATCCGATCCTCTCGGTCGATCGCTCCATCGCCTGCTCGTCGTGCCACGATCCGAGCCACGGCTTCGCGGACGACGAGGCGGTGTCGACCGGCGTCGGCGGCCAGGAGACCGAACGCAACGCGCCGTCGCTCTTGAACCGGGCGTGGGGCGAGAGCTTCCTGTGGGACGGACGGTTCGACGCGCTCGAGGATCAGGTCCTCCAGCCGATCGCGAACGAACGCGAGATGGCGCTGCCGCTCGACGACGCAGTGGAGCGGCTCGGCGACGACGCGGAGTACCGCGTCGCGTTCGAGCGGTCCTTCGGCGGCCCGCCATCGACGGAGCGGCTCGCCGCCGCGCTCGCCACCTTCGTGCGGACGCTCGTCCTGGGCGATAGCCCGGTCGATCGCTTCCGCGCCGGCCGCTTCGCGGCCCTCGACGCCGAGGAGCGGCTGGGTCTGTGGTTCTTCGAGAGTCGCGGAAAGTGCTGGCAGTGCCACTCGGGTCCACTGTTCAGCGACGAGTCGTTCCACAACACCGGCGTCGCGTTCGATCGCACGGCGGCCGACGAAGGGCGGTTTCGCGTCACCGGCGACGACGCCGACCGCGGGCGGTTCAAGACGCCGTCGCTCCGGGGCGTCGCCAGGACCGCACCGTACATGCACGACGGAAGCCTGAGGACGCTCGAGGAGGTCGTCGAGTTCTACCGCCGCGGCGGCAACGCGAACCCTCGCCTCGACGCGCGGATGGCGCCGATCGACATGAGCGACCGCGACGCGCGCAACCTGGTGCGGTTCCTCGAGGCGCTCTCTCGCTGAACCAAAGTCGCCGCGCCTTCAGTGCCCCCCGGCGGCGAGTCCCTCCTCGACGGATTCCGCAACCGCGACCTGGCGTCACGACTCGATCCCGATCCGCCGTCGTCTCCCGGGGAACGCAAGAAGCGCAGCGCAAGGATCACCTACCGACTCCGCATCCGTCGCGGGCACGCCTCTCCCGCGGAGAGGCTCAGGGTCCGTAGTACAGCTCCAGGGCGTTGCTCGCGCTGGCCCCGCCGATCGCGCCGGGATCCGCGGCGAAGAACTGGTGGAACCACGTGTTGCCGACCGCACCCGGCGGGACGTTGAACGGCACGCTCAACCCGCCGCTGCCGAATTCGGCCGGGTTCCCCGGGAACGGCAGGTTCACCACGCCGAGGATCGGGAGGACGTAGAGGGTGGTGCCGAGGACCGGCGCGTTCGCGAGCTCGGTCGAGCTCAGGCCGAAGACGAAGATCCCGAAGGTGTTCGGCCGGACGCCGGTCATGTTCAGCGCGGCGGTCTCGCCGAACCGGAAGGGACCCGACGCGCCCAGGGTCGGGACCTGTCCGCTCGTCCCCGCGGTCCCAGCGCCGAACTGCGACCGGAATCCGCCGTCGGGCGGGGTGAACGTCCGATTCCGCACGACCGCGGAGAAGAGCGCGTCGGCGTCCCCGTCACCGTCGACGTCGGACAGGCCTGCAATCCCGAACGGCTGGATGCCGCGGAACTCGAACGTCAGACCCGGAGCGCTCGTCTGCAGGTAGATCGCCTGCGACAGGCCGTGCCCGAAGACGTTGCCGAGCGTGACGTCGTCCCGGCCGTCGCCGTCCAGGTCGCCGACGAACGGGTTCGATCCGCCGCGAAACTCGGGGAAGAGGTTCGGTCGATCGACGAACGATCCGCCGCCGACGTTCTCGAGCACGTGCGCGATGCCGCCGTTGGCTGTGTCGTTGATCACCACGATGACGTCGGTGTCTCCGTCGTCGTCGAGGTCGCCGAACGCGAGGCGATCGACGAGCGCGAAGAACTGGTTCGACGCCGGCGGCTGCTGCACGATCGCCGCCTTCGAGCCGAACAACCCGTTCCCGGTGCCGGCGCGAAGAAACACCGTGGAGCCGAGGCTGATCGTGTCGGCCACGCCGTCGCCGGTGACGTCGCCGACGTGCTCGACCTTCTCGCCGAGGTAGCCGAACCAAGTGGTGAAGAAGCCGTGGCCGTCGTTGCGGTAGAGCTGCGACGACGCGATCGGGTCGCTGAACGTGGAGTTGATGCTGACGTCGGCGATGCCGTCGCCGGTGAAGTCGGCGCGCAGGGACGCCTCTGGCACGACGGAGGAGTAGAACTTCACGCCCGGCGCCGCGGCCGGACCGGCGTCCGAGAGCCCGCCGCCGCCGTTGTTCTTGAGGAGCCGCATCGACACGAACGCGCCGGCCGTGTGGTGCTCGACGATGAGGTCGACGTCCCCGTCCCCGTCGAAGTCGCCGGGGAAGCCCGGCCCCACGAACGATCCGCCGTCCGGGGGCACGGCCGGCACGTGGTTCGTCGTAATGAACGTCCCGTCGCCGAGGTTCGCGCGCGCTTGATCGAGAGTGAAGCGCGCGTCGACGTCGCCGTCCCGGTCGAAGTCGACGAGCGCCGCGGCGGCGCCACCGGCCGGTCCATCGGCGACGGGTGGCGCGCCGCGGATTCCGTCGACGTTGTAGTAGACGCATCGGCCGGCCACGAGGTCGACGTCGCCGTCGCCGTCGACGTCCGCTGCACCGGCGATCTCGTTCGCGCCCAGCCCGCCGACGTGGATCGCCGGGGCGAAGCCGCCCGTGCCGTCGCCGAACGCGACGTCGAACGGCGAGGACTGCGTGTTCGAGCCCGAGCTCACCGCGCCGCCGGCGCCGATGCCGTCGAGGACGCCGTCGAGGTCGACGTCCACGAGGGCGGTCGCCGGGCCGCCGGAATTCGCCGGCTCGAGCGTGAAGGACGAGGGAGCGACGCGGCGCAGCACCCGGTAGACCCCCGTCGACGAGAAGAGGACGACGTCCTCGTCCAGGTCGCCGTCGACGTCGCCGACCGCGCCCGCCCCCGCGTCCGGGAAGCCGGTCGCGAACGTCGAGATCGGCGCAAGCGTGGCGCCGATCGTCCGGTAGAACGACACCGTCCCGTCGGTGACCATGACGTCGTCCTGGCCGTCGCCGTTCGCGTCGATGACATCGATCGTGGCCGCGTTCGAGTGCGCCAGCGGGAGGGAGAAGAACGAGCCCGGCGACGCCGTGAAGAGGCGATTGTAGATCCGAAGATCGAGCTCGGTGAGGACCGCGACGTCCACGTCCTGGTGGCCGTCGAAGTTGCCGATGACGAGGTCGATGCAGTCGTTCGTCGACGGCAGGAAGTCGACCTGCAGCATCGGCGCCGGAGCGGAGGTGCCCGCCCCAGTCCAGAGGTTCATCCGGTTGCGGACGGCGAGCGCGATCTCGACCTTCCCGTCGCCCGTCATGTCCGCCGCGTCGAATCCCGCGGGTGGTACGCTCGCCATCGTCCCGGGGAGGACGGTGATCTGCCATGCCTTGGAGAAACGGCCCTGCCCGTCGTTCACGAAGCCGAAGACGCCGGTCTCCGTCGAGAGGCGGTAGTAGTAGCCGACCGCGTCGGGGAACGCGTCGCCGTCGAGGTCGACGAGCGCGTTCATCCGCTCGCGGGAATCGGGGATGACGACCGTTCCCGCGTCGAAGACGACGTCGCTCTGCTGCGCGTGGGCGGCAGAAGCGCCCGCGGCGGCGAAACCGAGGACCAGCGCGATACGAACGATTGTCATGGCCACCTCTCGCGACGCGAGGAGGTCGGAAGCTCGCGCCCCCTGACCTCTCGCCTGATGTCGATGACTCGTAACGCCGAACGCACCCTTACGTCCCGCCCAAGGCTTCGAGTCTTCCGGGTCGAGAGAACGTCCGGCCGCGGCCCGGTGGGTCACCGGTCGCCCGAAACTCGGCTCATTCCCCGATCGAGGACTTCAGCCAATCGCTTTGGGGGAACTTCGCGAGCCCCTTCTGCCAGATGGCCTTCGCCTGATCGATTTTCCCCGCCTGCTGATAGAGGTTGCCGAGGAAGACGTACGTCTGCTCGTACTTCGGACTGAGGTCCCCCTTCTGCTCCTGCTGGTCGAGGAGGGTCTCGAAGTGCTGGATCGCGGCGGGCTGCTTGCCCATGATCGGTGGCCAGAACGACAGCGACACCGCCTTGCTGAAGCGCGCGTCCCAGTGCCCGGAGTCGATCTGGAGGGCTTGATCGTACGCCTGGTCGGCCTTGAACGCCCAGATCCCTTTCTCCATGTCGGACACGCTGTTCACCTTCTGAATGTAGGCGGCGCCGAGGTCGGCGTGCAGGTCGGGGTTGTTCGGATCGAGCTCGACCATCTCCTCGAACATGTCGATGGCGTCGTCGAGGCGCCCGGCCGCGGCGATCCGCGACCAGTACTTCTGCGCCTCGTCGAAGTCCAGATCGCCCGCGCGGAGCTCCGCCAGGAGCGCCTGGAGGGCCGCGTCGTCCAGCTCCGGTTCCTGCGCGGCGTCGGTGGGAGCGCCGGCGTCGTCGTCGCCGGCGGCGGCGGCGGTGACGGGCGGGCGGGACCCGATCGCGCGTTCGACCGCCTCCTGGATCGCGGTCTCCGACACGCGGACGTTCGGCGTCGCGTTCGCCGCGGCGAGCGTCTCGATCCGCTGGTCGAGCGCGACGAGTCGTTGCTCGAGGCGGTCGATGCGCTCGGCCGTCCCGGCGTCGCCGCTGGCGTCGGCCGGCGAGGGGTTCGAGAAGAGGGCGTTCGTTCCGACCGAAGCCGCGACGGCGACGATGGCGATGCCGATCCACGTCATTGCGTTGTTCATGTCATCTCCCGAGGTCGAAAAAGGTGTTCATCGGTTCTGCTTCGGCTCCAGCCGCGCTTCGACGGCGATCGTCTCGCCCGGCTCGATCACTACCGTTCGCTCGAAACTTCCGGCCGTCGGCTCGCTCACGACCAACGTCCACGCGCCGGCGGGAACATGGGCGAGCGTCGCCGTGCCGTCCGCGTTCGTCCGTGGGTCCCACCCTCCCATGAACGCCGCGCCGCGGGCGTCGGTGAGGAGGAGCGACGCGTTCGGAATCGGCGCTCCGGCGCCGTCGACCGCGACCACGGCGACGGAGCCGCCGCGCTCCATCGCGACCGCGACACGGGCCGTCTGATCGCGATCGACCTGGATGACCGGCGTCGTCGCGACCGCGAGCGGGCCGTCCTTCGGCACCACGCTCACGCGATAGAGCCCCGCGGTCAGATGCTTGATCTCGAAGCGTCCGGACGAGTCGGTCTCGAGCTTCGCGACGAACTGGTCGCCGTCCACGACGATGCGCTCGACGACGACGTACCCCGGGACGGGCTCCTGATCGGCCGACGCGGTTCCTGCGATGCGTCCACCTTCGAGGCGAAGGGAGCGCTCGACCTCGGGGAGAGCGGGCACGTCGATCGTGCCGATGATCTGTGCGAGCAATCCCGAGCCGTCGATCACGTACGCCTCGTAGCGACCCGGCGTGACGCCGGCGAACTCGAAGCGTCCCGCATCGTCCGTGCGGCCGCCCCGGAAGTTCGAAAGGTCTCGCGCTTCATCGTCCCCGGCCGGCCCGAGCGAGAGGATGGCGCCGGCGAGCGGTTCGCCCGCCGCGTCGAGGATCGTTCCCGTCAATCGCGTTCCGGTGCCGTGGAGGAAGAAGTCGGCGGTCGCGAGCTCGTCGGACTGGACGCGCACGTGGATGACGCTGACGGTGTCGCTGATGTCGCTGTGCTCGGCCTCCGGCGTGGCGACGTCGATCCCCATCAGGATCGCGACGTAGGTGCCCGGCGGCAGGTCCGTGATTTCGTACCGTCCTTCCTCGTCGGTGACGCCGGCCCCGAACAGTTGGGCGTTCGCGCGTTCGCTCCCCTGGCGCATCGCGAACACCATGGTGTTCGCCCACGGCGTCCCGTCGCGCTGCGTGACGCGACCGCGCACTCTGCCGCCGGTGACGAGCTCGATCCGCAGCTCGGGTCGCGACTCGCCGTTCTGCACGTCGTCCACCACGAGCGTGGCCGGCGCGAAGCCGGTCTTCGCGACGCGGACCTCCTGTCGTCCCGGACTGACGTGCGGCAGCTCGAAGCCGCCGTTGGAGTCGGTGTGCGCGCCGCGAAGGAGGTCGGCCTCGGAGGTCTCGCGCATGAACTCCTGGATCGGGAAGAGCAGGAGCGGCGCGTCGGTCACGCTGAACACGAGCGCGCCGGCGACGCCGGCGCCGGTGGCGGCGTCCACGACTCGTCCTCGCAGGGTCGCGCCGCGGGGCAGAGCCGCGCGCAGCGCCGGCGCGGAGGCGCCGGCACCGACGTCGACGAGCGACGACGACCAGGTCGAGTAGCCGTCGGCGCGCACGAAGGCGCGGTAGCGACCGG
This sequence comes from uncultured Phycisphaeraceae bacterium, assembly GCA_964649825.1. Classification (GTDB taxonomy): domain Bacteria; phylum Planctomycetota; class B15-G4; order B15-G4; family JADJEK01; genus CAZYQW01. The sequence goes on along the minus strand of CAZYQW010000130.1, from coordinate 52,502 downwards.
CCGTGACGCCGCGAACGGCGAACGTCCCGCTGGCGTCATCGAAGTCGAACACGCGCGGCGAGTGACCGTACGCCGGACTACCGCCGATCTCGAACGGGACCAAGGCGACGGAGAACGCCTCGAGCGGCAGGTCGGTCGCCGCGTCGCGAGCCTCGCCATGAAGCTGGATCGGCGGCTCGACGGCTCCCTGCGCGGGATCGACCGGTTCCGGGGGAGCATCGTCCGGCTGATCGCCGGAGACGACCTCGACCTCCGACTTTCGCACCGGAGCGGTCGGATCCTGGAGCGGAGGCGATCCCGGGCGCAGCGTCCACGTCGTCCCCGCGTCGAGCCGATGCCGGCCGTCGTGCTCGACGAACGCGACGCCGTCAAGCACGTGGACGCGCGTGACGCTTGCGTTCATCGTGAGCCAGACGCGCATCGCCCCGCGCTCGATCAGCGTCGTACCGTGTTCGCTGCTGACGACGAAGCTGCCCTCGCCCGCGCGCCGCTCGACGTCGACGGCGCCGGCGCGCAGCCACGTCGTGACGCGGATCGCGTTCGCCGCCGACGTCGAGCCGAGCTCGGCGTGCGAATCGGAATCGACGGCGATGGCACCGAGCGCGACCGACTCGACGCGCAGGCCGCGCGAGCTCGGCGTCCGGACCTCGAGGAACGCGTCGTCGAGGAGGATCGCGTGATCGGACCCCGCGGCGCGCCACGCGTCGTCCGGGTGGTCCCGCAGCGCCACCGCGTCCGCGGCGAGGATCGTCTCGTACGACGTCACGGGCTCTTCGCGCACGAGCCAAGTCACGAGTGCAGCGAGCACGACGGCCGCGGCCGCGACGAACGGCTTCGTCCAGCCGTGCGCCGCGCGCCGCGGGTACGCGAGGCGCGGACCGGGGCGGTGGGACGCGGCGAGCGCGCGCTCGCGCAACGCGGCGCGGAACGCGGCTCGTGGGAGCCGCGGCTCGTAGGCGCGCGACAGCAGCTTCTCGAGGTTGGTGTCGATGACGTCGCGGGGGCGCATCAGGAGTTCCCCCCTCGACGCCGCGCGAGCAGCTCGAACACGCGGCAGAACGCCTGGCGCGCGCGGAACAGCGTCGACTCGGCCGCCTTCGCGCCTTTGCCGGTCCGTGCCGCCATCTCGGCCACCGTCAGGTTCTCGATGTACTTGTCGACGAGCGCCTGCCGGTACTCCGGCGGGAGCGAGGACATCGCGGCGCCGACGAGCTCGCGGGTCTCGCGCCGTTCGATCACGCGGTCGGGGATCTCCTCGTTCTCGATCGCCATGAGGACCAAGTCGATCTCGGGGTCGGCCTGGTCGAGGAGGTCGTCGAGCGGAATCGGGCGCTTCTTCCGCCGGTGGGAGCGCAGCTTGTTCTTGGCGATCCCGCAGATCCAGGTGTGCAGGCTCGATCGACCCTCGTACGCGGCGAGGTTCTCGTAGGCGGTGAGGAGGGTCTCCTGCACCACGGCCTCGATGACCCCCCGGTCGCCGGCCGCGCGGTAGTGGACGAACTCGTAGAGCGTGTTCAGGTGCCGCTCGAACAGATCCTCGCCCGCCTCGCGATCCCCGAGGAGGATACGGTCACGAAGCTCCATGTCGTCGCGGTAGCCTTCGTTCAACGTCATGTCCGATCTCCTCCGGTCCGATCTTGGTGACCCCGGGAGGCCGAATCCTTCGGGCGCGGCGAGATTTTCCGCGCGGCACGTCGACCACTTCTTGTCGGTTCCAGGGACGTACTGCCTCGTTTCGCCGCAGCTCCTTGGCCGGTCGAGAGTTGTCGGAAGGCGTGGGGCGGAGCGAAACGGTTCATTCCGAGGAAGTACTAGGGTACTTGGCCCCTCGAGGCGTCCCGCGGCGCATACCCGTGAATCACGATTCCACACCTTCGAGTTGGATAGGAGATCCACGCATGCACCGGCGAAACCTGCCCGGTATTTCCACCGCTCTCGCGGCCGCCGTCCTGTTGGTGGCGAGCACGAACGCGAGTGCTCTCGACCTGAGCGGCCCTCTCTCGGATTCGACGACCGGGCCGATCCCCCCGGGCGTCCACCGGGTCATCGGCAACCTCACGGTGCCGGCCGGGCAAACCCTGACGATCCAGCCGGGCGCGATCCTCAAGTTCAACGCCGGCCTCCAGATGCTGGTTTCGGGCACGCTCATCGCGGCCGGGACGGCCGGACAGCCGATATCGTTCACTTCTCACCTCGACGACTCCGCCGGGGGCGACACGAACGGCGATGGCGGCGCGACGTCGCCCTCCCCGGGGAACTGGCGCGGAATCCTCCTGGCCCAGAACTCGACCGGTACGACGCTGTCGTACTGCGACATCCGCTACCACGGGTCCGGCGGCTGGTCGGGGATCTATGTCAATGGCGACGGCGCGCAGGCGACGATCACGGACTCGTCGATACGCGACGGACAGTTCCACGGCATCGACGCGAATACGGCCCTGGCCGACCTGTCGGTCAGCGGGTGCTCGTTCACCGGGAATGTCCAGTACGCGGTCCATGACCTGCGGATCGAGCAGTGCCCTGGGTTCGAGAACAACACGGCGACGGGAAACGGCGGCAACTACATGCGTGTCGTCCAGCCCGACCCGTCGGCGAACGTGACGATCGAGGAGAAGAACTGCCTCGGGGGCGCGCTCGTCTTCACGACGACGTGCAACGTGCCGAGCGGAGTCACCCTGACCTTGAAGGAAGGGGTGGTGATCAAGATCCTGGGCGGAGCGTCCATCGACACGCAGGGTTCGCTCGTGTGCCTCGGCACCGTGGCGAAGCCGGTCGTCTTCACCGCGTTCGCGGATGACGACCACGGGGGCGACACGAACGGCGACGGACCTTCGAACGGCGCGCCGGGATCGATCCGAGGGTTGATCTTCGCCGGCGGCTCCACCGGGAACGGGCTGGACCACGTGATCGTGCGTTACGCCGGCAGCGGCGGCTGGTCGTGCGTCTACCTGGAAGGCGCCGGCGTCCAACTCGCGCTGACGAACTCGACCCTTCGAGACAGCAGCTTCCACGGACTCGACGCGAACCAGCACCCGGCCGCCCTGACGGTCACGGATTGCTCGTTCATCGGGAACGCGCAGCTCGCGGTCGAGGATCTTCGCATCGATCACGTTCCCGGCTTCGCGAACAACACCGCCAGCGGGAACGGCAAGAACAACATGACCGTCAGCCAGCCGGATCCGACCGCGAGCGTGACGATCGAGGTGACGAACTGCCTCGGGGGAGCGCTGGTGTTCCCGACGACGTGCAACGTGCCGGTCGGGGTCACGTTGACGTTGAAGGAAGGCGTGGTGATCAAGCTCGCGGCCGGCACCTCCATCGACACGCAGGGCTCGCTCGTCTCGCTCGGAACCGACGCGAATCCGGTCGTGGTCACCGCGCTGTCGGACGACGACCACGCCGGGGACACGAACGGCGACGGTCCGTCGAGCGGCGCGCCCGGTTCCATCCGGGGGCTGATCTTCGGCGCCACCTCGACCGGGAACCTGATCGACCACACGATCGTGCGCTACGGCGGGGGCGGCGGCTGGTCCAACGTGTACCTCGAGGGGGCGGGGGTCCAGGCGGCGTTCGTGAACTCGACGTTCGCGGACAGCAGCTTCCACGGCTTCGACGCGAACGGCCACGCGGCCGACGTGACGGTGACCGGCTGCTCGTTCGTGGGCAACGCGCAGTACGCGGTCGAGGACCTTCATATCGCTCTCGTCCCCGGCTTCTCGAACAACGTCGCGTCGGGGAACGGCGTGAACGCGATGCTCGTCTCTCAGCCCGACCCGGCCGGACCCGTCTCGATCACGGCCGACAACTGCCTCGAAGGTGCCCTCATCTTCGCGACTTCGTGCAACGTCGGGATGGGCGCATCGCTGTCCCTCGACGGGGGCGTGATCGTCAAGTTCGCCAGCGGAGCAACGCTTCGTTGCGCCAGTGGCGCGATCCACCTGAACGGCGTCGCGACGAATCCCGTCGTGTTGACCGCGCTCACCGACGACGAGCACGGCGGCGACACGAACGGCGACGGGAGCACCACCGTTCCCACGAAAGGGTACTGGCAAGGGATCCGCGTCGAGGCGTCGTCGGCCGCGAGCTCGATGCGCCACGTCGTGGTTCGCTATCCGGGCTCGGGAGGGTGGTACGGCCTCCGTGCGCAGTCTTCGCTCCTCGACGCCCGCGCGATCCGCGTGGAGCACGCGCAGAGCCACGGCTTCTTCGTCAGCGACCTCGGGTACGGCGCCGACTGGGCGGCGTGGAACGGGAATGCCGACGGGATCCGGCTCGACGGCGGGACGTTCCTCCTCGACCGATGCACCGCGGCGAACAACGCGAGCGCGGGGATCCGCGACGCCGGCGGCTTCACCGGAGTGGTCAGCAGCTCGGTCGCGTTCGGGAACGGATTCTCGAACATCCTCGGCTTCGGGAGCGCGGAGCTCCGTTACTCGAACGGCGATTCGACGCTCGCGGGAACGAACGGGAACATCGACGCGGACCCGCTCTTCGTCAACGCCGCGAACGGCGACCTGACTTTGGCCGCGGGATCGCCGTGCATCGAGGCGGGAGATCCGCTGGACTTCCCCGGGGCCGCGCTCGACATGACCGGAGTGGCGCGAGCCCTCGACGGCGACTTCGACAAGGACCCGCGCGTCGACATGGGCGCGTACGAGTTCAGCCACGTTCGGCTCGACGTCACGGGTACGTTCCAGCCGGGCGGCACCCTCACGTTCACGTCGACCGGCACCCCCGGGCTCGTGAGCTACCTGTTCCTCGCGACGGACACGGGCGCGCTGCTGTTCTACCCGTACGGCACCCTGCTCGTGGATCCGCTGGCGAGCTTCGTCTTCGTGCCGTGGCCGGGTCCGCCCGCGAACCCGAGCTTCGTCGTGCCGAACTTCCTGCCGACTCCGCAGCCGGTCGCGGTGCAGCAGATCGTCTTCCAGGGATCGACGGCGGGGGGCGGAAACCTCTCGAACGTGGAGTACTTCGTGATCGACGCCTGACCCGGCGTCGCGCTCGACGGGACAGAACCTCGGGGACGCTCGCCTTGCGGGCGTTCCCGAGGCGCGGGCGCCAGGCCGTGCGTCACGTGAAGCTGGGGTCCGAAGTCGCCATCGACTCGGTAGACCTGGACGAGATCGTCGAGGAGGCATACCCGGATATCAGACGGCGACCTCGGCGGGAGGTGTCGCGAGCGCGACACCGCGAGCTCGAGGACGCGCTGCGCCAGCGGGTGCCCCACGCGGTAGGTGTTGGCGTCGTCCACGTGCTTCCCCATCCGGTACGGACCGGCGTGGATCGGCTCGGGTGCGAAGGGATTCCGCACGAGCAGGAAGCTGTGGCCGGCGTCGTCGAAGCGTGCGTGGTCGCGCAGGACGTGGCGCGTGAGGCGCCACAGACGCTCGTTGAATCGATCGAGCACGTCGAGGCTCTGGATGCGCACCTTCTCGACGACCTCCTGGTCGAAGTTGTCGAGCAGCTTCTCGCGCGCGTCCCGTTGGCCTACGGCGATCTCGTCGGCGAGCTCGCGTTGGAGTTGGTCGAACTCGCGTTGGATCTCTTCGGCGGTGCGGCACGGCTGGTAGATCGCCGCGATGCGTTTCTCGAAGTCTACGCCGGACTCGACCGCGCCGAGTACCTCGTCGCTGGCGCCGAACACGCCGTCGAAGAGCCGGAACTTCTCGTCGAGGAGCTGGTAGACGCGCTGGTCGGCGGCGTTGGCACGGTTCAGGAAGTTCACGACGACGACGTCGAACTGCTGCCCGTAGCGGTGGCAGCGGCCGACACGCTGCTCGATCCGCTGGGGGTTCCAGGGCAGGTCGTAGTTGACGACCAGGTTGCAGAACTGGAGGTTGATGCCCTCAGCGGCCGCCTCGGTGGCAATGAGGATCGCCGCATCGTCGCGGAAGTGTTCGACCAGCGCGGCCCGCATGTCGGCACTTGGTGCGCCGCTGACGCGAGGATTCCAATCGGTCGGTTTCGATCCCGAGTCCAGACATCATGGGAGCCCAGGGGGTAGAAGGCATGAAGCGGCGACTCGTGGCCGTCTGTCCGCTTCAACGGTTCAAGTCGAGTTCGGCCCGCCGCCGACCGGCGGCGCTCCCCCTAGCGCGAACGAGCCACTCCGATCCGGGCGCAGGAGCGGCGGACCGGGCACTCCGAGCAGCGCGGCGAGACCGGCTGGCAGATCGTCTGCCCGAACCCGACGAGCACGGAGTTCACGTCGAGCCAGTGCTTCTTCGGGAGGACGTCCATCAACGCGCGCTCGGTCTCGTCCGCCGACTTCGTGCGGACGAAGCCGAGGCGGTTCGAGATGCGATGGACGTGCGTGTCGACGCAGATCGCGGGGATTCGGAAGCCGAGGACGAGGACGAGGTTCGCCGTCTTCCGCCCGACGCCGGGCAGGGCGAGGAGCTGGTCGACGTCGTTCGGTACACGGCCGCCGTGCTCGTCGATGAGGATCCGCGCCGTCTCGAGCAGGCTCTTGGCCTTGGTGCGGTAGAAGCCGACGGGGTAGATCAGCGCCTCGACGCGCTTCGCGGGGAGATCGAGCAATCGCGCCGGATCGGGCGCCGCGGCCAAGAGGCGCGTCGTCGCCGCGTGGGTCACCTCGTCCCTGGTACGGAGCGAGAGGATCGTCCCCGCGAGCACCGCCCACGGGTCGCCGGTCTGGCCCGCGATCAGCTCCATGACCGGGGCGTCGAAGCGCACCCCCTCGAGGACGGTCATGAGGCGGTCGACGCGGGCTCGCACTGCCCGCGACGCGCTCACCCCTTCAGCGCGTCGATGCGTTCCTGAGCCTTCTTCGACATGGTGCCGTTCGGGTCGCCCTCGATCGCGATCACCTTCTTGTACTCGCCGATCGCGTTCTGTTTCTGCGTGAGCTTCTCGTAGGTCATGCCGAGCTGGTAGTGGGGGCTCGGGTTGTCGGGGAACTCCTTCGCGGCGAGCTCGAACTGCGTCTTCGCGGACGACATGTCGCCGGACTCGTAGTAGGCGGCGCCGAGCAGGTAGTTGTGTCGCCACAGGTTTCGGTCCGGCAGGTACGACCGGTCGAGCTGCACCGCCTTCTCGAGCGAGCTCTTCGCGCCGGAGAAGTCGCCGATACCGAGCTGCGCGTAGCCGACCGCGCCGGAGAACAGCGCCTCGTTCGGCAGGTCCGACGCGCAGCCCTGGAGCTTGGCGAGGGCGCTCTTCATCTTCGCCTTGTCGTCGTTCTCGAACGCGTCGGAGAGCTCGCTCATCGCCGCGTCGTAGCGGTCGTAGACCGGCTGCTGGCTCTCGATGCGCTGCACGACCTGCGAGAACTTGGTGTTGTTGTTCTTGTACGGGCGAAACGAGCTCTTCGGCCGGTCGATCAGCTCGGGGTGCTGCTCCCGGGCCTGCTCCCGGATGTCCGCGATGCGGTCCTCGTTCAACGGGTGCGTCCGCAGCCACGCGATCTGCGAGCCGCCCGACTCGGCCTCGAGCTTCTGGAAGTACTCGAACGTCTTCACCGCCTCGTTCGGGTCGTACCCCATCGTCGCCGCGTAGTAGATCCCGCGCGAGTCGGACTCCGACTCCTGACCACGGCTGTAGCTCAAGAGGGTGAGCTGGGCGACTCCGGCCCCGACCGTCGAGATCAAGCCCGTCTCGCCGATGCGCGTCGTCTCAGGCTCGACCGCGTCGAGGACGCTGACGATCACGCCGCCCGCCGCGCTGCGGCCCATCCCCTGATGCGAGTGGCGGTGCTCGACGTGCCCGAGCTCGTGACCCATGACGGAGATGAACTGGCCTTCGGTCTCCATCGCGGCCAGGAGCCCGCGCGTGATGTAGACGTAGCCGCCGGGCACCGCGAACGCGTTCGGCATCGACGTATTCAGGATGCTGAACTTCCACGGGAAGCTCGGCCCGTACACGCTGTGCCCCGCCATTTCGACGACGAGCTGCGACAGGTACGCGTCGGCATCGGCGTCGGCGTAGACGCCGTCGTACATCGCGTCGATCGTCGGCGCGTACGACGTGCCCAGCGCGATCTCCTCCTCGGTGCTCATGTCACCGAGGCAGAAGTAGGTCGATTGATCGACGGGGTCCGTGCAGCACGACCCAAGGGCGAAGGCGAGCGGGAGAAGAAGGCCTGAGGCTCGAAAGCTCATCTTTGGATCTCGTCGTAGGTGCGATGCAAACGGTACGAGACTACGCCGGCCGTCGGTCCGTGTCGAGCGCGGCTCTCCTTACGTACGAGCCATACGAGCCGCGTCACCGCCGGCTGTTACAGTTTGCGCCGACGCCGAGTATTCCGTCCGACGATTCGGAGACATGAACGACCCTCTACCGTTGACCGCGAACGGAGTGACCAAGGTCTACCGAGGGCCCCTCGGCCGCGGCAACGTCACCGCGCTCGCCGGGTTCGACGTCCAGATCGAACCCGGCCACGTGGTCGGCCTCGTGGGGCCGAACGGCTCCGGCAAGACGACGGCGATCCGCTGCTGCCTCGGGCTTCTCGCGACGACCCGCGGCGAGGTGCGGATCCACGGCGCCCCGGTCGGGCGGCCGGCGGCGCGCCGCGGCGTCGGCTACGCTCCGGAGCACTTCGACCTCGCGGCGGCCCGCACCGGGCGCGAGACGCTCCTCCTGCTCGGCCGCCTCGCCGGGATTCCGGCGGTCGGGGTCGGGCCGCGCGTCGACCGGGTCCTCGAGGAGCTCGACCTGTCGCGCGCCGCGCGCCAGGCGATCGGCGGCTACTCCAAGGGAATGGTACGACGGCTCTCGATCGCCGCCGCGCTGCTCGCCGACCCGACCCTGCTCGTCCTGGACGAGCCCTTCGACGGGCTCGACCCGTTCGGCAATCAGATCGTCCGCGAGGAGATCCTGCGCCGCGCGGCGAACGGCTCCGCGGTGCTTCTCTCGTCGCACGCCCTCGCGGACCTCGAGGCGGTGGCGACGCACCTGATCATCCTGTCGAGAGGAAAGACGCTGCTCTCCGGCGCCGAGGGCGACGTGCTGACGCGACGCGATCGCTTCGAGGTCGTGGTCGACGACCTCACGACCGCGGCACGCGACGAGCTCGAGCGATGGATCGCGTCGCAGGGCGGCACGATCGTCCGGGCTCGGCCCGGCCGGGAGAGTCTGGAGGAGCTGTTCCGTCGCCACGTCGAGGGAGACGGGTCGTGATCCTCGCGCTGGCTCGCGACACCGTGCGCGTCCTCATGCGCCGCCGGTCGGCGCTGCTCCTCGTCGCCGTCGGCTTGCTGTCCGGACTGTTCGTGCGCGCCACGAGGGCGGTCGGGACGAGGAGCCTCCACGGCGCCGAGCTCGAAGGGGCGGGGATCGAGACGCTCGTCAGCGCGCTCTTCCTCGTCGTCGTCATCCACGGTCTGGTCTCGGGGCTGATCCTCGGCGTCGAGGATCGCGGCTCCGGGTTCTTCGCGCACCTCGCGGTGCGGCCCGTGCGGCGGCTGACCTACGCGGCGGGGCGGCTGCTCGGCATCGTCGCGGCAATGCTGTGCTCGGTGGTCGTGCTGGCGATCACGATCGCGGCACCCTCCGGTCTTGCCCTGGCCGACGTGCCCCCGCTGCGCGAGCGCATCGTCGCCGCCCGCGTGGTCGTCGACGGGAACGACCTCGGCGAGCAACAAGTCGCGCACGTCGTGGAGGGCAGCCCGGCTCGGTTCGAGTTCGGCGCCGACTCGATCCCGACGGCGTCGCTGCGGCTCGTGCCGAAGATCCCGCTCGGCGCGGAGTTCAGCGGCCACCTCGAGATCGCCGTCACGTTCGAGGGCCCGGACGGCGAGACCGATCGCTTCGCGCCGGTGCCGTTTCGTCCGTTGCGCGAGTTGCCGATCCACTTCGAGCGTCCCGGCGGGCGACCGTTCGCGCTCGTGGTCGAGCCGGCGTCGCGCGCGTTCGTGCTCGAGGTCGACCGCTCCTCGCTCACCACGCTCGGACCACGCGCCTCGGTGGCGGGCCAGCTCGGATTCGCGCTCGGCCTGGTGATCCTGGCCGGGACGATCGCGGCGTCGATCGCCTTCTTCCTCTCCGTCGGGTTGTCCCCCGGGACCGCGTCGCTCGCGGGGAGCTTCATCCTTCTCGTCGCGCTCGGGCGCGACGCGGTGCTCGACGTGATCGCCGGCATCGGTCAAGACGAACCCGGTCCCGGGCCGGGGGAGGGACCGACGCGCGGACGCTGGCTGCGGTCGTTCCTCTCGCTGCTCGTGAGGCTCGTGCCCGACCTCGCGCGGTTCAACCCGGCGGAACGGCTCGGGCGCGGGGACGCGTTGCCGTTCGGCGACCTCGGCGTCGCGTTCGGCGTCGGCCTCCTCGTCCTCGGTGCATCGCTGGTGCTCACCGCGGCGGCGGTTCCGCTGCGGGAGCGGTGAGGAGGGCGCGGCGATGCGGAGCCGACTGATCCTTCCTGCGCCGCTCGCGATCCTGCTGTTCCTCGCGGCCGACCGCGCCGCCGAGCGGCGCCTGCGGTTCCACGAGCACGGCACGTTCTCGGTGGCCGGCAATCCGAATCGCGGGCCGGCGATCCGCTTCCTGCCGGAGCTGCGTGCGTTCGTCGTGCAGATCTGGCTCGTGCGGATCGATGGAGCGTTGAAGGGCGGCCGGACCCATGCCGCTCTGCGCCTCGCGCGCGAGGTGCTCGCGATCGCTCCCGACCTGCCGGCCGCGCGGGTCCGCCTGTCCGACGTCCTCGGTTACAACTTGCCGCCGCTCGAGATCGACCCGGCGCGGCGTCTCGCCTGGATCGCGGAGGCGCTCCGCGTGCTCGACGAAGGGCTGGAGCGCGACCCGTATAACGCCGTCCTCCACGCCGAGCGAGGGATCCTGATCCGGTCGCGGGGGGAGCATTTCCCGGAGTTCGCCGCCGCGTTCGAGCGCACGACGGGGCGGACGACGCTCGACGCCGGCGTCGACGCGCAGGTCGCCGGCGCCGAGTTCGCCCGCGGGCAGTGGTGGCCGGTCCGCGCTGCGAGCGTCGGCCTGCTGTCCCGCGCTCAGGCGAGCCTCGAGCGGGGCGACCCCGATTCGTGGCGCCGCGCCCGCGCCGACTTCCGTCGCGCCGCCGACTACCTCGGCGAGCTGATCGAGTTCTCGCGCTTCCGCAAGGAGGCGCTCGAGGTCGACCGCGAGATCGCGCTGGCCGGCGCCCGACTCGCGGAGACGATGGCGGCCGGCGCGGGTGTCGTGGCGGTCGACGCCGCCCGCCGCGCATACGAGGACCGTCTCCGCGAGCGCGAGCGCGAGGAATAGAGGCGGCCGCGGGGTCGCGATCGATTTGGCCCCGAGATCGGCTCGAATCCGTTCTACTGACGGGCGCTGTGCCCAGTGCCCCGCCGCAGACCGGACCCGAGCCTCGAGAACCGCGTGGACGACGCCAAGTCACTTCTTCGGCGCGCCGTCGGTGGCGACCCGCTCGCCACGCGTCGCCTGCTTCCGCTCCTCTACGGGGAGCTTCACCAGATCGCGAGCCGTGCGATGTCGCGACAGGGGCCCGACCACACGCTGCAGCCGACGGCGCTCGTGCACGAGGCGTTCCTGCGGATCGTCGACGCGGATGATCGACGGTGGCAGGATCGGCGGCACTTCCTCGCGCTCGCGGCTCAGGCGATGCGCGCGGTTCTCGTCGACCACGCGCGGGCGCGAGCGACCGAGAAGCGCGGGCGGGGGCGCACGAGGCTGTCGCTCGACGAGGGCGCGATCGCCGTCGAGGAGGACCGCGTGTCGGTGCTCGCGCTCGACGAGGCGCTCTCGTCGCTCGCCGCGGCCGACCCGCGGCTGGCGCGGATCGTCGAGCTGCGCTACTTCGCGGGGATGACGGTCGAGGAGACGTCGGACGTCCTCGGGATCTCGGAGCGGACGGTGAAGCGGGGCTGGCGCTGCGCTCGCATCTGGCTGCGCGACGAACTCCTGCGCGAGGACTCGAATGCCGACGCCTGAACGATGGCGGACGGTCCGGCGGCTGCTCGAGGGGGCGCTCGATCTCCCGGCCGAGCGACGGAGCGCGTTCGTCGAGCGCGAGTGCGGCGGCGACGAAGCGCTCTGCGACGAGGTCCTCCGCCTCGTCGCCCTCGACGTCGATCCGACCGAGGACGACCTCCTCCCGAGCGAGGCCCGCATCAACGACTGGCTCGAGGAGCGGCTCTCGGACGCGGTCGCCGGCGCGCGCGTCGGCTCCTGCGTGATCCGTCGCGTCCTCGGCAGCGGCGGCATGGGAACCGTCTACGAGGCCGAGCAGGAGCGGCCGCGACGCCGCGTCGCGCTCAAGATGATGCGGATCGGCTTTCCGTCCGCGTCGGCCCGCCGCCGCTTCCGCGTCGAGGGCGAGGTGCTGGCGTCGCTGAACCATCCGAGCATCGCGCAGATCTTCGAGGCCGGTGTGCATCGGGAGGACGTCGGCGGGCGATCGGTCGAGGCCCCGTACCTCGTCATGGAGCTGGTCGAGCACGCCCGTCCCGTCGACCGGTACTGCGACGACGAACGGCTGCCGTTCGAGCGGCGCGTCCGGCTGTTCCTCGACGTGTGCGACGCGATCCAGCACGCTCACCAGCGCGGCTTGATGCACCGCGACCTGAAGCCGGCCAACCTGCTCGTCGGAACCGGCGGACGCGTCAAGGTGATCGACTTCGGCGTCGCGGGCGCGGTCGGCGGGGAGTCGCGCGTTACGGCGGCCGGCGAGCGGGTCGGCACGCTGCGCTACATGAGCCCCGAGCAGCGGGACGCCTCGTCGAGCGGGATCGACCTGCGCGGGGACGTCTACTCGCTCGGCGCCGTGCTCTACGAGCTCGTGGCCGGCCGGCCGTGGCGGGAAGCGGTCGATGGGGTCTCGGACGCGGGATCGGAGCCGTCGCCACCGTCGCGGCGCGAGGGCGGGGGGCTCGAGCGCGAGGTCGGCTGGATCATCGCGAAGGCGACGGACGTCGACCCGGAGTTCCGCTACGCGACGGGAGGCGAGCTGGGGGCCGACCTTCGCCGCGCCCTGGCCCACGAGCCGGTGCTTGCCGGGCCTCCGTCGACCTGGTACCGCGTGACGAAGCTGTTCCGGCGGCATCGCGTCTCGCTGACCCTCGCCGCGCTCGCCGCGTCGGCGCTCGTGATGGGCACGATCGGGCTCGCCCTCGGATTGACGGAGGCGGAGCGGCACCGTCGCGCGGCCGAGGCGAGGGCGCAGGAGGCTCAGCAGGTCGTCGACTTCCTGCAGAACGCGGTCGTCGCGGCGCAGCCGTGGCATTCGGGGCCGGACGTGACGGTGCGCGATCTCCTGACGTCGGTCGCCGGCGGCATCGATCGGGACTTCGTCGACCAGCCCGGCGTCGCCGGCGCCCTGCATGCGACGGTGGGTTGGACGCTGCGCGCCCTCGGCCGACCGCTCGAGGCCGAGCCGCATCTGCGCCGCGCGGTCGAGTGTCTCGACCAGGTCGATGACGATCGCGAGCGGCAACGCATCGTCGCGCGACACCGTCTCGCGCTCGTCCTTGGCGAGCTGAACCGAGCGGCCGAGGCGATCGGGCTCCTCGAAGAGGTGGTGGAGCGCGCGTCGGCGCGGTTCGGCGCCGATGACAAGTTGACGCTCTCGGCGATGGACCTCCACGCGTGCAGCCTCAAGCTAGTCGGTCGCGGGGCGGAGGCGGTCTCGATCCTCGAGGCCGTCTGCCGCCTGAGCGAAGCGCGCTACGGCACTCGGTCCATCGAGACGATCGCGCATCTGAACAACCTCGTCGCCGCTCTGTCCGCCGCGGGCCGGAGCGAGGAGGCGGTAGGGCGGGCGAGCGACGTGGCGGCGGCGATGAGGACCACGTTCGGCGAAGGGAACCTCGACACGCTCGTCTCCGTCCAGAACCACGCGGCGCTCCTCTGTCTCGTCGGTCGGTTCGCGGAGTCGGAGACGTTGAGCCATGAAGTCCTCCGGGCGCGGGGGCCGCTGCTCGGCGAGGATCACCCGTTCAACCTGATCACGCGCTTCTGGATCGGCGCCGCCGAGCAAGGACAGCAGAGGTACGAGGAGGCGGTCGCGACCTTCCGCGGCGTGCTCCGCGCGTCGCGCGAACGCGTCGGCGATCGGCACGCGAGCACGCTGCGCGCCGCGGTCGGTCTGGCCGAGTCGCTCCTCATGCTGGGGGAACGCGAGGAGGCGGTCGCGCTCGCGTGCGACGTCCTCGAGGACGAGTCCGACGCGCTTCCGGCGTCCGACCTGATGGCGCGAGCCAGGAGGGTGCTCGAGGCGGCGAGCTCTTCGCCGGCCGCGGAGGTCGGCTCGCCGTGACCCCTCCGCCGCCGCGATCTCGTTTGTGAGCGACGACACGCTGTACGTCAACGAAACGGATCGCACCCCATGCTGAATCGAATTCGCTCGGTCGCTCTCCTCCTCCTCGCCGGCGCCGCCCTGCCGGTCGCGGGCGCGCAGGACCTCATCTACCAACTGGCTCCGCCCGTCCTGCCGGCGTCCGGGGTCGCCGAAGTGATCCCGCTCGCCGACGTGAACGGCGACGGCCATGACGACTTCACGGTGGGCGGGACGTCGGGCAGCGTCGCGCTGGCGTTGATCTCGGGACGAAACGGCGAAGCGATCGAGCAGGTGCCCCTCGGCCTCGAGCTTCCTCTCATGATCATCGACCTCGACGGCGATGGATTGATGGAGTTCGTCAGCACGACCTCCTTCTACGCGTCGGGGGATGTGATCATCCGCTCCGGCGGCCCGAGCGGCGCGGTCATCGTGAAGATCCCGGCCCCGGCCGACAGCGTGTCGTTCGCGAGCGACGTCACCGTGCTGGGGGACTTGAACGGCGACGGCGTCCTGGACCTCGCGATCTCCGCACCGAGCGACACGGCCGTGGTGCACGGCCAACCGATCGGCGGACTCGGTCGCCTCTACGTCCACTCCGGAGGCGACGGAGAGCCGTTGTTCGAGGTCGTGAGCCCGGTCCTCCCGCAGGTCTTCGACCTCCTCTTCTCGACCTCGGTGGCCGCGCTCTCCGACGTGACCGGGGACGGCATCCCGGACCTCTCCGTCGGTTCGAAGGGGCGGGCGTTCGTGCTTTCCGGCGCGGACGGATCGCTCGTCCATCAACTCGGCGACGTCGACTTCAACGGCCTGTTCGGCAGCGTGGTCGCACGCGCCGGGGACGTGGACGGGGACGGAGTGGACGACGTGATCGTCGGCGCGCCGCAGACGTGGCTCGAGTCGCCGCCCGGCTACGTTCACGTCTTCTCGGGTCGGACCGGCGACCTCGTGCTCGCGCTCGCCGGGGAGACCGGCGACTTCTTCGGAGCGGCGGCCACCGCGATCGACGACCTCGACGGCGACGGGACGGTCGACCTCCTCGTCGGCGCGCCGCAGCGGCTGAACGAGGTCTTCTTCGGCGGGCCTGGGTTCGTTCGCGCGTTCTCGGGCCGGGACGGAGCGACGCTGTTCACGCGGCACGGGGACGTCGGCGGCGGCGGGTTCGGCGGCGGCGTCGCGGACGTCGGAGACGTGAACGGCGACGGGGCGCCGGACTTCACGGTCAGCCATTCGGACGTCGCGGCGAGCATGTTCCACGCGCCGCTGGTCCGCGTGTATTCGAGCCGGGACCTCGCGCTCACGACGGACGTCCACCGGGTGGTGCTCTCGGCGGGGGGCGCGCAGTCGCTCCGCCTCGACGTCGGTCCCGACCACGCCGGTCGGCCCTACTTCGTGCTCGGCAGCGCGAGCGGCATCGACCCCGGCGTTTCCGCGCTCGGTCAGTTCCTTCCGTTGAACCCGGACGCGTGGCTCTTCTACACCGCCTCGCACCCGAACCAGGGGCCCCTGTCGAACACGTTCGGGACGCTCGACGCGAACGGCCGCGCGCAAGCGGCGATCGCGGTGATGCCGCTGGCCGCCCCGGCGCTGATCGGGTTGACGCTGGATCACGCGTTCCTCGTCCTCGACGGCGCGGCGGCGGCCGCGGCCAGCCACGCCGTCCCGCTCACGTTGGTCGGCGGCTGAGACCCGCGCTCGGCGGTTGAGTTTCGCGGCGGTATCGGCCGATGTTCCTGGGCGATGGTTCGCCCCGAGACGCCGACCGAGCCGCCGCGCGCCCGTCCCCGCTCCTCGATCGCGCTCGACCGGGCCGAGGTCAAGGTCGTCACGGGTCGACCGGCGCGCCCGAACACGGTGACGCTCTCGTTCGGGCCGGCCCTCGGCCTGCCGTGGAAGCTGCTGATCGTGTCCGCGCTCGCGGCGCAGGTGTTCGCGCTTCCGGTCTTCTCTTTCATGGGGTGGTTCCTCGCGTCGCTCGTCCACGAGATGGGCCATTCGGCGATGGCCTGGGCGTGCGGCATGCCGGCCTTCCCGGCGATTCGGCTCGACGGGCACGCGGCCGCGGTGCACTCCGCTCAGGAGCCGTGGCTCGTCTTCGCGATCGCGGCCGGGCTCGGGGCGCTGGCGTGGCATCGCCGGCACGAGTCGAAGGCGCAGGCGATCGCGTGCGGCGTCCTCGCGGTCGTCGTGCCGATGATCGCGTTCTCCCACCGCTGGCGCGAGCTCGCGTTCCTGCTGATGGGCCACGGCGGCGAGCTCGTGTTCGCCTTCCTGGCGCTTCTGCGCGCCGCCGCGGTTCATGCGCGCGGAACGCTCGAGCGCGGGCTCTACGCCACCGTGGCGTGGTACCTCCTCTGGAGGAACGCGACGCTCTTCTTCGGGCTGATGACGAGCCTCGAGGCCCTGATCCACTACTACGGCAGCGGTTCGTTCGGCATGACGAACGACCTCATCCGCGCCGCCGAGGACGTGCTCGACTGCTCCGTACAGGCGCTCGCCGGCGGGATGTTCGTGGCGACGATCGCCGTCCTTCCTCTGGCGTTCTTCCTGATGGTCGCGCGCGCCCGCCGTTCGTGCGCCTGACCATCCGCCGGCCGCCGGAGGCGGAGAATGCGGGCTGGATTCGGAGCCGCCGCCGATATCCTCCTCGCGTGAAGCTCCGCTGGTGGCTCCTCCTTCTCGTTCTGGTCGGTCTCGCCGCCCGCGTCGCCGCCGTCCGATGGAACGAGCTGCCGCACGGCGACGTCCACCTCGATCTCCTCACGCTCGAGTCGTGGGGTCGCGGCGAAGGACTCCGCACCCCGCTCGAGCGGTCGGTCGATCTCTACCCCCGCGTCGACGACGCCCCGGGCTACCCGGCCGACCAGCATCCGCCCCTGGCGATCCTGCTCGCGTCGATCGTGCGCCCGTTCGTCGAGGACGCGTACGACGCGCTGCGGCTGACGTCGCTCGCGTGCGGCCTCCTCCTCCTCGTGCTGCTCGGTCTCGTCGCGCGGCGGATGGCCGACCCGTGGGCGGCCCGGGTCGTGGTCGCGCTCGGCGCGGCGTCGTTCCTCCTCTCCGACTTCGCGGGGAACGGGTCGATCTACACCCAGCACGCGCTGTTCGGACTCGTCGCGCTGCTCGCGTTGCTCGGGCCCGGGGTCGGGCGCGCGTTCCTGGGCGGCGTCGCGCTCGGGCTGGCCTACCTGACGAATCACCAGGCGTTGGCCCTCATGCCGGCCGCGCTGCTCGCGACGGTCCTGGCGGGATGGGGGCGTCCCGGACGGGGACTGCGCGACGCGGCGGCGATCGGGGCGGGGTTCGTGCTCGCGGTGGCCCCGTGGTGGTGGCGGAACCTGCAGGTGTTCGGCGACCCGTTCTTCTCGGTCAACCCGCTCTACCTGCGATGGCGGATGGGGGCGACCGCGTCGCTCGTCGAAGCGGGGGATCGGCTCCGCCTGGTCCTCGACGGTCCTGATCTCGGCACGCTGGTGGAGAACCTCGCGCGGAACCTCGTCGTGAACGTCCGGTTCGTCGCGCTCCAGGCGCCGCTCTGGATGACGACGGTGCTCGGCGCTGCCGTCATCGGCGCGCGCTCGGCATGGCGGCGCGGACGCACGGAGGGGGATCGGGGTGCGCTCGTGCTGATCGCGTTCGCGTCGTTCCACCTCCTTTCGATGCTGCTCTGGCCCGCGTGCAAGTTCCGCTACTTCGTGCCGTTGCTGCCCCTCGTGCTCGTCCTCGCCGGCCGCGCTCTCTGGAGCGACGTGGGGCGGACGGACCGGTGGTGGCTCCGGCTCGTCGGGCTGGGGCTCGTGTTGGTCGCGATCGAGCGGATGCTGCGGGGATCGGCGATCGACGGGATGATCCTGTTGATCGCCGCGGCGGCGTCGATCGTGCCCTGGCTCCGGCGCTCGGGCCGTCCGATCGGCGCGGCGGCGGTGATCGTGCCGTTCGTCGCGGCCCAGGTCGTCCTGTTCGCGGCGTCGGGCACGAGGACGACGTACTACGACGCGATCCTCGCCCCCGACCCGTTCGGCAAGCACGGGACCGAAGCGGCCGATCGCCGGGTCCAGGCCGAGCTGTCGCGCGCGGCGGGGGGGCTCCGGGGCCTCCCGCTCGAGGCGGTCGTGGCGCCGATCGAGCTGAAGAGCTACCTGCTCGAGCAGGGTTCGCGGATTCGGGTGGTGCAGCCCTCTCCCATCGAGGACGAACGGGTTTGGGACGCGATCGGACGCCGATTCGGCAACGTCTCGGTCGTCCGGCCGCGGGACGATCTCCCCAGGGTCTCGAAGTTCGACTGGCATCTGGAGCGCCTGCTCCCGCCCGACGATGGCGGATCGCAGGGGTTCGTGCTGCTCCGCCGGGCGCGCTGACGGCATCGTCTGGTCTTTGGTCGCTTGAATTCCGCCCGCGTAGGGGATAGCTTGCTGCGCCCATTTTCCGACAATCACCGACCACGTTGACACCGGTCCGATCCAGGGAACCCCGCAAACATGGCGACCGCGTTATCTCTTGTTGCTCTCGTCGTTTCGCTCGCTGCGATCGGCTACGCGTTCCTCCTCTTCACCGACATCATGCAGAAGCCGGATGGCGACGAGAAGATGCGGAAGATCGCCGGCTACATCCAGGACGGCGCCCGCGCGTTCCTCGTGACCGAGTACAAAGTCCTCTCGATCTTCGTGGTCGTCATCGCGTTCGCATTGGTCCTGGGGGATCAGAAGGCAACGGCGATCGCGTTCGTCAGCGGTGCCGTCTTCTCGGCCATCGCGGGCTACTTCGGCATGCACACGGCGACCCGCGCCGCGGTTCGGACCACCGAGCAGGCGAAGACCGGCCTCGGCCCGGCGCTCCAGCTCGCGTTCCAGAGCGGGATGGTGATGGGGCTGACGGTGGTCGGGCTCGGGCTCGCGGGCATCTGCATCTTCTATCTGGCGTTCGACGACGTCCAGGCGATCTTCGGCTACTCGTTCGGCGCGTCCTCCATCGCTCTCTTCGCGCGCGTCGGCGGTGGCATCTACACCAAGGCGGCCGACGTCGGTGCGGACCTCGTCGGCAAGGTCGAGGCGGGCATCCCAGAGGACGATCCGCGCAACCCGGCCACGATCGCCGACAACGTCGGCGACAACGTCGGCGACGTCGCGGGAATGGGCGCCGACCTGTTCGAGTCGTACGTCGGTTCGATCATCGCAACGATGGTCCTTGGAGCGGCTTACGTCAGCGATGCGGGGCTCCCGCTCGACGATCACCGCTACATGCTGGTGCTGCCGCTGGTGCTCGCCGCGATCGGCACGATCGGCTCGATCCTCGGACGGCGTTTCGTCTATACCGACGACGAGTCGAAGCTCGGGACCGCGCTCCACAAGGGGCTCTGGTTCGCATCGGCCGTCTTCGCGGTCGGCGCCGCGGTCGCCGTGTCGTTCCTGCCGGAGGAATCGCTGGTGGCGGCGGGCAAGGCGGCCGGGTTCGAGGATGGATGGAGCCGGTGGGGCGTGTACGGATCGATCCTCTCCGGGCTCTTGCTCGGAGTGTTGATCGGGTTGATCACCGAGTACTACACGACGACGACGAGGCGTCCGGTGCACGAGATCGCACGGCAGAGCGAGACCGGGGCGGCGACCAACATCATCCAGGGCCTCGCGGTCGGCATGAAGTCGACGTGGATGCCGCTCATCCTGATCGCGCTCGCCTGCTTCGTCGCCTACAACATGGCCGGCATCTATGGCGTTTCGATCTCGGCGGTGGGAATGCTCTCCACGCTCGGGATCTCGCTTGGGGTCGACGCGTACGGCCCGGTCGCGGACAACGCGGGTGGCCTGGCGGAGATGACGCACCAGGATCCGCAGGTCCGGGAACGGACCGACGCCCTCGACGCGGCGGGCAACACGACGGCGGCGATCGGGAAAGGCTTCGCGATCGGCTCGGCCGCGTTGACCGCGCTCGCGCTGTTCCACTCGTTCATCGAGGTCTCGGACCTCGCCGCGGTCGATTTGTCGATCGCCAACGTCCGGACCCTCTCGGGGATGCTGATCGGTGGGATGCTGCCGTTCCTGTTCGCGTCGCTGACGATGCTCGCGGTCGGCCGCGCGGCGAACGCGATGATCGAGGAGGTGCGCCGCCAGTTCCGCACGATCCCCGGCATCCTCGAGGGGACGGGCGAGCCCGAGTACGGCAAGTGCGTCGCGATCTCGACGAAGGGCGCGATCCGCGAGATGATCCTGCCCGGCGTGCTCGCAGTGGTCTCGCCGCTGCTCGTTGGCTATTTCCTTGGTCTTCCGGCGCTGGGCGGCATGCTCGCGGGCGCCACGGTCACGGGCGTTCTCCTCGCGATCTTCATGGCGAACGCGGGCGGCGCTTGGGACAACGCGAAGAAGTACATCGAAGGCGGCCGGCACGGCGGCAAGGGTTCTCCTTCGCACAAGGCGGCCGTCGTGGGTGACACCGTGGGCGACCCGTTCAAGGACACGTCGGGACCGTCGATCAACATCCTCATCAAGCTGATGTGCGTCGTGTCGATCATCGCCGCACCGATGCTGGTGAACTGAGGAGACGGTGATCGATACCCGCGAACTAGTTCTGAGGGTCGCTCGCGCATGCGAGGAACGGAAGGGCGAGAACGTCAAGATCCTCGACGTTCGCGAGGCCCTTCCGATCCTCGATTACTTCGTCATCGTGACCGGACGGAATCGGCGTCACCTGCGCGCGATGGCGGACGAGATCCGCCGCATCTCGCGCGACGAGGGTCGAGACATTCCGCGGGAAGAAGGCAACAACGACGGCGGCCGCTGGCTGCTCCTCGACCTTGGGGACGCGATCGTTCACCTGTTCGACGCCGAAACGCGCGCGTTCTACGACCTCGATGGCCTCTGGGCGGACGCTCCGACGGTGGCGCTCGCCGCGTCGTAATCCACTCCGCGGCGGCGAATCGAGCGCGGCACCGCGTCTCCGCGTTGCTCGAACTCAACGCTTCGCCCTCCGATGACGTAGAATCCTGTCCATCCCTTGAGGTGCGTCGCGAGAGCGTCGATAACTTTCATGGAACCCCGAAGGCGGTAAGGTGGAGCAACGGTCTCGGACCTCGAGCTTCCGAGAACCGCCGCGAGGAGCACCAAGAGGAGCGAGGATCGGATGAGCCCGGTCGAATGGCGCGAATGGGGGGAGGAGGCGTTCTCCGAGGCTGCCGGCCTCGGTCGGCCCGTCTTCCTGTTCCTCGTCGCCTCGTGGTGTCGCTACAGCAAGCGCGCCGAGGCCGGCATGCTCGCGGACCCGGAGATGGCCGCGCTGTTGAACCAGCGCTTCGTTCCCGTCAAGGTCGACAAGGACCGCCGGCCGGAAGTCAACGACCGCTACAACATGGGCGGATGGCCGTCGCTCTGCGTGCTGACCGCGGAGGGCGAGTTGATCACGGGCGGCACCACCTTCACGGCGGAGGAGTTGAAGGATCTCCTCGAACGCGTGGCGCGCTACTACTCCCAGAAGCGCGACGTCATCGCCAAGGCGGTCCAGGAGACGCTGCGTCGCGAAGAGGACGAGAACCGCGCGCGCTCGGCGCGATCCGGCGATCTCTCCGACGCGATCGTCCTGAAGGTGCAAGCGGCGATCCTGGCGGATTTCGACGAGGTGCACGGCGGGTTCGGTCGCGGTCAGAAGTTCCCCCATTCCGAGGCGATCGACTTCGCGCTGCTGCGCTACGTCGAGACGCGCGACGAGCGTCTTGGCCACGTCGTCGAGAAGACGCTCCGCCAGATGGCGGAGTCGCCACTGCACGACGCGGAGGACGGCGGCTTCTTCCGCTACTCGAGCACGCGCGACTGGCGCAGCCCGAACACCGAGAAGCTTCTCGAGTCGAACGTCGGACTGCTGCGCAACTACCTCGAGGCGTACCAGACGTTCGGTCACGAGGAGTTCCGCCTCGCGGCCGAGCGGATCGTCGGATTCCTCCGCGAGCATCTGCGCCACCGGGAACGCCCCGCGTTCGGCGGTTCGCAGGACTCCGACGACGCGTACTACGCGCTTCCCGCCGCCGCGCGTCGCGAGCGCGAGGGGCCGGCCGTCGACTGGACGATCTACGTCAACTGGAACGCGGCGGCGGCGTCCGCCTTCCTGAAGGCGTCGGCCGTGCTGGACGACCCGGACTGCGCGCAGATGGCCGAAGCGACGATCAACTTCTTGATCGAGGAGTGCTACGACCGCGGGCGCGGCATGTACCACTACCACGACGGCGGCCGGCACATCCGGGGCCTGCTCACCGATCAGGCGTACATGGCGCGAGCCCTCCTCCACGCCGCGCAGTTCACGGGCGACCGGAAGTACCTCGACGTGGCGGAGGATCTCCTGCAGATCCTGTCGGCAAAGCAGGGCGGCTCGCACGGCGGCTTCTACGACATCCGCGTCGAGAAGGACGCGGTGGGCGGGCTGCGCCGGCGCAACCAGTCGATCCTCGAGAATGGGTTGATCGCGGAGATCTTCCTGAGGACCCACTACCTGACGCAGAAACCCGAGTACCTCGAGACCGCGCGGCGGACGCTCAAGGTGTTCGCGGAGGACTACCACCTCTACGGCTACTTCACCGCCGGCTACGCGCGGGCGGTCGACCTGTTCCTCCACCCGCCGATCCACGCGATCATCGTGGGCCCGCGCGACGCGGAGGCGACGCGGGCGTTGGTGAGGGCCGCGGCCAGGGTCTACGTGCCGAGCAAGCTGGTGCAGGTGATCGACCCGGAGCTCGACGACGACCTGCTCGCGCGCTTCGAGCTCCCCCCGACCCCCACGCCGCAGGCGTACGTGAACGTCCGTGGCGCGCATCTGGCCCGCGTTCACGATCCCGACGAGCTGACGCGCGCCATGACGGAGCCGCGCCGAAGCACTCCTCCCGACCGGCAGGGCCGCTGACCGCCACCGCGGGCGTTCTGCGGATCCGGGCGATTACGCACCGCCGAGCCGTTTCGACCCGCTCGGTGGAGTAGGATGCCATCGGCCGTGCGAAGCGTGCGGCGACGCCACGGCCCCCCCCCTGCGGAGACGAAGTGCCAGCCGGCCAGCGCAATCTCAGCTCGATTCTCGAGCCCCACGTCTCGAACGCGGTCCGCGTCCGAGGTGAGGACCTGCACGCCCGCTCCCTGGTCGACGTCTACGAAGGAAGCGCCGACTACGCCTTCGCCGACGTCGACGACGTCGAGCCGACCGAGGTCATCCTCTTCGCCACCGATGATCGCCTGCTCCTCTCCTGCACGTGCGACGCGTTTCGCGGGCAGCAGTCGCTGTGCCGGCACGTGTGGGCGACCGTGCTCGAGGCTCAGCTCGCCGGACTCCTGTCGTCGCTGCTCAGCAAGAAGCTGATCCAGCTCTGTCCGCGGGACCCGAACGACCTGAGCGAGGGCGCGATGCTCGAGATCGAGCGCCTTCGATCCCAGGCGCGCTTCGGCGCGACCGATCCCGAGAGCGGCTGGCGGCGCGTGTTGTCGGCGGTCGAGGAGGGCAAGGGCGGCCGGGCCTCGAAAGATCGTCACGAGTCGTTCCTTTGGCGAACGCAACGTCGTCTCATCTACGGGATCGACGTCACGAGGTCGCGCGCGGACGGCGGCATCGCGCTCTCCTTCTGGCGGCGCGATCGGAAGATCGACGGGTCGTTCGGCAAGGCGAAGGCGATGAGGCTGTCCGAGATCGAGGGGGAATCCCTCCCCGACGAGTCGGATCGCCGGCTCATCGTCGCTCTGACCGGAGCGAGCGACGGAGCGGTCTGGCGTCTCGTGCCGGGCGAGTCGGTCGAGATTCCCGGCGATCTCGAGGAGCTGGTCGTTCCGCTCCTCACGTCCGGCGAACGCTGCTTCCTGTTCGCCGACGACGAGATCGACGTGGACCACCCGATCCTGTTCGACGACGGCGCGCCGTACCGCGTCGAGCTCCACGTGGCGCCGGCGGAGGAGGAGGGACGCATCGCGGTCACGGCATCGTTCGTGCGCGGCTCCGAACGCTTCGACGCGAAGGACTCGACGGTCACGTCGCCGGGAGGATTCGTGATCCGAGGGCACCGCATCGCGCGCTTCGAGCCGGCCGCGGCGTTTCCCTGGGTGTGGGCGCTGCAGCGGATCGGTTCGATCGATGTTCCGCGCGAGCACAAGGACGAGCTCCTGCAGCGCGTCATCGCCACGGCCGGCGGCGCGCGCGTCGAGATCGCCCCCGATCTCGAGGTCCGGGAGGTCATGAAGGGGCCGACGCCGCGACTGCACTTCCTGCGGCCGCCGCCCGCGTCGAGCCGTGAGCCGATCGAAGCGGAGCTTGCGTTCGAGTACGACGGCATCGTCGTGAACGACTTCGAGCCCGGCGACCGACACTACGATCCCGAGGAGCGCGTGGTCCGCCTGCGCAACGCCGAACGCGAGCACGCGTACCGGCACCGGCTGGACGAGCTGGGCTTCCGCGAGCAGTGGAGCTTCTCGCGGAGTCGACCTCAGCTTTCGCTGCGATCGTCGGCGCTGGGCGACGTGGTCCGCGCCCTCGTCGCCGAAGGTTGGCGGGTCGACGCGGAGGGGAAACGGTACCGGGCGCCGAGCGACCTGAAGCTGAAGGTCTCATCCGGCGTCGATTGGTTCGACCTGAACGGGACCGTCCACTTCGATCAAACGACCGTCGCCCTTCCGCGCATCCTCGAGCAGATCCGGCGCGGCGAGAGCGTCGTTCGGCTCGACGACGGCAGCGTCGGCGTGCTCCCCGAGGACTGGTCGAAGCGGTTCGGGCTGCTCTCGCACCTCGGCGAGCGCCGGAAGAACACGCTCCGTTTCAAGGGGACGCAGGTGGGGTTGCTCGATCTCCTCCTGGAGGAGGACTCGGGCGTCGACGTCGACGAGGTGTTCCACCGCGCGCGTGGCCGCGTGCGGCGCTTTTCCGGCATCGACCAGATCGACCCGCCCGCGACCTTCCACGGGGACCTCCGGTCGTACCAGCGGATCGGGCTCGGTTGGATGGAGTTCCTGCGCGAGTTCGGGTTCGGCGGGTGCCTCGCGGACGACATGGGGCTCGGCAAGACGGTGCAGATGATCGCGCACTTCGCGAAGCACGTCGAGGGGGACGCCCGGGCGCTGGTCATCATGCCGCGGTCGTTGATCTTCCACTGGCGGGCCGAGATCGCGCGGTTCGCTCCGCACCTCCGCGTGGTCGATCACACCGGCCCGGCGCGGCGGCGGGCGCCGGACTTCTCCGACTGCAACGTCGTGCTGACGACGTACGGCACGCTCGTCCGCGACATCCAGTTCCTCCGCCAGGTCGAGTTCGAGTACGTCGTCCTCGACGAAGCGCAGGCGATCAAGAACGCCGCAACCAAGACGGCGAAGGCAGCGCGCCTCCTGACCGGCCGCCATCGACTCGCGCTGTCGGGCACGCCGCTCGAGAATCACGTCGGCGAGCTCTGGAGCCTGTTCGAGTTCTTGAACCCCGGAATGCTCGGCCGTTCGTCCGCGTTCGCCGGATCGCGGGCGGCGCTGCGCGATCCGGACCCGGACACGCGCCGTCTCCTTGCGCGAGCGCTGAAGCCGTTCTTCCTGCGCCGCACGAAGGACGAGGTCGCGAAGGAGCTGCCCGCGAAGACCGAGCAGATTCTCCGGTGCGAGCTCAAGAAGGAAGAGCGCGTCGTCTACGACGAACTGCTGCAGCACTACCGCCACGCGCTGCTGGCGCGCGTCGAGGACGAGGGTCTGGATCGATCGAGGATGCACGTCCTCGAGGCGTTGTTGCGGCTGCGGCAGGCCGCGTGCCACGTCGGTCTCCTCGACCCGGCGCGGGTGCGCGAGCCCAGCGCGAAGCTCGAGCTGCTGCTCGAGCACTTGGAGGAGGTGATCGACGAGGGTCACAAGGCCCTCGTCTTCTCGCAGTTCACGAGCTACCTCTCGATCGTCCGTCTCGTCCTCGAAGAACGCGGCATCGCCTACGAGTACCTGGACGGCAAGACGCGGGACCGCGAGGAGGTCGTCCGCCACTTCCAGGAGGACGCCGCCTGCCCGGTCTTCCTGGTCAGCTTGAAGGCGGGCGGCCTCGGCCTGAACCTCACCGCCGCCGACTACGTCTTCCTTCTCGATCCATGGTGGAACCCCGCGGCCGAGGCGCAGGCGATCGATCGCACGCACCGGATCGGGCAGACGCGCGCCGTCTTCGCGTATCGCTTGATCGCGCGCGACACGGTCGAGGAGAAGGTCATCGAGCTGCAGGGGCTGAAGCGGGACCTTGCGCGAGACCTGATCCAGTCAGAGGGCGTCGGCGTGAAGGACCTGACGCGCGAGGACCTGGAGATGCTGCTGTCGTAGGCGGCGGGACGATCTCCCCGTTCGCCCGTTGCCCGGGGGTGAGCACGCGGGAAGGGAGCAGCGGTTCGAGGGGATCTCGCGGGGAGTCCTTCCCGCTCCGCCGTCGAGAGCCGGGTCTAGCCGTCCCGCTCGGCCGCTTCGACGAGGTTTCGCATCAGCATCGCCACCGTGACCGGCCCGACGCCGCCCGGGACCGGCGTGATCGCGCGACAATGCCCGACCAGCCCGGCGAAATCGGCGTCGCCGACGAGACGGTAGCCCTTCTTCGCAGTCGGGTCTTCGACGACGTTCGTGCCGACGTCGATCACGACCGCCGCCTTCGCGACCAGCTCTCGGGTGAGGAAGGCGGGAACTCCGATCGCGCTGACCACGACGTCGGCGCGGCGCGTGTGCGCGCCGAGGTCGCGCGTGGCGCGGTGACAGAGGGTGACCGTGGCATTGGCGCCCTCGTCCTTCTGCGCGAGCAGGTTGGCGAGGGGCTTGCCGACCGTCGCGCTGCGACCCAGCACGACGACGTGGCGACCCTCGGTCGCGTAGCCCGTGCGGCGCAGGAGCTCGAGGACGCCGGCGGGGGTGCAGGGCACGGGCGCCGCGTGCGCGCCGCCGACCACGAGCTTGCCGACGTTCGCGAAGTGGTAGCCGTCGACGTCCTTCTCCGGCCGGGTTCGCTGCAGCACGCGTTCGTCGGCGAGCTCTCCGGGGAGGGGGCGTTTGATCAGGATGCCGTGGACGGCCGCATCGACGTTCAGGGCGTCGATCGCCGCTTCGGCTTCAGCGCGCGATACGTCGCTCGGGAGCTCGAGCAGTCGAAACCGGGCACCGATCCGATCGCACGCCTTTCCGATCATCGAGCCGTACACGCGCGAGGGGGAGTCGTCGCCGAACAGGAGGACCGTCAAGCCGGGCGTGACCGGCCCGGCCGATCTCGTCGCCGACTGAAGCAAAGCGACCCGCGTCCTCAGGTCGGCTTCGATCTCCCGCGCCACCGCGCGGCCGTCCAGGATCTCCGTCATGGAACCCGTTGTAGCAAAGCCGCCGGAGGCGCGCGCCGTAACGTCCGGGCCCGTCGTGGTGAACGCCCGAGATTCCGGGGGGAGGTCACTCTCCCTGCCGGGGGTGATACACAGATCGTCGAGCAAGCCCTACGATGATCCGTCCCTGCCCTCGGGAGTCGCTGTCATGCACCGTCCGAGCATCGTCCGTTCTCTTGTCACCGGACTGGTCATCGCGACCGCCGCCGGTTGCGTGAGCCAATCGAAGTTCGACGAGGACCTCACCCTCCTCAGGGACGAGCTGGAAACAGCACGCGTCGAGTTGTCGCGAATCAGCGCTCGCAACTCCGATCTCGAGCTGACTCTCGCCGATCTGATCAGCTTGCGCGACCAGGTGGAGAGCAACGAGTCGGCCCAGGGAGAGGTCCTCGATCGGGTCGAGCGGTTCGAGCGCCAACGGCTCACGGAGCTGTCGGAAGCGCTCAAGGCGCAGGCGCAACGGATCGAGCGCGTTTCGACCGACCTCGACTCGCTCAAGAACCTGCCCGAGATGGTCACGCTGACCCGGCTCGACCAGAAGATCTCGAATATGGATGGACAGGTCGAGTTGAACCGACGGTTGTCCAACAGCAACCGCGACAGCATCGAGAAGATGACGCGGGACCTCGAGGACCAGGAAGTCGAGTTCGCGCGGCAGATGAAGCTCCTCTCGCAATACGTGAAGGAGCAGTTCGTCCCGCTCGCGGAGGGCCTTGTCTCGCATCTGTACGACGAGAGCCGTCGCATGAGCCAGAGCGCGGCGGAGCTCGAGAACATCGCGCGCCAGATCGATCCGCTAAAATTCAACCACCTGCTCCCCGGATTGCAGGGTGGCGTGGATCCTGGCGTACTGGACAAGGATGACTGACTTCGGACCGAAGGTCGCAACGAACGGTGACGGTGTCGCGGCGGGAATCTCCGTCCAGACGCGGTCCGGCGACCCGTTGATCGGCGCACGGCTCGGGCCGTATCGCATCGATCGTCTCCTGGGTGCGGGCGGCATGGGCGCCGTCTACCTCGGGGTCGACGTCGCGCTGGCGCGGCGGGCGGCGATCAAGGTCCTCTCGATGATGAGTCCACGCTCGGTCGCGCGATTCGTCGACGAGGCGCGACAACAGGCGCGGCTCGACCATCCTCACATCGTCTCCGTGTACGGCGCCGGCACCGAGATCGTGGCCGGGCTCGAGACGCACTACATCGCGCTGCAGTACGTCGAGGGGAAGAGCCTCTCGGAGCTCGTGCGCGAGCACGGTGCGCTCGACATGCTCTCCGCGACCGACCTGATGCTCGACGCGGCGCGCGGTCTGTACTACGTCCACGCGGAAGGCATCCTCCACCGCGACGTGAAGCCGGCGAACATCCTCGTCGACGTCGCCGACCGCGCGTTGCTGGCCGACTTCGGCGTCGCGCGGGGTCCAGAGAGCGGAGGGTTCACGACCGACGGGGAGTTCATCGGCACGAGCAGCTTCGCGTCGCCGGAGCAGCTCGCGCGTCGCGAGCTCGACGAGCGAAGCGACCTGTTCGGACTCGGCACCTGCTTCCACTTCGCGCTGACTGGCGCCGAACCCGAGGCGCCGTCCGGCAAGCTCGGGGAGCTGCCGCGCTTCCCGGTCGATGAGGCGTGGCCGCCGGCGGTCCGCTACGTCCTCGAGCGGCTGCTCGCGCGCGACGCGAACGATCGCTTCGAGACGGCGCTGGACGCGATCGATGCGCTCGAGCGCGCGCGCCGAGCGTTGACCCGCGCGGAAGACGAGCCGGAGCTGGATGAGGAGCCCGCGCGGAACGGCATCGGGTTCCTGGCGATCCTCGGCCTGACGTTCCTCGTCGTGATCGCGTTTGGCATCGCGTTCGGGCCCGGGCTGTTCGACGCTGGCGAGGCCGAGGCACCGCGTCTCTCGGTCGACGTCGAGGTGCCGGCCCGTCCCGAACCGCTCGAGCCGCCGGAGTCGACCGCGCGGGTCGCCGAGATCGCGCCCCCCGCGCCCTCCGCGCTGACGGAGATCCAGCGCGTCCCGGTCACCCCGCAGATCCCGCCGCTCGTCGCGGAGGCGCGCAAGCTCGTGGCGGAGTGGGGGCTGCGCATCGAGGCCGCGCACGGGCCCGACGCGCCTGACTCGCTCGGGGATCGCGTCGCGCTCGTCACCGCGGGTCCGATCGATGCGCTCGCGGCGCTCGAGCGTCAAGCGCTGTTCGACGAAGACGACGAGCTTCTCGGCGAGCTGGACGGTGCGATGATCCGCTTCGCACCCAAGGCGTCCGACGCGCTCGACCGCATCGAGGTCGGGCCGTTCTCGCGGGCGGCGGGTGACATCCACTTCGACGCGCTCCCGGTGACGAACCTCCAGTACTTCGCGTTCCTGCTCGGGCTCGTGCGAAATGACGAGCGCCGCTTCCTCAAGCCGCTCGAGGTCCAGCCGGATCTCGCGTCGTGCCGTTGGATCGAATTCCGCGCGCCGCGTCCGATCCGCCGGCCTTGCTTCGAGGGGCTGTTCGCGCCGGTCGTCGCGTTGAGCGAGCTGGCGATCTCCGAGTTCGCCATCTCGCGGCACAAGCGGGTGCCGAGCCGCGAGGAATGGGAAGCGATGGTCGCGCCGTGGCTCGTCGAGGGCGGCATCGGCCGGCCGTCGAACGTGCTCGAACGCTTCCTCTGGGACGACGCGGTGTTCTACGCCGGCGGCGTCACGCCGACCGAGCGCGCCGTGGTGTTCCGCAGCATCAGCGTGCGGCCCACGCAACGCGCGCTGCGGCTGGTGCGCGGGCTGCGATAGGCGGCGTCTGCTCCGCGACGGTGACGGCCCTCCTCAGCCCGAACGATTCGCGCCCGTCCCGCGCCTGGCGGGTGCTCGTCGCCGATCTCTGCGTCGTTCGTCGTCGAGAACCCAACCGGGTCGATCTCCTCCTCACTCCTTGATCTCGACGACGATCACTCCGCCAGGGAGGCTCGCTCCAATCCTTGCAACCGGTCTGTCGGTCCAAGCATGGGGTTGTGCTCCCGCGCCGCTCCGTTTCTCGCGGGACGGGCGGGAATCGTCCGGGCTCAATGCCGCCGCCGCGGCAGCGCCGCTTTGAAGCGGGTGCCGCCTTCCGCGCGCGCGTCGAACGTGATCGTGCCGTGGTGCTCGTCCATGATCGACCGGCAGATCGTCAGGCCGAGGCCGTAGCCCGCACGGTGGCCGTCCTTCGGCGGGCCGCTCACGAAAGGATCGAAGATGCGGTCGCGGATCGCGTCGGGCACCCCCGTCCCCTCGTCATCCACCAGGATTCGGACCTCCGTATCGTCCTCGCCGTCGATCGTCACCCGCACGGTCGTCGACGGCGGAGAACTCGCGATCGCGTTGCCGACGAGGTTCTTCACCACGCGGAGGCACCCCTCACGGTCGGCGAAGACGCCGCAGTCGCCTTTCGTGACGACGTCGATCGCGACGTCCGCGCGCTCGGCGGCCCGGAGCAGCCCCTTCAGGCGGAGTTCGACCTCGTTTCCCAGGTCGAAGAACTCAGTGCGCAGCTCACGCCGATCCGGGTCGCTGCGGCGGCAGTACTGGACGAGGTTGTCGACCGCGTCCGACAGGTCGTGGAGGTCGTCCAGGTGGCTCTTCAGCAGCGTGCGGTACTCGTCAGGAGCGCGCTCGGCGAGCAGCGTCACCTCGGTCTCGCCGATCAGGTTCTGCAGCGGCGAGCGCAGCTCGTGGGCGAGGCCGGCCGTGAACGTCCGCATCTCCTCCATGCCCCCGTGGATGCGGACCAACATGTCGTTCAGCGCGGCGCCGACCTCGCGCACTTCGCGCGGGGCGTCGTCGACCCGGATCGTCGAGAGCGACGCGGCGGAAGCGATCTCCTCGGTCTGCGACACGACGTCGCGCAGACCCTGGAGACCGCGGTGGGCGGTGAACCAACCGGCGAGCGCGGCGAGCGCGATCGAGCCGAGGAAGCTCAGGAGCGCGAGCCAGACGTACTCGCCGACCTCGGCGCGCGCCTCCTTCGTGTCCACCAGGATCTCGAGCTGAACGGGCGGATCCTCGAGCGCCAGCGAGTCGAAGGCGACGCGGCGAAGGAAGTACAACGCGCGCCAGGACGCGTCCTCGGGCAGCGGCTCGTTGATCTGCTTGCGCAGGCGCTTCGTCCCGGCCTCGGCGATGAGCTCGCCGTCGTTCGTTCGGACCCGGAACGCGCAGGGAGGTTCCTCGCTCACGCGCGCGACATTCTCGACGCACTCGCGGATCGCTTCCTCCCCGTGGTCCTCGCCGCGCTCGATCGCGAACCGCAGCCGCGTGAGCTCACGCTCCATGAACTGCCGTACGTCGTCGCGGAGCGCGTCGAAGACGAAGTAGCTCGACCAAAGCGCGTGCAGCGCCAGGATCAGGCTGGTGGTGACGGCGAAGAGGACGGTCATCCGTCGCGTGAGGGACCACGGCCGCTCCGAGGGCGACGCGGCGGGAGGGGCGTCAGTCACGGGACTCGAGGACATAGCCGGTCCCTCTGACCGTGTGAATCAACGGCTTGCCGAACGGGTCGTCCACTTTGGCGCGCAGCCGGCGCACCTGGACCTCGACCACGTTCGTGCCGGGGTCGAAGTCGAAGCCCCACACCGACTGCAGCAGCCGAGTCCGCGACACCGGCTTGCCGCAGCGCTCCGCGAGGGCGCGCAGCAACGTGTACTCCGTCCGTGTGAGGTCGAGCTTCTCACCGGCGCGACGGACCGTCCCGCTCAGGAAGTCGATCTCGAGGTCGCCGATCTTCAGCTCGGTCCGACGACGTTGATTCCGCAGCACGACGTGGATGCGCGCCACGAGCTCGGCGAACGCGAACGGCTTCACGATGTAGTCGTCACCCCCGAGCCGGAGCCCCTTCACGCGTTCGTCCACCGCGTCCCGGGCGGTGACGAAGATCACCGGGGTGTCGATCTTCCGCGCGCGCATCTTCTCGAGGACGTCCCAACCGGTCACGTCGGGGAGCATGACGTCGAGCAGGACCAGGTCGAACCGCTCCTTCTCGAGGAGCTCGAGCGCGACCTGCCCGTCCGGCGCGAGCGCGCAGATCATGCCGGACTCCGAGAGTCCGCGCGAGACGAACGTCCGGTACTTGGGGTCATCGTCGACGATGAGGATCCTCAATGGAGCTTTCCTCGCGAAGGGTGGGCTCGTCGATTCAAGTGATGGGCTTCATCGTACGTACTTCCGCCTATCTTCGGGTGCGACGTCACGGTCCGGGGAGGTTCGCCGTCCACCGGCCGTCTCCACCGGCGTGGTGTACCCCGGCCATCGGGCCGGCCCCGATGACAATTCCGTCATCCCTTTGTCAACGCCCTCCCGCAAAAGCGGGCCGAAGATCCCCGCAACCCCTTCCTCACGGAGAAAGCTGCCCGGTGAAACTCCCACTCGAGGAAACCATTGCCGAACGCTCGCTGCGGCCGCTGCAGCGACTCAGATGGCGAACCCTCCGCGTCGCGTTCGCGGAGGAGGGGGAGGACGGACGCGAGCCGCTCGAGGCGTTCATCCGCGACGTCGGATCGCGCTGCCGGCCGTTGCCGCTCCTGCTCGCTCTCCACACCGAATATCACGACCTCGTCGGCGTCGTCGGGGCCCGGCGGGGCCAAGCCGCGGTTCCGTTCGGGCTCGAGGACGGCGGCGGGCCGCCGCTCGAAGAGCGCATCGCCGACGCGTTCGCCGCGCGCGTCGACCGCGAAGAGGTTGCAGAGATCGGCAACCTGGTTGCGCGAGACGAGGGGCTGGCGCGAACCCTCGTCGTCACGCTCGCGTTTCGGATGCTCGCGGAGGGCCGCTCGTTCGTGACGTTCGCCGCGGCGGCGGCGGTTCGCGAGGGGCTCGAGGGGCTCGGCTTCGATCCGCACGATCTCGGCCCGGTGCCTCCCGCCTCGCCGGCGGTGCGCGGCCGCCGCCAAACGAGCGCGTCGCGCGTGTTCGCCGTGCCGCTGACCCGCCTCTGCCGCGTCGTCGACCGCGACGAGTTCGAGGCGGTCCTTCGCCCTCTCTGCCGCGTGGTCGTGCCGGTGCCCACGTAGTCGACCCTGGGCCTTCCTTCACCACCCTCGTCGGGAGCGGTCTCACCACACCGAGGAACTGCATCACTGGATTCGAGACTGCTCCCGACCCCCCCCCTCGAACGGCGCGCCGCGGTGCCGATCGATCGCGGAAACCCGCTGGAATGAACGAACGACGCGCGAGATCGGCGCTGCCCAGGGCGTTGATCCGCGGCGGGAAGGAATGCTCGCGTTGGCGCGGCCGCGCGCACCATGACGTGACCATGTCGTGATTGTCACTGGAGGTGGTTCGAGACTCGGTCGATCATTCGCATGCCTCGCGAATGGAGTGAACGATGCTCGTCTCTGGTGTCCAACGCCGTCTCGATCCAAGCTGTCACGTCAGCATCGAGCCCGCTTCCGCGAGCTCGCCGGAACGTCACCGGCTCGAAGGGGCGGTCGTCCGTCGATTCGAGAGCGCGTTCGGCGCGGACGTGAAGGTCTTCCTCTGCTGGCTCCTCGGCATCGTCACCGGCCAGGACCGTGTCCTCGGCGTGATCGGTGCGCAGAACGCCAGTGGTTCGCGCCTCTTCCTCGAGCGCTACCTCGACCGGCCGGTCGAGGAGTCGATGCCGGCGGCCGGCGTCGAGTCGGTGCCGCGCGACGCGATCTGGGAGGTGGGCAATCTCGCCGACGTCGTGCCCGGCATCGGCCTGGTGCTCGTCACGACGATGGCGGCGTTCCTCGCGGCGCGCCACGCCCGCTTCGCCGTCTTCACCGCGACGCACCGGCTGCGTCGTACGTTCGCACGCGCGGGGATCGAGCTCGTCGACCTGGGAGGCGCGTCCGCGAGCCGTCTGCCCGCGCCGGAGCGGGCCCGATGGGGCGACTACTACGACCAGGCGCCGCGGGTGATGACGGCACGCATCGATCAGATCCAGGCGGCGACCGGTTTCCTCGCCCGCTCGCCGGACGTCCTCCGACTCTGGCGTGAAGCTGAAGCTCGCGCCCACGCGCAGGGGCTCGCGTCATGAACGTCGACGCGTTCTTCGCGCGGCTCGTCCAGCGCGCAAAGGAAGCAGGGACGGCGATCGCGATCGACTCCGTCGAGTCGGGATCTCGGCGCTTGCTGCCGTTCTCGGAGCTGGTCGCCCGAATCGACGAGACCGCCGATCGCCTCGCGGCAGCGGGGAGGCGGATCGGCATCCTCGCCGGCAACGTCGTCGATCACGTCGTCGTCGACCTGGCCGCGATGCGGCTCCGGCGCACGGTGGTTCCGCTGCCTGCTTTCTTCACGGACGCGCAGCTCCGGCACGTCGTGGGCTCGGCCGCGGTCGACGCGGTCGTGACCGACGATCCGGACCGGATCGCTTCGAGCTTCCTCACCGCGCGCCGCGAAGCGGACGTCGCGGGCCTTTCCGTCTTCGCGATCCCCGGCAAGTCCGCGTCGCTGGTCGCTGGTTCCGGGGAGAAGATCTCCTTCACGTCCGGAACGACGGGCGAGCCGAAGGGCGTCCGCCTGCCGTGGGAGACCCAGGTTCGCGTCGCGGCGTCGGTCGCCGGAGCGACCCGGACGGACGACTCCGACCGCCACCTCTGCGCCCTTCCTTTGTCGATTCTGCTCGAGAACGTCGGCGGCGTCTATCGATCGCTGATGAGCGGCGCGACGGTGCTCTTGAGGCCCCCCGAGATTCTCGGGGTCGACGGGGTCTCGAAGAGCGACCCGGCGCGGTTGCTGGCGACGCTGCGCGGCACGGGGGCGACGTTCGTCATCCTCATGCCGCGGCATCTCGAGGACGTCGTCGGTGAGTTGAAGCGTCTCGGCGAGCAACCTCCCCCCGCGCTCCGCTTCGTCGCGGTCGGGGGGGCGCCGGTCTCCGTCCGCGTCCTGGAGCGCGCGGAGATGCTCGGGCTCCCGGTCTTCGAGGGTTACGGGCTGACCGAAGCGTGCTCGGTGGTCTCCGTCAACACGCCGACCGCGCGAAGGCTCGGAAGCGTCGGGCGCGTGCTGCCGCACTCGCAGGCTCGCATCGGCGTGGACGGCGAGATCGAGGTGGCGGGCACGACGTTCGCCGGCTATCTCGGCGACGAGCGCGAGCGTGCGGGCGCGTTCTGGCCGACGGGAGACCTCGGTCGAATCGACGACGACGGCTTCCTGTACATCCACGGGCGCAAACGCGACGTCATCATCACGTCGCATGGCCGCAACGTGTCGCCGGCGTGGCTCGAGACGATGCTGACGAGCGGCACCCTCATCGAGAGTGCGAAGGTGATCGGCGATGGACTCGCCGGCCCCGTCGCGACGCTCGTCTGTCGTCATGGCCGGGACGTCGCGGCACGCGAGGTCGAACGGGTCAACCAGTGCCTTCCCGAGTACGCGAGGATCCAGTCGTACGCGCTCGTCGATTCCACTCCCTGCGCGTCGGGCGGCGGCGCGTCGGGCGGGGAGTCGAGCGGCGGCGAGTCGAGGCTGGGCAGGGCCCAGCGAGAGGAGTGAGATTGTCGTTCCACGATCGAATCGTCGCGGAGACCGTCGGCGCGCAGGAGGCGTTGTTCGAGATCCCGTTCGTTCGCCGTGCGGTCGCCGGCGAGGTCGACCGGCAGACCTACGTGCGCTTCCTCGGGCAGGCGTACCATCACGTGAAGCACACCGTGCCGCTGCTGATGGCGACGGGAGCGGCGCTGCCGCCGCGGTACGGCTGGCTGCGGCACGAGATCGCGAAGTACATCGACGAGGAGATCGGGCACGAGGAGTGGATCCTCGATGACGTCGCGGAGTGCGGCCGCGATCCCGCTGAAGTCCGCGACGCGGATCCGGACGTGCCCTGCGACGTGATGGTCGCGTACGCATACGACGTGGTGCATCGCAAGAACCCGCTCGGGTTCTTCGGGATGGTCCACGTCCTCGAGGGTGCGAGCGTTCGAGGCGCGAGCGACGCGGCCCGCCGACTGGAGGTCGCCCTCGGCCTGCCGCCAAGCGCGTTCACGTACTTGACGACGCACGGCGAGCTCGATCAGGACCACGTCGGATTCTTTCGCGGACTGATGGACCGGATCGACGACGAACGCGATCAACGCGACATTCTGCGGTCCGCTCACGTTTTCTTCCGCCTCTACGGCGACGTGTTCCGCGGGTTGATGGACGGGAGCGAGTGACATGAAGATCGAAGGCAGCCGGATCCTCGTGACGGGGGCGTCGAGCGGTATCGGACGCGCCACCGCGCTCGAGCTCGCCTCGCGTGGAGCTCGGCTCGTGCTGATGGGGCGTGATCGATCTCGCTTGGACGCCGTCGCGGGTGCGGCTCGCGAATCGGGAGCGGAAGCGGCGACCTACCCGTGCGACCTGTCGCGCACGAGCGACGTCGCCACGTTCGCGGACCACGCCGAAGAACCGTTCGGCGGGCTCGACGTGGTGCTGAACAACGCGGGCGCGAACGCGTTCTGCCGCTTCGAGGAGCAGGACGCGGAGCGGCTCGAGGCGTTGTTTCGCGTCAACGTGCTGGCGCCGATGCTGCTGACGAGCCGCTTCATTCCCCGCTTCCGAGCGCGCGGCTCGGGCACCATCGCGGTCGTCGGTTCGATCTTCGGATCGATCGGCTTCCCGTACTTCTCCGCGTACTCGGCGACCAAGTTCGCCTTGCGCGGGTTCTGCGAGGCGCTGCGGCGCGAGCTGCACGGAACCGGGGTGAACGTCGTCTACGTCGCGCCGCGCGCGACCAGGACGGGCATGAGCGACACCTACTCGGACCTCGCCGAAGGAACGAAGATGAAGATGGATCCTCCCGAGCTCGTCGCGCGCCGGGTCGCCGACGCGATCGCGAAGGATCGCGCCGAGCGGTTCCTCGGCTTTCCGGAGCGGCTCTTCGTTCGGCTCAACTCTTGGTTTCCGCGTCTGATCGATCGCTCGCTCTTCAAGGAGGCGGAACGGATGGAGCCGTACGCGCGGCTGGCGGCCGGCGGAGCGCCGGATGCGTCCGGGTCGGCGACGGTCGCATGACGACTTCGAACTCGAAGGAGGCTCTCGTGAACGACTGGCTCTACGTCGCGGGCGATTCGACGTCCCGTTGGATCGGGACCGGCTCGATGGTGCTCAGGTACTTGGTGGCCGCCTTCTTCGTGATGGTGGCGGTCAAGAACCTGGCCGGCGACGCGAGGATGGCGTCCGACTTCCAGCGATGGGGCTACTCGGACGGCTTTCGAGTGTTGACCGCCGTCCTGCAGCTCGCGGGCGCGGGCCTCCTCCTCTTCCCGCGCGTCGCCTACCTGGGAGCGGCACTGCTCGCGTGCATCATGGTCGGTGCGACGTACACGCACGTGAAGCACGACCCGCCCGCGACGCTCGTGTCGCCGGTCGTCTTCCTCGTGTTGGTCGGGCTGCTGCTCTACGCGTACCGGCCCCCGGTGCTGCGCTGAGGCGGTGACGGCGAGCCCCCCGTCGAGCGGAGATCCTACGTGCGGCCTGCGGGAGATGACGGTCCTCGGCCGGCGGCGCGGAGCTCGTCACGCAGCCGGCTCGCGAGAACGAACTCGAGCGACACGTAGGGATTCGCCTCGGGGTCGGCGTGGCCTCGCTCGGGGGTCACGAAGTCGGCCGCGTTCCGCCGCGTTTCCTCCGGCGCGTCGAGGCCGGCGAACGCGGCGAGCGAGTCGACCACGTCGCGCGGGTGCTGGAGGGCGCGTTCGTAGCTGATCAGCATGAACGGGCGGCGCCGGGCCTTCACCACCTCGAGGAACTGCATGAGCTTCGTCTGGTGGTCGCACTTCGAACGGAGCGCATCGAGCTCGTCCGCGAACTGGCGGTTGAAGACTTCGCTCTGAGCGCAGGCAAGGAGGTCGCGCATGATGCACACGACGATCGGGTTGCGCACCTCGTCGATCCACTCCGCTCCGGTCAGGAAGACGCCCGGGTACTTGAAGCCCCAGACGTGGTGCGCGGCGTCCCGCTCGCGGATCCGCGCGCGAATCGCGCTCACCGGCGCGTCCTTGAACTCGAGGTCCTCGTTGTTGCCGCGCTCGATCCGATCGCCCAGGAACAGGCCCAGCATGCGCAGGATCCCCGCCACCATGGACGTGCCGCCGCGGAAATGGCCGGTGACGAGGATCGTCCGCTGGTCGGGAAGGCGGGATGGGACGTTGTACGCGACGGTCGGCCTGGTCATGGGTCATCCCCCTCTTGGAAACGGGTGCTCCGAGTCGGTCGACAAGAGAGAACGGAAGGCTCTTCGAGCCCATCGGGGACGGAACTTGAGGGGCCTCGCGGGGAATCTGCGCGGGCGCGTTCGACTCCGGCCTGAAACCGCCCTCCGCTCTCCGCCCGCTGCCGCCCGTGGCCAATGGGATACGATGGCGCGCGCCAGACTGGTGAGGCCCCATTGGAT
Organism: uncultured Phycisphaeraceae bacterium; assembly: GCA_964649825.1. Taxonomy (GTDB): domain Bacteria; phylum Planctomycetota; class B15-G4; order B15-G4; family JADJEK01; genus CAZYQW01. The sequence continues at coordinate 13,587 of CAZYQW010000130.1, read as the reverse complement.
CCACCCGACGCTTTCTCCCAAGACCGCGCCGACGCGAGCGACGCGCTCGAGGACGCGTACTACGAGTACCTCGACGCCGTCGCCGCGGGGGCCGCGGAGCCGATCGATGCGTTCTGCGCGCGCCACGCCGCGGTGGGGGCGCCGCTCCGCGATCGGCTGCGCGAGCTGATTCGGCTCGTCGGGATCGGCGTGTCCGCGGGAGAGGATCGGGCCGTTCCGGCTGGAGGCGGCCTGCCGCGCATCGACGGCTTCCACGTCCTCTGTCGACTCTCGCGCGGAGGGATGGGCGAACTGTACTTCGCGGAGCAGAAGGGCCTGGGCCGAAAGGTCGCGCTCAAGGTCCTCCGTCCCGAGCGCCGGGGATCGATCGCGTCCGAGTCGGCGTTCCAGCGCGAGGCCCGAGCGCTGGCGGCGCTGCGGCACCCGAGCATCGTCACGATTCACGCGGCCGGCGTGCAGGACGGCGTCGCCTGGATCGCGATGGAGTTGCTCGCGGGCCGGTCGTTCGACGAATGGTTGGCCGAGGCCCGCGCGAACGAGGTGCCGGCGGTCCTCGGCAAGATCCTCCGCTTCGGTGCCCAGATCGCGCGCGCGCTCGAGGCGGCGCATGCGGAGCGAATCATCCATCGCGACGTGAAACCGTCGAACATCCTGGTGCTGGAGGACGACCGTGCCGTGCTGGTCGACTTCGGAATCGCGCGCCACTTCGAAGAAGATCGAGCCACTCTGACCGGGGAGTTTCGCGGCACGCCGACCTACGCGTCTCCCGAGCAGATCAAGGGGGGCAGCGCGCCGCTCGACGCGCGTACCGACGTCTACTCGCTCGGCGTCACGCTGTACGAGGCGGTGACCGGCACCCTGCCGTTCGGAGGCGACACCACGGAGCAACTGTTCCACGCGATTCTGTCCGGTGCCGCGCCGCCGCCTCGTCGCGTCCAGCCGGCCCTCTCGCGCGACGCCGAGACCGTGATCCTGAAGGCGATGGAACGAGACCCGCGGCGCCGTTACGCGGACGCGCGCGCGTTGGCCGAGGACTTGGAGGCGCTCGTCGAGATCAGACCGATCCGCGCGCGTCCGTCGGGGCCGCTCGCGCGCATCGTCAAGTGGTCGCGCCGAAACCGGGCCCTCAGTACGGCGTTGGCCGCGGTCGCGGCGCTCGGCATCGTCGGGGCCGGCATGGAAGTGGCAGCGAACCGGCGGAAGCTCGTCGACCTCCGCCGTGAGCTCGCCGCGGCGCGCGGCCTCGTGGAACGTGGCGAGCATCAAGCGGCCCTCGCCGCGTGCGATCGAGCCTTGGGTCGACTCCCGGACGACGTGGACGCGGCGCGCCTGCGTGACGCCGTCATCCGGTCGTGGAACGAGAGCCGTTGCGACGCGGCGCTCGCCGCCGCGCGGCGGCACCTGGACGATTGCCGCGGCCGAGCGGAGCGGATCGCCGACCTGCGCGGGTCGGTCGCAGGATCGGTGCACGGGGTGAACACCCGGCACCTGGCCCCCGCCGAGCACCGCCGGCTTCGCGAGACGGAGGACGCGGTCGCGGCGCTCGAGCGCGAGCAGGTCCGCGACTTCCTGCTCGCCGCCGAGCGCGCGCAGGAGGCCCGAGCGATCGCGCCGCTCGACCCGCGGGTCGACGCCTTCCTGGCCGAGCTGTGGATGGAGCAGTGGCGCGAGGCCGTCGGCGATGACGACCAGCCGCGGGCGGCATGGCTCGCGGAACGTGTCCGAGCGATCGATCGTGCCGGCCGGCACGCCGCCGAGCTCGAGCCGCGCCGCCGCCTCGCCATGGAGAGCGATCCTTCCGGCGCGACGGTGTACCTGTTTCGATACGCGGACGCCGCCGGTCTGAGGCCCGGCGCCGAGCGGCGGCTGGTGCCGGTGCCGGTGCGCGACGCGCCCATGCCCGTGCCGGTCGGCACCTGGTGCCTGCGCGTGGTATCGCCGCTGGAGCTCGCTCCATCTGCACCGGTCGCCCGTCTCGAGGTCGGCGACGTCCTCGTGTCGGTGGCCGGGCATCCGATCCAGGACGTGATCCTCGTGCCGTTCACGAGCGGCGCGATCCAGGCCCTCGATCGCCTCGTGCGGGTCGACGATGAGCCGATCCGGGAGGCATACGACGTGGCGCGCCTCTACCGGCTCACCGCTGAGCATCCCGGCCGCCGATTCGTGTTCACGTTCGAGCGGGACGGGCGGGAGTTCGGCGTCGAGGCCGAGGGGCTCGCGGACCTGGGCATCAACGCCTACGAGCCGGACTCGATCGTCTACGACGCGCCGTGCTGGGCGTCGCTCTGGCGGGACGGCGACCTGATCGAGATCGACGTCCCCGGCGGTCTCGTCGCGCGCACGACGTGCGCGCCGCTCTTCCCGTCGCGCGCGTGCGAAATCGGTCGCACGCCGGTGGCGGGCGTGGAGCTGGAGCCCGGCCGCTACGTGGCGCTGCTGCGCGCGGACGGCCGCGCCGACGTCCGCGTGCCGTTCGTCGTCCCGCGCGGAGACGACGTGCACCGGCGCGTGCGGCTCGATCCGATCGGCGTGGCCCCCGATCGTTTCGTGCGCGTGGCTTCGGGGAGGTTCGCGGCCGGAGGGGACGCGCGCGCGTTCGCACCCCTCGAGCCGGGAACACCCGAGGTCGACGACTTCTGGATGTGCGAACGCGAGAGCACGTGGGAAGAATGGGCGACATTCCTGAACGACCCCGCCACCCAGGCGGTCATCGACGCGTCCCCCACGCCTACGCTCTTCCCGCGCTCGCTCGACGGCGCGTTGATTCCCGAGTGGAGGAGAGGACCGGACGGGTCGTTCTCGTTTCCGTCGGGTCGCCGCTTGCATCCGATCAGCAGCGTCTCCTGGCACGACGCGCGGGCCTTCGCCGCGTGGCTGACCCGGGTCTTCCGCGAGCAGTTCGGTTCCGAGCTCGAGTTCGACCTGCCCACCGAGCTCGAGTGGGAGAAGGCCGCACGCGGAGTCGATGGTCGGTTTTTTCCGTTCGGCGACACCTTCGATCCGACCTGGGTGAAGTCGCGGTTCGCGCGCGAGGTCGTGGAGCAGGAGCCGTGCTACCGTTTTCCGCGCGACGAGTCTCCGTACGGCGTCTACGACCTGTGCGGCGGCCAGTGGGAGTGGTGTCTGGACGCGTGGGGCGACGCGACCAGCGGGCGTACCGCGCGCGGAGGCTCGTGGAGCATGATCTACGAGGCGAACTTCCGCGCCGCGACGCGGGCCGAGCTTGCCGCGGACGTGCCGAACCCCGACGTCGGCGTGAGGATGGTGGCCCGGCGTCCCGGGTCGGCCGGCTCCCTCGCGGCGGCCGCCGCTGCGCGGTGACGGCGGCCCCGCGACGTGCTTCGTCAGAGCACGACCGCCCTCGCCTGGATGAACGAGTAGAAGAAGACCGCGTTCGGGTCGTGGCCGACGTGCTGGAGCTCCTCCTTCATCCCCTCGACGACGTCGGCGGAGACCTTGCCGGCCGCGACCAGCCCCGGCGCGCCGGAGAGGAGGAGCTCGGTCCAATAGTCGAGGAACTCGGCGCGCTGGCCCGGCTCGCGGTTGTCGAGGTGGATCGTCCGCACCTTCGTCGTGACGTCGCGAAAACCGACCGCCTGAAGGAGGTTGCCGAGCTTGGCGCCGACGAACGGATCTCCGCCGATCTCGAGCTGGTAGTCGTTGAACGCCATCCAATAGGCGAGCGTCTGCGGGCTGTACGGATCGATGAAGAAGGACGCGTTCTGGACCTCGGTGACCACGATCGGCGAGCCCGGTCGCAGCACCCGGCGGGTCTCCGACAGCACCAGGGCGGGGTCGCCGACATGCTCCAGCACCCAGCAGAGGAACGCGGAGTCGAACGTGTCCGACTTGAAGTCGAGGCGGCTCGCGTCCGCCTCGACCAGCTCGTATCGTCCCTCTGCCCACGGCACTTTCGCGAGGTTCTTCCGCGCCACCTCGAGGTTGGACGCCGATTGATCGATGCCGGTGACGTGGAGCTCCGGGAAGTAGCGCAGCAGGATCTCGGTCTGCGCCCCGACGCCGCAGCCGACCTCGATGAGTCGTCGCGCTCGCCAGAATGGAAGGCGATCGTGGACGCGGTGCTCCACGAAGCGCGCCTGCCGCCGCAGCCGTTCCTGCTCCTCGATCGTGAACCCGTGCAGGTAGCCTCGTGTTTGCTTTCGCTTCGTCATGCTTCCGTCATACCGGACGGGCCCGAGCGGCGGTAGTGGGTCGGGGAGCGACGCGGATCCCCCCCCCCGGCACGGACCCGGTCGTGAGAATCGGAGGAGATCCGGATGGGCGGGCGAGAGGTCGCGTGGGACGATGGGAGCGTCCCGAGCGACCATCGCGCGTCAACGCGAACCGGACTCGGCCGGCGTGTCGATGAGCGCCCGACGCGTGAGGCGACGAATGACCGACGAGGCTTTCAAGGGCGGCCCCCCGCCGCCGTTCTCCGAGCTGATCGAGCGGCACCGCGCGACGTTGGAGCGGTTCCTTCGCTCGCACGCCCGCGGCGTGCTCCGCTTCGAGGCCGAGGACGATCTCGTCCAGGGAGTCATGCTGCGCGCGTACCGCGGCGAGGGGCACTTCTCGTACCGCGGCGAGCGGGCGTTCGTCGCGTGGCTGCTGACGGTGGCGCGCCAACACGTGGCCAGTCGGCACAAGTACTGGTCGGCCGAGAAGCGCGTCGGAGGCGAGCTCCTGCGCATCACCGAGCACATGCGGTCCGCTCCGTCGGATCGGACCGAACGTGGGGGCGTGACGCCGGCCGCCGCGTCGAAGGGCCCGGCGACTCGCGCCGAGAACCGTGAGCTGACCGGGCTCGCGATGCGAGCGGTCCGGCTGCTGCTGCCCCGGGATCAGGAGCTCGTGCGTGCCGTCGCGGTCGGGATGCCGCTTGCCGACCTGGCCGTCCGGCTCGGGATCGGTCCGGACGCCGCCGAGCGCGCCCGGCTGCGAGCCCTGGAACGCTTCCGCAAGGCGTTCGAGGTGCTGCGCCGCCGCGCCGGCGAGCCCCCGTCCGACGGCGACCCCGTCAAGCCGAGCGCGTGAGGCCGAGTGCCCGAGCGTGCCGGTCGCCGTCCGAGGTGCTACGCGGGAACGGGGACGAAGGGATCACGATGATGGATGGGCGCAACCTGCCTCAGGTCGCCGCCATCGGCCCCACCGCGAAGGGCGAGGCCGATGGCGGCGACCTGAGGCAAGACCTTCCTTTCGTTCTAGAAACGATTTGGGGGGCGTCACGATATGCGAGGGCAAGAAGGCCGATTCCCTCTCGGAGGTTGGGCGGAATTCTGGGTGTTTTTCCATCAGCAGCGTGGCGCCGCTCATCGGATGGTCGCTGTGCTCGGCCAAGGATGGGTGACCGGGCAGCGCGACTTGCTCTTGGGAAGGGGGAGGAACGTAACGCGCGAATTCGACGGCGACCCTGGCGACGCCCGCGCCGCGTGGCGGCGGCCACGAGTCTGGCCGTCGATTCCTGACAACGCGGACAGGAGCGACGACGTGGTACGCGGGAGCGGGGACGAAGAGCTCTCCAGAGTGATACCGCGTGGAACGGGGACGGACGGTCGCGGGGACGCGGGACGCGCGGCTCGATGCCGAGAAAAGAAAGTCGAAGTCGTTCGACGCGGCGCCTTGACCTCGGTTCGATCGGCATTAATATGTGCCCTAATGACGACCCGACCTTCGACGACCATGCGCAAGCGACCGGGGCCCAAGCCGAAGCGGGGGTCGGGGGTGTCGCATCACGCGCGGGAGGTGATCGATGGTCGAACCGTCCACGTGACGGTGAAGCTCCGGGAGGGGTTGCCGAAGCTCCGGAACAAGCGGGCGTATCGCACGCTGCGCGAGGCGTTCGTGGCGGGCTGCAACCGCTTCGGCTTCCGGCTGTGCCACTACACGGTGCAGAACAACCACCTCCACCTCATCGTCGAGGGGGACGACCGCCGCGCCGTCTCTCGTGGTCTGCAGGGTCTGCTGATCCGCATCGCCAAGGGCCTGAACCGGCTGTGGGGCCGACGCGGCCGGGTGTTCCGCGGCCGCTACCACGACCGTGTGCTCAAGAACGCGAAGGAGATCCGCCGCGTCCTCGCCTACGTCCTCAACAACGCCCGCCGCCATCGCGTCAAGCTCCCCTGGCCCGTCGATCTCTTCTCCTCCGCCCCCTGGTTCAACGGCTGGTCCAACGGCCACCGCTACACCGACCTCATCCCCGACGTCCCACGCGCGGTCACCGACACCCGTGTCTTCGACCTCCTGCTCGGCTGGCGCCGCTTCCACCTCATCGATCCCACCGAGATCCCCGGCCCGACCATCCCCCCCGAAGGCCTCCCCCCCTGACCCTCTGCGCCTCCCCCGTCCCCGTTCCACGCGGTATCACTCTGGACAACTCTTCGTCCCCGCTCCCGCGTACCACGTCGTTCCTCCTGTCCATTGCGACAGGAATCGACGCCCAGACTCGGTCACCGCGTGGATTCCTCCGCGTCTGTCCCGCGGCTCGCGTCGCGGTACGCGTCGCGGAACGCTTCGCCCGAGCGGACGCGATCGAGGACGCGTCCCGTCGCGCCGAGCGCGGGATCGGCGGCGGCCTCGCGGAGCGCGGCCTCGTCGAACTCGATGCCGGTGAGCAGGCGCGTGACGAGCGGGAGCATCGCGGCGACGCGGTCGTGGGCGCGGAAGAGGGGCCCCTTCACGAGCTGGAAGTCGCGGTGGTAGCCCGAGGGCAGGTCCCTCAGGATGTCGAGCAGCGCCGCGCGGTCGGCGACGACGAGGCGGCTCTGCGCACGCACGAGCTCGACGAGATCCGGGTTCCGCTTCTGCGGCATCAGAGACGAACCCGTCGTCATCGAGGGCGGCAGGTGGATGAAGCCGAACTCGTGGCTGGTGAAGATCCACAGGTCGGCGGCGAGCTTGCCGAGGTCGAGCGCGATCCCCTCGAGCGCCGTGAGGTACGCGAGCTCGGCGCGGCCGCGGCCGTGCTGGGTGGCGGTGACCGGATCCTCGGGCCCGTCGAAGCCGAGGTGATGCGCCACGAAGTTCCGATCGAGCTCGACCGGGAAGCCGTATCCGGAGCCGGAGCCGAGCGGGCAGAACCGGATGCGCCGGCGCGTGGCGTCGAGGTCGAGCGCGTCGGCCTCGAACGCGACGGCGTGCGCGTCGATCCAGTCGCCGACCGACGACGGCATGGCGCGGCGGAGGTGCGTGTAGCCGGGAAGGGGAAGCGCGCCGACGCGATCGTGGACGGCGAGGGCGGCCGCCACGAGCTTGCGGATCGCCGCGTCGGTCTCGTCGATCGTCTCCCGCAGCCACAGCCGCACCGCGAGCCCTACCTGCTCGTTGCGGCTGCGCGCGGTGTGGAGCCGCTTGCCCGCGTCGCCGATCCGTTCGATCAACCGCCGTTCGACCGCAGAGTGCATGTCCTCGTCGTCCGGCTGGACGTCGAAACGGCCGGCCGCGTGCTCGTCGATCAGTCGATCGAGCTCGTCCTGCAGCCGGTCGTGGACGTCCGGCTCGATCAGTCCGACGCGGAGGAGCCCGGCGCAGTGCGCCTTCGAGCCGATGAGGTCGTGGCGGAGCAGACGACGGTCCATTTCCCAGTCGTCGCCGACGGTGAAGCGCATCATCTCCGGGTCGATCGGATCGCCACGGTCCCAGACGGGTCGGTGGGTCGGGTTCATGCGGTCAGCACGTCGAGGGCCAAAGGGATGAGCCGAGTATAGAACGAAACCCCGGCCTGGACCTCGTCCCGGCGGACGAACTCGTCGGGCGTGTGCGAGCGGGACGTCTGTCCGGGCCCGCACTTCACGGCGGGGACGCCCGCGAGGAACGCCATGTCCGAGAGCGTCGGAGAGCCGATCGCGTGATCTCGCTTCGCGACGTCGAGCACCGCTCGCACGAAGGGATGGTCGTCCGCCGTCTCGACCGCGCGGAGACGGTCCGAGCGGACGGACAGGGACGCGTTCGGCAACTCGCGCGCGAGGAAGGCGGCGGCGTCGGACGCCGCCAGCGGGGGAGCGAGCCGAGCGTCGATCACCGCTTCGGCGCGGTCCGGCACGACGTTGTGGCGCTCGCCGGCGCGAAGCATCGTGACGACGGCGGTGCTGGGTCCGAGGAGCGCGTGCGTCTCGCCGATCGTCCACGCGGCGGGCGCGCGCGCGAGGTCGGCGGCCGCGAGGAGGAGCGCGTTCGTGTGCGGGACGCGCGCCGCGTGAGCCGCGTGGCACGACGCTCCCGTCCACGTCGCCTCGATCACCGCGAGCCCCGCTTGTGCGCGGACCACCTCGAGCCCCGTCGGCTCGCCGGTGATCGAGGCCGACGGCCGGTCGATGCGCGCCAGTACGTCGACGATGCCCGCGTTGCTCGTCTCCTCGCGCGCGGTGAGCGCGAGCCAGACGCGGCCGCGAACCGACGCGTCCCGTGCGAGCGAGGCGATCGCGACCATCATCGCGGCGACGCTCGCCTTCGCGTCGTTCGCGCCGCGGCCGTAGAGGAAGTCGCCGGTCCATGCACCCGCGTACGGATCGCGCGTCCAACCGTCGCCCACCGGGACAGTGTCGAGGTGCGAGTTCAGGAAGAGCGCCGGGCCGTCGTCCGTGCCGATCCGCGCGAGAACGCTGTCGCCGATGCGCTCGACCGCCACGCCCCGGTCGGCGAGCCACGCCGCGGCGAGCTCGGCGGCGCGGCTCTCGTCCCCCGAGACGCTCGGCGTGGCGACCAGATCGGCGAGAAGGCCGGCGACGACGTCCTGGCTCACGCCGTCGCTCCCTCGGCCGGGGCCTGCTCGGGCGCCAGCGTAACGAGCGTCCCCGCGCCGTGGGTGGTGTAGAGCTCGCGCAGCAGCGCGTCGGGCTCGGACCCGGAGACGACGTGGACCCGCGGGACTCCGCCCTCGAGCGCTGCCGTGATCGCGGCCGCCTTCACCTTCATTCCGCCCGCGATCGAGCCGTCCTCGGTGAGGCGAGCCAGTTCGTCGAGCGCGAGCGCGGAGATCGGCGAGCCACCCCCGTTGCCGTTCCCCTCTTCGACTCCCTCGCCGCACCCCTCTCCGCGCCTCTCTCCGCGCCTCTCTCCGCGGAGGATGCCCGGCGCGCCGGTCATCAGCACGAGCTTCGCGGCGCCGAGCGCCTTCGCGAGCTCGGCCGCCATGAGGTCGGCGTTGACGTTCAGGTGTCCTCCTTCGCCGTCGCTGGCCGGCGGGGCGAGGACCGGTACGCGATCGCCGTACAGGTGGAGGCGAAGCGCGCGCGGCGAGATCGTATGGATGTCCCCGACGAGACCGAAGTCGACGCTCCCCTCGCTCGTCGACATGGGTGCCCGGCGCGACGCGACGACGAGGTCGTCGGTCGCGGCCGGCACTCCGATCGCGTCGAGCCCCGCGGCGCGGAGGCATTCGATGACGTCCGAGGTCAGCCGCCCCGTCGCGATCCTCAGCGCCTCGAGCGCCTTCTCGGTCGTGACGCGACGTCCGTCGATCATGCGGGGCGCCTCGCCGAGCTCGCGCTGGACCGCGTCGGTCTGAGGCCCGCCCCCATGCACGACGACGACGCGCGAGCCGAGCGTGACGATCGTCGCGACCTGCTGAGCGAAACGGTCGCGCAGGACGCCGCGCGCGAGCGATCCGCCGCCGACCTTGATGACGAACGTGGCGCCGCGGTGCAGCTTGACGTGGGGTGCGGCACGGACGAGATCGATCATGACGTCACCTCGAGCTCGAGAGTCTCGAGCGCACGGGAGAAGCGGGCGACAAGACCCGGGTCGAAGTCGAGGCCCGGAGACAGACGGATGACCCGCGGGTCGCGGCTCGTGCCGACGAGGACGCCGAGCTCGAGCAGACGGTCGCGGACCAGGGTGGCGGAGAGACCTTCCGGCAGCACGAGGCCGAGGAGCAGCCCCGCTCCGCGCACGCCGACGAACGGACCCTGGCGGGCGGCGTCCGAGAGCGCGGTGCCCGCCTCGGAAACGCGGGCGAGGAAGCCCGGCTCCGCGATCCGACGCGCGACCTCCGCCGCCGCCGCGAGAGCGAGCGGCCCGCCGCCGAACGTCGAGCCGAGGAGACCGGCCGGCGTCCGCGCGACGAGGTCCGCGCGTGCCACCGTCAGTCCGATCGGGAGACCGGCCGCGGCGCCCTTCGCCGTGGTGAAGAGGTCGGGCACGACGCCGAAGTGGACCGACGCCCACGTCGAGCCGAGGCGGCCGTTCCCCGTCTGCACCTCGTCGAACACGAGGCGAGCTCCGGACGCGTCGCAGGCCGTGCGCAGCGCCTCGAGGAATCCGGCCGGGGGATCGACCACGCCGGCGAGGGACTGGATCGGCTCGACGATCACCGCCGCGACCCGCTCGTCGATCACCTCCGTCGCGCGATCGACGTCGCCGAACGGGACGCGAGCGACGTCGAACGGCGTGGACGGGTAGATCGACCCTGCGCCTTCGCTCAGCGCGGCAGCGGCGGCGGTGCGCCCGTGGAACGCGCCCTCGAAGCAGACGACGCGCGAGCGACCCGTCTCGGCGATCACGGCCTTCAACGCGTTCTCGTTCGCCTCGGCGCCGCTGTTCGACGCGAAGACGGCCCAATCGCCGGGCGGGAGGTTGCGCGCGAACGCGTCCATGAACGCCTGTCGCGGCGGGTGGTCGATCAGGTTCGTCGTGAACGAGAGGCGACGCCACTGATCCGTCAGGAGCGCGCCGAGCGCCGGATCGCCCGCGCCCAGCGTATTGACGCAGTGACCGCCGTAGAGGTCGAGCACGCGACGTCCGTCCGCGAGCACGAGCTCGTGACCATCGGCGCCGACGACCGCGAGGTCGAGACGTTGGTACGCGGGCCATTCCGAGAGGCGCATCACGAGACTCCCAATCCGGCTCGAGGGAGACCATCGGTCTCGTCGAACCCAAGCATGAGGTTCAAGCACTGCAGAGCCTGACCGGCCCCGCCTTTGATCACGTTGTCGAGCGTCAACAGGACGGTGAGCACGTCGCCGCGCACGTGCACCGCCAGTGAAGCGCGGTTCGATCCGACGACGCGGCGCAGGTCCGGGACGCCGCGGTCGAGGACTTCGACGAACGGCTCGTTCTCGTACGCCTCGCGGTAGCACGCGCGCACGGCTTCCGTGTCGGCGGTGCCGGTGCCGGTCGCGAGCGGCAGGAACGCGCTCATGTGGATGCCGCGTACGAACGGACCGGAATGGGGAACGAAGCAGAGCGAGGGATCGAGCGCGAGCGGGCGGAGCGCCTGACGGAGCTCGGCCTCGTGCCGGTGGCCGTCGAGCGCGTACGCCCACAGGTTGCCGTGACGATGCGGGTGATGCGTGCCGGCGGACGGAGTGTTGCCGCTGCCGCTGGAGCCGGTGACGGCGGACAGGATCCAGGGCCGCGCGGCGCCCACGAGCCCGGCGGCCGCGGCGGGCAGCGTCGCGAGCTGCATCGCGGTCGCGAAGCAACCCGGCGCCGCGGCGCGTCGTGCCTCGCGAAGACGAGAGCGGTGATGCTCGGGCAGGCCGTAGACGAACTGGTCGAGCTCGCCCTCGTCCTCGTGCGGAGCGCCGTACGCGCGACGGTAGAGCGCCGGGTCGGCGAGCCGATAGTCCGCGGCGAGGTCGACGAGCACGATGTTCGACGCGAGCGCGCCGAGCCGACGTCGCAGCTCGGTCCAGAGCCGCGCCGACTCGCCGTGGGGCAGCGCCAGCGCGACCGCGACCGTCCCCGCCCCCGCGAGCGAGACGACCTGCGCGACGCCGTCGTCGACCGTCACGACGGGCGGCCGGCTCGTGAGGTGAGGCTGCATCGTACCGAGGTCGGCCACCGCGCGCGTCGCGGCGCCAGCGGCTCGCAGCGTGGAGTGTCCCTCCACGAGCCGCAGCAGCTCGCCGGCGAGCAGTCCGCTCGCCCCGAACGTCACGAGCGGAATGGTTGGGCGGGAGGTCGTCACGAGACGGCCTCGTGCGCCGTCAAGCGCTTCGACACCTGCGCCGAGAGTTCACGCGGATTCGCGATGGCGTTCCACGCGGGGATGCCGAGCTGCCTCGCGCAGAAGCGGGCGCCGACCTGCGTGTCGGTGACGCGTCCCGAGATGACGTCCACCGCGACTCCGAAGCGGTTCGTCATCAGGTCGACCCCGCCGAGCGCCCCGACCGGGTCCTGCGCGCAGAGCACCGTCGCACTGATCGCGTCGCGGAAGGCCGCGTCCTCGAGGAGCGCGTCGACCCCGTACGTGCCGAGCAGGCCGTCGCCCATCTCGAGCACGATCGCGTCCGGCTCGGCGTCGGCGAGGTGCGCGATCAGCGAGTGCGCGGCCGGCACCACGGTCGAGCGATCGGTCGTGACGACGCCGAAGTCGGTGAACAACGCCACCGCGACCGCGCCGCAATCGGCCATCTCGAGCACGTCGCGACGCAACGAGACGCCGGTCAGCTTGCCCGCGGCGATCCGCATGCCGGCGCGCGTCAGCTCACCGACGATCGCCGCGGCCGCCGTCGTCTTGCCGGCGTCCATGCACGTCCCGACCAGGACCGCGACCGGCGGGAGCTCGCGCGGGAGCGGCGCGGCCGGCAGGGCGGCGCGCATCACGTTCGCGGGAATGCCGACGCGCGTGCCGAGGTACGGGAACTGGAGCACGGCCCCGAGCACCTCGATCTCGAACGGTTCGCCGATGCCCGGCGCGGGGCCGGCCCCGGTGCCGATCACGCCGCCGATGTTCAGGATCTGAAGCCGATCACCCGTCCTCACCGACTCGGGCACGCGGCCCGAGTAGCCGTAGAGCGCGTCGCGATGACCGAGGGCTCCGGCCACCACGTCGCCCGGATGCAGCCGGACCATGCGGCCGTGGCAGTCCTCCAGCTTGTCGTACGTCGTCTTGGCGTTCAGCACGCGACCCGCCACCACGGTGCCGGCCGCGGCGGGGATGTCGTCGCCGAGCACCGCGTTCCGGTCCAGCTCGAGGCGCGACGTGACCGACGCGATCTTGTCGAGGGTCACGCGCTTCATCGCGCCGCTCCCGCGAAGCCGGCCACGTTGGGGCGGGCGCCGTCGTCGAGCGCGCCGAGCGACGACGGCATCTCGCCGGCCCGCCGGTGGAGACGACCCGGTTCGGCGAGCACCCGCGCGAGGCCGAGGCCTGCGCCACGGATCGAATCGCTGGCGGCCCGTTCCCCGTAGCGCGCGTCGCTCGCGTCCATCAGGCTGAACGGCGACGCGATGCCCTCGACGAGCGCGCCACCCGAGTGCAGCCGCACTCGCACCGTGCCGGTGACGCGCGCCTGGCTCGACGCGAAGAACGCCTCGACGTCGCGCTGGAACGGGTCGTGGTGGAGCCCCTGGTGGAGCCGGCGGCCGTAGACCTCGCCGAGGTGGTCCTTCCAGAACCGCTGATCCTCGGTCAGCACGAGCTTCTCGAGCTCGCGATGCGCGCCGAGGACGATCTCGGCCGCCGGCGCCTCGAAGGCGATGCGTCCCTTGATGCCGAGCACGGTGTCGCCGAGGTGGTAGCCGCGCCCGACGCCGAGCGCTCCCCCGCGCTCGTTCAAGAGCTCGATGAGCGCCACGGGATCGAAGCGCTCGCCGTCGAGCGCGATCGGCTCGCCGCCCTCGAAGTCGAGCGCGACGCGCGCCTCG
>CAZYQW010000129.1:0-15630 GCA_964649825.1 uncultured Phycisphaeraceae bacterium | reverse complement strand
CAGCTATTTTTTATAATTGGGCCGGGTGCTCCGGGTGGGGGGGGGGGGGCGCGGGGGGGGGGCGCCCCACCACTTCGCGCGCCCCCGCCGCTCTCTCCTTCCACCATCACCCGACCGCGACGAGCTCCTCGACGGGCGGTGCCACGCCGGCCGGCGCGGGATCGACCTCGCCGACGGGATCGCGCCGATAGGAACGACCGGTCCTCAACCCGATCGCCCACCAGCACAGGACTCCGACGCCGATGAGGAAGACGGTGTCGCCGATCAACCGCAGCCAGCGCAGAGCCTCGACGTGCGGCTGCTGGAGGAACTCCGCCGACCGCGCGAACCACAGACCCGTGTCGATGCTCGCGATCGTCTGCAGGATGCCGATCGGAAGGAGGCTGAGCGCGACCATCAATCCCAGGCCGACGTTCATCATCCAGAACGACACGGCGAGCGGGCCCTCCTTCCAGCTCCGCGTCCCGGTCAGTCGGCGGAGGATGAGCAGCACGAAGCCGAGCGACAGAAGACCGTACACGCCGAACAACGCGGTGTGGGCATGCACCGGCGTCGTGTTCAACCCCTGCATGTAGTAGAGCGCGATCGGCGGGTTGATGAGGAAGCCGAACAGGCCGGCCCCGACGAGGTTCCAGAACGCGACGCCGACGAAGTAGCGGATGGGCCAACGGTAGGCGCGCATCCAGCCGGCGGCTCGGCCGACCCGCAACGTGGCGATCGCCTCGAACCCGATCAACACGAGCGGAACGACCTCGAGCGCCGAGAAGCTCGCACCGACCGCCATGATCGAGACCGGCGTTCCGCTGAAGTAGAGGTGATGGAACGTGCCGGGGATTCCGGCCGCCAGGAAGATCGCCGTGGAGAAGAGCGCCGCGCGCGTCGCCGAGGAGCGCTTCACGAGCCCCAGGTGCGCGAAGATGAACGCGATCGCCGCCGTGGCGAACACCTCGAAGAACCCCTCGACCCACAGGTGGACGACCCACCAGCGCCAGTACTCCGCGACGGACAGGTGCGTTCGCGCGCCGTAGAACAACCCGGCCCCGTAGAAGAGCGCGATCGCGACGATCGACCCGGCGAACAGCGAGAGCAGGCTCCGGCTCTGCTTCCGGTCGACCAGCGCCGGCCAGATTCCGCGGAGCATCAGTCCGAGCCAGAGAACGAGGCCAACGATCAGCGCGATCTGCCACGCGCGTCCGAGGTCGACGTACTCGTACCCCTGGTGGCCGAACCAGAACGAGGTGTCGAGATCCAACGACTGCCGGATCGCGAGCCACTCTCCAGCCATCGAACCGGCGACGACCACGATGAGGGCTCCCAAGAGCACGTGCACTCCCAAACGTTGATGCTTCGGCTCGCGACCTCCGACGACCGGGGCCAGGAACAGCCCCGCCGCGAGGAACGCGGTCGCGATCCAGAACACTCCGGTCTGGATGTGCCACGTCCGCGTCAGCGCGTACGGCAAGATCTCGCCGAGCGGAATGCCGAACAACGCGCGTCCTTCGACGGTGTAGTGAGCGGTCAACGCGCCGAGCAGGCACTGGACGAGGAACAGCGCGAGGACGACGACGCAGTAGAGGCCGACGGCGCGCATCGACGGCGTCAGCTCGAACGCCGCGATCGGGTCCCGCACGGGTGGGACCACCGGCACCTCCTCCCGGTCGGTCGCCGCCTTCCACCAGACCAGCCCGCCGATCCCGGCGAGGAGGACGACGAGGCTCAGGAGCGACCAGACCACGTTGGCGCCGCTGGGGACGTTGGCGATCAACTCCTCGTGCGGCCAGTTGTTGGTGTACGTGACCGAGGTTCCGGGTCGCTCGGTCGCGCAGCACCACGCGGTCCAGAAGAAGAAGTCGGTCAGGCGCGCGCGGCGCGCCGCGTCCGGCACCATGTCATCCTGGATCGCGTAGTGATCGCGCAGGTCGGTGAGCGCCGGCTCGGCTCCGAACAGCGCCACGTAGTGGGCGCGCGTCGCCTCGATCGCGAGGACGCGGTCGGCCGAGACGGTGAGCGTACCCGTCCCCTGGTCGAATCGATTCGCCCGCAGCGTGCGTCGCAACCGCTCTCGCAGCGCTCCCTGTATCTCCGGCGCGAGCTCGTCGAACGGGCGGCCGTGCTCGCGCTCGCACCAGAGCTCGAGGAGCGCCGTTGCCTCTCGATGCAGCCAATCGGCCGACCAATCCGGTGCCTGATACGCGCCGTGGCCCCAGATCGATCCGACCTGCTGGCCTCCCATGCTCTGCCAGACCTGCTGGCCGGTCAGCACGTCGTCACTCGTCATCACGAGGTCGCCGGCTTCGGTGACGACGCGGTCGGGGATCGGCGGCGCCTGGCGGTACACCTCGCGTCCGAAGAACCCGAGGATTCCGAACGCGACGGCGATGACCGAGCCGAGTGCGATCCACTGCCTCGATGTGCTCATTCGTCTGCTCCCTTGCGCTCGGCCGCCGTCAATCGTTCAGCGCCCGCGGAAAGAGCACGTGATTCTCGAGGTGGACGTGCCGCATGATCTCGAGCTCGAGCTCGGCGAGGCCGAGATACAACGCCCGCCACGTGCCGCACGCGGCCGGCGGCGCCTCGAAGTCGTGCGCGACGTCACGGATCCTCCGAAGCCGTTCCGCGTGCTCGTCGTGCTCCATCTCCATCACCTGGATCGGCGCGTGGGCGAACGCCCCGTGCCCGGCCCGGAGCATCGGAAAGAGGATCTGCTCCTCCTTTTGCATGTGCGTCTCCAGCCCGGCCCGCAGGTCGGTGAGGAGATCGGCGAGTCCGCGGGGGCAGCCCGACTTCTCGGCATGCACCGCTTCCACCTTCGTGGCCATCTCGATCAGTCGCGGCAGCTCCTCGCGGTGTCGCTCGTGGTAACGGGAGAGCACGTGGTCGATGACCTCCGGCAGCGGCGTCCGGTCGAAACGCTCGAAACGCTCCTCGCCAGGCTGCTCGAGCCCGATCTCGGCGATCAGCGCGTCCACGTCGAGCTCGTGCGCGGCGCACGCCTCGCCGAGCGAGATCGAGCCGCCGCAGCAGAAGTCGAGTCCGTGCCGGGCGAACACACGCGATGCGCCGCGGGTGGTGGTCGCCCACGCGGCGAGGGACGAAGACGCGTTCAGGGAGTCGGAGATTGCGCTCGGCATCGGTGCCTCCATTTGATTCGGGTCGGTCGAGTCGGTCGTTGCGACCGACGACAGACTCGAGTGCACGCGCCGTACCGCGTCTCAACCCCTTGTCGAATAAGAGCTCTGTGGAGTATCGTTATCTGTCCGATAACGACGACGCGGGATCCAGATCACAACGGAGGTATCACCGTGACAACGCCCTACCGGGTCGACTCGTTGGTGGCGATCGCGACCGACCTGACCTCCGCGCTGTCCGGCGAGGACCGCCTGCGGCGGCTCGTCAACACCGTTCGCCGCGCCCTGCCCAGCGACGCGGTCACGCTCCTGCGGGTCGAGGGTCCCGACCTCGTCCCCCTCGCCGCGCACGGGCTTTCTGCCGACGCGTTGGGTCGCCGGTTTCCGCGGACCGAGAACCCGCGCCTCGACGTCATCTGCAGCTCGCCCGGTCCGATCGTCTTTCCCCCCGACAGCCCGATGCCCGATCCGTTCGACGGTCTCGTCGAGGACGCACCTGATCTGAGCCACCGCGTCCACTCATGCCTCGGTTGTCCGCTGCGCGTCGAGGGTGAGCTCGTCGGCGTCCTGGCCGTCGACGCGCTCCGGCCCGGAGAGTTCGATGGCATCGACCCGACCTATCTCGAGGCGCTCGCGGCGCTCGCCGGCGCGGCGCTCCGCACGTCCGACTTGATCTCCGCCCTCGAGGAGTCTGCGCGTCACCAAGGCCTCGTCGCGCGGGACCTCGTGCGTGACGACCTGGCCCGCCGCGGCGGACGGCTCCTCGGCGAGAGCACCGCGATGCGGCGCCTCCGGGACGAGATCCAGCTCGTGGCGCGCTCCGAGTTCCCCGTCCTCGTCACGGGCGAGACCGGCGTCGGCAAGGAGCTCGTCGTTCGAATGCTGCACGCGGACTCCCGCCGCGCCGAGCGGCCGCTCGTCTACGTGAACTGCGCGGCGCTCCCCGCGTCGGTCGCGGAGAGCGAGCTGTTCGGACATGAGAAGGGCGCGTTCACCGGCGCGACGCAGTTTCGCCCGGGCAAGTTCCAGGTGGCCGACCGAGCGAGCCTGTTCCTGGACGAGATCGGAGAGCTGCCGCTCCACGTCCAGCCGAAGCTCCGGCGGGTCCTGCAGAACGGCGAGGTGCAGCGGGTCGGTTCGGACCGGCCGCACCTCGTCGACGTCCGCGTCCTCGCCGCGACCAATCGCGACCTCGAGGCCGAAGTGGCGCGCGGCATCTTCCGCGCGGACCTGCTGCACCGCCTCGACGTCGGCCGCATCCGAGTGCCGGCCCTCCGCGACCACCGGGAGGACATCCCGCTCCTCGCCGGTCACTTCTGCGACGGGGTGCGGCGCCGCCTCGGCACGGGTCCCGTCCGCCTCGTCCCCGAGGCCCAGGCCGTCCTGGTGGAAGCGGATTGGCCCGGCAACGTCCGCGAGCTGGAGAACGTGATCTCCCGAGCCGTCCTGCGGGCGACGGTGCGAGCCCGAAGCGGCGAACCGGTCCTCGTCGAGCCTCGCGACCTCGGGATCGGGCCGGTCGCGAGCCCGATCGAGCCGACGGCCGGACCCATCGCGGACCAACCGACGACGTATCGCACCGCGATGGACGCCTACGCGCGCCGCCTGATCGCGTCACGCGTCGAGCGGTCCAGCGGGAACTGGGCCGCCGCGGCGAAGGCGCTCGGCATGGAGCGCGGGAACCTGCATCGATTGGCGTTGAGGTTGGGGTTGAAGTAGACGCATGGCGTACACTCGGGCGTCGCGACCCACCGGCTCGAGGAGATCATGCGTCACGCCCTACTCGCCTTCATCCCCGCCGCCACGACGATCCTCGTCTCGCCCTCCGCGCCGGCCGTCGACCTGAGCCCCGCGATCTCGTTCTCGGTGCACGACGAACCGCCGGACGGGCTGGGCGACAGCTTCAACTCGTTCTCGGGCCTGATCCGGTTCCAGTCGACGCGCGAGGACCGGGCCGGCCAGGAGTTCGACGTCAGCGCGTTCACCGGCGGCATCGTCACCGCGGCGACCCTCTCCGGCAAGGTCTCGGTGAACAACGCGTTCGACAACGGGCCGCGGACGTTCGACTTCCTGCTCTACGCGGGCAACGGCCTCGCCGACCTGACCGACTTCGAGATCGCCGCGGTGAAGGTCGGCAGCGGCTCGTATCATCCGCCGAGCCAATCGTCGTTCACGTACTCCTTCGACGTGGCCGCCGCGGTGCAGACCCTGCTCTCCAACGGCGCTACGTTCATCGGCCTGAAGGTCGTCGCGACGTCGAACCCGAACTTCCCGAACATCCTCGAGGCCAGCGTCTCGAAGCTCGCGCTCGACGCGTCGACGAGCGGATGGACGAACGTCGGCTTCGGACTGCCCGGGACGAACGGCGTGCCGGTGCTCACCGGACAGGGATCGCTCGTCGTCGGGACTCTCGCCTCTCTCTCGCTCGCGAACGCGTTCCCAAACGCGGTGACCGCACTCGTGATCGGCGCGCAGAACGTGATGCTGCCCCTCTTCGGCGGCACCCTCGTGCCCTCTCCGGACGTCGTCGTGTTCCTGCCGGTCGGACCGGCCGGCACCCTCGTGCTCGCCGGGAACACGCCGGCCGGCATCCCGCCCGGCGCGGCGGCCTACTTCCAGTTCTGGGTCCCGGACCCCGGGGGCGTCCAAGGGTTCGCGGCTTCGAACGCGATCTCGGTCGTGACTCCGTAGGAGCCGCACCCGCCGCGACGACCGTGAACGGGACGAGCCCGCCGGGAACCTCGATTCCCGGCGGGCTCGCACGATTGAAGGTGATGAAGGTGATGGAGCGATCGCGTCCGGCGTGATCAACCGCCGTCGCCTTCGCCGTCTCCGCCATCACCGTCGCCGTCGCCGTCGCCGTCGCCCTCGTTCTCCTGCGCGGCGATCGCGTCCTCGACCTGCTTCATGATCGCTTGGATCTGAGCGCTGACCTGCGTGTCGCCGCCATCGATCTCGGCCGCCTTCTTCAGCACCTCGAGACCTTCCGCGAGCTTGTTCTGGTTCAGGTAGGCGATCGCCTTGAAGAAGCTCGCCTTCTGCTTCAGTTCGCCGTTGTCGCCGGACTGCGAGATCGTCTTGTCCATCGCCGCGACGAGGCCCTCGAAGTCCTGGTTCATCATGTGGGCCTGGATCGTCTGATCGAGCGCATGCGAGAGGCGCTTGCCCTCGTACTTGCCCTTCAACCCGGCCTCGTTGTCGGCGTCCAGCACGACGATCTGGTCGATCTCGTCGCCGTAGAACGACATCAAGACGCCGTCCTCGAGAGTGCCGAGCGCTTCGTCGAGCAGCTTCGCGCGCTCGAGTCCTTCGGCCTGCCCGGCCCGCTCCATCAGACCGTTCCGCTCGGTGTGCGCATCGCGGAGCTCGGCGATGTGCTCGAGGTACTTCTCGGGACCGCCCCGCTGGTAGCCGGTCTGCGCGTACGGCCGACCCGACGCGTCGGTCAGGAAGATCGTCGGGAACCCCTGGACCGCGTACTTCTTCTGGAGCTCCTCGTTCTGCGCCTTGATCTCCGGCGTGATGAGGGTCTCGTTGCGCGGGAAGTCCAGGCTGACCAGGACGTACTCCTTCTGGATCGACTCCTGGAAAGAGTCGTGCGCGAAGACTTCCTTGTCGAGCTTGATGCACCAGCCGCACCAGTCGGAACCAGTGAAGTCGATCAGCAGGTCCTTCTTCTCCGCCTGCGCCTTCGCCTTGGCGGCTTCGAAGTCCTGCATCCATTCCTCGCCGCCGGCGAACGCGACCGCACCGACGGCGGCCACGACGAGAGAGGCGAGAGTTCGACGGATCTTCATGACGATTCGGTCTCCTAATGGATCGATCCCAGCGATGGACCGATCGACGCGGGATCGGAAGCTGCATATCCTACGCAAAGCGGGCGGTCCGGCTCAGGGCTCGGCGGCGGCCGATCGTTTTCGATCGCCGCCGTCCCGGACCGGAACGTCGACGACGCGGTGGTAGGTCTCCGGCCGCCGATGAGCGATCCGGTCGATCTCGTACTGGCCGGGGACGTTGATGACCCGGTTGCGATCCGCGACCTCGGGTTCGATCGATGCCCGAACGATCGTCGGCTCCGTGCCGCCCTCGGCGAGCGTCTTCCCGTCGCAGTCGAGGATGCGCGACTCGCCTCGGAAACGAAACCCCGACTCTTCCCCGACCCGATCCGAGATCACGAGGAAGACGTGGTTCTCCTGGGCGCGCACGGGCGGCGCATGTACGCACGAGACCGCGGCGGCCATCGGCCAGTTCGTGATGACGCAGATCACCTGCGCCCCATCCAGCTTCAGCGACCGCGACGTCTCGGGGAAGCTCATGTCGTAGCAGATCAACACTCCGAGCCGCCCGACCGGCGTCTCGAAGACGGGATAGCCGAGGTCGCCCGGATCGACGAAACGATCCGCGCCCAGGAACGGCAGGTGCGACTTGCGATAGCGACCGATCAAACCAGCGGGACCGACGACGGCGGCCGAATTGAAGAGCCGATCGCCGTCGCGCTCGAAAAGCCCGAAGATCGCGTGCGCGCCGGTTCGCCGGCAGACGTCCGCCACGCGATCGACAGCCGGACCGGGGATCGTCTGGGCGCACGCGACGACCGCGACTCGATCCTGAAAGCCGTAACCGCTCAACGCGGACTCGGGGAAGACGACGAGGTCGGCCTCCGCGCGTTCGATCGCCGCTTCGATTCCGGCGAGGTTTCGCTCGAGCCGCCCGAGCTCGGGATCGGTCTGGACTGCCGCCACGCGCATGATTGGACCTCAGGTCGCGGCGGTCGCGGTCCGCAACGGACGGATGACGGTCGTGAGGAGCGCCAGCCCGTAGAGCGCGATGCCGAGCAGATAGAGGAACTGGAATCCGAAGTACATCGAGTTGTACTCGAGGAGCCCGCCGAGCATGGCCCCGAACAGGTTCGTCGCCATGGCACCCGCGACGTTGCCGGTGCGGTTCAGCGTCGTCGAGAAGACGATGCCCGAGAAGAACAGCGGGCAGGTGAGGATCACGACGGACGCGATCCGCCCCAACGTGTCCGACCCGAAGCCGCCGGTCTTCGCCACCCAATAGCCGCCCGCGAGGCTCAGGATCAACAGGACGTAGGGCACCGTGAGCCGCTCGACCCTCGTCTTCTCGACGACGAGGTTCGCGAGGTACGCCATCCCGAGCACGCCCATGATCACGATTCCGATCACGTGCCACGTGTTGCCGAACGTCAGCCCGAGCTCCGTGATCCCCTTCGTCTCGACGAGCATGAACCCGGCGCCGAGGAACAGGAACGAGAGGTGCCCGAACGCGCCGGCTCCCCCGCCCCTCATCAGCCAGCCGATCAGCAGAAGCGAGAGGAGCGGCACGATGATCAGCATCGTGACGTACGAGATCGGATAGACCCGCTTCTGCATGTAGAGGAACGGCCAGTCGTCCGTCGACACGTCGGCCTCCATCGTCGACGCGCCGAAGTACTCGGTCGCATCCTCGAACTGGATCGCGGCGAGGTCGACGTGGGAGAGGTCCGGATTCTCGTTCTTGCCGATGAGGAAGATCGCGACGTCGAGGTCGGTGCGCACGCAGACCGGCGCACGGCCGTCGAACGCCTCCTGGACCATCTTGAACATCTTGCGCCCCTGGCCCTCGCTGCAGACCGCGAACGACAGGCAGATCAGTCCACCCTCGTTCAAGCGCGCGCGCGCCTCGCGCAGGGCCTCGACGGTGTAGACGAACGAGTCGAGCCGGACGCTCGACCCGTGCGACAGCAGCGTCTGCGCGTCGAGCATTCCGTAGACGATCATGTCGTACGCGCGATCGGTGGTACGCAGGTGCGTCCGCGCGTCGTTCACGAGCGCGTTGACGCGCGCGTCGCTGTACGGCTTCTCCGGGTGATAGAGCCGCCCCATCTCGAGGATCGCGGGATCGATCTCGATCGCGTCGACCTCGGCCGCTCCCGCGCGCAGCGCCGCGGCGACGTCGTTGCCGGTGCCGGCGCCCATCACCGCGACGCGACCGACCGCCTCGCCGCGCACTCGATAGGGAAGGTCGTAGTAGTAGCCGATCTGGCGCGACGCCGGGTGGGACGCGCGGTGCTCGGCGGAGAGGTTCAAGATGCGCTGATAGTACTCGCCGGACACGGTCAGCGTGCTGAGGCCGTCCATCGACGGCTCCTCCGACGGCCCGCGCTCGATGAGCTGATACGGGGAGTAGATCTTCTCCGACCCGAACGGAAGCTGGATCGACAGCAGCGTGAGCCCCACCAGCGCGCACGCGGCCCCCACCGCCGACGCGCGGCCCGAGTGCCCGAGGAAGTAGAAGATCGGCAGGAAGGCGAGCGCGAACCAGACCACCGGGGGAGTCCAGGCGGCGGCGATCAGGAACGTCACGACCACGCCGACGAAGCTGCCGAGCAGGTTCCATCCGTACGCGTCGAGCGTCGGCCGTCGCCGCATGGTCCGTCCGCAGAGCTGTCCGATCGGAATGAACGTCAGCGCGGTGACGAGGAACGTCACGGCCATGAAGACGTAGATGATCGCGTACTGGGCGAGGCCCTGCGCCATCCGGAGCCCCATCTGGAGCTGCTCCTTCACCGGGTTCGTGAGGAGCTGGTCCGCGCGCCAACCGAGGCCGTGCTTCAACGCCATCATCATGGCGACCTGCAGCAGGAACAGCGGCAGGACCAGGGCGAGCGAGATCCCGCGCCGACCCGCCATCGCGTAGCCGAGGCCGAGCCCGACGAAGCAGGAGAGGAGACCGATGTTCTTGAAGATCGCGAAGAACTTGAAGACCGTTCCCTGCCAGCGGATCATCACGAGCTCGAGGACGAGGCTCACCGCCGCCGCGACGAAGATCGCCCACCACGCCGACCGCTCCGGAATCGCATCGATGCGCTCGACCTGGGCGATCGCGTTCGCGTCGAGCTCCGCTCGATGGCGCCCCAGCCACGAGAGGACGATCCAACTGACGGCGAGGCCGCTCACGCCGAGCACCGCCGCTTGTCCGAGGAAGCTCGTCGTCACCCCGATCCGGAAGTGAAGCTGACTGCACACCAGCAGGAGCAGCGGATAGAGCAGCGCCGCCGGAACGGCGACGCGGACGAGACGGAGAAACGCGGAATCCATGCACGCGCCTTTCGGGAGCCGAGACCGAAGCCGCGAAGTCTAGCCCGGGTTCCTCGGGGCGCGCGCGCGAGAATCGGTACCGTCGCCGGAATCGAGACCGCGCGTCGCCCGCCTACCCGTCTTCCGGCGCGGCAGGTTCCAGCGACTCGAGATACGCGATCACCGGGTCGGTCCGGTCGATGATGTCGCGGCGCGTGAGCGGAACCGGATGGTCCGGCATCACCGTGGAGGCGGGGTCCCGTTCGGGGGCGGGACGGATGAACCGCTTGTGCGACAGTGAGAACTCGATCTCGCTGTGCGGCAACGTGAACTTCAGGAGGTCGCCGTAGCCGGACGGAGAACTCCCCGTCGGCTCTCCAACGATCTCGCCGAGGTCATTGTCCTGGATCACGACCGCGAACCAGGTCCCCGAGCTGAACGTCTGATTCGACGTCAGCACGTAGAGCTCGCCGCGAAACGGGGGCAGGTCGTCGATCCGGTCGTTCGTCCTGGAGACGGGGCCTTCCGCGTAGAGGCCGAGCGGCCGCTCGTAGCGGCTCTGTTCGATGGATTCCTGCGACACGCGGATCTCGCCGTGGAAGTCGCGGTACTCGTCCACGTCGAGATAGCGGATGAACTCGTTCACCACGGCAGAGTTTCCGCCGGAGTTCCGGCGCAGGTCGACCGCGACCCGTGCGATCTCGTTGTCGTGGACCGCCTCGAAGAACTGATGCAGCCGCGTGCGGTACTCCTCGTCGAACCGGCACTGATCGAGGGTGAAGATCCCGAGCGACTCGACCGTGTCGATCCGGTACCGCGCCCACGGATGGCCGCCGCGTTCCTCGGCGCGTTGCGGCGTTCCCGGCGGCACGACGACGTCGGTCGTCTCGCCGCCCCGCTCGATGCGCGCGGTGACGTGCTCGGTGTCGATGCCGAGCTCCTTCAGTACCGCGGATTCGGCGAGCCGTCGCGCCCCTTGGTGGCGGACCCACCACGCGTTCTCGGCCGGCACGAGGCGCTCGAGCCCGGCGAGCAGGGCGTCGGGAGCCACCCCGCCGAGCTGCTGGATCCGATCCCCTCTCTTCAGGACCCTGGTGTCGTCGGTCACGATCAATCCTTCGTCGATCCACCGGACGGGCAGATCGATGGCCGCTCCGTCGTCGCCGGTCTCGATGGTCGAATGCGAGTCCTTCAACGCGATCAGGATGTCGACGACCAGGAACCCGAACTCGCGGCGGCTCATCGGCCCTTCGATCGCCTCGCGGACGTGATCTACCTCGTTGTGGACGGCGTCCGGCAGCCGCTTCACGGCCGCGACGTGGACCGCCTCGATCTTGTCGACCAGGTAGTCCAGGTCCTGCGCCAACTGCAGCCGCGTCAACTCCACCTGGAACGATCCCTTCGCGAGCGTACGGGCCCCGTCCGCGACGACCCACTCCGTCGGACCGTGATGGACGGAGTTGATTTCCGCGACGTCGCCGGCGTCGGCCGCGGCGTAGATCACGGCCTTGCGGGTCGGATCGAGGGGGCTCTTGATCGCGCAGATCACGCGCAGGTGATCCCCCGCGAAGGTCCTTCCCTGGAGCTCGACCTGATCGTCCCCGAAGCGGAACGGCAGCCGCGGGGAGAGGCGCTCGAGCCAGGCGCAGTCGGCGGAGCCGTAGACGATCAGGTTCTTCCCCGTCAGGTCGGTCTCTTCGGCTTCGTCCGTGGTCATCACGACGGCCCGCGGGAAGAACTTGGATGCGATCAGCTCGGCGTGGCGGCGGACCACCGGCTCGTCCTCGTGGATGATGACGATCGCGTCGTGAACGAAGACGGAGTTGATCGATCCGGCGGGAATCAGCGACGATCCGTCGTCGCGCGCGGCGGCAGCCGCGCCGAATCCAGCACCGAGCATGACCGCGATGCGAAGCAACCCGCGCAAGACCATTACGACCGTCCGATCCTCGAGGATTATCCTTCGTGGCGTTCCGACCACTCGACCGAGGGCCAGTCGCGCCGGGTATACCAAAGCACCGTTGGTTCGGATACGTGCTGCCGCTCGCGCTCCTCGCGGGCCTCGCGCCGCGGCGACGACCGTATCCCGACGAGGCGCGGGGAGCGCTATTCTGACGCGGTGGCTCGGGAACTTGCGGACGTAGGATCGGCCGCGCGCTCGACGCAGGAGATCACGATGTTCGAGATGGTGGAGACCGCGCGCGCGATCGGCAAGGGCGAGTTCCGGGAGCGCATCGAGCCGATTCGGAGCGAGATCATCGTCCTCCAGGCGCGCATGCGAGAGACGCAGCGATCGTTGGTCGTGTTGATCGACGGCATCGACCGGGCCGGGGTCAACGATCTGTTCAACGAGGTTCACGAGTGGCTGGACGTCCGCGACGTGCGGTCCCGCGTCTTCGGCCGGCTCTACGAGGAAGAGCTCCTCCGCCCGACGTTCTACCGCTATTGGCAGGAGCTCCCGCCGTTCGGCCGCGTCGGTGTGTTCGCCGCCGGCTGGACGCAGAGGTCGATCATCCACCGCGTCCTCGAGAAGGGCCGAGAGGAAGAGCTCGAGCGGGCGATCGAGCACGTCCGCGCGATCGAACGGATGCTGGTCCAGGACGGCATCCACTTGGCCAAGATCTGGGTTCACGCCAGTCGCGACTTCCTCGCGAAGCGCCTGAGCCGCGCTGCGAAGAAGCCAGAGCAGCACCGGCGGATCGATTCCGACGCCGGGCTCCTCTTGAAGCGCTACGACCGTGCCTTGAAGACGGCCGAACGCGTCCTCGCCGCGACGAGCTCGGCGGAGGCTCCGTGGAAGATCGTGTCGAGCGAGCGCGAGCGAGAGATGCGGTTGAAGGTGGCCGAGGCGCTGCTGCAGGCGTTGCGTGACGCCGATTCCACGGTCGAGCCGCCGGAGGCCGTTCCCGAGCGCCTCGAATCGGACCCGGAGACGCGGCTCGATCGCGTCGACCTGTCGCGGTCGCTCTCGGACGAGGAGTACGAGCGCGCGCTGCCGCGACGGCAGCGGCGCCTCGGCGTCCGAGCCCGTGCGGCGCGCGAGCGCGGCATCTCGACGGTGCTCGTGTTCGAGGGCTGGGACGCCGCCGGCAAGGGCGGCGCGATTCGTCGGATCGTCCACTCGCTCGACGCGCGCGACGTCCGAGCGCATCGCATCGGCGCACCGAGCGAGGAGGAGCGCCGGTATCCCTACCTGTGGCGCTTCTGGCGCCGCCTTCCTCGCGCGGGAAAGATGGCCATCTTCGATCGAAGCTGGTACGGGCGCGTGCTGGTCGAGCGCGTCGAAGGGCTCGCACGACGCGAGGATTGGGAGCGTGCGTTCGCCGAGATCCGCGACTTCGAGGAACAGATCGTCGAGCACGGCGCAGTGCTCCTGAAGTTCTGGCTTCAAGTCGATCGAGACGAGCAGCTCCGGCGATTCGACGAACGCGAGGCGGATCCGCTGAAGCGCTTCAAGCTCTCGCCGGACGACTTCCGGAATCGCGATCGCTGGTCCGACTACGAGCACGCCGCGGACGAGATGATCGCTCGCACGAGCCGGAGCTTCGCACCGTGGCACCTGATCCCCGCGAACGACAAACGCTACGCCCGTGTGCACGTGGTCGAGATCGTCGAGAAGGCGTTGACGAACGCGCTTAGATCTTGACGGATCCGTCCGGCGACCGGAAGACGATCTGGTAGAGGTCCGTACGCCGGTCGTTCCAGTTCTGGACGGTCCCTCCTCGACGGTGACGGCGCAGGAGCTCGACGTCGACGTCGTGCACGACGACGGTCTCGATGTTTGGGGTGCACTCCGCGGCGACGCCGTCTCGACTGAACGACATGTCGGACGGGGAGAGGATCGACGACTGCGCGTAGTGGATGTCCGCGTTGTCCACGAACGGCAGGTTGCCCACGCAGCCGGCCATCGCGACGAACACGTGGTTCTCGATGCACCGCGCCTGAGCACAGTAGCGGACCCTCAGATAGCCGGAGCGCTCGTCGGTGTTGAACGGCACGAAGATGACGTTCGCGCCCTTTTGCGCGACGTAGCGGGAGAGCTCCGGGAACTCGATGTCGTAGCAGATCTGGATCGCGACACGACCACGGTCGGTCGGAAAGACCTCGATCCGGTCGCCGGGCGTGACGCCCCACCAACGTCGTTCGTTCCGAGTGACGTGGAGCTTGTACTGCTTGGCGATCGTTCCGTTCCGGCGGAACAGATACGCGACGTTGTAGAGCTTGTCGTCGTCCTCGACGGCGAATTGAGACCCGCCCACGACGTTGACGTTGAACTGCACGGCGAGGTCGGTGAACATCTCGAGGTAGCGCGGCGTGAACTCGGCGAGCTTGCGCGCGGCCTCGGCCGGGTTCCGAGCGTCGACGCAGGAGAGGAGCTGCGTCGTGAACAGCTCCGGAAACAGCACGAAGTCCGACTTGTAGTCCGACGCCACGTCGACGAAGAACCGACACTGCATCGCGAAGTCGTCGAAGCTCGAGATCCGGCGCATGCGGTATTGGATCACACAGATCCGTACCGGCGCGATGGTGGCGATGCGACGCTGCGGATCGGGACGGTGATCGATGTTCGTCCATTGAAGGAACGTCGCATAGCCACGTGATTCGCCGTCCGCCGGCATGTAGTCGGCGATGAGGCGCTGCAGCACGAAGCCGTTCGCGAGCTGAGCCGTGAGCACGGGGTCGAACAGCGACTTGTCCATCACCTTGCCGACGTACTCTCGCGCCGTCATCTCGTCGGCGTGTTCGCGGTACCCCGGGATCCTCCCCCCGATCAGGATCTGCTTGAGGTTCATGTCCCGCGCGAGCCGCTTGCGAGCGTCGTACAGTCGCCGCGCGAGCTTCATCCCTCGCACATCGGGATGCACCATGATCTCGATGCCGTAGAGCGTGTCTCCCTCGGGATCATGGTTGCGGATGAAGCCGTGATCCGAGATCTTGCCCCAATCGTGCCAGTCCTCGTGCTGGTCGAAGTCGACGATGAGGCTGCTGCTCGACGCGCAGATCTCGCCGTCGTACTCCACGCAGAGCTGACCCGGCGGGAAGATCGCGAGCTGGCTCTCGATCTGCTCGCGTGTCCACGTCTTCATTCCCGGAAAGCAGGCGAGCTGAAGCTCGACGATCTCGTCGTAGTCCTCCATGCGGATCGGACGGACCTGGATGTGGGTCTCGAACTCGGCGAGATTGATGTTCTTCATGGAGCGACCTCGGACAAGGAGTCGGACTTCGACGTTTCGATCGTAGCGGCGTGGGAACGGGGAGCGCGCCATGACGACCTTCCAGGTTTCTAGTGGTGTGATTCAGAGTTGTTGACGTTTCTCCGGGGCCCTCGTCATCGCTTGCTGCGTTGCTCCTCCTCGACGTATCTCGAATACGCGGTCGTCGTCGCGCCTTGCCAGCGACGACGATGACCTCCGGATAATCCA
>CAZYQW010000128.1:0-17257 GCA_964649825.1 uncultured Phycisphaeraceae bacterium | reverse complement strand
GCCGCGCTCGTGGCCGAGATGGACGACCTCGCGAAGCGCGCCGCGGCCGGCGACCCCGCCGCCGTGAAGCGCCTCCAAGAGATCCAGGCCGAGCTCGCACAGCTCGACGCGGAAGAGAAGAGCGAGTCCGTCGCCAGCCGTCGCGCCGCGCTCGTGGCCGAGATGGACGACCTCGCGAAGCGCGCCGCGGCCGGCGACCCCGCCGCCGTGAAGCGCCTCCAGGAGATCCAGGCCGAGCTCGCGCAGCTCGATCAGGAAGAGGCGGCCGGAAAGGCGGCGGCGAAGCGCGCGAACCTCGTCGCCGAGATGGAGAGCCTGGCCGAACGGGCCGCGAACGGCGATCCCGCCGCCATCGCTCGCATCGCCGAGATCCAGCAGGAGCTCGCCAAGATCGACGCCGACGAAGCAGCCCAAGGCGCCGTCGCGCGGCGCGCCGCGCTCGTCGACGAGATGGCCGAGCTCGCCGACCGCGGGGCGGCCGGCGACCCCGCCGCGATCGCGCGCATGGCCGAGATCCAGCAGGAGCTCGCCAAGATCGACGCGGAAGACGCCGCGCAGGAGACCGACGCGCGGCGTGCCGCGCTCGTCGCCGAGATGAACGACCTCGCCGAGCGCGCCGCGAACGGCGATCCCGCCGCAATCGCGCGGATGCGCCAGATCCAGGCCGAGCTCGCGCAGCTCGACGAAGAGGAGGGCGCGAACTCGACCGCCGCACGGCGCGCGGCGCTGGTCGACGAGATGGCCAGCCTCGCCGAGCGAGCCGCGGCCGGCGACCCCGCCGCGATCGCACGCATGGCCGAGATCCGCGAGGAGCTCGCGCAGCTCAACGACGAAGAGAAGGCAAACAGCGTCGCCGGCCGTCGAGCCGAGCTCGTCCAGGAGCTCGGCGAGGTCGCGGAGCGCGTCGGCGCCGGCGACCAGGCGGCGAACGCGCGCCTCGTGGAAATCCAATCCGACCTCGCGAAGCTCGAGGACGAGGAAGACGACGACTCGGCCGAGGCGCGGCGTCGCGCTCTGCTGGCGGAAATGGCGGCGCTGACGCAACGAGCCGCCCAGGTCACCCAGCAGTGGCAGCAGGCGGCGGCGATCGCGCGCCTTCGCCAGGTGCACGAACGCCTGAAGGATCTCGAGGAGTCGGAGTCCTACGACAGCGCCGCGGCCCGTCGTGCGGCGTTGATCCGCGAGATGGAAGACCTGTCGGCGCGGGCGGCCGCCGGCGACCCGGAGGCGATCGCCCGGCTCCGGGAGATCCAGCGCGAGCTCGCGATGCTGGAGGGAGGCACGCTCGCTCCCGCCGGCGAGGCGGTGGCGGCCGGAGACAATGCGGGGGCGACGAAGGGGTTCGCCACGAGCCCGGCCGCGCGTCGCGCCGAGCTCATCCGTGAGCTCGAGCCGCTCGCCGACCGCATCGGCGCCGGCGACGTGTCGGTCCTCGATCGAATCGGCGGAATCCAGCGCGAGCTGCTTCAGCTCGAGACTCGCGAGCCCTCGGGCAGCGCCCTCGCGCGCCGCCGCGGCGAGCTGATCGGCGAGCTCGGGGTCATGGTCGAGCTCGCGCGCACGGGCGAGACCACCTCCATGACTCGTATCCCGACCATTCAGCGTGAGCTGGCCGCGCTGTCGCTCATCGAGTCGGCCACGGCCGATCCGGGGATGGCGGACGCGTCGGGGCTGTTGGAGCAGGAGCAGATGTCGCTCGACCTGATCGATCGCACCACGCTCATGCAGCTCACCGCCAACGAGTTCAAGACGTTCATCGAGCTGAACATCCCGACTGGGTCGCTGCGCGTCGAGACCGTGCCGCACGTCCACAAGATCCGGGTCATCGGTCCGGTCTTCAACGGCGACGAGATGGCGCGCATCAATGCGCGACTCGCTCCGGCGATGCCGCGGCTCCACTTCGAGATCCGCGTCGACCCGTGGGCCGTCTGCCGGCGGCTCCAGGAGACGCTCGTCCAACGCGGCGCGACCGACGTCCGCGTCCACGCGCACCTCACGCCGGGCGACAACGCGATCTACGTCCAGTACGCTCGGGCCGGCGTGTTCGACGACGACCGCGTCCACTCGCTGGCGCGTCCGTTCGTGATCGATCCGGACCTTCTGTTCGTCCAAGGGTTCGTGGCGGACGCCGGTGAGGAGAGCGCGAGGCGGTAGATACCCGCGCGGACGCGCCGATCGTGGGGCGCGCGGGCTAGCAGCCCGTGGTGAAAGTCATTCCGGCTGCGGCGGGCCCTCGCGACCGATCTCTTCGTTGCAGGATCCTCGACGGACAGGCAGTACGCCTGCGGTCCTGCGCCTCGATCTCGGTCGCGATGACCTCGCCTCGCTTCGAAAGCACTTTCACCACGGGCGGCTAGATCCGGCGGCCGAGCTCGTTCGAGGAGAGCGTCGCGGCTTCCTCTGGCCTCTTCCTTACTTCACTGGCTACTTCACCGGCTTCTTGTCCACCCGCGTGTAGTCGTGGACGCTCTTCGTCATCGCCTTCTCGTAGGCTTTCTTGTACCAATTGTAGATGGCGTTCTTCTCGGACCCGTACTGGCTCGCGATGAACGGGTAGCCGGAGAACGTCCACGGCGGGCGGAGCGTGTAGGCCCAGCGCGCCATGTCGAACTCGCCGCGGAACTCCTTGAAGCCGTTGCTGTAGCGCACGGTCTGCTTGTGGCGTCCCTCGCGCACGACGTTCGCGAACAGGGTGTAGCCGGTCAGGCTCTTGTCCGGCTGGTACTTCTTGCCGTCGAGCTTCAGCGCCGGGACCGCGGCCTTCTTCGGGCTTCCCGTCCCGAGGCCGCCCAGGAAGACGGGAACGCTCGGCGAGTCCTGGATGTTCACGCTGAACGGCGCATACATCTTGAGGAAGGTGTCGCGGTGGGCGGAGACGCGCGTGTACTGATCCGTGATCCACATCTTCCAGATTGCCGGCGACAGGAAGAGGAAGAAGACGAGCGGGATCATCACGAGCACCGACTCCACCATCACGGCGCCCCGATCGCACGACAGGAGCTCGTGAAGGGACCTGAACGGGCGGCGTGGGGATGCTGTCGTCATCGCGGGACCCATCTTGCTGTCAGTGCTGCGCCACGTTCTTGAGTTGACTGTAGTTCGCGGCCTTCACGCCGATCTTCTTCCAGTGGTTCTGCATCGTCTTGTCGGACTTGAGCGCGGCCTCGAGCTGGTCGCCCTGCGCGAGACGCGCCTCCCAACGCCAGCCCTGAGTGGACCAGAGCCGGAAGATCGGCCAGAAGAAGAACACGCCGTTCGCGCCGTTGAACGTCTCGGACTGCGCATAGGCGATGCTGACGTCCTTCGGCGTGACGTCCTCG
This sequence comes from uncultured Phycisphaeraceae bacterium, assembly GCA_964649825.1. GTDB lineage: Bacteria > Planctomycetota > B15-G4 > B15-G4 > JADJEK01 > CAZYQW01. The sequence goes on along the minus strand of CAZYQW010000128.1, from coordinate 13,937 downwards.
TCGTAGACGCCGCGGCCGACCAGGTTCTCGCTCTTCGCGTCATCCACGACGGTGGCGATGACGCTGTAGTCACGCCGCTCGGTCAGATCCGGCTGCTGCCAGATCGGCCGCTCGAAGACGAAGTACTGCTTGTGGGTCTTGAGCACGTGGTGCTTGCTCCCGTGGATGATCGCCATCAACGGGTGCCACATGTAGTACGAGGCGTTGTAGAAGGTCATCCCCTTGCCCCACTTGATCTTGGTGATCGGGGCATAGTCGGGCCACTTGTTCCTCTCGTCGATCTGGCGCACCGTCAACGGGAAGAGCATCGTGAGGAAGTTCCCCTGCACCACCGGAGGATCGATCAGCCCCTTCTTCGCGTTCTGCGTGGTTTCTCCGGGCCGCGTGAGACGGATGGTGCAGCCGTAGTAGTTCTCGAGCTGCTTGCGCATGTTGTCGATCGCGGTCGGCGTCGACTGCACCCATGCGCGCTGGAACTTGTACAGGTCGTCGACTCGACTGGCGAGCGGCCCGCCAACGAGGTTCCAGTTCCCCGACGTGGCGGCGGGGACCACGCCGGCCGTGATCGTCTTGACGTACGGCGGCACCTCGACGAGGGCGATGTAGACCGCCCCGGCCGCCGCGAGCGCCGCGCCGACGAAAGGCACGGCGGCGAGATCCTTCAGCTTGTTCGCCCACATGATCGGCACGCCCGGCACGCCGACGATCGTCCACATCAGGTGGTACATCGAGATCGCCTCGGCCGACAGGTGCCGATTGATCAGCATGTTCGTCCCGGTCACGATGTTCATGCACCGGGCGTTCCAGACCGACGCGCCGTAGGCGGCCGCATCGGCCGCCGTCTGCACGTGGACTCGCGCCGCGATCGTGTAGCCCGTGTTCCACACCATCGCCGCCGCGCAGAAGAACCCGAGGTACATGAAGATGAACAGGATCGAGATGTTGCCGCGACGTGCTCGATGCAGTCGGATGGCGCCGCGAGCGACGACGCCGACCGGATCGGCCTGGCTCGCTTCCTCGGTGAGCAGCGCGCCAAGTCTCGCCCGGCCGACGGGATCATGAGGGTCGTTCATAGTCCACTCGAAGAGTTCGGGTCCGCGAGGAAGAGCGCGCTCTCCCGTGGGCCGGTGCCATGCAGCTTCACGACCTGCTTGATGTTGAAGACTCGTCCGAACACGCCGAGGGGGGCCGGCTTGGACACCCCTGGAATCACGCCGACGCCCGGGATCGTGAGGAGGAACGGGTACGTCACCGTGATCTGCACCTCGCGCGGGGCCACCGGATTCGGAACGGGCGACTCCAGCGCGCCGACGAATGGGACCCACTGCGTGACCGGCGACATCTTCGTCTCGATCTTCACCTGCGTCGCCTTGGACGCGTAGGTCATTCGTTTCTTGATGTTCTTGTCGCCCCACTTTCCCTTCTGCTGCTTCAACAGCGTGAAGAGGGTGGAGACTCCGTTGTCGGTGCTCGTCTGCTGCTGCTTCTTCGGCGAGATGGCAGCGAGGACGAGGTGGGCCGCCTTCTTGATCGCCGGCTCCTGGTCCGAGGGAAGCTTCTCGAGCGGCACGGGGAACGCGCTCGTCCGTACGATCGCGGCTCGCGCCGCCGCGAACGCCGCGTACCTCACGACCAACGAACCGTTCGCGAGGAGGGCGAGCTGGATGATCATCGCCATGACCAGGTAGATGATCGGAAAGACGAGCGCGAACTCGACCATGACGGTGCCGGCCTCGGCGCGCGACAACGTCCGCAGGCTCCGGAGCCGCCGGCCGGAACGAATGAGCCGTTCGAACAGCCGAACCGCGAGGAGGCTGAACAGGACGAAGGCGCTGCCGATCCCGAAGAAGACGAGGCGGTTGCACCACGGGATCTCGTCCACGCCGAGCGCGAGCGCCGCCTCGCTCGGCTGGCTCGCGAGCACGATCGCCAGGAGGCCGCCGGCGAACAGCAGAAGGTCGACCGTCCAGCGGCGTAAAGCTCGTTCGTTCTTCATCGACCGTACCTCCGCTCGATGCTCGACCGAGTCCTAGGGTAACATCGTGAGCAGGATTCGATGAAGGGCAACGAACTGCGCCAAAACGAGCCCGAGGAGCAGGGAGAGGGCGAACGGCGCCTCGGTCGGCCGGAACGGATAGACCTCGCGCATGCCCTTCCGGGTGACGAGCGCGGCGAGCAGGCGGCCGGCCGTGACCTGCAGCCGCGGCACGAGCGTCCCTCGAACCGCGAGATTCAGGAGCCCGATGATCGCCGCGATCACGAGGCAGTTGAAGAGGACCGGGACGACGCCGCTCAACCCGAGGATCGCGCCGAGCGCGACGACGAGCTTGACGTCGCCGCCGCCCAGTCCGCGGGCGATGAAGCTGACCAGGCCGATCACCGCGCAGAGCGAGAATCCGAGCATGGTGTCGTGGAACCCGCTCGCCCCCGTCCAGATCACCGCCACGTCGGCGCCCGCCGCGCCGAGCACCGGCGGCAGGATTCCGTTGACGAACAGGCCGATAAGGATCGCGGGATACGTGAGCCGATTCGGGATCGTACGCGTCGCCACGTCGAACATCATGGCGACGCCGGTCACGAGGAAGCAGAAGACGAGGAGGAAGTACCCGCGCGTCGGAGTCTGCAGGACGATCTGGAGCAACGACGCGAGCAACGCCGAGACGAACAGGCCGACCACCCACGCGAGCCGTGCTTGGTGACCGTGCGTCGTCGCCGAACCCTCCTTCGCCCCCGACGCGGAGGCCGAATCCTCGCCGGGACCCGAGTCGGAAATCGTCATCGTCGGCTCATCGACGGTCATTGTCTCCCTCAAACGAAAAGCCCACCGAGTCGTTCACCCGATGGGCCTCGATCGACCTCGCGCCGAGGTGCTGTCGCCGGCGGAGGACGCGTGAAGGGACAGGCCTACTTCTTGAAGAACGGGTCGCCTTCGACCGTCTGCTGCTTCGACGTGAACTGGTCGATCGCCCACTGTGCAATCAAGAAGATCGCAAGCAAGACAAGCAGCGCCACAATCACCAGCAGAATCCACTCGACGGTGTTGGGGCCCGTCTCGTCCGCGTGGAGTCGCTTCAGGAACTTGCGTGTTCGCACCAGCATGGGCAGATCTCGTATCTCTTTGGGTTGGGCTGTAGGGCCATTCCTCGCGCGAGATCGTAGCGGCGACGCTACGGAAACGGCAGAGAAATGACTCCGGCCACTCGGTAAAAATACAGATCGAGCATGTAGATGATCCCGGGGATCGTCATGCCGATCGGAATGATCACGAGCGTGGTCACTAGGACCCACTCGACGGTCATCTGGCCCGATTCGTCCCGGCCCAGATCGACGGCGCGGCGAACGTCGAATCGCGCGTTCATGGCGCACCCCCATGCGACGTGGGAGACGTCGCGCGAGGCGCCGCCGGTGCGTCGAAGACGGCACGGGTCAGGCGGATCTCTCCTTGGAGTCCTCGCCATCCGATCTCGTCGGCGAGGTTCGGCCGCTGGCCCGTCCACTTCAGGATCGGCTCCTCCTCGCGGGTGTCGAGCGCGAAGATGTCGCGGATTCGGTACGTGTTCGTCGGTTCGTCGTATTCGATCTCGCTCACGTGGGTGATCAAGCGCCGGCCCGTGTGGAGACGGGCGACCTGGACCACCAGGTCGATCGCGAGCCCGATCTGGCGCCGGAGCGCCACCATCGGGAGCCCGAGGTCGGCCATCAAGCACATCGTCTCGAGGCGGCCGCAACATTGAGCCGGGTTGTCCGCGTGAAGCGTGGCAAGCGATCCGCGATGGCCGCTGGTCATGGCCTGGATCATGTCGAGCGCCTCGCCACGACGGACTTCGCCGACGACGATCCGGTCCGGACGCATTCGCAACGACGTGACGAAGAGGTCCCGGACCGTGATCTCTCCGCGGCCGTACGCGTCGGCCGGCCGGGCTTCCATCTGGACGACGTGCTTCTTCTGGATCTGGAGCTCGCGCGTGTCCTCGATGATCACGAGTCGCTGCGCGTCGTCGAACGCCGTCGAGAGGATGTTCAAGAGAGTGGTCTTGCCCGACCCCGTTCCTCCGCTGACGACGACGTTCTGCTCCGCCTTGACCGCCAGGAGGATGAACTCCAGCGCCTCCGGGGTCACTGCCTTGCGTTCGAGCAGGAACTCGGGCGTCAGCGCGGAGCGCAGGAACCGGCGGATGTTGATCGAAGTGCCACGGGCGGCGACCGGATGAAGGACGATGCAGACGCGCGACCCATCCGGGAGGCGGCCATCCAGGATCGGCTCGTCGTCGGTGATCGCCTTGCCGACGTATTGCGCGATGTTGTTCGCGGCGGCGCGCAGCTCGTCCTCGTCGCGAAACTCGGCCTCGGACTTCGAGATCTTTCCGCCCCGTTCGACGAACACGTCTTTGGGACCATTGACCATGATCTCGCTGACGGACTCGTCTTCGAGCAGTGGAACGAGGGGGCCCAGGAAGTACCGGACGCCGGCCCGGTATGCCTTCATCTCGCCGGTGTCCGCGACGGTCGAGCCCGCCCCGCCCGAAACCGTTCCCTGGCTGACGTCGGTCACCGTCACCTCTTTGTGCCTCGAGATCTTGAACCCGGTTGGATCCTACCAATTCCGCGGCGAAGCCAAGCCTGGACATCCAAACCCGACCGGATGGGGACCGAAGCGCGGACGCCCCGCGCCGTGAACCGGAGGAATCGACGGGCCGATCCCGGCCGGCGCCGGAACGTCCAACGCCGTCCATCGTCCTCCGGGCCGTTGCGAGTGGAGGAATTCCGTCCAGCGCGTGCGGCGAGGCGTTCTGCGACGCAGGTCCTCGAGGGCTCGGAGCGGTCGTGGGAGCGAATCCATCCACGTTCGTAGTTGATCCAACGCGCTCCGTGGATAGTCTCTCGAACAACCTACGCCGAGGGAACTTGCGCCCATGAAACTCCGGGGACTGAGCGTCTTTCTGGTCCCGATCGTGGCGGCGATCGGACCCGGTCGAATCGAGGCGCAGAACGTCACGATCACGACCGAGCCGTCCGCCGAGCCCAAGCCCGACGCAAAGGCTCCCTCCCTCGGCGGTCCCGGGACGTCCGAGGTTCGGGTGTCGAGCTACGGCACGGTCGACATCATTGCCCAGAACGACGACGTCACGAACGTGCTCCAGAAGCTCGCCGTGCAGGCACGTCGCAACATCGTGCCGAGCAAGGGTGTCAGTCAACGCGTCAGCGCGACGATCTACGGGGTGCCGTTCCTCGATGCGCTGGACGGACTGCTGACGCCCTATGGACTCGTCTATCGCGAGCGAGACGACTTCGTCTTCGTCTACACGGCCGAGGAGATCCAGGGCATCGATGACGACTCGCGGCCGCTCCTCAGCCGCGTCATCGACCTGAACTACCTGCGGCCGGACGACGCGAAGGAGTTCGCGGCGCCGCTCCTCTCGCCGCGGGGTTCCATCGTGCCGACACGGGACCTGGACAGCGACGCTGGCGGACAGGCCGTCGGGGACCAGGCCGGGTCGAGCGTCGACAGCGAGGACGCAGTCTACACCCCGAACACGGACGAGTACGCGGCCCATAATGCGATCATCGTCCACGACGTCGCCGCCCACCTCGACGCGGTCGAGGCTTTCATCCGGCAGGTCGACGTCGAGCCGCCACAGGTCCTGATCGAGACGACGATCGTGTCGACGACCCTGAGCGAGGACAATGCGTTCGGCATCGACTTCGCCCTGCTGACCGACGTCAACTTCGTCGACTTCTTCAACTTCCCGGTCGGCGCGACCCCGATCGGGTTGAAGACGTCGCTCGACGCCAACGGCAACATCCTGACTCCCACCCTGCCGTCGAACGAGGGCTTTGCGATCAGCAGCGCCGGCAACGCGGGCGGCGGACCCGCCACGTTCCGCGCGGGCGGAATCATCGGCGACGAGGTCGGCGTCTTCCTGCGCGCCCTCGACCAGATCACCGACGTCAGCATCCTCGCGAACCCGAAGGTCCTCGCGGTGAACCGCCAGCGTTCGAAGATCCTGGTCGGCACGCGGGTCGGCTACCTCGAGACGGTCGTGGTCGAGAACCAGGTGCTGCAGAGCGTGCAGTTCATCGACACCGGCGTCGCGCTCGACATCCGCCCGTACATCCTTGCCGACGGACGCATTCGCCTCGAGCTGGGGCCGAAGGTCTCGCGCGTCACGTTCCGCGAGGTCGAGGGGCTCGGCGGCATCACCCAACAGATCCCCGACGAGGAGATCCAGACGATCAACACGGACGTGATGCTGCCCGATGGATACACGGCAGTGATCGGCGGCCTGTTCCGCGAGGACACGCGCAACGTCCGCTCGCAGGTGCCGTTGCTCGGCGACATCCCGTACGCCGGGGTCCCGTTCCGCGGCGAGGACGAGCAGATCCAGCAGTCCGAAGTGATCTTCCTCATCAAGGCGACCGTGCTGAAGAGCGACCAGACGCTCATCGACCAGGGAATCCGCGGGGAGGGCTACACCGAACGCGTGCGCGTCGGGAGCCGGCTCGGGCTGCTGCCGTGGAGCCGCGAGCGACAGAGCGCATGCCTGAACCTGGCCGCCGAACGGAACGCGGCGGCGGGCGACTATGACCGAGCGCTCTGGAACATCCGCCGTTCGCTCGAGCTCCACCCGATCCAGCCCGACGCGTTGCGCATCCGCGAGCAGCTCGTGAACGGCCCCGCTTGGTGGCCGAGTCGGAGCTACCTCGAGCGCACGATCGACGCAGAGTTCCACCACCAGCTCGACCTCGACAAGATGGATCCCACCAAGAGGGAGGACGGCTGATGGCCCCACTGCATCGGATGTCTCGGGCGCCTCGGCTCGGGCTCGGGCTCCTGGCGATCACGGTCGCGTGCAGCGGCCACGGCAAGCACACGTCGGAGCTCGGCGACGAGTCGCAGAAGAAGATGGCGCACATCCGCGCCGCCGCGGACTACGACCTCGCGATGCAGCAGTTCGGGTCCGGCAACCTCGAGCGCGCGCTCGAGACCGTGACCCGCTCGATCCAGAGTGACGCCGCGGTGCCTCACGGCCATCTCCTGATGGGGCGAATCCTGCTCGAGATCGGCGACGGCAAGCGCGCCCTCGCCGCGCTCGAGACCGGTCGCCGGCTCGATGAGACGAACCCGGACTTCCCGTACTTCGAGGGCGCCGCGTTCGAGCGGCTCGGCGAGTTGGACCGTGCGCTCGAACGGTTTCGGACCGCCCACGAGATCGATCCGACGCGGCCGTACTACACCCTGGCCGTGGCCGAGATCCTGATCGAGCAGGGCGACCTCGACGCGGCGGAGTCGCTGCTCTCGAGCGGCGCCGTCGACTCCGAGTACCAGCCCGGATTCCGGCAGACCCTCGGCCACATCGCCATGATGCGGGGCGACGCGGCCACCGCGATCGACCGCTTCACCGAGGCGGCGATCCTGAGTCCGTCGGACGTCGCGTTGCGCGAGGACCTGTGCCGCGCGTTGATCCTCGAGCAGCGGTTCGCCGAGGCGGAAACGTATCTGCGCGCGATCGCCCGTCCCGAGCGGCGCGACCTCGAGCACCTTCGCGCGTCCTGCCTTCTCGAGCTCGATCGACCGGTCGAGGCGCGCGCGATCTTGCGCGAACTGACGCGGAGCGACCCGAACGACGTCGAGGGCTGGATCAAGATGTGCGACGTCGCGATGATCCTCACCGACCCGGGGATGCTCCGTTCCGCCGCGGACCGGGTGATCGCCGTCGCCCCGAACCGGCACGAGGGCTACCTCGCGCTGGCGATCTGGCAGCGGCAGGCCGGCCAGATCGACGAAGCTCGGGCAACGGTCGAGAAGGCGATCGCGCGGGCCCACGCGGACGATACCGCCCCACGGCGGCTGCTCGAGCTGATCGAGCAGAGCCGCGACACGTGAGCCGCGACGGGGCCGTTCACCGCCTCGAGACCAACCGGTCCCACCGGATCACCGGGATCAAGCTCGAGCGCTGATCGCTCCAGATCGGCGCGCCTTTGACGGGGGGAACCGCCGCCCAGTCGGGAAGCCCACCGAGCGAATCGAGGGCCTGCGTCGTTCCGACGAAGACCCAGTCCGCCGCGTACCGCGCCTTCGTCGCGACGACGTCCGGGGGGCGATTCCAGCGCGTCGCGGCGAGACCGACGTCATGGGCGACCGCCACCACCACGGCCTCGAGGTCGAGGTGTCGATTCGTCACGTTGAACGCGATGATCCCGCCGGGGGTCAGCTTGGTGCGATAGAGCACGAACGCCTCCTTCGTGAGGAGATGGACGGGCACCGCGTCCGAGCTGAACGCGTCCATGACGAGCAGGTCGAACGACGCGGGAGGGAAGGACGCGATCGAGATCCGCCCGTCGCCGATGACGACGTCGATCGCGTCGGCGTCCGAGTCGGCGAGGAAGCGGAACTCGCCCGAGTCGCGCGCGATGTCGACGACGACGGGGTCGATCTCGAAGAACGTGAACCGCTGACCGGGCCGCGCCCAGGCGGCGAGGGTGCCGACGCCGAGCCCGATCACGCCGACCCGAGGGAACCTCTCGGAGGCCTCCGGCGCCCCGAGCACGCGGCCGATGCCCGTGTCGCGGTGGAAGTACGCCGTCGGCTCGCGGGGAGCCGCCGCGACCTGCACCCCGTGCAGCGTCGTCCCGTGGTAGTAGCCGACCGTGCCCACGTCCTCGTGCACGACGACCCGATGGACGCCGAAGAACGTCCGCGCCGTGCGCGTCACGCGCGCGTGCGGCAGCACGTAGTGTGCGTTGAACGGCAGTGCCGCGGCGGCGAGCACGACGACGGCGGCGTCGAACGCGAGCCGGGCGGCGCGGCGCGGGTTCGTCCGCGGTCGCAGGAGCAGGCCGAGCGCGATCACCAACGGATACTCGATCACCGAGTCGAAGAGCGCCGGAGCCACCATCGCGTTGAAGACGCCGCCGAGCGCCCCGCCCACCGCGATCGCGAAGAAGAACGTCGTCAAGTCCGACGTCGGCGGACGCGAGGCCGCGAGCCGTCCGTGCGCCACCAGCCCGGCCGCGAACACCAACAGCAGATGGAGGGGGACCGAGACGACGACCGGAAGCGCCCAGCCGAACGTCACCGACAGCAGGCCGACCGCTCCCAGCCAGGCGAAGAGCCGCGCGGCCAACGCCGGCTCGATGACCGTACGGCGCGCGAACGCGATGACGTACGTCGTGAGATAGATCGCGAGGGGCACGACCCAGAAGAGCGGGACCGCCGCGACGTCGGTGGTGACGTGGTGCGTGGCGCCGAGAGTCAGCGACGACGGGATGAACGCGAGCACGACCCACGCGACGAGCGTCCGCGGGCGCAGGCGCGCCGGCTCCTCGCCCGATGCCGGGGTCGCGATCGAGTCGGCGGCGACGCCTCGCCGTCGCAGGAGCGCGATCCCGCAGAGGACGACGAGCCCCACGAGGACGAGGAACCCGATCGTCCAGAGGTGGACCAGCCGCGAGGCGGAGAGCCACGGCTCGAGCAGCGCCGGAAAGGCGAGCAGCGCGACCAGACTCCCCACGTTGCTCGCGGCATAGAGGAAGTACGGGTCGCGGCTCAGCGGATCTCCCGTCCGCGAGAACCAACGCAGGAGCAGCGGGGATCCGGAGGCGACGAGGAGGAACGGGAGACCGACCGAGCCGATCAGAGTCTCGAGGAGCCACGGGACGGGCGGCGCGGCGTAGTCCGGACGGACGGACTCATCGATGCCGATCGGCAGCAGGCCGGCGCCGACCGCGAGAAGCGCGGCGTGAAGCAGCACCTGCAAAGCGGGTCGTCGGATCCGTGATACCACGTGCGCGTACGCGTAGCCGACGATCAGAGCGACCTGGAAGAACATCACGCATCCGTTCCACACGGCCGGAGTTCCACCGAGCCGAGGGAGGATCTGTTTGGCCAGGAGCGGTTGCGCGAGGAAGAGGAGGAACGCGCCGAGCGAGATCGCCGCCGTGAACAGGACACGCATCGCGGGAGACTAACAGGATCCCCGCCGGGGTGATTCGCGAACGTCGCATCTCTACCATGCGCCGACATGACCCCGGCGCCGTCGTACCTGCCGCGGCTCGCGGCGGCGGCGCGCGCGCCGTCCGTCGCGCTCATCGCGACCTGCTTGCTGCTCGGATCGATTTTCCTCTTCGACCTCGAGGCGGACCCGGACCTGTTCGCCCGGCTCGCGGTGGGACGGCTGGTCACCGCGAGCGGCGAGGTTCCGACCACGGATCCGTACGCGTTCACCGCGACCAAGCCGCTCTGGGTCGATCACGAGTGGCTCTCCGGGGTCGTGTTCCACTCGGTCCTCCAGCACGGCGGCAGCGCCGGCCTGTTCGCGTTCAAGTGCGCGCTCTGCTGGCTCACCCTGACGTTGCTTCTGCGCGCGCATCGACTCCGTCGCGACGACCGCTCCGTCGCGCCGCACTGGCTGCTGCTCATGGCGGCGAGCTCCGCGTACCTGTGGATCAGCACGGTGCGCGCGCAGGTGTTCACGTACCTGTTCCTCGCGCTCTTCCTCCTGGCGTTCGCCGAGCACGAGCGTCGCGGACGGCGCGGGCTCCTGCTCGCCCTGCCGCTCGTGATGGCGATCTGGGCCCAGTGCCACGGGGGGTTCGTGGTCGGGCTCGGGTTCCTCGCCATCCATGCCATCCATGCCATCCACCCCACCCACGCCGCCGCGGCGGCGCGCCGTCCCGGGCGGTCGGTCCTCGCCCTCGGTGTGCTTGCCGCCAACGTCGCCTCCACGTTCCTGTCGCCGTACGGCGGGGTCGAGTACTGGCGGTACATCCTCGACGCGATCACGATGAACCGCCCGCAGATCGCCGAGTGGGCGCCCCTCTCGATGATCTCGCCGCCCGCCTGGGTCGCCGATCTCTTCCTCGCGTTGATCGTCGTGGAGGTCGCCCTCCGGCGCCGCTCTCCGCCGGCCGCCACCGTGGCGCTCGCCCTGTCGGCGTGGTTCGGCTACCGGCACGTCCGACTGATCGGCGTGTTCGTGATGGTCGCGTTCGTCTACGCGTCCGACCTCCTCGACGGTCCGGTGCAACGGCTCGGAGCGCGCGCGCCGCGGGCGTTTCGCATCGGTACGGCGGGAGCCTCCCTCGCGCTGCTCCTCTCGCTCCCGGCGTCGCTCGGATTCTCGCTCGAGCGCCTGCTGAACCACGGCGCACGGCTCACGACCACGACCTATCCCGTCGCCGCGCTCGACTGGCTCTGGCACGAGCGCGACGGCGGCAACCTCCTCGTCGGATTCAACCACGGCAGCTTCGCGCTCTGGCGCATCCATCCGCGGTACCGCGTATCGATGGACGGCCGCTACGAGGAGGTCTACCCCGACGCCACCGTCGAGCTCGTGGCGCGCGCGCTCGACCCTCGACGAGAGGGCCACGAAGAAGCGCTCCGGACGATCTCCCCCGACTTCATCCTCGTGCGTGTCGCAGGGGAGGCCGAACTCGCGTTCGGCGACCTCGCGGGACGCTGGTTCGAAATCTATCGCGACGAAGCGTTCGCGTTGCTCTCGAGGGATCCGCCCCCGAACGGCCGCGTCGCGGGTCCTCGCCCCGAGCCGGACGACGTCTGGGCGCAGCACTTCTGAGGCGACCCGCGCCCGAGCGCCAGCCAAAGCACTCCGAGCAGCGCCGTGCTCTCCCAGAAGAAGATGCTCAACACGACGAGCGACGTCAGGTGGAAGAGGATCATCGCGGGCAGGAAGACGACCGCCGCCCGGCGCGAAGCGAGCGACAGCGGCGCGAGAACCTCCAACGCAGCGATCCCGACGAACCCGGCGCGACAGATCGGCCCGTCCGCCGCGAAGAGGCCGTCGCGCGGCATCCACGCGGCGGCGACGCGCGCCTCCCAACAGTCGTAGAGCTGGTTCCGCGCCGACCAGTAGGGCAGGGAGTCGTCGACGAAGATCGTGGGAGTTCCGTGGAAGAGCCGGAACGCGCCGGTCAGCGCGTAGCCGACCGTCACGATCGCCGCGGTCAGCAGGAACAGGTCGTCGATGCGCGCGCGCGCGCCGGCGGCCCGGAAGAGGACGAAGCCGAGCGTCACGAGCCAGAGCGCGACCGACTCGTGGCCCACGTACCCGAGGCTGTTCAGAAGCGACTGATGCGCGAGGGCGGCCAGCAGCGCGAGGGGCGCCGTCGCTCGCAGGCCGCGCCCCGTCGCCGCGGCGAGCGCCGACAGGGTCAGGAGCACGTCGAGCGTGCCGAGGACGCCCGGCTGGAGCAGCACGGTGCGTGCTGCATCGGGGAGGATCCGGAGCGGGAGGGCGAAATCGAACGCCGCGGCCGGCAGGTGGGAGAGCGATCGCGCCGGCTCGAGCAGCGGCTTGATCGCCCAGATCAGGAAGATCACGACGCGCAGCCACCGCTCGTGGCGCGAACCGAGGCCCGTCCAGGGGGCGGTCACCGTCGACCTCGCAGCTCGATGCGACGGACCAGCCGCGCGTCCGCCGGCGCGCCCTCGCCACGTTCGCCCGGCCGGAACCGAACCGCGCGACACTCGATCGCACGCAGCGGCGCGTGCGAATGAAGGTGGTCGTAGCGCGCAGCGGCCGCGAGCAGCCACGCGTCCAGATCGGCGCACGCCGCGCCGTCCGCGGCGTTTCGAAGCACGCGCGAACCCGGCCGGCGCAACGACGATTGGACTCGCCATCCGACTCGGCCGAAGATTCCGCTCAACCGAATCGGTACGTTGGCCCCGTCCGCCGTCACTCCATGCAGCTCGAACGACTCGACGTCCGAGCCCGCCTCCACGGCCGGCTCGCCGTACATGTCCCAGCGCAGGAACGGAAACGTGTCCCGAGAGCGTCCGACCCAGTGACCGATCACCATGAGCGACAGGATCGCGATCGAGATCGTGCGGTGACGAGGGGACATCTCACGGACGCGCGTCGCCACGGACGGTGCCGCGCCGATCGCGATCAGCCCGGATACGACGACGACGAGCTCCACGATCGACGATGCGACCGGGTGGCGGGCGCCGAGCAGGCCGATCGCGCCCGCCGCTCCCGCGGCCGCCGCGACGAGCAGATGGCGACGCTTCGACGACATCGTTCCCTCCGCACGTGGTCGGCGCCATCGTATGGCCCGGCCGGCGTGAGCGCACGAACCGGTTCGAGGCCATGAACGGGATTCGCCGCACGCGACGCGTGCTCCGCGACCTCGCCCGTCGCCCGACCGTCGTGGTGATCGCGATCGTCGTCTTCACCTTCCTCGGCGCCGCCTCCGTCGGCGCTCGCCTCGGCCCGCGAGTCCCGGCCGTGCACGACGAGTTCGGCTACCTGCTCGGCGCGGATACCTTCGCGCGCGGTCGGGTGACGAACCCAACGCACCCGCATTGGCGGCACTTCGAGAGCTACCAGGTCTTCCACGAGCCGACGTACCAGTCGAAGTACCCCCCGGCACAGGCGCTCGCGCTCGCCGCCGGCCAGGTGCTGTTCGGGCATCCCATCGCCGGGGTGTGGCTCTCCGTCGCGCTGATGTGCGGAGCGATCGCGTGGATGCTGTTCGCGTGGGTCCCGCCGCGCAGCGCGACGGCGGGAGGCGTCCTCGTCGCGGTTCAAGTCGGGTTGGTCAGCTACTGGAGCCAGACCTACTGGGGAGGTGCGGTGGCGGCGACGGGCGGCGCCCTCCTGTTCGGGGCGGCGCGGCGCTGGACGCGGAGCGGCCGGGCCTGCCACGCGCTGGTGGCCGCCGCCGGCTTCGCGATCCTCGCCAACAGCCGCCCGTACGAGGGCTCGCTCGCCGCGATCGGCGCCGTCGGGCTCGTCGCCGCATCTCTCGCGACGAAGGTCCACGCCAGCCGCGCCCTAGCAGCCCGTGGTGAAAGTGCTTTCGAAGCGAGGCGAGGTCATCGCGACCGAGATCGAGGCGCAGGATCGCAGGCGTACTGCCTGTACGTCGAGGATCCTGCAACGAAGAGATCGGTCGCGAGGGCCCGCCGCAGCCGG